>JAUIAH010000050.1 GCA_030425385.1 Verrucomicrobiia bacterium | reverse complement strand
CGACGCAAAGGTGACCATGCGCCTGTTCGTGTTATCGTCGTAAGGACCGGGACAATGATCGTTTACATTCATGCACCCAATATCGCACATTTATTTAAGATGTCTTAACTAAATTGTGCGCCATTCCCTGGGTATTGTAAAAGTCGAACCAGTGGCCGGTTCCACGATAGAGTTGAGCAACGTCTTCGTAGTCGTGAAGATAGACCTCTTCGGTTTTGTAGCTGCGCCACAAACGCTCGATGAAGATGTTGTCCAGATAGCGACCGCGTCCATCCATGCTGATCGCGACCCCAAGTGTGCGCAGTGCCGAAGTGAACGGTTTCGATGTGAATTGTGAGCCTTGGTCGTTGTTGAAAATGAGGGGCACACATTGCGCGTGATCAACGGCGGCATGCAGAGCTTCGATGCAAAAATCGGCCTCCATCGTATTGGATATGCGCCAGCTCAACACGTAGCGACTCCACCAATCCATGACTGCGACGAGATACATGAATCCCTCACTGACAGGGACATAGGTAATGTCTGTGCACCACACTTGATTGGGGCCACTAATCGCTCGACTGCGCAACAAGTAGGGAAAGATCGTGTGCTCACGACCGCGTCCAGGACGACTGGTGTGCGGCCCAGGAGCCAACGATTCGATTCCCATAAGCCGCATCAGTCGGCTGATGCGCTTGCGATTGACCATGTAGTCGAGCAGACGCAGCCGATCCGTCATCATACGCGTTCCCATGAACGGATGACTCAGGTGGATTTTATCAATACGGCGCATCAACTCAAGATTGAGTGCGCTCTCGCCTCGGGGCTGATAGTAAAACGCGTGGCGGCTGATACCCAGTAGCTCGCACTGGCGGCGGATGCTCAATTCGTCGCAACCGGGATCAACCACCGCGCGCTTCTGCGCTACAGACCCAAGGCTTGCGCTTTTTTTTGAAGCCACTCCACTTCGACGGTCAACTGGCCGATCATCCTGACGCCAAGACTCCTCACATGGATGCGTTGGCGAGCCGAGGAACGCTGTTTACCAATGCCCATTGCCAGGCTCCGATCTGCGGCCCCTCGCGCGCCTCCCTCTTAACCGGGCGCTACCCATCCAGCACGGGCCTCTATGTGCAACCGGACAAGAGTCTGAGTCAGGATCGGGAGAACTTTATCGGACACCTCTTACCCCAACACTTTTCCAAACATGGCTACCGGACCTTCGGTGTGGGCAAAGTCACTCATGGGATCAAGCTCGCTTCGGTCGTCGATGTCGCTGGCCCCACTGGAAACTCGGGGCCGAAACCGAAAGGTCCCAAACCGCCAAACGATGTGCGATTCCATTATCGCCCCGACTACAGCATTCCCTACACAGGCACACAAACCGACTGGGGAGCCTTTCCAGAGAGGGATGAAGAGATGCCGGATCATGCGACGGCGACGTGGGCCGTCGAGCAATTGAAGAAGAACAATGATAGGAACAGTAAGCCCTTCTTCATGGCGGTTGGCTTTCATCGTCCCCACGTGCCATTCTACGTTCCTCAGAAATGGCTTGATCAGTTTCCCATCTCCTCCATCAAGCTGCCGGAGATCCTAGAAGATGATTTCGATGACCTTCCCAGAATTGCTCGCGAGCTGCATGAATTGCCGCGTTATCCTCAGTGGCCATTTCTTCGAGCTAACGATGACCAACAATGGCGTCTGTGCGTCCAGGCTTATCTTGCCTGCACCACGTTTGTCGATGCGCAGATTGGCAAGGTGGTGAACGCCGTTCCACCAAACACAGTCATCGCGTTGGTCTCCGATCATGGCTACCATCTCGGGGAGAAGAACCGTGTTTCCAAACACAGTCTCTGGCCAGAATCCACCCGGGTACCCATGATCATTGTGCCAGCATCGAAAGCGAAAGCTCAGGTCGTTGATCAAGCGGTCGGGCTGATTGACCTCTTTCCCACGCTCTGCAAATTGGCTGGTATTCCCATGAAAGAGAGGCTCGATGGGCTGGATTTAAGCCCACTTCTGACAAACCCACAGGCCACGTGGTCACGGATGGCCATCAGAACGACTTACGCAAGGGGCAATCACAGTCTGAAGTCGAAGACCCATCATTACATTGCTTACGAAGATGGGTCCGAAGAATTCTACCATCTTACGAAGGATCCTAACGCCTTCACAAACCTTGCGCACACCGCGAGCACCGAGCAGCTCGCACCATTTCGCAACCTGCTTCCGGGATGGGAAGCTTCCTATCATCCCTCGAATCAGCGCAGTGCTGTCAATGCATGGTTTGAGCGCCATTTGGAGTGGCATCATCCCATTCCCGACGATAATGATGAATCGTAGCGCAGGCAGCCCTAGTTCGAAATGAAGTGGCCCAGCCTCCTGATTGCTTTCGCAAGTCTTCTCGCGCTGCTCGTGTTTCTCTTGTTAGAGTATGACGGCGAATCGAGGGACGAACCCCAGAGGGCCGCGGTCCCTACCATTGTGACATCGCACTCAGGCAATCCTCAGCCTCTGCTCACGATCTCGATCTCTCCCGAATCACGTGTCAAGGCAAGCGCTGGACCGGCCAAGCCTACTTTGGTGAAAGGGGTCCGCTTGATCATTCACCCGTTGAATGAGTTTGGCGTGATCGAGAAGGGAATACGCTTCCGAATTCTGATCGGTGGCGTTCCGCTGGCAAGGGCCAGCGACCCGTTGCCGATCTTGTGCCCACCACTGTCACCAATGGTCGTTTGGAATGAAGCCACCGAGTTCCACCTGCCTCTGCACAATCTCAAAGTAGCCGCCGGGGATGGATCGGTGCATCTAGTTGAAGGGAATACTGATAGCCTCGTTCGCTACTCATCAGCGAAGACGGTTCTATCGGATAGTTTGACGTGGCCACTTCAACTGCGACGAGACCAGCCCATGTCTTCGCAGACTCTGAGCCTCGCTGTAGAGTCTGGAGCATGGTCGAGTCTTCGCCCCACGGTTGTCTTCAACTTCGAACGCGTTGAAGCCAAGCCCCTCGCAGACTTGCTCGATGGTGCGTGGTCACGTTTGCCCTCTACACGATTGGGGTGGAAACCGGAGGGACGTCCGCTTTGGGAATCCTCCCTTTCGCTGTGCGATAGAGCAGACAGCAGTGATGAAGGTGTTGGTATCCCGATGGATGCCGATCAGATGTTTCGATCCAAGCACCTCAACCAACGAAGAACCTTGTTCGGCTCGATCGAAAGGAGCGGGAAGACGCTCCCAGCTCTCTGGAAACAGCGCGCTGAGAATCCATTGGTTCTGTCAGAGATCGAAGGATTTGCGATGGGTGCCAATGATCACTTCGTTCCTGAAGTTGTTGGAGCGACGCTCGAGAAAGGCCAGACCAAACCCGCGCTATGGCGAAAGGATGGCAATGGGTGGAAGTGCATCACTCTACCAATGATGCGATTCACCACGAAGGGCATCGCTCACGATGTGAACGATGAGGGAGTCATCTGCGGATTCATCGAACTGCTTCCAACTTCGAAGGCAGCTAGGCTCCCGTGCGTTTGGCATCCCGGTTCCGACGGCACTTTCGCAGAAGCCAAGCTCTTGCCACTTCCTAGCGATGCTACAGGAGGCGGTGCGGTTGCGATCAACAATCTTGGTGTTGTCACTGGGTTCTACCTCGATGCCAAGGAGCGGTCCGTTGCCTGCTATTGGAAGCCATCCGGAAGTGGCTTTCAGATCATCGACTTAGAAACCTTCGGGGTGGCGCGAGGGATCAACGACATCAACCAGATTGTCGGAGGATCCGATGTCAGCGCCTATCTTTGGCAAGGCGAGCAACGCATCGACCTCAGCGACATCCCTGGCGCTCCCGAACAGAGCCGCGCAATGAGTATCTCGGCTTGGTCCGACATTATGGTCGAAGACCCGCTACGCAGAAGGGTCTTGCTCCAACCACTTCTTCAGAAGTGATGGCGAGAAAGGTGTGATTTGGCATGTCAAAATGACGAACTTCTCGTTGAATCGATGGGAACGTTCATAGAGCCTCGTAGCGAAGAAGAAAGGATCCAACGGATTGGAGGTATTCTTGCAGCCGGGGTTGCCCGAGTTCTCCTACGCGAGCAGAGGGCTTCCGCGATAGCTGCATCCAACGAGGATGGCAGCAAACCAGAACTCTCGGATGAACTTGCGGAGATGTTTGAGTTTGTGGCCAAGGTCAGGGTGGTTTCGCCGGCTGAGATTCGCGCTAAGTTTCGCCTCTCCCGGACAACCGCGTATCGAAGGCTGAAAGCTCTTGAAGACAAGGGTCTTATCGCCCGCAAAGGGAACTCGCGTGGAAGTTCCTACGTTCTGGTAGGATCGTAGGCTGAACGCGCTCGACAGCGATGAGCCACTATGGCAGAGTCAGGGTGTCATCTACCTGTCCAAGTGTGTCCGTTGCCGATCCTCGGCTCTTCTAGTGTTCGTTCCGGGTAGTCCTGCTTCTACACAAGATCATTCTTGTACGTCTAACAGAACCTTAAGAACGAACCATGAATCAGACCTTAAGCGCGCCCGTAGGGCGCCCCAAAGAGAAGGCATCAAAACTCAAGCGATGCGCCATTTACAGTCGGGTATCTACCGATGAACAGACGCGACAAGACTACAACAGCCTCGAATCGCAACGGGATATCTGTCGTCATGCTATCGCGATCAAGCAGCATGAAGGATGGGTTGAGGGTGAGCATTTCTCGGATGGCGGCTACTCTGGGAAGAACTTGGAAAGGCCTGCACTGAGGGATCTCCTGGCCGCTGCCCGTGCTGGGACCATCGAGGCTGTTGTCGTTTACAAGCTTGATCGACTGACGCGATCGATCGCTGACTTCTACTCACTTTGGGAGGTCTTCAAGCGGCACGGCATCATCTTTGTCTCAGCGACACAGTCCTTCGATACCTCTGACCCAGCTGGCAACCTCATGTTGAACATGCTGCTTAGCTTTGGGCAGTTTGAGAGGGAGCTAACCAGCGAACGCGTGCGACATAAGAGTCTCGAACGCGCCAAGCGAGGACTTTGGAACGGCGGATGGGTTCCCACTGGCTACGACTATGACAAAGACACCAAGATTCTCACCCCAGACGACGAAGAAGCACCGCTTATCAAAAGGATCTTCAGGCTTACCGAACAGCTAGGAAGCCCTGCGGCTGTTGCTGACAATCTGAACGAGCTGGGCCTAACCACCAAGACTCGAAAGATCACCCGGCGTAGCGGCGAGGAAGAGGAAGTCGGAGGAAAGCGATGGATTGGGGATCGGGTCACGAGAATTGTTACCAATCCCATTTATCGCGGCATCATTCTCCACGGCGAGGTTGAGTATGAAGGGAAGCATGAGGCCTTGGTTGGCCAACGACTTTGGAAAAGCGCAAATCTGGCCCTTGTTCAGAACGGGAGTGAAAGCCGTCCCCATGACGACCGGAACAAGTATCAACTTCTACTGAAGGGACGCCTTCACTGCGGTCACTGCGGAAATCTCATGACGCCGAAGCCCTCCGGGAAGAAAGATCCCACCGGCAATCCATATGTCTACTACAGCTGTGGAGACGTCACCAAAGACGGCAGTGCATCGCCCTGTGAGCTACGGAACATCAGCTCCAAGCCCTTTGAGGAATTCGTGATCAACGTCCTCACAGAATTCGGGAAACATCCCAAGGCCATCGCCGAAACAGTAGCGCAATCCAAAGCGGAGGGGAAGAAGTCTCTCAGACCCTCGAAGGCGAAAGCTGCGGAGTTGGAGAAGCGGTATGTTGACTGTTGTGAGGAACTCAAGCGGTGTGTTCAGTTCGCTGCCAAGCATGGCGCCCAGAAACTTGGATCGGCGTTTGAGGAAGAGGCCGAGGCCCTTGCGGCACAGAAGGAGCAACTTGAGCTGGAGCGCGAAATCGTGAAGATGAACATCCTGAGGAGGGAACAGCTGATCGTCCAAGATGAGCAGATCTCGAGTGCCTTGTTGGAATTCGGGAACGTGTTCGACGCCCTCCGATTTCAGGAGCAACGAGACCTTTTCCGACTCCTAGTTGGCAAGATCACCCTATCACGTTTCGATCCAGAGACCGAGAAGTGCGAGTGTGATCCTAGCGTCTTCAAGATGAAATTGCGAACTTCGTGGTATCGCGTTGCGTTTCAACTGCACCTAAACCCCTTGATTGAGGGGATGCCTGGGCAATGCGGAACCGGTTCGCATTTGGGCAAAGATGGCGGTCAGGGTGGGATTCGAACCCACGGAACCCGTTAAGGCTCGCATCTTTAGCAAAGATGTGCTTTCGACCACTCAGCCACCTGACCAGGTTGCGCGCCGAAACGTAAAGCCCCTACTAATGCGGAATCTTCCATCGCGTCAACGGGAATCATGGCGGGAACGAACATTCGTTTGCTTGAGCCTTGCGCGGCTCGTAGGCTGGCGGTCATGCGGTGGATCGATGCCCTGTCTCTTGGCCTGTGGGCCCTGTTTGTGGTCGCTTTGGCCAGCTGCGGGACCTTGGGGCGGGGACGCACGGTGGCGGCGACTCAGGAAGTCCCTCGGGGGCTGCCTTCGACTCAGGCGCTCGATGTTGGAGAGATCGCGTTCGTGCGGGGAGGCGCGGATCCCCCCTTTGTTCTGATCCGGTTGCAGCGCGGCGTGAAGGTGCCCAGTGGGGCGCGTCTGCAAGCGACTTCGAGCGAAGATCAATCGATCATCCTCTTGAAGGCGTTGGCTCAGAAACAATCGGGTTATCAGGTGGCGAACGTCCTTTCAGGTAGGCCGCGTTCAGGGGATCCCGTGGTGATGCACTATGGTGTGGCGACTGATGACGCGGCGGCTGAGGCCTCGCTCGACGACATCCCGCCGTTGCTTCAGCCAAAGGCTGGAGAGGAGAAGGTGGCCGCGCGTGAACCGACTCCTAAACTGAAGCCCAAGATGCTGCCTGTGGAGAAACGGGTGACGCCAGCGCCGGCGCCCGAGCTTCCTCCTGTGCCTGTGTTGGGTGCGCCTGCGGTCCGCGACGATGTGGACCCAAGAGCCCCCACGCGGGAGGCTGAGCCGTTGGCCTTGCCCGATTGGGGGCCTCCCGATGAAGGAGAGTCGTTTGCGGAAGAGATCCCCCCTTCATCATTGTGATTGAGGAATCGACGGCCTTCGATCTGATTCGGGAGACGACGCCTCCGTGTGCCCGATCCGAGCAGTGTCCGTTGTCTGCATCCTTGGGGCGACTGGTGGCGGCGACCGTGGTGGCGAAATTGCCCGTTCCTCGATTTGCCAATGCCATGGTGGATGGCTATGCCTTACCAGAAGGGCGGCATGGGGAGGGGACCACATTTGAGGTCATTGGGGAACAGCCGGCAGGCGTGGATCGCGGCTTCGAGTTGCGGGCGGGGGAAGCGGTGCGGATCTTTACAGGAGCCCCTTTGCCGAGTGGTACTACTGCGGTGGTCATGCAGGAAGACGTGGTCGATACGGGACGAGGTCGAATTCGTTTGGCCGAGGCCATCCGTGAAGGGGAGGGCGTCCGAGAGCAAGGGGACGACCTTTGCGTGGGACAACAGCTGTTAGAACCGGGAGATCGCTTGACCCCGGCCGCGGTTGCTTTGTTAGCGTCGCAAGGGATGGCATCGGTGACCGTGCGGCCCTGGCCGCGCGTTCAGGTGTTGTCGACGGGCGACGAGTTGAAACCTGTGGGCGCCCCGTTGCAGCCCGGGGAACTCTACGAGAGCAATGGGCTGATGTTGTGTTTGTTAGGCGAAACGCTGGGGTGGCCAGGATGGCAGCAGAGGCATCTCATGGATGATCCGGCTTCCTTGCGCGCTGCCATTGCTGAGGCTGCGGATGTGAATGACTTTCTGATCCTTTCCGGAGGGGTGTCCGTGGGTGATCACGATCACGTGAGGTCTGTGTTGACAGCGTTAGGCTTTGAAGAGCATTTCTGGCGCGTGCGTGTGCAGCCTGGAAAACCCGTGTTGTTTGGGACTTTAGGGGAATGTCAGGTATTCGGGCTGCCGGGAAATCCTGTTTCGAGCTTTGTTAGCTTCCATCTCTTTGTTGCCTCCGCCATTCGCCAATGGCTGGGGCAGGCGCCTCAAATACGGGTGCAGGCGACGTTGAAGCGTTCCGTGGAGAATCGAGGCAATCGTCCGCATTACGTGCGGGGCCTATGGGACAGAGAAAAGCAGAGCTTCGTGGCCGTGGGGTTGCAGCGCTCTCACGGCATGCTGGGACTTTCGAAGGCGAATGCTCTGGCACGATTGCCCGAGACGTCCGTGCTCGATGCCGGTGATGAGGTCGAGGTTTTACCCTTCGGCCTTGGTTAGGCTCCACTGGCGCTGCACGTATTTGCCGAGCAGATCGAACTCCAAATTGACCCGGTCGCCGGGTTGTTTCTGACCGAGGTTCGTCACCTCCATGGTGTGAGGGATGATCCAGAGAGTGAATTGATCAGCGGCAAGTTCGGCAATGGTGAGACTGATGCCATCCACGGCGATGGATCCTCGCGAAATGACGAGGGGGCGAGCTTCGGAAGGGAGGTGGATGTCGATTTGCGTGTCTTGACCTTGAGGGCGTATGGCTAACACTTTGGCCGTATCGTCCACGTGCCCTTGAACAAGGTGCCCGCTCAAGCGATCGCTGGGAAGGAGCGCGCGCTCCAGATTGACTCGGCTGCCGACGCCAAGCTGCCCGAGGTTCGTCACGTTGAGTGTTTGCTGCAAGAGATCGAAGGCGACGGTCTCTCCAGCCACTTCCGTTACCGTGAGGCAGCACCCGTTGACGGCCACGCTCTCGCCAAGAGCGAGTTCGGACGCGAAGGGAATGTCGATGTGAAGGCGAGCCCCACCATCATGGAGTGGAGCCATCTGAGTGAGCGTGCCCGTGGCTTCAATGATACCCGTGAACATGGTGGGATGTTAGAAGATGAAGAGGATGGCGAGGAGGAGCACGGCCAAGAATGCGGTGAGGCCGATGGGAAACGCTCCAAGGCGCGTTTGCTCGTAGAAATCGGCGCGCTTGTCCTTGAGAGCCTCGCCTTCGAGGCCGGAGAGCGACCAGAAAGGATATTGAATCATGACTAAGAGACGGGCGGGCCCGTGTTGGAGAAAGCGACTCAGACGCTTGATGAAGGTATCGACAAAGGCGGCTTTCGCGACGCGATTGAGCCCGTTAAGAAGGATGTCAAAGAAGGCGTAGATAACACGGCCCCCTCGTCGATACACCCAATCGGTGTCGAGATTGGTCGAGCGGATCTCAGCGGGGTGAAGCCCAGAGCGTATGAGGAGCACGAAAGCCAAGGCGCTGAAGAAGAGGAGCGCGTACTGGTCCGTGACGTGAGCGACCGTGTAGGGCTGATAAGTGGCTTCCGGGTTTGGCAGCATCTTGTAGAGGAATGCTTGGGGAAAGGTACCAATCACCACACAGAGGATCGCGGTGATTCCCATGGCCAAGAGTTGGTTTCGAGGCGCTTCCTCGCAGCGGATGCCGGCGTCGTGAGAGAAGAAGGCAAAGAAAGGAACCCTGAGTCCGGCTTGCAAGAAGACTCCTGCGGAGGCGAACAACAGAGCGAGCCAGACCGCTGATTGTCCAGCAGAAGCCGCCGAACTCATGATAATCGATTTGCTCACAAACCCACAAAAGAATGGAAACGAAATGCTGATCGCACCGATGCAGCAGAAGAGGCAGGTCCAAGGCATCGACCGATAGAGGCCTCCGAGCTCGGTTGCCTTCGATTTCCCGGTGCGATAGATGACCGACCCAATCGCCATGAAGAGGAGCGCCTTGTAGAGGAGGTGACAGTAAGCGTGCGCGGCCGTGCCGTTCAATGAAAGCTCGGTTCCCAAGCCCACGCTGATCACCATGAAGCCTACTTGATTGATCAGGCAGTAGGCTAGGATGCGACGAAGATCGTTCGCGATCGCAGCGTAGAAGAGGGGAATCGTCGCCATGGCCAAGCCGATCCAAATCAGCGTGCTCTCGCCTGGAAAGCAGCGCGCTAACACATAGACTGCCGTCTTGGTCGTGTAAGTTGCCATGAAGACGACGCCGCCAAAGGAAGCTTCCGGATAGGTGTCGGTGAGCCAGGCGCCGAGCACGGGCCATGCGCAATTGATCCCAAAGCCGAGGAAGATCAACCAGGCCCCAAGGCCGGCCAGTTCGATCTGGTCGAAGGCCACGCTCCCGCCATTGGCGAGGTGAATGAACAATCCCGCGAGCAACACGACTCCTCCAAAGACATGCACCATGAGATAGCGATAAGCGGCCTTCCCGCTTTCTGGGGTACCTCGCGCGAGGATGCATAGCACGGCGCCTAGGGTCAGCATTTCCCAGAAGAGAAAGAGCGTGATGAGATCGCCCGCCATGATGACTCCCATGGCTGAGCCTGCGTATAATAAGCCCGCCGCAAGATCGATGGCCCGGTTATCCTTGATGACATAGAGAATGCCGATGAACGATAAGATCGTGAAGATGTTAAGAAAGATGAGGCTCCATCGATCGGCCCGGCCGAGAATCAGTTCGAAATCGAGAAAGGGTAATGTCCAGTGGACACCCTCCGTGATGAGGAAGAAATTGATGAAGGCGGCGACTGGAACGGCCAGAGCGACCACTTGCCTGGCCCGTCCTCGCAGCAAGGAAACGAGGAGGGCACCTAACAGATAGATGGCAGCGGGTGGCAGTCCCTCAAACATCATGGCCCCCCTTCTTCCGAGAATCGTAGTATTGTTCGTCACGCATCACGAGAGGTCGCAACACAAGCTTTGATGCGAGGACGAGCACGACACAGGCGACAAATCCGTAAACGGCATAAAAGCCAGGCCACGTCTCCCATTTGAAATAGGGATGTTTGTCATAGCCTGAGATCCAGTAGGCCACATCAATCCCGATGAGTAGGGCACATCCGGCAAAGAGACCCAGAAGGACTCTGCGGATGTTCTCCTTCTGTTCAAACCATCCCGCGGATGTGTCTTGATTGGGCGGTTTCGATTCCATCAATCGGTAACGGCGGAGTTGGCTTCGTTCACAGAGTTGTCGTTGTGATAGGCTTTCTTGGCGGACCCCGGGGATGAGATCAGAATGACGGCGAGGTAGAGACCCAAGGCGACAAACACGATCATAAAGATGGTAAAGTAGCCAGGCACCGCAGCGTGTTTGAACTCTTTCAATGGAGCGTTGTTAGAAGATTGGGCCATGCTGAGTTATGATTTCGAAGAGATCATCAGAGTGGTGAGTTCGAAGAACACTCCGGGGAAGAAGAATAACAGCACTGAGACAGTGGCGGTGATGACCAGGGGGATGACACAGGCCAGCGGCGCTTCTTTGACGCGATCATGCATTTCGCCATCGGCAGGCTTGCCCAGGAACGCCCGATAAACGATTGGAAAGAAGTAGACGCCGTTTAAGACGGAACTCACCAGATACACGGCAAGCAAGGCATGCTGTTGGGCATTGGCGGCACCCCAAATCATATACATCTTACTGAGCAGACCACCCGTCAAGGGCAGGCCGATCACGCTCATGGCAGCGATGGCAAACGCACCGAACGTCCATGGCATTGCCCGACCGAGACCTCTCATCTGACTGATGTATTTCTTACCCGTGGCCACATAGATCGCGCCCGCGCAGAAGAACAAGGTGATTTTACCAAAGGCGTGCATGGGAATATGAAGCATGCTCCCTTGGACTGCCTGCGTGGCTAACAAAGATACTCCTAACGTGATATAGCTGAGCTGTCCCACGGTCGAGAAGGCGAGTAAACGCTTCAAGTTGTCTTGAGTCATCGCGATCAGCGACGAGATGATGACGGTTGCCCCAGCCGCCCAACTCACCACCGTGGCAACGTCTACCGTCGATAGGAAATCGGTTCCCAACACGCCGGTGAACACGCGGATGACGGAGAATACTCCGACCTTCACCACGGCCACCGCATGCAAGAGAGCGGACACGGGTGTGGGTGCCACCATGGCATTGGGTAGCCAGGAGTGGAACGGCATGATGCCAGCCTTGGCGAACCCAAAGACAAAGAGGAGAAGGAGAAGAAGCGCCGCGGAAGGGTCTAACACACCACTCCAATCATGAAGTTCCGTGAAACTCAGGCTCGACCCTGATTTCACATAACAGAAGATCATGGCAGGGAGAACAAATCCAACCGAAGTGCCCAAGAGATAGCTCAGATAGGTGCGCCCACCGGAACGCGCCTCCTTGTCTTGATTGTGCGTGACGAGCGGGAATGTCGCCAAGGAAAGCATCTCATAGAACACGTAGAGCGTGAAGAGATTGGCGGAGAAAGCCACGCCAAGCGTTGCCGATAACGAAATGGCGAAGAAACTGTAGAAGCGCGTCTGGGCGTGTTCTTTCAATCCGCGCATGTAGCCCACCGCATAGAACGATGTGAGGATCCAGAGGGATGAGGCTACGAGGGCAAAGAGCATGCCCAGGCCGTCCACGCGAAATTGAAGCGGAATGCCCTCTATGATTTCGATAAATGTGAACTCGTAGACTTTCCCTGACAGAATGCCCGGCAACATCGTGAGAACGAGGCTTAGTTTGGCAACGCCCGCCACAACTGTAGCCGCTTCTCGCAGATTCGGTGATTTGCGAAAGACGACAATGGGGATCACTGCCAGGAGCGAGGCCAAACAGGCCAGTAGCGGTATGATACTGGTCACGATCTCCATCAGTTTGCCCCCTCCAATACGTTGAGATTAGCCACCACCTGTCCGATCCATTCGGTCACTGTGCTATTGAAGACGCCCAAGGCAATCAACCCGATGGCCACCACAAGCATGGGGCCTAACATCGACCACGGCGCATTTGCGAGGGTCTCCTTGGGCTGAGAATCGGGATCGGCCCCGTGCATGCGATACTGCTCATGGTCTTCATCGCGAATGGGTTCTCCATGGGCGTGCGCTCCGTGGTAATAGGCCATTTCGATGAGGCGGAAGAAGAGGACAGCATTGACCAAGCTTGAGAAAAGGAGAGCACCCACGTAGTGATACTGCCCAGCCTCGATCCCGCCGCGGAGGAGATACCACTTGCTGAAGAAGCCGCAGGTGGGCGGAAGGCCAATCATGGAAAGGGCGGCGATGGTAAAGCCTACCATCGTAATGGGCATCTTGCGATAGAGTCCTTGGAAGGCTGTGAGTTTCGGGTCGCCTGTTCGCGAGACCACGATGCCCACCACCATGAAGAGGCAGAAAGTCATCAGGGCATCACTCAAGAGATGATAGATGGCCCCGGTCATCCCCTGACTATTAGCGAGCCACGCTCCGCCCACCATGTAGCCGACCTCAGCCACAATAATGTAGGTGAGCATCTTGCGGAGATCACTACGGGAAAGTGCGAAGAACGATCCAGCCACGATTGCAATGGTCGAAAGAGTGACGACGACGTCCGTCCATCCCAGTGTTTCGTACACATATTCGGGTCCGAAGACGCTGAGCATCATCCGAATCATGATATAGATCATCACCTTGGTCACGAGCGGAGCCATGAGGGCACCCGTCGCCGTGGGCGCATAGGCGTATGCGTTAGGCAACCAGCCATGGAGAGGAAAGAATGCCATCTTCACCCATACGCCGATCATGATCAGCATGAAGCCAACCTTAATGGCCTTCGAATCGTCAGGGATCGCCTCCATGATAGAGCGGATATCCGACATGTTAAGTGTGCCGGTTTTGATGTAGAGATAACCGACGCCTAACAAGAAGAAGGACGCCCCAATCGTGCCCATGATGACGTAATTGAACGATGAGATCACGGCACGCTTTGATCCGATGGCGATGAGCGCATATCCCGTGAGCGATGAGATTTCGACCAACACGTAGAGGTTGAAAGCGTCATTCGTGATGGTGATGCCTTCCAGTCCGGCTACAAGGAGTAGGTAGAGAATATAGAAGTGCGGAATCTTTGATGGCGTCTCCTGCGCGACTCGCACCTTGGAATAGATGACATTGAGAAAGGCGACCGAAGAGATGAGGACGAGCATCAACGCACTGAGTGCATCGACCCGATACTCAATGCTGATGGCGGTGTCGTTGACGCGTCCCCAGCCACTGAGATCGTAGATGACCGTGCCGGAGGGACTGGCTAACATCATCATGAACGTGCCAATCGCAGCAGCGCACGAAAGCGCCATGGCGAGGACGGTGATGGGATAGCACAGCTTGGGCATGCGGAACCCCAGGATGGCGATCAGGATCGCACCAAAGAGGGGACAGAGTTCGATGAGAATGGGGAACTGCTCTACCATCAGCCGTCGCCCTTCTGAATCTTTGCTAGAATCACATCCTCATCCAGAGATCCGTAGAAATGAAAGATGCGCTGTGAAATCGCAAGCGCCACACCAAGGGTAGCGACACCGACCACGATCGCTGTGAGCATGAGTACATGTGGAATGGGGTTGGTGATCGTGCGCGCATCGATCTCCGGCAAATCGGCCTGAGCGTGATGCGAATCGTCCTCTCCCGCGTGGTCCGCTTCTTCAACGTGATGGGTGCCATGCACCTGCTCATAAGAAAGAATGGGAATGGTCGCGCCTTCGCCCTTCACCCCGATCGACACATAGAAGAGAATGATGGCGGTCTGAAAGATCGTCATACCCACCAGCTTCTTGATGAGATTATTCTTCGCGATCATGGCGAAGAGACCGATCATCATGAGGATGACGTAGATCCAGTAATTGAAGTTATTGACGATGAATTCCATGAGAACTCGAAAGTGTTACAAGCCGCCGGTCATTCGGCCTCTGGAGGAAAGGGCTGCGTAGATGATGAACATGATCGCCGTCACGGTGAAAGCGACGCCGATTTCCACAATGAGCATGGCGTGATAGCGCGCCATGACCGCATCCGTAGCAGGAAGCAATCGATGGAGGATGTGATAGTCGAGGAAATTCTGGCCTAACATCATGCAAACCAGTCCAGTGCCGCCATAGAGGAGCACTCCAAGCCCTGCAAGGAGCAGCGCCCCTGGAATCGAAAGGCGGCTTAGCGCCTCAGGCAGGCCACCGGCGAGAGCGATGAGAATGAAGCTGGCCCCAAACATCACGCCGCCCTGGAAACCGCCCCCGGGGCTGTAGTGTCCATGAGCCAAGACATAGAGGGAGAAGAGCTGAAGCACCGGAACGATCAGTCGAGCCGTCATGATATTGATCATGTCACGCTCTTGGTAGCGCTCAGCTGAGCGCTGGATGGCGGCGCGCTCTCGCGACGTTCCTTGACCCAAGACGGCGAGAATGGCGAGTCCGGCGACGAAGACGACGACGGTTTCAAACATCGTATCGTATCCACGATAATCGGCGAGAACCGCGGTGACCAAATTTGGCACCGCAGTCTCCACGCGGCTTTGTTCGATATAGTGCCGGGAGAGAGCACTATTATTAGCGGGAGAAAGTGGATCACCCCAAGCAGGGAAATCGCCCGTGGCGTACAAGAGCAGCCCTCCCGTGATGATCACGGTGATCAGAGCGACAATCTTCATTGGGGCCATGGGAGTGCGTTAGTTAGTCGCTGGATTTGCGAGAAGTTTGATAAACAGTCGCGATCATGATGACGGTGGAAACGCCCGCACCGACCGCGGCCTCCGTGAAGGCGACATCGACCGCGCCCATCTCTGCCCACAGCAGGCACATGAGAAAGCTGTAGATGCCCAAGATCATGGCAGAGGCTAACAAATCCTTCACGCTGAGGGCGATAATGGCGATGGCGACGAGAAAGATGAGAATGCAGATGTCAAACACAGCAATCATGGAGTGGGGGTTTCCTCATCCGACGGCGTGCTATCATCGTCGGCTTCGGATAGGTGAGGCTTGATGCCCGAGTCATAGCCCGCCTGCATCAAAGCGTGGGTGCTGGTGGGACTCGTCACCATGATCAGAAGGGCGATCATGAGGACTTTGATAGACGTCAGAATCGGTTCGACCAGAAGCGAGAAATCGCCGTGGATCACTGCTGCCCACGGGACATCAGCGATGAGGAAACAGACGATGCCTAACAACATGAGAATGGTCGACAGCGTATCGCCCTTGCCTGCCGCATGCATGCGCGAGTAGAAGTCTGGAAAGCGGACGACACCCACGGCGGCACCAAGAAAGAAGACCAGCCCCAGGATGACGAGGATGGCACCAGTGATCTGGAGGATGATCATGATGCCCCCCTTTCTTGGCGCAAGCGGTCCTGATGATAGTAGCGGGCGGCTGCGAGCGAACCGATGAAATTGAGCAGTGCGTAGGCGAGGGCAAAGTCCACGAACATGCCTACCCTAGCAAAGATCATGCCGATGATCACTAGCAGAACAGTCGTCTTGGTGCCAATCACGTTCACGGCTAGGATGCGGTCCATGGCATTAGGGCCGGCAATCAGGCGGTAGAAGATGGGCAGCATCAGGACGAAGAGAGCCATGCCCGCTAGCTTAAAGAAGAGCTCCATGGATCAACGCGCGCTGGCTTCGGGTTCGAAGATATGCTTGATCCAGCCTTCCATGGAACCATCCAAGCCGTCGGCTGCTACTTTACTGATGGCGTGGATGTGAAATTCATCCCCCACAATCTTCACGGTGACCGTCCCCGGGGTGAGGGTGATCGACTGCGCGAGAAGGTATTTCGCGAAATCCGACTTCAGATGCGTCCTAAACGTGACCACACGAGGCGCCACCTCATCGAGCCCACCTGGGCTGAGTGCCAATTTCAAGGTGTAGATGTTTGCGAGGACCACCTGCCCAAGGAGCCAGACAAAGTAACTGGCAATCCTGGCCAACTGCCGCAGTCGCGTCCGCAAACTCAGGGAGCGATCTTCAAAGAGAAGATCAGATGAAAGCCAGGTGACGATCCCCGAGCAAACGGCCCCCATAATGAGGTGAAAGGCGTCGAAGTGGCCCGATAGGATCATCCACGTCAGCATCAGAATGAGAAATACGAGAACGCGGTACATGGAATGACCACCCATCCCTAGGGAGCCTGGCGGGGGAATCAAGCCGAACTTGCAAAGGCAGATCGGCCTTTCTTGAAACCGCTCAAGCGCTGCGCTTTACTCCCAGCCATGAAATCGATCTCTGCTGTGACTGTCGCCATGGGAATCCTTGCTTTCACAGGATTTGCCGAAGACCTCTCCATCGATCCCAAACAGGACTGGCCCTGGTGGCGGGGACCGACACGTGACAATAAAGTCACCGGAGAGGCGCAGCCCGTCCTCGAGTTTTCAGAAAACCAGCACGTGATTTGGAAGACGGCCGTGCCGGGACGTGGCCATGCGTCGCCCACGCTTGTCGGCGACAAGATCTTTCTGGCCACAGCGATCGATGAGACACAGGCGGTGGTGGCCTTTGATCGAGCGAGCGGCGAGCAACTCTGGCTCACTGAGGTGAACGAGGGTCAGTTGCCACCCAAGATTCACGCCAAGAACACCCACGCATCCTCTACGGTGGCGTGCGACGGCGAGCGCGTCTTTGCCAATTTCTATAATGACAAGACGATTCATCTTGTGGCGTTGACCTTGGATGGCAAGAAGGACTGGGAACAGCGCGTGGGTCCATTTGAGCCCAAGAAGTATGAGTTCGGCTACGCAGCGTCGCCCCTGGTGTATGGGGACACCGTGATTGTCATTGGTGATCAGGTGAACGCTGGCTTTCTAGCAGCCTTTGATCGCCAAACGGGCAAGCCGGTTTGGCGCACCCAGCGCCCTGCGGACATCAATTATGCCTCGCCTACGGTGGCCACGATTGGAGGCCAAGACCAGATCCTGGTCAGCGGGATTGAGCGCATTGCGGCCTACAATCCCCTGGATGGCAAACTGTTATGGGAGAGCAAAGGGGGAACCGCTCCGCAAACGTGCGGGACTGTGGTGTGGGACGGCGATCTCGTCTTTGCAAGCGGTGGCTATCCCAAGAAGATCACCGCTGCGGTGCGGGCGGGAACCGGCGAGGTGGTCTGGGAGAACAACAAGAAGTGTTACGAACAGAGCATGTTGACCAAAGATGGTTACGTCTATGCGATCAATGACAACGGCATCGCCTACTGCTGGCGGGCGACTGATGGAAAGGAGATGTGGGCGGAGCGACTGAAAGGGCCGATCAGTGCGTCGCCTGTCCTTGTGGGGGATCGCATCTACATCGTCAATGAAGTGGGCACTCACTACGTGATCAAGGCCGACCCCAATACGTTTGAGAAATTGTCAGAGAGCCAATTGGGCGACGAGACCTTTGCCACCCCAACTATCGTTGGCGATCGCCTCTATGTCAGGACCACTCATGTGGACGACGATGGCAAGCGTCAGGAGATGCTCTACTGCCTGGGCAAATAAGCTTTGGTTAGGACTGTATGAGCACTCGCTGGCTCTGGGCAATACTCGCGGGATGGCTGAGTGGTGTCGAGGCGTCTGCTGACTGGCGACAATTTCGTGGACCCAACGGATCGGGGGTGGCCGCGGCGAGCCACGCCCCTGCGACATTCGCACCGGATACGGCGGCTTGGGTCATTGATGTCCCTCCAGGACATTCCTCGCTGGCGCTCTCAGAGGAGACGCTCTTTCTCACCGCCGTGGAGAAGGGGAAGACACTCGTCACGCTGGCTTTTGATAAAGCGTCAGGAGATCGCCGCTGGCGTGCGGTGGCTCCCGAGGCCCCGCTGGAGAAAGTGCATGCCACGAGTAGCCCGGCGGCATCCACGCCTCTCGTCGATGCTGAACGCGTGATCGTCTATTTCGGATCGTTTGGGTTGTTGTGTTATGATCATGAGGGGAAAGAACTCTGGCGCCGAGCCATTCCCACACCTCAGAGCCTCTATGGAATGTCGACCTCGCCCATTGCGCATGGTGAGCATCTCATCCTCGTGCTGGATGATGAGCGCACCATTGCGGATAGCAAGTTGACAGCGTCCAAGTTGGTAGCCATCCGCCGGGCAACGGGTGAGACCGTTTGGGAGACGCCGCGCCCCTTGGTCCGCAGTGGATGGTCGACCCCTAGCATCGTTCCCACATTCGATGGAGGAGAAGAGCTAGTCGTTCTTGGGCAAGGACGCGTCTACGGATATGATCCCGATACGGGTGAGGAGAAGTGGTTCGTGGATGGTTTCTCGCGGGAGACGATTGCGGTGCCCGTCGTCGGGAATGGGCATGTCTATGTCTCTGCTGCTATGTTAGGTGGCGTGAGTGATGAGCAGCCAGATCGCGAGCCCTTCTGGAATGCCTTGCTGCCCTTCGATCAGAATGGCAATGGCAAGATCGAGCGTGATGAAATGTCAGGGGATTTCACCTTTCCGCTCCGGCCTGATTTGCCAATCGGTCATCCCGGTTTCGGCATCCCATTGCCATTGGACCCTCAGAAACGTGAAGAACGACGCGATGGCTTTCTCAAATGGGTCGATCGCGATGAGGATGGGGCCTGGTCGAAAGAGGAACTCCTCAATCACTTGAGCTTTGATCGTGGCAAACCAAACCTCATGGCGATCCGGCCAGGAGGGATGGGCGATGTCACGACGTCCCAAGTGAGCTGGGCCTTGCATCGCAACATTCCGGAAGTGCCTTCCCCGTTGTTCTATCAGAATCGCCTCTATCTCGTGCGTGATGGCGGTGTCCTGAGCGTGGTCGACGCCGCCAATGGAAAGACGATCTACCGCAAACGACTCGGTGCCTCGGGACATTACAGCGCCTCGCCTGTGTGCACTGGCGATCACCTCTACCTCGCCTCAAATGAGGGCGTGGTGACGGTGGTTTCCACGGGGGATACTTTTGAGATTCGCCACCAAGTGGATCTCGGCGAGCCGATCCACGCCACGCCATCCCTCGGTGCGAACACGCTCTATGTGAGAACGCACGCGAAGATCTACGCGTTTCGCCCCTGAGGTGGGGTTAACTATCACCGGCCTGAAGTAGTTGGTGCGTACTAAGTAAAGTTTCTAGAATTAAACTTTGACCAATATCTCAATACCAAGAATGGTCGCGATAGCTGTAATCAAATCTGAAAGTCATGCGCTATCATCCCTCCCTTTTCGCGGTCTTCCTCATCCTTCTTGGAAAGGGTCAGGCCGACACCGTTTCATGGGGCCCGTTGGCCCAGTCCTTGTCCAAGCCCGGCTACGATGAGACGGCAGGTGAGTTCACCATCGCTTCGGACGATGGGATAGATGTGCGCTTTCGGATGCATCATGCAGGGACGTCTCCTGACATCTACACCTATTCAAAGTGGGAAATTGATCGCTGGGGGGATCCCGCTGGCTTCCTCCTACCGGTCGGTTCCTGGCAAGTTGCCAACAATACTGCGAATGCACCGGTCCTGGGTCTGTGGGGGCAATGGTTTAGTGAAGGCGTGGGTCTGAATCCTGGGGATGCCACGAGTTACGTGCTTGAGATTCGCTTTGAAGAGCCTGTTTCGGACCTTTCCTTTCCGATTCACGGGATCAACGCGCTGATCGATACCTATGGGAATAATGCGAGCGATCAGGTGGTGGTTAACGCGTTCCTCGCCACGTCGAATCGCCGAGAATCGATCGCCTTCGCCGACGCGGGTGCCAGTGTCCGTGTGAGTGGCAATGTGCTCACTGCGGATCCTGCCGTGCCCATGGGTTCCGTCACAGGATTCTACCCAATCTCGGACGACGGATCCGTAACGGTCTCGATCAATGATAAGGTGGATCGTCTTGAAATCGCCGTCCGTACGGAAGCCCTCCATACGGACCCAGCTGCCTTTTCTGGAGGGGAACAGAACTGGTCGATCTCCGTGGGCGATCTGACATTCACGCAAGCCTTGCCTTTGGATCGCGCGACCTTGGCGTGGGAGCCATTGCGGACCACGCTTGATAAGCCTGGTTATACCAATGATTCCGATGCCATCTACGTGTATGCGTCGGATGACACTGGCATCGCCTTTGATCTCAATTTCTCGTTCACCACGGGAGATAAGTTCAGCTATTCCCAGTGGCAGATTGATCGCTGGGGAGATCCAAGCGGAACCTACACGCTTGAGCCAGGAAGTTGGCAGGTGCCTTCGAACGCCTTCAATGACGTGGTCCTGGCCCCTTGGGGTTTCTGGGGGTCCGATGGAACGCCAGGATCAACGACAGCGTTTGGTGATCAGACGTCCTATCAACTCGTGCTGAATTTCGCGGAACCCGTGACGGATCTGAGCTTTGCGCTCCACAGCATTGATGCTGCTTTGTCTGATGCTTATAATACGATTGATAGGATGACTGTGCGTTCTTACCTCAACGGGGCGCCTGCGGCGAATCCCGTTTCTTTGGGGCGCTACGGGCAGTTACCCGTGGTGGACGGCGTCATTGATGGCGAGTTCCCAGAGAGCGGCCAGACGAATGATGTTGAAGCCAACAGCAATGTGGGCACCGTCGATCTCCGATTCCCTGAGCCTGTGGATCAGGTGGATCTTACCTTCACCACGACCGCTGAGCATCCCGTCCCCAGTCTCTTTTCAGATGGCGCGCAGAACTGGTCCTTCTCGCTCGGCGACCTTTCGTTCCTCACGGGCACGCAAACCATGATCGATTGGGATCCTCTGCGGACGACGCTGTTTAAGGAGCCTTTCGACAACGAGCCCGGCAGTTACAGCGTGGCCTCACAAGATGGCGAAGTCACCGCCACGATTGAGATCGAGCATCTGGGCACGACCGATGACAAGTTTGGCTATTGGAAATGGGAAATCGATCGTTGGGGCGATCCTGACGGATTATCCACGCCTGAGCCGGGTGCATGGCAGATCGTGACGAATGAAGCCAATGACGTTGTCTTCGGCGTATGGGGTTACTGGGGCACGGATGGGTCTGCTGGGTCACCCCCGGTTGCCATAGGCGATGAGACCAGTTACCAGGTATCGATCACGTTCGATAAGCCTGTGAAGAATCTTGATTTCGACCTCGGCGGAATCAATGGCTTCCTCAAGCCGATCGATGGGTTCAACTCTCAAGACATCATGACGATTGCGACATCTCTCGGTGGCGTCTCCCAGGGAGCCGCGACTTACAGCAACGAAGGGGATGCTTTCACGCGTGAGGGCAACGTCCTCACGGGAGATTACGGAAGTCAGATCGTCGGGGTTTACGGAGGGCAACATGTCAGCGATCAGGGCGTGATTTCCATCCATCTGGCGGACACCATTGATCGCGTGGACCTGACGCTGATCAACCGCGCGGGGCATCCAGATCCAGCGCAGTATCAAGACGGGTTGCAGACCTTCTCGTTCTCCATCAGCGATCTTGTGTTCACTCACTGATTGCTTTGCTCCAAGGCTTTCCCTCCTCCCTCTCATTGATTGGGAACCGCAGACCTGGCCACATCATGGCCAGGTCTCTTCATGTCTACCCGTAGACAAGCGCCTGGCTGTGTTCATAGTGAAGGGATGGCAGCTGACGAAGTACCGGAACGCGCTACCTCTTGGTGGTCCCAATTGGATCTCTCGCCAATGTTTGTCGTCAAGACCTTGGTGACGGTCGCGATCATTGTCGCCGTTTCAGAGATTGTGAAGCGGAGTGAGAAGATTGGGGCCCTCATCGTGGCGTTGCCATTCACGTCGATTCTCGTCATGATCTGGATGCAGGTGGAGGGGGCCTCGCCCAACCGCATTGCCAGTCACTCCGCATCCACGTTCTGGTTTGTGCTGCCGACCTTGCCCATGTTCCTGGTCCTGCCCAAACTCCTGGAGATGAGGTGGAATTTCTATTGGGCCTTGATTGCGTGCTGCGCATTGACGACAGCCCTCTTCTTCGCGATGAGGTTCTTCAAAGACCCTCTCGCTTAATCCTTCCCGAATGCTTGGTCCGCTCTTTCGCCAATTGAAACGCCTCCTCGTCGACAACGACCTGGAGTGGTTCCCCATGGTGAAGGCCTTCCGAGGCTACAACGGTGGCCGTGCGGGCGCGGATTTAAAAGCCGCAATCAATGTTGCGTTGTTAGCCATTCCGCAGGGCATGGCATACGCACTCCTCGCCGATTTGCCCATCTATTACGGCATCACGTGCTCTATCGTGGCCGCCATCGTCGCGCCCATGTTTGCAGGATCTCCCTATACCGTTCTGGGCCCCACCAATGCAACCGCGTTCCTGGTCGCGTCCACCTTGTTCAGCCGCAGTGACTTGTTTGGCGGAGAGAGCCAGGTCCTGGCATTGATGCCATTGCTCGTCTTTCTGGTCGGGATGATTCTGGTCGCGGGCGCCTTTCTCAGAGTGGCCGATTTGGTTCAGTACATCAGTCGGAGTGTCGTCGTGGGCTATATCTCGGGAGCTGCGGTCCTGATCATTGCCAATCAGCTCAAGCATGTGTTAGGGATTGAAAGCGTTGGTGGGACCTTTGTCAGTGTGATTTCAGGGTTGGGCGCCAAGATTCAGGAATTGCAATGGCAGCCACTCGCCATCGGGGTGGTGACGGCTGCGGTGTATTTCACCCTGCGGCATTGGATCCGGCGCTTGGCTTTCCCCACGACGCTAGTGGTTGTCACCATCCTCGCCGCCGTGATCCATCACTACCTGCCCAGCCAATTTGCCTACGCCGATTTCCGGGGCGATGAGGGGTTCACTTTGGTGGACCTCGTCCCGACCATGCCGACGTTGGGTGGCTGGCAACTGTTCGATGCCATCAGCTTACTCTTCGGCACGGCACTGGGGGTCGCCTTTCTGGCTTCTCTGGAAACGTCCGTCATGTCTAAGACCTTGGCAGGACAGACAGGTGAACATTCCAATCTCAACCAGGACATGCTGAGTGTGGGTTTGGCTAATATGGCAGGGTCCGTGCTCAGCGGAATGCCAGCATCTGGCTCTCTCACGCGTTCGGCCTTGAACTACACCTCGGGAGCGGTCACGCGTCTGAGTAGCGTCTACAGCGGCATCATCTGCTTGGTGGGTGTCGTCTTGCTGAGCCGTTATTTGGGCTACATTCCCAAGGCCAGCTTGGCTGCCTTGGTCATTTGTGTGGCCATCACCTTGATCAATCCGCGCAGCATTCGCATCTGTCTTAATGCCACGGGTTCAGATGCCGCCGTGCTTACGGTCACCATGGCAGCCGCCTTGGTTTCACGCCTCGACATTGCCATCTTTCTGGGCACTGCAGTATCCATTGCGCTCTACCTCAAGAAAGCGAGTAAGCCGCATCTCGCAGAATACGAATTCAATCAGGAGGGTCAATTAGCCGAAGCTGAGAAGCGCGAGGAACGTTCCGCGATCAGTATTGTCCACGTCGAAGGCGAGTTGTTCTTTGGGGCAGCGGAACTCTTCCGCACGCAGATCCAGCACGTCTGTGCGGACGCCAATATCAAAGTGATTATCCTGCGCCTCAAGAATGCGCGTCACCTCGATGCCACCAGCGTCATGGCACTCGAAGAACTGATTACGTTCATGCGTTCTCGTGATCGACTCCTACTCATCAGCGGTGCCAGTCAGGCTGTCTATCAAGTGCTTAAGAATAGTGGGTTGCTAGACGTATTGGACGATGATCCCGAACCCTACCGGACAGAGAAGCAAGACCGCAATGTCTTCCTGAATGACCCTCGCAATCCCAACCTTTCGACGCGCGATGCTCTGATCCGCGCGCAACAGGTCATCGGTGGGACGGAAGAGCCCGATATCCGTATCTTCTTCGATCCTAGCAAAGACAAGAAGAACGATTGATCGCGGCGCTTCTTCACAAATGACGCACCTCAGCCCTCCGTAGACGCGCGAGGATCTGCGCATTTGCCTCTTCTCGGCCGGCATTGGCGCTTTGAAAGACCTCTGGTTTCCAGCCAGACGCCATGGCCTTCTCCACGGCCTCACAGGCAATCATCTGGAGCAGCATCACGCCAGTGATGGTCGAGGCGCCACCGATGCGGATGTCCGTTTCGGGCAACGATACGCAGGCATCGCCGGGGACACCGCCATTGTCGAGAACCATCTCAGCCAGGTCCGCCAACGTCTTCCCGGACGGATGTCTGGACGGATACTGTTCACTGTGCCGCCGATTCACCAGGGCGACGACGCGGACGCCTCGCTCTAACGCTTGTTTGGCGAGTTCGACCGGGACAGCGTTTCGTCCAGAATTGGAAGCAATGAGAAGGAGGTCGTCAGCCTGCATGGGATACGCTTTCAGGATGGAGGCTGCCCGCTCCAATTGACGTTCCTTCATTGTGGACGTTACCGCTGATTCGTGCAGCATGAGATCAGGACAAAGAATCGGCCGGATACAAGGGAGCCCTCCTGCGCGATAGAATAGTTCTTCTGCGAGCATGTGTGAGTGCCCCGTTCCGAAGAGATACCACCAGCGATTCTCCAACAAACATGCAGACACGTGTTCCGCCACTTGCGCAATGATAGGGCGTTGTGAGCGCGCGATGGCGTCTAACTGATCATGCACGGTCTTGAAATAGGTATCGGCAAGGCTCATGAATCAAGAGGAAGCGTGTGTAAGGCAAGAAAGGCAGCTCCCACGGCGGCGGAAGCACATGGCGTGTTCAAGAGAACGTCATGACCCGCATTGACGGCTAACGCTTGGGAAAAGGCGCCGCGCACCCGTTGATTCTTCTCAAGCACAGAACCTGACACATAGACAGGCAGCTGAGGATGATCCTCCAGGAGAGGCCACGAGAAGCGCGCCAATGCTCGTCCGGCATCCTCCTCGATGTGCTGCCAATAAGTGTCTTCTGACATGCAAATGGAAAGGTGACCGCTTAGACTCGCGATCTGGTCGACGGACAGCCCAACGAGGTCATGCAGGGTAGCAACATCGAAATGTTCCACGATGGCGCGTCTCAGTGGGGAAGAGGGCAGGAGCGTCTCTGCGTGGAGAATGGCCTGACAACTCATCCAAAAGGCGCTTCCGGGATCGCCACCTAACAAGGCACCGAAACCCCCCATGGTCCGATGCTTGCCATCCGCTCCTAACGCCATGGCGATCGATCCTGTCCCAGAAATGACCAGGACCCCGGGATTCCCGGACGTGGCCCCGTAGAGAGCGGTCATCGCGTCACCAATCAAGCGCGTCTTTCTTGGTAAACATGTCAGAGTGTCGAGCAGGGCTTCCTTCTCTGAAGGGCTCGCCTCCTCGAAGAGAGAGGCTGTGCCGATCACAGCACTCAGGCAGGTGCCACTGCGCCTTGCTGTGAGCACGTTCCAGAGATCCTGGAGATGGTGTTGAAAGGAGGTCACTGAGGTCGCACAGGCATTGAGACCTTGGCCTGAAGCTTCTGAGAGGATGGTGCCATCCAATCCCATCGCCACGCCCACACTTCGGGTGGCCCCTCCGTCGATGCCGATGATGTAATCAGCCATCGATCGATTGGAGGATCATGCCAAGGTAGATAGCCTCGTCCACCCCTTCGCCATCGCGATCCAGCTCTGCAAAGCCAAGAGCACGATAAAAGCCGTAGGCAGGCGTGTTCAGGGCACTCATTCCCAAATGCACCCCAGGCGAGTTTCGCACACGCAGCTGATGCAAGAGAGTCTCAATCATGCGCCGACCGCGTCCTTTGCCTTGAGCCCGAGGGAGGAGGTCGATGTGCAGGTGAGAGGGATACTGAGCGTAGGGCTCAGGGCAGTGATAGTCGGGATGATGATAGAGCCAGTGGACGTTGTCGACCCGAGACCATGATGATCGTGGTCCGGTGGGCGCTGGAAAACGCTCACAAAGGCGAGGGCGACAAACTCGTTCATAGTGGTCAAAGAACGCCCGTGAATCCTCGACCGCCATGGCGTAGCCACAGACGCCCTCCGCATCTTCTAACATCAAGGCGAGATGTGGTGCATACTCCAGGTAGGGAAAGACGTAGATCCGGGCGAGAGCGTCGGGATCATCCTGATAGAAGGGCGTGCCGTCCGCGCCGTGATCGCCGGTTCGCAGGCACACGTCGCTAGCAGCAGACTCGTCGCCGGGCCGGTAGGGACGAATGATGGTGTCGGAGCTCATGCGTGTGTGGATTTGATAGAGCCATCGGGCTCCATGGCGAGAAAGCCTTGTAGACGCGCCACGACGCCTCCCCGGAATGTTCCGAGAAGATGCTCAGATGGGAAGAAGCGCTCGTCGGGAGTCTCCGACTGACGCCAATCCATGTACTGAGTCAGAAGCTCCAACTCTTCGCGCAGTTCCCACCACTGGCGATTGAAAGTGTAGAAGAGATCGCGATTCTTCAATTCGGTCAGTTTGACGGCGATGCGCACCACCGTGGTGTGCCATTCCCGCAGGCGTCCTTCCGCTTCTCCCCAAGCATCGGGAGGACGCGAGGCCACCACCATGGCGTCTTCTAACAGTTGCTGTGCGGCCGCCCCATCTTCATGTGGCAAATAGAAGATCTCTGCTAGCAAACGCACCTCATCGAGGGTCCAGGCATCGCCGGTAGACGCGAACGCGGGTAGCCAGGCTTCAAGGGCCTCGGAAAAGGCATCCAAAGATTGGTAGGCAGAACCTTTAGAAACGTAAGCGCCCAAAGTGTGGATGGGAATGAAGTTAGCCTCAAACTCGCAGTTAGGATTAATGAAGATGCCAGACAAGCTTTCCTCAGGGTGCGAAGGACGCCCCTGACAGGGGCCGACAAAGAGGCGGCGCAAATCGTAATCGTTCGCCTGTAGATTGTCCCAGATCATTGGCGGGCGTTTCAGAAGATCGCCGATCATGCGTGCGTGGGCATCATCAATCGTCGCCGAGATGATCTCCGGTCCCGTCCAGAACACATCGATTTCTGGATGCAACGCCTCGCCCAACTCACGTAAGTAGCCCTCACCGCCGAGAGCCGCGTCCGCCATCCGGCTGCAATAGGGAGTGGGGCAGAAGAGGAAACGAAGATCGGGGGAAGCCTTGGTGAGCCGAGCGAACACCTCGTTGGCCACATGCGCATGGGCCTTGGCGAAACTTCCAAAGCGTTCCGCGTCCGCTTGAGCCATCGTATCGGGAATATCATCGAACAGCAGAGCCACGTCATCCGCCCCTAACGCCATGATTTGAGCATAACGTTCCGCCATGCGGACGCTGTCTTCCGGGTCTGCATAACAGACATCCAAACCCGGCCCCAACGCATAAAGAAAGCGCAAGTCATGTGCATGACAGAGATCGATCAATGCCCGCAGATCCGCGCAGGCGGACTCGGAATAAGCCTCCCGCCAACAAGCACGATGGTGAAGATCATCTTTCGGCCCATAAGCATAGCAACGGAGTCCAGCCGCTTGCATTTGCGCAAAGAGCCGACGCCGTTGATCCGTTGTCCAAGGGCGCCCGTAAAACCCCTCGATGACACCGGTGAGAAAGGGGCGTGATTGAACGTCAGCCATGGGTCGCGTCGCAGGCACTGCAGATGATGAGAAGAAGGAATCGCATGACGGAGCTTTCCTATCGCAAACAGACCTTGAACGCAAGCAAGCGAGAGCGGGCGATGCCGAAGGCGTTGACCTTCACTCTGCCAGTTCCCGCAGCAATTCTCTTGCTGCAGTCTTAGATCGAGGGTCAATGAGAGGATCCTTCGAGGCCAGAATCGCTTGTTGTTCCGCAATGATATGATCCCGCATAGCCGAGGTGATTCCGTCCTTGTCGGTCAGTATCATCCACTGCGCGATCCCCTGCTTGACGCCGTGTGAATGGATGTTCTTCGCGTAGCCTTGATACACATGATAGAGTTTTGGGGCAGTAAGCTCCAGGAGGGCATATTTCGGCATCAAGTGGTCGCGCATCTTCATCGGATGGCGTAGGTGCCCCCAGGCGCGCGCCTTGGGATCGAGCTGCATGAGTGCTAGAAGGACGCGGGCGCGTCTTGGATAGTAGATTGCATCTGGAGTGGCAAGGGAGCGCGTCTCCCGGAGAGAGGCATCCATCGAATGAAGGAGTGCGAGGGCGTCTTCTGGGTGAGCCTCTAGGTTTCCAATGTGCTTGCGGAAGCCCTCGTCCGATAGCATCAGCCGATACGTGTGTGATCGGATGGGGCCTTCGACCCACGCGGCGAGCAGTTGAGGAATCTTGGAAATACGATCGCGCTTGGGTTTCGCGCGAATCCACGCGCGCATCTGCTTCCGCAGTTCGGGAACGATGATCCGCTGGATGAGATCGGATCCGAATGCGTAGTGCAGCTTCGGCCAATCCTCGTGAGAGATTGCTGTCGTGACTGCGACGAGTAGTCCCTTGTAGCTACCCCACTTCTCTGACAAGGGATCATAGCGCGCAAGTCCTAACAGAGCCCGGTAGCGTGCTGGCCAATGATGATCAGCGCTTTCGGCACGTTCCCACCAGAGCGGGACAAGATCCTCTTGGTGTGGAGCTAGACAATCACGGAGAAAGATTGCGGTTCCCAGATCCTTTGTTTGGAGAAATGTCTCATTCAAATAGGGGACATTGGCAGGGGAAGCTAGCAATGCTCTCAACCGCATCTCTTCCTCCTCCGTTCGATCAGGTTTCACTAGTTCTCGCTCCACGAGCGCTTCCACGCCTGGTCCAACTTCGCGTAGCGCAGCAACGAGAGGTGGAAGCCAATCAAATGGCAGATCCATTACCTGGCGAACCCACTCTTCTTGCCGTGCTCGGTCGCGTTCGGCAAGCGCTTCTAACAATACCCCTTGGCGGTGCGCTGTCCAGGAGCCGCCAATGGCGAAGGTGAGGAGTAAGGCGAGTCCAAGACACCAGGCCGTGGCGTGCAGAGGGTGCCGCTTCAGCCACAGCCACCGACGCTGGGTCGAGGACAAGGGACGAGCCTCCACGGGCAAATGGTCAAGGAAACGCTGCAAATCATCGTGGAAAGCTTGCGCCGAGGCATAGCGCTTCTCTGGCACTTTATTCAAGGATCGATCCACGATAGCGCGTAAGTCTATCGGGATCTCATCGGGAAGTCGGGGATGAGGCGCGTTCTGGATCTTGTCCAGCGTTTCGTGCATCTCGGAGATCCGATTGGTGGTCTTCACCGAGAAAGGGGGTGTCCCCACGAGGACTTCGTAAAGCATGACGCCCAGGCTGTAGACATCGCTCCGGACACCCACGTGGGGATCCCCAGCCGCCTGCTCCGGAGACATGTACGCGGGTGTGCCCAACACTTGTCCTTCCATGGACAGCTGAGTGCGATCGGCATCGGGCTCTAGCCATTTCGCCAGTCCAAAGTCTAAGACTTTCGGTTGTCCGTCATCACCCACCTGCACATTGCTAGGTTTCAGATCTCGGTGGATCACGCCACACTCATGGGCATGCTGCATAGCCTTGAGAACCTGCTGAAACAGACTTAGCCGCGCATCAATCGTCTCACAATGAGTTGACGCGTAGACCGTCAATGGACGCGCCTTCTCTAACAGAGGCATGGCGTAGTAGAAGAGCCCTTCACGCTTCGCGAATCCACCCTCATAGACCTCGATGATACCCGGATGCCGGAGCTTCGCGACGATCGCCACCTCCCTCATGAAACGCTCCTGAGCCTCGATCGATGCGAGTCGACCCACCAACAAGACTTTCAAAGCAACCATGCGCTCAGGATCCAATTGCACTGCCCGATAAATGATTCCCATGCCCCCGCGTCCCAGGACGCCTTCTAACCGATACCCTGGAATCATCAACTCGGTGTCATCTACGATGGCGTCTTCCACGCTTCGAGGCCTTGCGTCATCTGACCAGAGGGCGTGGGCCAGGCAGGAGACGCATGGAGCACCAGGATCCAAGTGATTGCCGCAAATTGGACAAAGGGCGCAGGGCGATGCACTCATGTGTCTTGAGAGTTTATCAATAGACTGCTCAAATAGCGGACTTCCTCGTCGAGGGCTGCTTCATCCACGGGAATCCCCATGGTTTCTTCTACCAGATCGCGAAACGTCTGTTTGAGTTGCTGGCGCAAGCGGTGCACCCCTGTGCGCAGAGCGCCCACCGTCCCACCCATCTCCTCGGCCACGCCGGCATAAGACGAGCTGGCACCCGTGACTAACAGTCGTTGCAAGGCGTCATACTGACGGCTCGCATGACGCTTGCGCCAGGTGCTCTCCACTCGCTGTTCTGTCAGGCGAAGAATCTGCTGGGCCCAGGCGCGGTCGAAAGCTGCCTCGGGCGAATGTGTGGGGGACAAAGCATCTGTGAGGATTTCCGCTTCCGAGAGTGCCGCTTCATCGAGCGACAAATGGGGGTCGCGGCCACCGCGTTTCAGGGCCATCCGGTGGCGCTTGCGTTCTGCCGCGGCCTGTTTCATCACTGAGATGAGTAGCGTCCGAAGACGCATCTTTCCCGGATCTGCATAGGCCCACACATCCGTCGAATGACAACGGACAAAGGTATCCTGCACCAAGTCTTTCGCCTCCTCTGCATCATTGCCTCGCCATCGCGCATACGCATAGAGTGGACCGTAATACGCTTGATAGACCGCCTCCAGTGTTGCCCGGCGGCGCGGCTCTGGTTCCGTCCGCGAACGGAGAATCACGCTCCACGGTGTTTCGGGAAATCCACTTGTCCCTTCCAATGGCATCGCCTGTCGCTAACCATAGACCGCTTCATTCGCCAATAAGATTCTTCTCCACACGGGGGAAATTTTTCCAGTCGGGGTGTAACGCGCGAGCCATTCTCTTCTATGGAAAGGCGAAAGCCCTCGTTCCCCCGAGATCCATGAGCCTCACTAAAGCGCACGCCCGAGCCATCATCCGTCTCCTCGCCGACGTCGCCGCCCATCCGGGCACGCACCGGGAGAAGAAATGTCACTTGATGGAGCAACTCTGTTCCCTGATCCACGCTGATGCCTGGGTTTGGAGTCTGGGTACCCGCTCGGAGGCTGACGTTCCCCAAGCTTACGCGGGTCTCATGCATGGTGGGTTCGAGGACGAGCAGTGGGTCCGATTTCTCGAAGCCGTCGAACATCCCGACTCGATCAAAGCGGCTGCCCGGTTCTACGAGCGCGCTTTCGTTTCCAGGGAGCACGTCACCATGGATCAGCATGAGATGGACCCCGACATGTGGGCGCAGCGGGGTGAACTCGGTCAGCGCTGGCAGGCGGTCGGGTTCGGGCCATCGATGCTTAGCGGTGTCTATGTCGATGAGGCCTCCATGAGCGTCACGGGACTCTACCGCAAAACTGGTCGGCCCGATTTCAATCAAAGAGAGAAACAGATTGTCCATTTGATCTTGTCAGGGGTTTATTGGATCCATTTGCTAAGGTGGCCAGAGAATCTTGGTGCTGACGTGTCCAGGCTCTCCCCACGCCAGCGCTTAGTTCTTAACCTTCTGCTAGAGGGCTGCAGCCGGAAACACATCGCGGCCGATTTGGGGATCACGGAGGGCACCGTTTCAAACTATGCCAAAGAAGTCTACCGGATCTTTGAGGTGAATTCTCATCCCGAACTCATGCGCAAATTCCTGGGAGGATCAGGTGATTGTCATGCTGCCTAGCACATTGATACCCATATAGAATATCGATATGAATATCCGCTCATTGTTCTACACATGCATTCTCGCGTCACTCTTTGTCATGGCCCCGTCTGGGTGGTCGGACGATCATGGAGATGTGCTTGGCGAAGCGACACGCATTGAGATTGAGGATACCGATGGTAACTTGACTGAAGATGATCAGGATTGGTTTCGAATCGATGTGTTTACGCCAGGTCGGCATTGGATCTATACGACTGGCGACACGGATACGCGAGGCACTTTATATGATGCTGCGGGGAACTTCATTGCAGGAGGATTCAATGATGACGACGACGGTGCGCGGAGAAACTTTGCGATCGAACGCATTCTTCAGGTTGGGACATACTATCTCATGATCGATGACGGGACGGAGGGCGTGACTACGGGTGATTATCGCCTCAGTGTTCGTAGTCCTGATTTCAGTAAGCCCTTTGTGGGACCGAACCAGGTGGACAGTCTGAATCGCTTGGGGGACATTCGCCTCTACCAGATGAATCTTCAGACGACAGGGAGGATTTGGATCTATACGACAGGGGGAACAGATACAGAAGGCACTGTCTACGATCAAGCTGGGAACTTTCTCTTTGGGGGATTCAATGATGACGACGATGGAGCCGGGCGCAATTTCCTCTCGAGCGAGAAGTTGGCCGCCGGAAACTACTATTTGAGAGTGCGGAGTGGTGGGGCGGGGATCTTGACTGGCACTTACACCTTAAGTATCCGGAATAAGGATCATGCGCGAGTGTTTGAGGGTTCCGATATGAATGGATCCCTCGGGATATTGGGAGATCTGGATTACTATCGATTGCAACTGACGGAAGTGGGGCCCTTCTGGCTCTATACCACAGGAGAGACGGACACCCGAGGAACGCTCTATGATGAGGCTGGCAACTTGATCGCCGGTGGTTTCAACGATGATGATGATGGGGCCGGAAGGAACTTTCTCATCGCAAGAACCCTAGCGCCTGGAACGTATTACTTGCTGATTGAGCATGGATCGGACGGAGTCTTGACGGGAGCTTATCGGCTTTCTTTCCGTGATCCTGCCCGTGCCTTTCCACTTCTGATGAGCGGATCACTGAATCAGAGAATTGATCTCTTCGGAGAACACGATCTCTTTGTATTCGCTACCACTGGCGGCGAGATCGCGTTCTCATCCGAAGGAATCACCGATACAAAAGCGACGATCTACGATCCGGCGGGGAGTTTCGTCGATGGCGGTTTCAATGATCAGAATGACGGTGTTGGAAACAATTTCTATATTGATGGAAATGTGATCGAAGGAACCTATTATCTTCTGATATCGGGAGAGAACGCTGATCTCGTGCGAGGGGATTACACGTTGCATAGTCATTTCGAAGAAGCTTCGCTCACGCGACTTTCCGTTCCCTCTCAAGTGGTGACGCTCGAAACGTCTACCACTCTCAACGTGACCTCATCGATTGAGTGGGCCGTGGGGGACCTGCCTTCGTGGATCACTGTGTCCCCGATGAACGGTGCAGGGACTGGGACCCTCACCTTCACATTCTCGCCCAACCTCAGTGGCACAGCGCGCGAGGCGAGTGTTCTTGTAGGTGATCAGACCTATCATGTCTCTCAACGTCCGCAGGGTGACGTGGGCACAACGCTAGAAGACATTGAAGCCATGCCTGCTTATGTCATCACCGTGCCCTCGCGCGTCGGGATCACTTACAAAGTGCAGACCAGCGTGAATCTCGTCGAGTGGATCGATACTGGCGTCACCATTCAGGGTGACGGAACTCCGCAGAATGTTGCTTTCTCGATGGAAGAGCATCGAGGGCTCTATCGGGTGATTGAACAGTGAGATGAATGCAATGCATGTGAGCCTTCGAAGTGGAGCACCGATTCCGTGTGGCACCATTGCAGGGATCCTTCGGGTAGCCTGTGCCTTTGTCCTCACGCTGATGCCAGTATTGGGAAATGATCTCGATGGCGAGCCGTCTTCTGAAGAGGAATTGGTCCGTTGGCATCTCAATCGCGGCCGATTCGATTCCGCAGCCGAGAATGAGCGTTATGGGACTTCCTACACGGATGTGCCGGCCAGTAACGGCCCGTTGGCTCCTCACAGAAGCCTCATAGCCGCCAGTCGTCACCACGCCGAGGACATGCACACTACTGGCGAGTTCCAGCATGGCACAGTGGCGGGCAGCCAACACTACGATCCAGAGACCGAGCCTCGGCCTGGAGACCGATTTCGCCATGAAGGCTATGCCCCGTCGTGGTGGGGCGAGAACATCGCCTGGGGCTATCAGACTTCAGCCGATGCTTACGAAGGGTGGTGGCATAGTGAGGGGCATCGCACCAACATGTTTGGAAGCCACTTTCGCGAGATCGGCATCGGGGTGGTGGAGCGGCTCTATGCCATGGGCTTGGGAAGCCGCTCTAACAGTCCCGTTTATTTCACAGGGACGATCTTTGAAGACCGCAATGGAAATGAAGTCTACGACATCGGTGAGGGGCTGCCCAATGTCGCCATCACCATTCGTAATCAAGATGCGGAAGAGATCTCCACCGCATCGGGAAGCTTCGCCCTTCCCCTTGTCAATCTACTCGCCTATCCGCGAGGGACAGTCCGCTTAGAGTGGAACGGCGATGTCTCACAGAAAGTCTCTATCCCTCAAGCAGACGGATCCCTTCGCCGTGTCACGCTATACCCTTCTCAACCAAAGGCCATCGGCAGCTACACGTATGATCAGGCGAGAGGTAACCTGGGGTTCCGTGATCTCGTGCCGCCACAACCTGACGAAACAACCATCGGGGCCATGATCGACATCTCCCGACGCGAGGGGAATGTCTATCGCATCCGCTGGGCCACGGAAAGAGGGCGCGCCTATAGCCTTCTCAGCAGTTCAAATCTCCAGCAGTGGCGACGGCTCACCCTCTTCACGCTCGGCGATGGCACCTGGCACGAGACAGCCGACCCTCTGCCAAGCGCACAGAAACGCTATTACCGTATTGAATCTCGTCCCTATCCGTAATGTGCCAATGGGCGCTGCGGACGAACGCTCAGCGCTTTCGCCGCCCCCCCTCGATTTGGAGGGTAGTCAGATCGGAGTGGCCTGCCAAACTCGATGACTCGAAACTCATCAATTAAATCAATGAAATGATATGAATATCCACGCGAAAGCTGGCCTCAGCCTCGGGTGCTGTTGTCTTACCATCTTGCTAGGAGCGTGCGCGCAACTGCCGCTCAATGAACGGCATTGGGTGGCGAAGCCGAACATGGTGTTTCCTGACTCGTTCGCTTTTGAAGACCACTGCCAGCTCATCGCTCAAGTGGAGCCAGGTAACACGGGAAATGGCATCGGTGCCCAATCAGGAGGATGCGCTTCATGCCGCTGAGGAGGATTCTGTGTTGGTGTGCTAGAATCGTCGTGGTGATGCTTTCGGTTCACGACGTCTGGGCAGATGGACGATCATGGCCAAGCTCGGCGCGGCTCTCGCTGCAGGCGGAGACGGCGGTGCTCGTGAGTGATGCCTTTGAATTGGCGAATTCGAAACTGGAGCTTGGGCTAGACTCGGGTAATTGGCGTTTCTCCATCCTCGCCTCCCAGGCTCATCATGCTGTCGACGTCCACGTGCCAGGAGGTTTCCTCCCAGACGCGACGGCATCGGAGAGCCAATGGGCAGGAGGCGTCACGGTCCAATGGGCATCTGATGACCGGTGGGTGCTGGATGCCAGTGTAGGCCTGTCATCGGGCTATCAGGATTACCGTTCGTTGTGGTTGGCCACTTACTACCGGGAGTTGTTCGGATCCTTTCAAGGGTACCGAGAACCCGATCCTAGCGGAATGTCGTGGGCGTTTGGCTTGCAGCATCGATTGCGACTGTTGGAAGGGGTCGTGAAGGCGTCGCTGGCGTATCGACGTGATCATATCGCACCGTTTTATGAAAAGCCTCTCTTTGCACCGCTCAGGAGTGGGCGCGACGTCCTGGAGAGCTGGAGCGGTGAGCTATCGTTAGAGACCGTGCCTCATCGGCGGTGGCGCGTGAAAGGCTCCGCGGGGCTCACGAGCACCACGGGGAGAGATCTTCGTTCTCATGGCACCTTTGAAAGCCGCTGGGCACTGAGGGAACATCTTGTGGTCAAAGGAAATATAGGTGTGACCTATGAGTCGCCTGGTTTCCATGCCGCTGAGGGTGGGCTAGGGATCGAGGTGGATTGGGAGAATGAATGGTTCATATCGCTTTCCGCGCGGTTCTACTCAGATAATGGCTTGGTGAGGGATCCTGATTTCGTCTCGAGCGCAGCGCCTCCCTTGGACAGCACGCAACTCGGGATCGGATTGCGCTATCTGCATCCTCGTTTGGATTGGGCGCTCAAGTTTGGCGGTGGTGTCTATTGGACAAACTTTGCGCCGGTGGGAAGAAATTCTCGCGACTTTTCTGATCTCTATAAAGACCGCCAATGGCTCTTTGGGCAGGCGGGTTTATCCGTCAAATTCTAACATTACTTGAACAGTTATTGATCATGAAACGCTTGTTGTCTTCGAAATTCGTAGCCATGTTGGCCGTGTCATTGGCCTGGATGCCGTCATCTGGTTTGGGGCAATTACGAGGAGGTGGAGTGGCCTCAGACTTTGAAATACCCAGCCGTTTGAGTGGAGAGAAGCTTCGTTTATACGACTTTGAGGGCTCGATCATTGTTCTCGATTTCTTTGCCTATTGGTGCCCTCCGTGCCGAACATCGACTCCGGTTTTGAAGCGGGATATCGATGAATACTACGCAGAGCAGGGAGGCAATCCCGCAGGGATCCCTGTCAAGGTGTTGCCGGTGAATATCGAGTCCGAAGCACCTGAGCTCACGGATCAGTTTATCGCGACCTATGGCCTAGAAGAAGTTGCGGATGATCTGGATCGGGTGGCCTTCAGTCCGTATGCGCAAGGAGCGATACCTCACTTTGTGATCATCAATGGGGTGACTGATTCAAGCAGCCATCGGGCGTGGCAAATCCTTCATAGCCAAGCGGGCTTTGCGGGGGCTGAGACGTTTCGGGCGCTGATTGACCAAGTGAAAGGCCCGCAGGTGGGACCGCCTCCGTTTGAGTATAAGATCGAAGAGGACTTTGGGCCATTGATCAGTGCCAGTTTCACAAGTGCCGCGATCCAGGCAGATGGCAAATGGTTGGTTGGAGGGGCCGGCTTCGCGCCGCTCGAAGAAGGAGGAGACTCGCGGATCATGCTTGAGCGCTTTCTGTCGGATGGTTCACGGGATGCTAGTTTCACGCCTTGCCTGCAGAGCCAGCACGAATGGGGGTATGTCAGAGCCATTGAAGTAGGAAGGCATGGTGAGATTTGGGCTGGCGGAAGCATCGTCGAGGCTTGGTTCGGCTCACGCCAGCGGGACGGCTTGATCCGACGTTTGATGCGGGATTGAATCGCGATTGTCGCGCGTTGTTAGTCGATTCAGATGGGCGTTTGCTTGTGGGAGGGAACTTTACGGAAGCGCAAGGTGAGCGTCGGTCAGCTCTTGCCCGGTTTGATCAAAAGGGGCAACTGGATCCACATTTCCGACCAGAGATCGGAGGAGAGGTTCACCAAATGCTTCTCGATGCAGAAGGGAGAATCTTGTTGATTGGAAGTGGGTTGGAATCGGTGAATGGGCGCTCGCGCAAGGGGATCGCGCGCTTGCTTCCTGATGGTCGTTTGGACGAGAATTTCTTTCCGAAGGTGAGTGAGTGGCTGAATTGCGCCGCGCTACAACCTGACGGTAAGATCTTGATTGGTGGGAGCTTTGATCAGGTGAATGGGACTGAGCGTCATTTCTTGGCGCGTCTTCTGCCGGAAGATGGGGCGCTCGATCCGACATTTGTCCCTCCTAACATTGAACGAGGATTTGAGACTAGAATCATGAGCATCGTGATACAAGCCGATGGTGATGTGATCATTGGAGGAAGAATCCATCGGATCGTTGGTCAGTCCTGGGACAATATCGCGCGCCTGGATAGGAATGGGCATCTGAACCCGAGCTTTCGGTTCTCTTGGCCAGGGAACGAAATTCGAACCCTGACACCGCAGGCCGATGGCCGGATCCTGCTGACCAGTCGGGAGCCAGCGAAGACGGCTTACCGCCCGGTTCTCGGAAGGGTGACCAATGACGTGGCCCAGGATGCGTTGCAATTGGAGGCTGGGCAGGTGGTCTGGCAACGGGGTGGGAGTGCGCCGTTGTTACGGGATGTGGCCTTGGAGACCTCGTGGGATGAAGGCGAGACATGGGTCCCTTTGGGCGCAGGGGAACGGTCTCGAGAGGCTGCAGGCATGGTTTGGATATGGAAGGATGTGAGTCATCATGGCGGGCTTCTTCGTGCCTCTGGGCGCTATCTGAATGGAGCCGGGCTCTTGCAGCAGTTGATCGAGGTGACCGCGCAGGGTGAGGCTTCTTTGCCATCTGCTAGCCTGATGGCAGTGGAGAAGCATCTGGAGGGTGATGGGGTGCAACTCCGCTATTCCCTGCCGCGAGGGGCATTCGAGGAGTTAACGATCGAATGGAGCCCGTCCCTTCTCCCGAACTCGTGGAAACCGATCCCGGGCGGACCGGTCTTGGTTTCTGAGGACCATGTGAGCCTTCATTACGAAGTGCTAGAGCTTCCTAAGGACGCGCGAAGAAAGGGCTTCTTCCGATTTCGCCGTCCGTAGGAAGAAGCTCTAATGAGCCAGCTAGGTCGAACTCTTGTTGGTTCGTGTGGACGTGCATGGTGGCGGTAGAAGCTTCGCAACGACATGAGGCAAGCGTGAACAAGGGTCCTGCGGCGACGCCGAAATAGAAATGACCCGGTAACGATTCGGAAGCGGTTGCTTATGGAACGGGAGAAGGCCAGCAAACTCAGGGGCTACGCTGTAATCGTCGATACCCGTAGAGTCCATTGGAATTACCACAACTTTCACACCCCTCGATTTGGAGGGTAGGCAAGATTTGTCATTTCTCTTACATCCTTATCCATCAATTCAATCAACCACTGTGCTATGAAACTCGTCACGCTTTGCCTCTCTCTCATTCTCACCATGGCCTCGGTTTCCGTGGCCGCCATCGTCGTGCCGGGTGCGGATGGTTCCGATGGTGCCCTCGTCGTGACCGAGGACATGGTGATCGATCTTTCTCAGGCGGTGGATGGCGATGGGACGACGGTGAAATGGGATACGAACAATGCGGCCAATGCGGGGAAAGGGATCTATGATCCCGAGAAATGGGCCGTGGTCTTCAAATACACGAGCGTGACCGTGGCAGCGGACGCGACCGTGACGTTTAAGAATCATGCTAGTCGCGCGCCGGTGGTTTGGTTAGTCAGTGGGGACGTGACGATTGATGGGACGGTGAGTTTGAATGGGCAGAGCGGCCGTGCTGCACCGTTGCTCGCGGAGCCGGGGCCTGGAGGTTTCAGGGGTGCTCAAGGGGATTTCTCCGTGGGTGTGAATGATGGAGCGGGATTCGGTCCTGGTGGTGGACAGCGACAGGCTCGTGGTGCGCACTATGGGGCCGGTGATTCAGCCTATGGAAATGCAGCGCTTGTGCCATTGGTTGGAGGTTCAGGTGGATCTGGCTCTCACCATGATGATAGAGATAGTCATCTTGGAGGCGGCGCTGGAGGAGGAGCGATATTGATCGCTTCCTCTGGAAGAACAGAAGTTGGCGGCGTGATCCGAGCTAATGGTGGTGCTGGCCGCGACGTTTGGTTTGGGCAATTGTCAGGTGGAGGATCTGGGGGTGGTGTGAGGATTATCTCGACCACACTGGCTGGCACCGGTGCGATCCAAGCGCTAGGTGGAGTTGGCGGGCAGAATGAAGCCGCTCGTTTCGGTCGGATCCGGATCGAGCGGCAGGTGAATGACAGTTCTTCAGCGATCACTCCAGACCCCAGCGTCATCTCCCTAACAGACGGCGCCACTGCCCTTCTTTGGCCCCCATCCACGGCTCCTCAAGTGAAGGTCGTTTCCATCGGTGGCGAGGCCGCTCCCGCCGATCCCCGTGCGGCTTTCGGCGCGTCGAATCCCGATGTGGCTCTACCAGAAACCTCAACGACGCAGGTTGTCCTCGAAACGACGAATGTGGAACAAGCGTCCCAGGTGAAAGTGCGGGTCACCCCACGGGCCAACGCCGATTTCACGGTGGTGGACGCGGCGGTGGATACGGTCGTGAGCACGAGCCCGCTTGTCATCCGATGGACGGCTGAGATTCCGGTGGGTATTGGCTACTCCGCGGTGCAGGCACGGGTTATTCGTCCATAACGCTTGCGTTAGGCTTTGGTGTGATGTTCTCACCCCGATTTATAGGTGCACTGTGCCTTCTGCTAGGCTGGATCGTGCCCGCCTCGGCGCAGGGCCCCGTGTTGATCAAGGAGGTCGTCTCCCGCGAATACGGCGTCCATGTGGGCGGCGTGCAGGATCCTCTGATCAAGGAAGTGGTGTCTCGTGAGCACTCATTCTTCATCACAGGCATCCCATAGCGGAGCATGAAGGAGCGTAACTCGCTGATGACGAGTCAAAAATGCCCTCGTTCGGCATTCGTGCAATCTTAACTTTGGCTTCTCTTCGGGCTATCTATTGATGTGTGCT
>JAUIAH010000008.1 GCA_030425385.1 Verrucomicrobiia bacterium | reverse complement strand
ACGCAAAGGTGACCATGCGCCTGTTCGTGTTATCGTCGTAAGGGCCGGGACAATGATCGTTTACATTCATGCACCCAATATCGCACATTTATTTAAGATGTCTTAACTAAATTGTGCGCCATTCCTAGGGTCCGAAGTTGTCTCGGAAGCTCCCAGTCATCGTCGCAAAGCCACGCGATCTCAGCGGCTGAATCCCGTTCTGTGATCTTGATGGGCATTTCGTATCTATTGTGAATGTTAGAAACTAGAAACTGCTCTCCGATTGACGGAGAATACGAGCCACGGCTCTGCGGACGGCACGCTGGGTCAAGGCGTAGGTGGTCACCCGATCATTGCGTGCGATATTCACGCCGATGAGTTGCCCTTGCAGATTCACCACCGGCCCACCCATGCTGGAGGGGAGGAGAGGACAATCGTGTTGAAAGACTTCTTCGAATCCAGATCGCCGATTCGAAACAGGGCCGCTCATCTTAAGATTGCGATTATCTCCCTCATTCATGGTCTCATCACCCAGAGTGAACGCTTTCTGTTGGCGGCGGCCTTCTCTGACGAAGTCGACGGCTACATGAACGCCGGGTTGGAGGGCCCAGACGGCCTCCTGCAATTCACGGTAGTGGCTGATGGGGCGTCCGTTAAAGGATAAGATTCGATCCCCTGGCTGAAGGCGTGCCTGCTCTGCCGCTCCTTGTTTGATCACTTCCTCGATCACGGCACCGGGTGCGCCGTCGCTATCCTTGAGAACGATCCCTAACATGGGGCGATATTTGGCAATGCTGCGAGGGCGACCACTCACGACGCCGGCATGAATGGTATCAGGATCGCGAAGGGTGGTCACCCAGGCGCCTTCCGAGGGAGGAGAGGCCCAAGCGGGGCGGGGTAGACGCGCGGTGGATCTGCTCGTTTCTGCTAGCAGAGCCACATCGCTTACTCGGTCGTGACCGACGAAACGGACGGTGCGCACGCTGCCGTCGGTCAAGCGAAGGTGGAGCGCGCGCGCCTCCTTGGGAAGATCACTCGCTTTGCACACCCACGAGCGTCCACCGTCAAATCGGGTTGCAAGCCCCCGACGCCGATCAGCGGAGTCTAACACCTCGGCGACCTGTTGCTTGAGGACTCCTTCTGGAAGGGAAAACGCCTGCAAGGTGGCGGCCCCATTGAGCCGGTGGTCTGAGGTGAGGGATTCGGTCGGTAGCCAGGAGCAACTGGCCACCGTGAAGACGATCGCAACCAAGCTCAGTCCTTTCATGGGGTGCGACGGGCCGTGGGTGAAACGAAATGCTCCGGCCAGTGACGACGATACGTCTCCATGGGAACATGATAGTTCTGGTGTGCCTTGCGAGAAATGCGGCTGTGGACGCCAATGACGCGACCTCTTAGATCGAACAGGGGACCGCCAGAATCACCACCGACCAATTTGCAATCACTCCGGAGCGTATCCTTGGACCGCGAAAGGATCCGTCCTAACCGGATCACCACGCCTCTGCGTCCATCCCAACCACCGGGATGACCTAGAGCAAGGCACCACGTACCCATGGCAACGCGTTCTTCGCTTGGGTTCGCGATCGGCACATGAGGATAGCGGCCAGGGCGTAGTTGAATGAGCCCGGCATCCGCCCGTTTCACGGCGCCAAGAGACTTGGCGGAGACGAGGCGGCCATCCGGCAGAAGGACCTTCAACGGCGTCCCCGCCTTGCCACAAACGTGCCCCGCGGTGAGAGCAAGACCGGTGCGAGAAATGATCACACCGCTCCCCGATCCGTCGCCTAACACAACCACGGTGGCTGGTTTCACCCTGGGTAAAAGCCGCTGAACCTGGCTCTGAATGCGCTGGAGATCGCGGCCATTTCTTGGTGTCGCTGTCCACTCATTGGCGTGTGCTGAGACGCTTGCGACCAACAAGATCCAAGCGAAGAGCGTCATGCGTAGGCGGCCTGCGTTCACCTCGAATGTAATGAAGAAAGCCGAGGAATACTATCGGAGGTCTAGCGAAACCACGGACCCTTCATTGTTCTTCATGAAGAGGCGCTTCTGAGAGAGCACGGGTTTCACCCAACAAGTTTTTCGTAGAAGGTGTGCTTGGGAAATGGGTTGGTAACCGTCTCCCGTCGCCTGAGCGATGACGAGATTGCCTTTGTCACTAAGAGCGATCAACTTATCGCCCGCAAGAGTCAGGGTGCCGAAGCCGAAGCCCTTCTGTGACCATTTGGTTGAGCCATCGCGAAGTGAGGCGCAAATGAGCCTCCCATCGCTGTCCCCGCATACGGCGTAGACGTGATTCTGATAGACCACGCAACTAGACATCTTTGTCTTGATCTCGTCATTCTGCCAGACCCGCTTGGGCTTGCTCCCTCGCAGGTCAAAGAGCGCGGCTCGACCACCGCCGTAGCCACTGGATACGAGCAAGTGCGTCTTACCCACCGGAACGGGCGAGGACGCGTTCACATCGTAGGAGGTCTTCCATGGCAGCGTCCACAGGCGATTGCCGGTCTTCACATCGTGTGCGACTAATGCCTTGCCCTTGAATACAGCGACGGCAGGCTTGCCCTGATGAAGGATAGGCGTTGGCGTGGCGTATCCGGCATTCTCGTCTCCTTGTCCCCACACTTTCTTACCAGTCTTTTTATCGAGTGCTAGAGTGGAATTCGGCTCGCCGCCACAATCGAGGATCACCAAGTCACCGATGACGAGAGGGGAAGTGGCATACTTCCATCGCGACAATTCGCCGCCGTGATCCTTCAGTAGATGCGTTTCCCACACCACTTTCCCATCAGCCAGTTGCAAACACTTCACCTGGCCATCGTAGGAAGCGTTGTAGACGAGGTCACCATCAATGGTCGGCGTCGCCGCCGTACCGCCTTCAAACATGCGCTCATCGAATTCGCATTCATACTCATGTTTCCATAACACGTCGCCTGTGTCGCGGTGAAGGCAGAAGATGGTCTCGGTATCTTTCCTCTTCCCACCACCAGAAGTCACTACGCGCTCGCCTTTGACGGCGAAACTAGCGGCACCCGTCCCGACCTCGGCTTTCCAAGCGATCTTGGGACCACTACCTCCCCATCGGGCATTCCACGAAGATTCCTCAGAAACTCCTGTGTGGTGAGGACCGGTGAAATAGAGCCAATCATCAGCTTGAGCCACCTTGGGCAGAAGGAGGGCGATTGCGGGCAGAAGGGGGCTTAACTTCATCCAAGCACTCTCGCGATGGCCGGAGACTTATCAAGTCTGAGAAGCCACTCGCCTCGCTCTCCATAATAAGGGTGCGATCATTATAAGGTTGACGCGCCCTTGGTAGAGGATTTTAAGGGTTTGACCATTAAAAGGTTGACGGTGGTGGGGCTTGGAGCGAAGGGTGGTGCGATGAGATCGGTTAGAATTTTAGGGGAGCCGGGAGCGGCGGCCAATTATTACCATGTGATGTCACGGATCCTTGAGGGACGATTCCTCCTGGAAGGGCCGGTGAAGGAGAAGTTTCGGGAATTCTTGGAGATTCAGTGCGGGTTCGCCGGGGTCGAGCTGCTTTGCTTTTGCATCATGTCGAACCATGTGCACTTGCTGATCGAGGTGCCGAACGCGGAGGAACATCGCGCGGCCATTGATGATGCGGAGTTGCTGCGGCGCTTGGCTTTGGTGACAACTTCAGAAGAGCAACTGATCGGGGTGCGGCAGATGTTGGCGCGCTTGAAGGAGCAGTCACCCGAGAAGGGCTACCTCGAGTATCGCCAGCGCTTTCTGAATCGGATGGCCGACTTGTCGATGTTTGTGAAGGAATTGAAGCAGCGCTTTACGCAGTGGTATAACAAGAAGGTTCAGCGAAAGGGACCGCTTTGGGAGGATCGGTTTAAGAGTGTGTTGCTAGAGAATGACGAGACGGTGTTGTTGACAATGGCTACTTACATCGATCTCAATCCTGTGCGGGCGGGGATTGTGAAAGATCCGAAGGATTATCGCTGGAGTAGCTATGGGGAGGCGGTGGCGGGGAATAAAGCGCGGCGGCGTGGGTTGATGCGGGTGTTAGGCATTGAGCATGGAAGTGGGCATCAGTGGCGCTCCTGCCAGGCACAGTATCGGCGTTATCTGTATGGTGTCGGGGAGGAACAAGCTGCAGTCACTGAAGAGGGCGGGAAACGCCGCGCAGGGATGCCTGGGGAAGCGGTGGCAAAGGTGGAGCGTCAAGGGGGGCAATTGAACGTGGCGCAAGTCGTGCGGGTTCGGGTGCGCTATTTCAGTGATAGTCTAGCGTTAGGGAGTGAGGCGTTTGTTGAGGAGGTGTTTGCGCGGCATCGAGAGCAGATGCAGGTGAAACGCGAACGCGGGGCGCGCTCCGTGAAGACGGCGGGAATGGCCGGCTGGCGTGGGTTGGTTGATTTGAGAAATAGGCGGCCAGTGGCTTGATTCTTTATGCCAGCGGATGCTTCGCTCTTCGCTCCTTACCTTTGCGACTCCCATCGAATGCGCATGAATAGGGCTTCCGCTTGCCCGGCGTCCCCAGTTACCCTTGCCTCGACGGTTTGTTCCCCATTCTCTGTGTGGGTAATGTCGATTCCCACTCCTTCTGTCGACCACGATTGGAGATCGAACGAATGTTCCACCACAATCTCCACATCGTCCAATCCCGCTCGTTGCGTCCATTGAATCTCCGGACCAAAGCTGCCTCGTGTGGCTGTCGTGCGCAGAGGTCCATTCGCGGATCGTGGTTCGGTCCCGCGCACATATTCCTCGAAATTCGACGCACCGTCGCCATCGGGATCCGCAAGGCGACCGCGCACCGCGTCGCCGTCGAAGGCGGCGAACCGGCTTCCTGCCCAGGCGTCATAGCCCGTGAGTGAGCCGTTTCCCGGTTCGTTCTCTAACGGAGTGCCAACGATCAGTGCGCCAGTGCCCACTCCGATGACGTGCCCATTGCCCGAGGTGAGGCTGCGCAGGCTATTCGTGTGATGATAGCGGATGATCTCCCAATCAGAGGGTTCCGCGTCTGGAGAAAGATAGACAATCTGGCCGGAGCTCAGTTGGTAAACGCCTAACGTCTCATCCACGCCTGATCCTTGGAGGTAATAGCTGCGGGCTCCTTCGATGGGTGCCCAGGTCACGCCATCGGTGCTCGTCGCGGGAATGGCGCGGATTTGGAAAAGGTAGAAGGTGTCCCCAGTAACTTCCACCCTGCGGAAAGCGTCAGCTCCCTCGATCACTTGAGATTGCGTGGTCCACGATTGCAGGTCAGGGCTTGTGTAGATATCTCCAGAATCGCCCACAGCCACATACGTGTCGTTGGCGACATTCACATCCCGCAAATGAGTGGTCGTCCCGACCGATTGGAACGTCCAGGTGGCGGCGTCGGTACTGGTAGCGAGCATGCCATCACGCCCCACGACGACAAACTGCCCTTCGAGAAAACGCATGCCGTAGGGAATGAACCCGAGTTCCTCGGCCGCGCGTTCCCAGGTTTTCCCATCAGCACTCCGGAGAACGCGCCAATCACTATCAAAGAAACAGAAGACCCCATTTCCATAGGCACCAAGATCTGCCAGTCCGCGGTCTGCTTCATAGCGTTGCGTCCACACCGCCCCATCGGCACTTGAGAAGAGGCGATTGGTCGAAAGATCATTGATGACAAAGAGGTCTGAGCCAAAGACGACTTGGGAGAAACTGCGTCCCAAGCGTTCGCGGCGCTCCGTCCATGTGGTCCCATCCGAACTTGTCGCGAGTAAGCCCTCCCGCCCGACAACCGCAATGTGAGAATCGCCCACTTTCGTGATGGCGTTAGGGCCGCCCGGGAATGCGAAAGCATTGCGTGTGAAGGTGCTGAGATCGGTGGAGAGGTGCGTGGTCGAAAGCGTGTCCAGAAAGATGTATTGGTCTTGGTGATAGACCACGTCGCCGAATGTGAGGGTGTTCTCCGGAGCGGGGGCAGACCAGGTGATGCCGTCGGGGCTCGTGTAGAAGAGGCCTTGGTCGCCGCCAGCGATGAATTGGCCGTTGGCATAACTGACCGAGCGTAGTCGACCAGCCCCTTCCACATCTGGGTGCGTGATCGTCCAGGAAACCGCGTCGGTGCTCCGAACGATGCGCGCGCTTGTACCCACCCCGACAAAGACACCATCACCAAAGGCGATGGCTTCCAAACTGGTGCCCTCGGGAAGCGTGGCAGCCTCCCAGGTCACGCCATCGGGACTGACATTGACCGAATCTCTGCGGCCGACGGCGACGAATTTCCCTCCACCGTAGGCGACATCGAGATTGAAACTGTGTGGATTGAAACGATGCACCTCCCACGTCTCCAAATCGGTGGTGACGGCGGCGTAACTACCCACTGCCACAAAGCGCGAGCCGTCCGTGGCCACGCCATACATGTCCTGACGGGTATCGCCCCACACGATCGGCGGCATTTCTGACCAGGTCAGACCGCCATCCAGGCTCTTCACCGCCCCGCCGCGTGTACCAACGCCCACCAGCCGTTGACCATCACTGGTCACCCCTTCCAGGCTGGCGGCCGTCGGTAGCGGGCTGCGCACGACGAAAGAATCGATCATTTCGGGAGTGATTGCTGCGTTTCCAAACGGAACAGCAATCAAGAAAGGTAGAATAAACGCGGGTGGGGTCCAACGAGCCATATCCTTGAATAGCGCCCTCAAGGTGAAATCCTTACAGCTGACGGGCAAATAAGTGCACGATTTCATCCTCAGCACCCTCCGATTCTTTCTGTGGGAATAAAGAGTCGCGTCCGGTGTCCTCTTTCCAATTCTAGCCCCCCATGAATCTCTCATGAGAATAGCTCTTGCTCCCATTGTTCTCTCGCTTGGACTCACGTCGCTGGCTCTCGCACAAGAATTGCCTGTCGGCACCCTTTCCAAGAATGTGGCGTTTGCCACCCTCGAGGGAGGTCTAACGAACACGCAGCTCACGGACTACGCGGGAAATATCGTGGTCCTCTACTATTACACGCCGTGGTGACCGATCTGAGGCACTGCTGGTCGCCAGTTCGGCGACTCGATTACGGATTTCTATAATGCTGCCAGCCGAGGTGAGAACCAAGGACGCAATGATCAAGGCGTGCCTATCCGCTACGTGGTGCTCGGCATCGAGGCCGATGGTTTCGATAGCAGTGTGTCGAGCTTCGCTGGAAACATTGGATTCGAGGCGGCTTTGGATCTTGTTGAGGAAGGCGGCATACGCACGAGTATCCGAAATGGCTTTTCCTACTACTCGGGAGAGCCGGCTTCCCGCTCGCCCAGTCAACTTGGCTCTTCGGTTCGACGGCGTTTCGTCATCCTGGATGGGCAAGCAGGCCCGGAGCAATGGAAGGTCCTCTACGTTTCTAACAATTTCTCATCTGGCCAGGCCAGCACTGTCAGATCGATCATTGATTCAGTGGTCGGCCCGCAGTCTTCCACGCCACAAGTGGACATCACCACCACGGCCATGCCTGTTGATGGGGGAATGGTGAACACGATTGGCTTGGTCGACGACGGCGCGGAAGTAGCGCTCGTTGCCACGGCAAATACAGGCTTCCGCTTTGATCGCTGGTCGGGTGGGGACGTCGCCTCTCCGATGAGCCCAGAGACGACTTTGCTTGCGACTGCTGATTCTAACATTACAGCAATCTTCGTCCCTATCAGCACGCTCATGGTCTCTGCGCGTGCTGGTGGCACCGTTGCGGGAGGTGGTGTGTTTGATAGGGGAACGATCGTAGCCATCAACGCTACGCCCGACCCTGGATTCCGCTTTGATCGCTGGGAAGGAGATGGGATCGTGGCGCCACTGGAACCCACAACATCAGTGACACTGTCAGGGGACACCACCGCGACGGCCAACTTCGTCCGCGTGTGGAAATTGAGTATTTCGGTGAGTGAAGGCGGTTCTGTCGACGGTGCTGGCCTTTATGACAGTGAATCTCAAGTCACGCTCACGGCGACGCCTGAGGAAGGCTACCGCTTTGGTGGGTGGACCGGGCCTGTGGCCGATGTCGATGCCCTCCAAACGCAGGTCACGCTAACAGAAGACGTCACCATAGAGGCGAACTTCGTCAAAGTATGGAACCTCACCGTAACTGGAAGTGAAGGTGGATCCGTAGAAGGTTCGGGCATCTTTGATGAGGGCATGGAAACCACTGTCATCGCGACGCCCGAGGAAGGCTATCGCTTTGGTGGGTGGACCGGGCCTGTGGCCGATGTCGATGCCCTCCAAACGCAGGTTACGCTAACAGAAGACACCACGATCGAGGCGAACTTCGTCAAGGTGTGGCGGGTCGGATTGGAGGCTGGTGAAGGTGGAAGGGTGGAAGGCGGTGGCGTCGTGGACGAAGGGAGCACCATACCCGTGACCGCCATTCCAGACGACGGATTCCGATTTGACTCTTGGATAGGCGAAGGAATCACGGATCCCACCAGCGCGGTGACTGAGGTGGCGGCTGTTACCGGAGAGGTCACTCTTCAAGCGACCTTTGTGAAAGTGTGGGCCATCGTCCTGGAGGCCCAAGAAGGCGGTACGGCTGAGGGTGCGGGGACGCTTGATGCAGGCAGCACGGCAAGACTCACGGCCATGCCAGCCGAAGGCTATCGCTTTGGCGGTTGGGTGGGGGAACTGGGTGAACGGGATCCTACCTCGCCCGTGCTCGAAGTGCGTGTGCAGAATGATCTCACCTTGGAAGCCAGGTTTGTGAAAGTGTGGGAGCTCACGCTCATTGCAGCGTCTGGCGGACAAGTAGAAGGAGGAGGGGTGGTCGATGAATCGGTGCCCACGACCATCCGTGCGCTTCCCGAGGAAGGCTTTCGTTTCGTGCAATGGCAGGGTGACGCGATCGATGCGGTGATGGTGCCTGCCGATGCGCTCACCACCGTGGCACTCACTGGAGATCTCACCTTGGAAGCGCTCTTCGAAGCCATCCCACCCGCGGACCCAGATCCAGACGGCGATGGCTTGCCCACGGAGTGGGAGGAGAGGCATCAGCTCGATCCCATGGATCCGAGTGATGCCGCCTTGGACAAAGACAACGATGGATTATCAAACCAGGACGAATTTCTCGCTGCTACGGATCCGAACAATCCTCAATCGCGGCTCCACATCCGTGTGATTGAGATTCAAGGTGAGAGCGTGAGTATCACATGGGAAAGCGTCGCTGGATTGCGCTATGTGTTAGAAAGTGGCACCCTCAATGCTGAGCCAATGTGGGGACCTGTAGACGAATGGGAGGCCGAGGGTCCGACCAGCACGATCACCACCACACGCGACACTGGCCCTTTCTACCGAATCCGCGTCCTCACAGCAGCCTCAGCGCCGGAATAGGGGGCATTTGCGTTGGAAAGTTTGGCTACACCAAGTCCACGATAGAGCCGAAGTCGGCATTGAAGAGACGCTTGACCATGCGGGTGGCGAAGCCGTCTGTCATGCTGGCGATGTAGTCGCAAAGGATGCGGGCGCGGCCGGAGGTGTCGGTAGCGGATTCTAACAATTTCTCGTAAAGTGGGGGGAGAAGGCGCAGGGGGAGATCGGCAGGTTTGTCAGGATCCAGGTAGTGCTTGGCGAGGACGTCGAGGAGTTGGCGGAGAATGTGATCCCCTTTGTGATCGAGCTGCTGCAGCTGTTGCGAGCGGAAGACGACGTCGAGGGCGAGTCGTTTGTAGAGGTTGGCTTCGTCGCGGATCTCGGGATCGATGACGAGTTGATAGCCGTAGCGGTGGCTTTGTGAGGCGAGGGTGTGCTGTGGGGTGGGCTCAAGATGGCACGCGGCGATGAATTGCCCGATCTTGCGGCCGAGCACGCGCTCGATGCTTTGCTTGCGAATGGCGCTGAGGAGTTCCTCGATGTGGGTGCTCTGGGTGTCGGTGAGGGCAGGGGATTGCTCACTAGCCCAGCGCTCTACTTTCTCGAGGTTGAGGAAACTGACATGAATGCTATCGACGAGGTCGTTCAGGCTGTAGGCGGTGTCGTCAGCCCAGTCCATGATCTGACATTCGATCGAACGAAGGCCGTTGCGTGCTTTGCCAGGCCATTCGCTGCGGACCTGGTCCCAGGCATCGCCAAAGACAAAGGCGAGCCAGGGTTCCTGCGTGTCATAGATGAAATGGTGGTGCGCCTGGGGCGTTTCGTGAAGGAAGGCTTTGTATTTGAGGATGCCATCGAGGAAGGCGCGCGTGGGATTCATGCCCGTTTGGGAGCCCTTGGCGGGATTGGCATAGATGCCTTCCGTCAGGATGCGCAGGGTTTGCGCATTTCCTTCAAAGCCACCTAACGCTTTCATCCAGGCGTGGAGAGTGCGCTCGCCGGTGTGGCCGAAGGGCGGATGGCCGAGGTCGTGCGAGAGACAGGCGGCCTCCACGAGGTCAGCGTCGATGTGAAAGTCGTCGGTGAGGTGTTCGGAGCGTTGTTGGAGCCTTTGACAAATGGAGCGCCCGATCTGGGCGACCTCGAGCGAATGGGTGAGGCGCGTGCGATAGAAATCGTATTCCCCAGAGAGGAAGACCTGGGTCTTGCTCTGCAAGCGCCGGAAGGCTGAGGTGTGCAGGACCCGGTCGCGATCGACCTGGAAAGGCGTCCGGTAGTCATCGGGCCGTGGGTAGCCTTCGGCCGGGGTGGCGAAGTCGAAGGGCTGGTAGAACCGGTTGGGCATGTCTGCGGTTATCGTATTTCGCGTGGGGAACAAGGAATATCGGTCGGGCGAAGAAGTTGACGCGAATGCCTTGGCCGGTGACGCTCTTATCATTGCGATGCGATTTCCCCCGCTCATCCTCCTCTCTTTCCCACTAGTCATGTTCAGTGGACCATTGGCGTGCCAACAGGTGCCCACGGCTCAACGCGAGGCTCCGGCTGATACCAACTCGGGGAACCTCAGCGCGGCCGAGCGGGAGGCCATCCGTGCCTCGCTCGTGCCCCATCCGCTGCCGGACGCCCCGGACTATATCAAGGTGCGCCAGGGCTGTCTCTTCTTTGCCAAACATCCTGGGGATGGCAGTATGGTGCCGGTGGGCATGGTGCAAACGGATGCTTACCTGATCATGCGGAATCGGGATGGGGCCTGGGTGGATGTGCAACTCACCAGTGGCCAGCTTGGCAGTGTCTTGGCTTCGAATGTGAAAGCGTTGACACCTGAGGAATCCGCATCGGAAGCCTACCTTGATCCCCAACCGGACCTCCAGCCTCTTACACTGCCCCAAGCGAGTGCCACAGAGGCCACGGGGATCAATCCAGTCCTGCTAGGTGGCTAGAAAGAGCCTCGCGCTTCGGCGAGGTTATCGAGCGACAGCGATAGGTTAGCTTGGACAGAAGGAACTAAAGGGAACGAAGGCGAGGATGTTAGGGGTGGTGGATGAGGTTGCTGAGTGCATTCTTGCACCGTCTGAGGAATCAGGCCGTGTCTACTCGAATCATTTCCACTTTGCGACCTTTGTGTCCTTCTGTTCCGATAGAGTCTGTGCTACATCCGCTACCCGTTAGCTGCAGATAGCAGACTTGCGTTTGGGCCTTCGCGGCTTTGATGCTAACGTGAGTCGTGGTTGCGAAAGATTCCCTGCCTTACCGGAAGCTCTTGGGGATTTCCGTGGGCGTTAGTGTCTTTCTATTTGTGGTAGTTGTGGTACTCATGGGGCGCATGCAGAAGTTGAAGCGCACCTTGCGCGAAGAGCGGGCCTTGCCTGTCTTGGCGGCAGAAGATGAGGACGCGCTCAAGAAGCTGCGTGCGTTTGGATCGATCCTCGGCGATCACGGATGGAAAGTGGATTGGAATCCCCCTGAGCGCTACGAGCGCTGGGGCACGCTCCATTTGCAGCGCGGGAGTTTCCATAGTGATTTCCCAGATCCCGCGGGGGAAGAAATCGATCTGGGAGTGGATGCGCTGACCTTTACCGAGAACGCGACCTTGCCAGACACGGCCGCATTTCCCATGGAGAAATGGCGGGACCTGCATCCGCTGCAGAGCTTTGAGGGTGATCGTGCGCAGTTTCCAGTGCAGGTGAAACGTGCGGCACGGACCTATTTCATCTTCTATCAATATAACAAGGCGGAGCCGACGAAAGTGCCAGATCAGTTTGAAGCCTTTCTCACCGGCAACAGCCGACAGCGGGCACTTTTCCGGCGCGAACTGGCGGATGCTTTTCGAGCCCAGGAAGAACGCTTGAAAGCTCTGCGTACCATGCAGGAGGCCTGGCAGGAAGCTGCGCTGTATGAAGGGGAAATCGATGGCGTGAACGGTTGGCGGACGAAGCATGCCATGCAGCGCTTTCTCCGTCAGCAGGGACACTATTCCGGGGACATCGATGGGGTCTTTGGCAATCGCACCTTGAAGGCGCTGCATGCCTTTCGAGCCGAGGCGGGTTTGGAGAAGAGCAATGCCATGGACGCGGCCTTGGCGAAAGCGGTGGTGGAGGCATTAAGGCCGCCGGAGCCAGAAGAGACGTCGTTGCCCAATACTGCGATCACGCCATGAGTAGTGAGATTTGGTTAGGCAAACACACGCGTCGCGAATTCCGCGAGCGCATGGCCAGGGGAGATCTTCAGTTAGCCATCTTGCCGGTCGCTGCCATGGAGCAGCATCTGGAGCATCTGGCGATGGAACACGATTGGCGTTCCGCTCGCCTCATTGCGGGAGCTGTTGCGGAGCGTTTGGCGCCCCGTGCGCTCGTGGCCGAGGGGCTCATGGCGGGCATCAGCGAGCATCACATGATTCACAAAGGCACGCTGAGTTTGCAGCCTGGCACTTTTCTCATGGTGCTATCGGATCTGCTCGACTCTCTCGTGCGGGCAGGCTTTGACCACATCCTCGTGCTCAATGGGCACGGGGGGAACATCGCCGCTAGCGAGGCCACCTGGGATCAGTTCCTGCGAAAGTTTCAGGTCAATCTCCACTTCCTGCCCTACTGGTCCGTGCTCACCAAGGCCGATGCCGAGGAACTGCTCGATAGTGGGTCGCGCCTTCCAGAAGACCTGCCTGGGCACGCGCAAGAGTTTGAAACGTCGACGGCGCTCTATCATTTCCCCGAAAACGTCCGTCAAGACGTGTGGAAGGATCAGCCGGACCAGGCGCCATCCATGGCCACAGCGGCGAAAGGGGAAGCCTTTCACGAACGCATCGTCGCGCGAGTCGCTGCCTACGCGGAAGAGATGCTTTCGGGCAAGCGCGTGCAGGAAGTGCCTCCCTTCCACCCCTGAGTAGTTATTTCTGACTGTTTGGTCCGAATTCTGCTTGCGTATCGTGCCATGCGGACGACTGCGAGAGAGTAAAGCCATGCCAGACGTTGGGTTCCAACAATCGCAGAATCTCTCTCTGCAAACGACCATCACGCCGCAGATGCAGCAAAGCCTGCAAATTCTGCAGGCACCGACGTTGGAGTTGAGCCAACTCGTCGCTCAGGAGATGTTGGAGAATCCTGTTCTCGAGGAAGACCAGGAAGAGCCACCTGCAGAAGATCCGCTGGAAGTCGATGACTCAAATGAGATCGATGAGGAGAGTGAGTTTGAGAAGGAATTCGCAGAACTGGCGGACCTTGAGGATGACTGGCGCGAGCACCTCATCCAGACGCGGCGCACGGCGACGGGTGCCTCTGACGATGAGGAGAAACAAGCGTATCTGTTAGAATCGATCACTGCTCCCGAGACCTTGCAGGAGCACCTGATGCGTCAGTTAGGCCTTTCGGATGCGTCGGAAGAGGTGCGCAAAGCGACCGAACTCCTCATTGGCATGGTCGATGATCGCGGCTTTCTCACCGCCAGAGTGGAAGACATTTCCATGGTTGAGCGCTTGCCCATCGAGCCCCTGGAAGAGGCGAAAGAACTCTTACAAAGTTTCGACCCTGTGGGCGTGGGTGCGGAGGATCTCCGCGAATGCCTTCTCTTGCAATTGGAGCGCTTGGGTAAGGTGCCGTCATTGGAGTCGCGCATTGTCAGTCAGCACCTGGATGATCTTGCCAAGAAGCGTTATCCTATTCTTTCCAAGAAATTAAGTGTGACGTTAGAGCAGATCGTCAAGGCGGCTGACTTCATTGCGACCTTGAATCCCTGGCCTGGAAATGTGTTTCGCCCCGATTACAACTCGACGGTGCAACCAGACGTCTTGGTCACGAGGGATGAAGGGGAATGGGTGATTCGCCTCAATAACGAGCATGTGCCGCAACTGCGCATCAGCAATGTCTACAAAGACATCATGGCCGATGGTGGCAGTGGGGACACGCGGCGTTACGTTCGGGAAAAGATCCGCAACGGCAAGTTTCTCATCCGGAGTATTTATCAACGTCAGGAAACGATTGAGAAGATCGCTAGGGAGATCGTGCGGCATCAGGAGGCGTTTCTTTTCGAGGGCCCCTCAGCTCTCCGTCCGCTCAACATGGCCACGGTGGCCGATACCATCGGGGTGCACGAGACCACGGTTTCCCGTGCTGTGAATGGCAAATACATGCTCACGCCACAGGGCGTCTTCGAGCTGAAATACTTCTTCACCACGGGCTATGAAACGGAGGATGGCGAATCTTTGAGCAACACGAGTGTGAAGAATGCTCTCCTGGAGTTGGTGAAGAATGAACCGGTCGGCAAGGCCTACAGTGATTCGGATCTCGTGGAGAAGTTGCACGAGCAAGGGATCCCGATCGCACGCCGCACCGTGGCGAAGTATCGGAAAGAACTGCACATTCTCCCCAGCAATCTCCGCCGCAAATATTGAGGTGAGTTCTGAGCGAAGACGGGCTATCTGTCGAGATGGAGAACCCACTCACTGATGTTCAAGTGCGCGTCCTAGGGGCGCTTATTGAGAAGGAGATGACCACGCCACTCTCCTATCCTCTCACGATCAACGCGCTGACTACGGCGTGCAATCAGAAGAGCAACCGGCATCCCGTGGTGAGCTATGACGACCACACGGTGGTGCAAGCGCTCGATAAGCTTCGTGATCGGCGCCTGGTGGAGACAGTCTTTCCGGGGTCCTCACGGACAGCCAAGTATCGGCATAATTTCGCCTATGAGTTTGGACTCAATGCCAAGTTACAGGCGTTGTTAGGCGTCTTGATGTTGCGTGGTCCGCAGACGGCGGGGGAATTGCGCACGCGCACGGAACGCATGACGCGATTCGACTCCCTTCAGGCGGTAACGGAAACGTTAGAAGAACTGATCGATCGCGAGGAAGGCGCGCTTGTCGTGCTCCTTCCTCCCGGGCCAGGGCAGAAAGAGCGCCGCTACATGCACTTGCTGGCGGGAGAGGTGGATCCGGGAGAATTCGCGCAGGTGGCGTCGTCAACGACGGCGACGCCTTCGGCAAGTGTGAGTGATGAGCGGATCTTCGCCTTGGAGGAGGCGGTTGCCCGATTGCAGAAAGAAATGGCTGAGTTGCGCGATCAGTTAGGCTTTTCTGAGAAAGAGGAGGGCGATTCGTGATTCTGAGAGAGGTCGTCCTGTTGGCGCTGCTCGCGGTGGCTGTATCCTCTGCTTGGGGGCAGGCTTTCCAGGCGGGGGCCGCCAAACGGATCATCACGCCAGACCCGCTCTTGCCGGTGTCCGGCGGGATCGGCATCCCCCAACCGACCACGGAGAAACGCGGCGAGCTGACGACGCGAGCGTTGGTACTTCGTGAGGGAGAAACAACCGTCGCTTTCGTCGCCATCGATTCTCTGGGGTTCCCGTCTGTGTTGGGCGATCGTATTCGCGAGAAGGTCGCGGCTATTCCTCCAGAGAATATCCTCATCGGCGCTTCTCATGCGCATAGCACGCCGGATTGCTATGCGTTCCCGGATGGGCAGGGCGGCCACACGGCGAATCTTGACTATATTGACGACGTTTGTGCCAAGACGGTGGAAGCCATTCATGAAGGGCTGGCGCGATTGCAGCCCGCCCGCCTCAAGACCGTTGTCGGTGAGGCGCAAGGCAAGATCGCGTTCAACTATTACGCGCCGGATCTTTACGATCGGGAAATGAGCGTTCTACAAGTGTGCACTCCTGAAGAAGCGGTCATCGCTACCCTCGTCAACTATGCCATTCACCCCGAAGTGATTGGCAATCGCCGCGGCATCTTGAGCCCGGACTGCATCGGTCCCTTGTGTGATCAGTTAGAGATGGAAACCGGTGGGATGGCGCTCTTCATGAATGGCGCCGTCGGCGGCATGGTGACAGCGGACAACCGTTTGTTAGATCAGCCCCGAGATCCGCTCGGTGGCTATTGGGAATCCGAAGGCACTTGGGAGGAATGTCTTCGGATCGGGCATTTGATGGCGAGCGAAGCCCTGCGTCTCCTCGAAACGGCAGAAGCCCAGCAAGCACCTCGCCTGCATTGTCTGGCCCGTCGCGTCCGTTTCCCCGTCGAGTCAGAAATGTTGTGGGCCGTGGTCACGGGCTCGCCCCTCAAGTATCCTCACAACGATGATCAAAGCATTGTGACCACGCTGAATGTGGTCACCGTAGGCAAAGCTCAGATCTTCACCATCCCAGGAGAAGCGTTGCCTAACATTGGCCTGTATCTGAAGCGCAAGATGGATGAGGGCAGTCATCCCTTTCTCTTCGGCCTTACCAACGACGCCTTTGGTTATATCCTGACAGAAGTCGATTTCGAGAGTTTCAAGCGCTATGACTACATTTCGCGAACGTCATTGGGGGAACAGACCGGCGAGATTCTCATCAAGGAGTTGTTAGCAATGATGAAAGAAGCAAGGCAACCGGGCGGCGCTCCGGTGGACGATTAGACGCCGTCCGACTCCAGGCTGGCAACCATCGCTTCCAATTGCGAGCGCCAGTCTTCCGTCGACATCTCGGCGTGCATCTGTTCGGCCCATAGGGGAAAGGCCATTGGTGTGAGGCGCTTGGGTTGGTGGAAGTGAAGCGGCGCTTGCTGCAGGCGCTCTAAAGTGGCGCGTAGGCGGGTGAGCTCTAACTGGCGTTCCATGATTTCCCGTTTGGCTTGAGCAAGAAGGAGATTGTCAGGATCGTATTGCTCAAACACATCATAGAGAAGGCTCGATGATGTTTGAATCTGGCGCATGGATTTCTGTTTGCCCGGGTAACCCTGGAGGACGAGTCCTGCCACGCGCGAGATTTCACGGAACTGACGACGCGCGAGCTCGCTGGTATTCATGCATGCCATGAGGTCGTCTAACAGATTGTCAGGTGAAAGCAGGCGAAGGACTTCTTCACGAGTGAGATCGATGGATTGCTTCAGTTGGAGAGAGAGCCCGTAGTCATTCACGGTGGTGCGAATGGTAAGAGGGGTCTGGCGACTGAGGCGGTAGGCGAAGAGGGCGGCCAAGCCTTCGTGCACAAGACGCCCGGCGAAGGGAAAGAGAAAGAGATTGTGGTGATCATCGACACGAGTGGTTTCGATCAGGAGGTGATCCATCGAGGGCACTTCAGAATGCTTTCGCTGCTGATCGAGCAAGGTCTTCACCGCATCCATCTCGGGAGCGTGTGGCATGGTCTGAGTCAGGCGTCGACTGACCGCTTCGGCCAGTTCACTTGAGAGGGGGCTGCGTCCGCCCTGCCAGGCGGGCGTTTGTCCACCGGTCTCACGCTTCGCAGGCTTCACCGTGGCGACGAGTTGATGGAAGCGTATCAATTCCAGCGCCCGACCGGCAAAGTGAAAGCAAGACCCCGGCTTCAATGCGGAGATGAATCCTTCTTCGACGGATCCCAAGGATGACCCTCCTCGCATTCGTACCAAGACTTCTGTGCCACTCGTGATGGTGCCAATGGAAAGGCGATGAAATTGCGCTACCTGACGCGACGGAACAGACAATTCGCCGGTCTCGGGATCGATGTGGACGCGTTGATAGGCGGGATAGCGCCGCAGCGTCTGCCCACCATGGCAGGCAAAGTCGACCACCCAAGCCCATTCGGCTTCTGTCAGGTCGGCGAAAGCATGTGTGCTCGCAATTTCCTCGCGGAGACTAGCAAACGTCGATCCGCCTGCTAGCGCCAGGGTGATCACATGCTGGACAAGAACGTCGAGGGATCGGCACAAAGGCATCCGGCACTCGATCTCTCGGCGGTCCACGGCATCTCGCGAGGCCGCAAATTCTACCAACTCTAACGCATTGGTCGGGACGCCAATGATGCGGCTCAATGCTCCGGGCCGATGGCCAGATCGCCCTGCCCGCTGCATCAAACGAGCGATCCCTTTGGGGGAGCCTATCTGAAACACCTGATCCACGGGCGAGAAATCCACGCCCAGATCAAGGCTAGAAGTACACACCACCGCTTTGACGGCACCTGCATCCAGGCGTTGCTCTAACGCTTCCCGAATCGATTTGTCAATGGAGCCATGGTGAAGGGCGAGGGCATCTCCCCATTGGGGACGGAGGGCCTGCAGTTTCTGAAACCAGATTTCTGCTTGAGATCGGGTGTTGGTGAAGACAAGGCTGGTGTCCCCCTCATCAATCGCATCGGCGACCTGCGCCGCCATGGTCGTTCCCAGGTGTCCTGCCCAGGGAAAGCGCTCCATCTTGCTCGGGATCAGGGTTTCGATTGCCACAGGCTTCTTCTCCTCCGCAGCGATGAGGAGGCCGTCTGCGTGGCGAGTGCCTAACAAGACGCGTTTCGCCTCGTCTAAATTCCCCAGAGTGGCAGACAAGCCCCACACGCGCAACGAGGGTTGCCACTTCCGAAGTCGGGTCAGGCAGAGTTCCGTCTGCACGCCGCGCTTGGATCCTAAGAGTTCGTGCCACTCATCCAGAATCACGGCCTGCAGATGGCGAAACTTCGTGCGCGTGTCCTTGTAGCTCAGGAGGAGCGAGAGGGATTCGGGTGTGGTCACCAGCACGGAGGGGAACTGCTTGCGTTGTTTCTGCTTCTGATAGGAAGAAATGTCACCGTGGCGCAAGGCGGTGGTCCAGGGAAGCGCCAAGGCGGTGAGGGGTTTCTGCAGGGCCTCGACGGTGTCGTTGGCCAGAGCGCGGAGGGGGGTGATCCAGAGAACGGTGAGCGGGGCGGGATCGGTCTGCGTGCTCGCCAAGCCTTCAAGCACAGGCCCGCCGAAGACCGCATAGGTCTTTCCCAAACCAGTCGGTGCGTGGAGAAGGCCACTCTTTCCAGAAAAATAGGCCTCCCACACCTGTTCTTGGAACGGGAAGGGGGACCACCCGCGAGTGGCGAACCATTCCCTCATGGGTGCGCTAGACGGCATGGCGAGAATGGAGGTGGGGGATTGCCAAGAGTGCTTCGCAAGAATGCGGGCCAGCGGCCGAATCGGAGCCGGAGCGACTAATGCCGCGATTCAGATTCGCGAACAGATACAAATCTTGTCGGAATCCTCTGATGGAACGGCGTCTCAAGGGGATGAGGGGCGTTGAAGGGGCATTAAGAATTGAAATCAGGCCTATTCGAGGGAATCTACCGCGGCTAGGAACTCCTAGCGACTCCATCTTCAAACAAGTATCCATGTTTCCGCCGTCTGCTTTTGCCCCGTTCCTAGGAACCATTGCGGTGTGTAGGAAGCCCTCTTTTCTATGAACAATCAGTCTCTCCCCCGATGGTTCCCACAACGCCGAGGCATCGAGATCATCCAATACGAAGGAAGTGTCACCATCCTCACGAAGGATGTCCGCACCGGCGAAGTCATGAACGCACTCACAGTGCGTAGCATGGACGGACCTCGGCCGGAGGGCGAAAGAGAATGCGGTGATGGGCGCGGAGAAGTTCCCACAGCATCAAGCCGCCGCTGGTAGCATCCCTCTAGGGAGATCGTGCGAGGGAGTTGAGATGGTCGAAGATGGCCATTCTCAGTGAAGGGTCCACCTGTGCCTGATTCCTGACCCAATCATGGGCCGTTTCCCCCATGTCTTCATGCAAGGTTTGTGCGAGTCCTTGGATGGCTCCTTGTTGAACCGCTTGCCTCTCGATCGCGGTCACCCAGTGAATCGTCTCGTGCGGGGCCTTGCGCGCCCACCGCTGAGCCACTGTTCCGAAATGGGCCGCCATATGAGTGCCAAAGTCCTGGGTCGCTAGCCAATCGGCAGCAGCTTGAGGGTTCTGTGAGGTCCACCGTCGGATCAGTTGGTCGGCGACCACGTTCTGAAGTTCGGGAACGACCGTGCTCTCGAACGCACCTGCAAACTGACTAGCAGAGTGCTCGATGTCGCGCTCATAGAGGGTATAAAGATAGTGACGCTGGAGAACAGGATCGCTGATGTGTTGTGCCCAGTCGAGAGCGGCTTGCCGATCACGCAGGCTCCAAGCATTAGCCAGCTCTTCCAAGGCCGCTTGCTGCGCGGCAGGTGGGGCATCAAGGGCGAACGAGGCCGCCTTCATGGGGTCGGCCTCTATGAAATGGCGGACCGTGGCAGCCGCAATGTTGCGCTGTCTTGGAATGTCCGTCAGCGCCTCACGCCAAGTGAGGGCCGCATTCGGATCATCTTCGAGCCATTGAGCGTAGATCGACCCTTCTTTGGAGTGGCGCACCTTCTCTATTCCCCATGGGGTGTCCCTATGGGATCGGACTGGACCATCAGATTCGTTAAATTCTGCTAGAGCAAGCACCCGCTCGGGATCGCGTTTTGTCATTGGCCCCTTCAAGGACAGCAACACGCTTGATTGAAGATCGTGAGGTAGGGTGCTCGCCCAGGTTTCAGCGGCCTCTGGATCCCGACGAGCCCACTGTTGGGCAATGGCATTCACGGCACTCTTGCGCAGCTCTGTATCAGCCAATTCTTGGGCCTGTGCCACCGCTTCAGGTGGATCCTTCTCCGCCCAGGCTTCAAAGATCTTCCGCACTTCGGAGGTATCTCCAGTAGTGGAAAAGCCGCTTGCGGAGTACCCTCCTCGCAGGTCCATCTTCTCGATGGCTACTTGAAAAGCCTTGGCAGGATCCTCAGCAATCAGATGCTCGATGATCAGGTGCTGGATAGCTCGTTTGAGAGAATCGTCAGGGATTTCGAGGAGTGTCTTCAGGGCGTTGTCGGAATCGCGTGCTAACCACGCCTTCGTAATCGTTCTCGCAGCAGAGGCACGGCTGAAGAAAGGGCGAACGAATGATTGATGGATACTGACATACGTCGTCGTGTGCAAATCCAAGGGTTCCCCGATAGAAAGGAGCTTTTTAAGGGCGGCTTCAGGGTCTATTGCACCCCAATAGGTGAAGACCTCTTGAATCAGCGCCCATTGATGCTCCCTAGCAAGATGATCGATCACTTTGGGGAAATGCGTCGTGGGAATGTGATAGATTAGACGCCGAATATCAGGATCTTGGAAAGCGGTCTCCTTGAGAGCGCACAGGCGATCCGTCACAGGATGGGGTGTCGAGCGGGCGTGAGATTCTAATGTGGATGTGAGGACCGATCGCGGCGCTGGGGCTTTGGCGACCATTGGAGCCTTCGTTGGTGGCTTAGGGAGCCAAAGGTGTTTCAAGGATTGCCCAAGAAGCAGCCCAGAAAGAGCGGAAAGAAAGATCACGCGATACATGTTAGAAGTCTGCGTTAGAAAGGTAGGCAGCCAGGCGGGGGAATCGGCTCAGAAGGTCTTGTTGTAGCGAATCCTCCTGCATGCTCAGCCACGATTGAAGCGAGCGTGCGTCCTCACGGATCCACAAGGGAACTAGGCGTTGCAGCGCTTTGGTGCGCTCGGCCTCTCTTGAGAGTTGCATTGCCCAATGAGCTGCACGCTCTGTCTGGGCATAGCGGAAGCCATCGACCAATCCTTGGATCGCTTCGTCTCGGTCTAGGTGATCCGCGTGACTCGCAAACCAGTCTTCTGCCTCCTCAGGAGACTGTCTGCTTCGCGATGCGAGGGAAGACCACTTCTTGAAGTTCTGCGGATAGCGTCAGGGCGAGGCGGGCGGTTTCGGGTGCGTCATTGGCGGCCCAGAATTCAAGATAGTCGGCCGCGTGACGCTTCTTGAGCTCCAGGTCATCGCATTGTTCTAACAAAGTCAATTTCGCTTGAATGGCTTCCAGGGAGTAGGTTCCTGGCAGGGCAGCTTCGATCATTTGCCGTCGCCATTCTGGATCGGATTCGTTCTGGATAAAGTTCGCCATGGATGCCACATCGGCGCTATTCCAGCGTCTGATGGCCTTCTCAAGAGCCTCTCGGCGTGGCTCGCCGTCGTCCAATTGCGTCAGCTGGTCCATGGCTCGTGAGGGATCTGTCAGGATCAGGTCGGCAATCACTGTTTGATAGGCTTGATTTCGAAAGACTGCATCCTCGATGGTTCCGCAGGCAGCGAGAGCGGCCTCGGCATCGGTGCGGGCCCAATTCTGAAAGAGCTGGGCCACGTGATGCATTTGTAAGAAGTCCGATGGGGAATCGAGCGCGATGGCGAGCCCTTTCGCGCGGTCTTGATCGGCCACGGTCCTGAAGAAGTGATTCGCCAGCTTCGGTCGTTGTGCTGCGTCTGCCGTCTCCAGGTAAGCCCAAGCCCCTGCAGGATCACGCAGGGTCCACCCTTTGTAGGCGGCAGAGATGAAGAGAAACTGGCGGTCCAGGTCCGTGGTCTCAGCTGCGTGTATAAGCGCACTCTCGGGATCGGACGTCCCCCAGGCTTCGAGAAAGGCCTCGCGTAGCCCGTCCTCGTTGGGACATTCTTGCATGAGCACGTGGAGGGCTTCTTCAATGCCGTTTGCCTCCAGGTTTCTGACAAGAGCACCAAGTTCTGCTTCCCGATGGGCGTCGTGTTCGAGGGCAAGGATGCGGATCATCTGAGCGGTGATCGATTCGTGTGGGTGATGGAGAGGATCCGCCCACGCCAAAGACGGTGCTGAGTTGATTGTGGTTGCATTGTTAGAAATCTGCTGGATCGTCATTCGGGCGGAACGGGTTTCCATCCGCCATTCTACCGTGACCGGAAGGCTGGCAGAGAGTAGCCCCACAACGATGGCCACTTTGAGTTTGGCATGTGTCATGGTTTGAAGGGTGTTGGCAACGAGTGTGGCTACAAGAGGCATCGATTGAGGAGATCTTGGAACTCCTGGCGCTTAGCCGTGAGAGACGAGGCAATTCGTTGTCGCCGGTCAGCGCGATGATTGTTCGGAAGGGGGTGACCTTGGATCCACAGGCGATGGTGGCGCATGCGGATCCAAGGTGGCGTCGCTGGATCGTTGATGACTGGTGCTCGCTTGACGTGGAGGCGGCTTTCGAAGCCAGTCGTGAGCAATCCCGTGAGATTCGAGAAATGGTGATCGGACTTCTCGGAGAGCAAGACGCGGCTAGAGCCCTGACAATGTTTCAGCAAGAACGGCTTGGTCGAATTGATCAACGAAGCGAGCTCGAATCTTGGGTGTGGCAGGAGCGCTTTCACGCGGATCGCGAAGGCGCTCTGGAAGAGGCGCTTGCCTTGTCTAGCGATACGTCGAGAACGAACGCGCTAGGGATCATGTTAGCGACTTGGGAGAATGAGGATTCTGGCGCTGCGCTTAGCTGGCTTGAATCTCAGGAGGCGCTTCCTGAGAAGGCCAAACTCTACGAGAGGCTGGTGCAAGGATTAGCCTTGGATCAGCTGCCTCAAGTGCAGAAAGCTCTGGCGGAATGGCCTCGCAATCCCAAACGGGCCTTGGTGGAGAGTGAGATCATCAAGCGCTTCGCAGCGCAAGACCGAGAAGCTGCCGTGGCAATGTTAAGAGGAACTCCCGAGGGGCCCTACCGCGATTTCCTCTTCGGCAAGATCGTCGAATCCAACACGACGCATGAGGGCATGCTAGAGTTGGTGCGTGATTTGGATATCGATCTTGAAGGGTTGAGAGATCTGGTGCGAATCGACACGGTGAGCGAGCATGGAAACTCAGCGAGGTCACGAGGCAGCTGGCGCATTCGTAGTCAACTTACAGAAGCGCTGTCTGCTCTTGGCAACGAGTCGCCGAAAGAAGCCATTGCGATGGCGTATGAACTTTATGGATCGGGATGGGCTCACGAAGATGGGGGAGAACAGGCGTTAGCGCAATGGGTAGCAGACGATCCCGCTTCGGCGCTGACCTGGCTGATGGAGATTCCGGACAGCGAAGTTGCAGCGCGGGTGATCCGAGACCCCTTTGAGGCTTGGGTGCGCGCAACTCCAGAAGAGGCCGCAACCTTTCTATCCAATCGTGATCTGTTAGACCTCGCGACTGGCAGTCTCCGCGAGGCTCTAGTGGAAACGTGGGCCGAGCGTGGGCCTGAAGAACTTCTTGCTTGGACGGATTCCTTGCCGGAGGAGGCGCAGGCCTCAATGATGCCCGAGGCGCTCACAAGTATCGCGGCGCGCCATCCAGAATGGATCATCGATCGCGTCGATGACCTTCCCGACGTCGAATGGCGGCAACAGGTCGCTCAGGAAGTGGGCTCTGCCCTTGCACGAACCGATCCACGTACGGCAGCAGACTGGGTTTGGGAACGTTCTGCCGAAATGGACCTGAACCTGACGCTATCCCAGGTGTCGGAGGATTGGGTGGTGGACGAGCCCCTGGCAGCATCGGAATGGATCGCGGCGCTTCCGCAAGGGCTGCCACGCGACCATGCCGTGGCGGGCATGGTGCTCGGGCTCATGACTAGCGGAAATCCTAATCGTGATCTCGCTGCGGCCCAGAGCTGGGCGCTTTCGGTGGAGGACGTGTCGCTTCGGGATCAACTCAACCTTGCTTTGGCCCGCCAACTTGAGCAGGAGGCCCGACCATGAAGGAGGCGATACTGCTGTTACTTGCCGGCGCTGTTCTTGGTTGGTTGGTGATCGACGTTGTCCAGACGCGCCGTGCTGCTGAGGGAATGCTAGTGAAAGAAACGCGTTCTCTGTCGATTCTCAACCAGCGCCGGGTCCGCGTGGCCTTGCCGACGAGCCTGCAGAAGTCTTTCTCTCTCTCAACGCCCTCCTTGGAGGCGCTCATGGCCATTCAGCAAGCTCATGCGGAAGTGTTAGAGAGTTGGTTGCGGCAGTTGGTGAGAAACCCTTCCCATGACAGTGCATGGGCCCGATTGCTATTCAGTCGTCTTGTTGAACTCGATTGGAAGCGGGCGCTTGACTTGGCGGCGTCAGTCCCTGAGCTGGAGCGTTATCGGCATGAGGCGATTCGAGCCTGGGCCGAGGATGACCTGGCGGCTGCTGTGGAAGAATGGTTTCGTGTGGATCCGTCAGGAGATACCCTGTCTCAACTTCTCCGCGACCTTGATGGGGAGAAGGCGCTCAAGCTCTATGACCTGCTGCGAGATCGAGGATTCGACGCCAGTGAGCCTAGGCGATTCAGCTGGCTTATCGGAAAGCTCTATGAGGCTGGTCCTGAACAAGCCGTGAGGAAAGCGCTAGATCACGCATTGGGGAAGGAAGACGGCGAGGACGGGCTCGAGTACGTCATGGAGCGCTGGGTGGAGGATGATCCCGAGGCCGCCCTTGCCTGGGTAGAGCGTCTCGGGAAGGCGGCCGACAAGAAGCTTGCTCTTTCCAGACTAGCAGAAGCTTGGGCAGAGGAAGACCCCAAGGCGTGTCTAGAAAAGATGTGGGGCCAGCTGGATGTGGAACAGAGGACGCGTCTGACCGATCAGCTCGGACGAGCGATGGGAAAGACGGTGAAAGCCCAGCAGATCCTGACATTGATTGATGAGTATGTGGAATCTGAAGTCGTGCGTTCACGATTCCTTTATGAAGCAGTGACAGGCCTGCAGAACTCGGATCGTCCTCAAGCCTTGGCAGATCTTGTCACGTATCTGAATGCGGAAGACGGAATGATGCGATCGGCGATTGAATCAGCGGCTCGCCGGTGGGCTGAGATCGATGGTGAAGGCATGTCCGAATGGTTGGACACCGTGGAAGATCCACACGTGAGGAAGGCGGCCGTGCGGGCTCTCGTGGGAGACCTGGCGCAGCGTGATCCTCGCCGAGCCCTAGAGATCTACGCCGCAGAAGCCGCGGCCTCAGGGAATCAAAGTCTAGATTCTTGGGGTGCTCGGCAGTTCTTAGAATCCCTGGCAGCTACAGGAGAAGATCCTCAGGCCGTCATCGCAGAACTTCCTGAAGCTGCGAGAGCGCCCTTTCTTGAGAGCTATGTGAGGCAATTTGCAGACCAGGCGCCTGGGGAAGCGGTGGCGTTCCTGCAAGTACAGCCCGTCAGTCGAGAACGTGAGCGAGCCCTGCAGGAAGCCATCGGCCGATGGGCGGGGATGGATCCTGAGCAGGCTGCCGTCTGGATCAACGATTTGCCAGCCGGAGATCAGCGAGCCTACGCGTCTCGTAATCTTGTTAGAAACTGGGCGCGCCACGACCCAGAAGCGGCCCAAGATTGGTATGCGACGCTTCCGGCAGGGGCGCCACGGGAGGCTGCCGCATGGGGGCTAGCGGAGGCACTGAAGCGTCGTGATCCGGCCGCCTCTCTGGCATTGTTGCGTGACCTGCCTCACGATGAGGCTCATGAGCGCCTCATGAATGAGAGCATTCAGGTCCTCGCAGATCGCGACGTGGACCAAGCCCGAGCGTGGCTGGATGAAGTGACGTTGCCGGAAGCGAGCCGAGATAAGGTCCAACAAAGGATTGATCAAGCGGCTGCCATGCAGGCGTTCTTTGATCGGGAAGATAGGTGAGCGTGAACCTTGTTGTCCGCTCTTTCATTCCGTTTTGCCAAACCAGACTGAAATGGTTGATAGCGATCTGCATAGACATCGCTTAGGCTGAAGCCCATGACAGACGCGACACTTGCCCAACGGATGGCACTCACGACGCATCAGTCTCCGCTAAGATTCAAGTTAGAACGCTTGAAAGCCTCAGGCGATGATGCGGGTTCATTGACCCTGGAGGCGTGGTTGCTTGACGTGGCCAATGCTCGTGGCGCGACCGTGATTCGCCGTCCGAAGGCGTTGCCGCTGTCGACGTGTCCCACCGAGGACGATCTTTCGAACGAAGAGCTGGTCGTCGCTTGTTGTCAGCCGAATGCAGTCGATCATCCGCAACTGCTGCGCCCCCCAGCGCAGCTCATTTCACGTGGTCAGCTCGACATGGCAAGATTGATCCTCACAGCAAAGCGAGAACGCACCGGGCGCATTCTAGCAGAACTCGCCCGACAGGCGCTCCGCGTCGACCCTAACCATGACGCTTGGAAACGCCTTTTAAAGGCCTTCGCAAATGAGCGCCCATTACGGGACACGCTCATCCACTGGACACGTCTTGCCGAGCCAGTGATGGCCTTCGGAAAAGCAAATGCTCAGAGTTGGCGGCTAGTGTCATGAGCAACGCGAAGCGTATCCTAGCGGAACTAGATTCGAGGCTGGAAGACGATGTGGAATTCACGCTCTATGGGCGAGCCGCTTTCGTGAGCAAGTGTGTGGGGCCGTCGTTCTACGTCAGCAAATAGCCACCATCCACGATGATGGTTTCGCCCGTGATCTGACGGGCGGCGCGGGAGGCGAGGAAGACGGTTGTGTTGCCGACGTCCCGTGCTTCTGTAAGAGTTTGAGTGGGCGTCTTGCGTTCGACCGCTTCAGCGAGATCTTGGAATTGATCGCGTAGCTCTTCGGAATCGACGAGTCCCGGGGCGATGGCGTTGACGCGGATATTCTTGGGGGCCAGTTCCGCTGCGAGGGATCGGGTGTAGGCGACCACCGCACCTTTGCTAGCATCGTAGTGAGCAGTGTTGCCGAAGCCTGGGTGGAAGCCGTTGATACTCGCGATATTCACGATGGCGCCTCCGCGCGTCGAGAGTTCGGGAATGGCCAGTTTGGAGCAGAGAAAGAGCCCGCGCGCGTTCACCTGAAAGATGCGATCCCACTCCTCCGTCGGCAGATCGCTCTGAGGATAGAGACTGAAGATGCCCGCATTGTTGACCAGGAGATCGAGTCTAGCGAACGCTGTCATGGTAGCCCGAATCGCATCCTTGACACTATGCGAGGAACAGACATTGAGTGGCACGGCAAACGCTTGATCGCCAGCTTCCCGGGCCAGGGCTTCTGCTTCCTCCGCATGGTCACGGTAACCGATCGCGACCCGAGCGCCCGCTTCTAACAGAGACTGTACGATACCTTTGCCAATATTGATAGCCCCGCCGGTCACAAGGGCAACGTCGTCGATGAGGGAGAATGGAGTCATGGATTGGTGAATGTGTGAATGCTGGATTCGAATTGGGGGTAACGTTGGCAGAGAGTGCTGCGGGATGCCATTTCTAAATCCTGAAACTCGAATCCCGGAGACATGGTCGTGCCGAGAAGCGCCCAACGGCCTCCGGGAAGCAAGCGCGTGCCCTGCCAGACCCCTGCAAGGACAGTGGTTTGAGGGTGTTGTGGCGGATCTGTTAGAAGATTGCTTCCGAGATGCCGCGTCTCAGCCGTACCGTCTTCCTGCAGGCAGAATTGCTCAACAGGATCACCGATGTAGTGATGCCAGACTTCATCAATGGGCAAGCGGTGGAGGGCAGAGAAGGTTTCGGGCGTGATGAGATAGTAGATCGCTGTGCCCGCTGCCCGGGTGGATTGCTGCTGCCAGAGCATGGTGACTGTGGATCGATAAGTCTCGCGGAAATAGCCGCCTTCCGCCGGGAGGGGAGTCAGTTCGAGAAGATCAATCACGTTCTGCGCGGATAGCATTTGAGAAGTCGTCTGCATGAATCTGGTCGTGTTCGTGTTTCTGCAAGGATCGGTAACCGCGCGGATAGGGCCACCCGTAACCCCAGCGCCAGGGAGTGGGAAGGAGGGGATGACCACCCGCGCGCACGCCGAGGTAGGCGATGTGAGCCGTGAGCGGATGGCCTTTGGAGAGGAGTGCTTGGCGCAGCGCCCGATCCGCCTTGAGGCGATCCGTAGCGGTGCCACCCTGCCAATAGGCCCAATCATGTCTCACGCAGGCGGCACGCCACTTCTGTGGGTCTGCGAGGGTGCCATCGGGAAAACAGGAGCAGCCATCGGAGACGAATGGCTGGAGATTCGCGTTCGGATACGCACAGTGACTCAGGCAGCATGCGAGCAATGTAATGATAAGGGTGCGCGGAGTCATGCTAGGGCGTGTCGCTGAAGATGGGTGGAAATTGCAGGCGTGCGCAGGTGCCGCCTTCTGAACGATTGTGAATGCTCGCCATGCCTCCGTGCAGTTCCATGATCTCTCGGACAAGGCAGAGCCCAAGACCGGAACTCTTCTTGCCCGAGTCTGGTCGTTGCAAGGAATAGAAATGGTCGAATGCCTTCTTGAGGGCATACTCAGGGACGCCGGGGCCCTCGTCGCACACGTCCAAGCGAACGCCATTGGTCGATTGGCTAACATCAACCCATATGCGGCCTCCAGGTGGAGAGAAATCGATCGCGTTCTGCAGGAGATTGCCGAGTGCCATTTCTAAAAGCACGCTCTCCCCACGCACCCAGGCGTCGGCAGGAGTGCTCATCTCCAGGGAATGAGCATGTGCTTCCAAGGCGGCTCCATAGGCATCCGCAACAGCGTTGGCGAGCATGCTGAGGTCGAGAGTGGTGGCGTCATCGAGCGCTTTGCGATTCTCTACACTGGAAAGGGCTAGCAAACGATCAATGACATTCTGCATGCGAGTGGTTTCCGCATGGATGTTCTGGAGAAATCGCGTGCGTTTCTCGATGGGCATGGCGTCCTCCTGCAGGAGTTCAGCCGCTCCTTTGATGGCCGCAATGGGACTCTTCATTTCATGCGTGAGTGTCCTCACATAGCCCTCGACATACTGGCGTCCCTCCAACTTGTCTCGCAGATGCTCAAACGCTTCGCCAAGGGTGCGAGCTTCGCTTCCACGTAGTTTGGGAGTCGGAGGACGCTCCTTTCGTCCCAACTGTTGTACATAGGTGGTAAGCTTGCGGATGGGGCTGGCCAACCAATTGGTGAAGACACTGGCAAGGAGCGCCATGCCCACAAAACTGCTGAGAGCCATCCAACGGATGTGCGCCTTCGTTTCTTCCATGAACGGAAACATGTCTGCCTGAGGCTTGGAAACGCTGGCCACGCCCACGATGGCGTCGCCTCGCCGCACTGGAGCGGCGACGAAGAGAACGGAGGAGAACGCGTTCGCCTCATCCGTGCGTGAGGAACGCGCTCCATACTCGCCTTTCAACGTGCGACCCACATCTAACATCCAGCGATAATTCTCGCCTTCAGCCTTGCCACGAGAATCAAAGAGGACGATCCCATTCGCATCAGTCACGTAGAGATGAAGGCTGAGGGCGACTTTCTCAAAGTTGTAGATCTTGGCGAGGAAACGGCGTTGATGGGCACGGCCAAACGTCTCTCGCAAGGGGGACACATCGATCGTGCCATCGTCTCGCACTAACGTTTCCACCCAGGCGGCCATCACTTGTGCCGCATCGACCATCGGTTCTTCCGCGGCCTCCATGTACTGACGCTCTACCCGTTCCGTCAGATCATTAGCAAAGTAGACCAGGCCTCCGAAGAGGAGGAAGAGGAAGGCGATGAGAATGCGGACGGACGTGCTCACCAGTCTTCTCTGAGCGAGTAGCCCATGCCGCGATGCGTCTCAATCGGATCCACCTCGGGCCGGACGGCTTTCATCTTCGCGCGGAGGCTCTTCACGTGGGCATCCACCGTGCGTTCCATGGCGGTTTCCGGCTCCTCCCACACACTGTTCATCAACTGCGCGCGCGAGTAGACCCTTCCAGGATGACGACAGAGGAGACGGAGCAAGCGGAATTCAGTCGAGGATAATGTCAGAACGGTGCCAAAGTAACTGATCTGAATGCGTTCGTCATCAATGAGGAAGGGATGGCTCGGAGAAGCGGCGGTGGGCGGGGCGGCGAGGGGTGGATCACGTTCCTGCGTGCGTCGCAGCACCGCCTTCACGCGTGCGCTTAACTCTCGCGGGCTGAAGGGCTTCACCATGTAGTCATCGCCCCCAATCTCCAGACCAACAATGCGATCCACTTCCGAAGCGCGTGCGGTGAGAAAGATGATAGGGAGACGTGATTGCTCTCGGATCTGCTTGCACAACTCAAAACCGCTCACATCGGGGAGTCCGACATCGAGCACGGCGAGATCGAATCCCTCTTGGAAACGCTCCAAGGCATCGCCACCTGTGTGGCATCCCACGGGATCGAATCCCTCTGTCTCTAACGAATAGGCGATATTGTCGAGGATCGATGGTTCATCTTCGACAATGAGAATGCGTTGTTTGCGGAGATTGGTCATGCAGGCAGGGCGCGACGCATCATGCATGGCATCTACGTTTGGGGCAAGGATGCCTTCCGGGAGGGGAGACGGAATTTCGTGGACCAGTCAACCTTCGCGGTCACCGTCATGAGGATGGCCAAGGTGACGACCGCACCAACGGCGATGGTGATTCCGGTGAGTCCATCGAAGAAGAAGCTGTAGCTGAAGAGGATCATGAATCCTAACTGAGCGGCGAAGGATAGCCTGGCAAAAGCTGCATCCACAGCCCGCCAAAGATACCCGCTGACGAGCAGCGTGGACACGCCCGCAGCGACGAGAAAGGCCCAATGAATGGCCATCAGATCCACCGTGTAAGCAAAGAGCAATTGAAAGGCGAAACATCCCGCGGCGAGGAAGAAATAGTTCACAGGATGGAGGCGCACTTCGCGGAGCGTGGCCATGATGATGAGCACGGTGAAATAGAAGAGTAGCGATACGGGAGCGAAGAAGGCCATCCGGGCGGCGACGGGCCCTGGATTGAGAACCTTGGGCATGTCCATGCCGATGGCACCTTTATCCGAGCCGACAGCTCCCTGGGCATGAATCACGTCCGTATAGGCCCACTGCAAACGCCAGCCGTCCTCAGTCTGTTCGCGTTCGGTGGGCGATTGGGCGCCTAACGGAATATTGATGTCGTGGAAATTGGTGGTGAGAGCGAGTGTGAATTGGCGCACCCGTGCATGATTGCCAAAGGAGTAGAGCCAATGGTCCACTCCGCCCGCGCGATAGGTGATCGTGACTGGAACGCTTTCCCCAGCCTCTAGCCGTACCGATTCCGTGAGGCCACAACTCTGGCTCGGATCTTGCGCGCTCTCGCGATCGCCAATGGTGAACGTGAATTGATCATAGCGCGTGCCTTCACAGGGAAACTTGAAGCCCACGTAGACGGTCTGCGCAATGGGCGTAGGATTGGTAATTTGATAGCGCGCTCGGAAAGTCGCGGTGTAGGTGCGATGCCAGAAGAGACCTTTCTTCTTCTTGTCGTAGTGTAAGTCCACTTCAACGTCGCTCCGTTCTGGGAGTACATGACGTCGTGCGGCGATGCCCCCGGTCGTTTCGTAGTAGACCTCCGGGTGGCCTTGGATCATGGGGGCACCCCAGTTCTGCACGACTTCAGAATGAAGACGAGACGAGAAATTGGTCGCCCGGTAAGTCAGGGCACTTCCGAGCATGGCCCATGCCAGGCAAGCTCCGACGAAGATAAGAATGATAGCGATGAATCGAGGAATGGTCATCTTTGAAAAGGCGGTTTCAGTTAGGATTGGGTAGACGAACGGCGGTAGTAGAGATCGATCCCTGGGCGTTCGTCGCGACAGAGTTCCTTGAGCAAATGTAAGGTCGATGATGGCGATGTGGCTCCTTGCGTGCGGTCATGGGAAACATTGCCCTCGGTGGCCTCGATCTCGTAACCTTGCGGGATGGTGAGTGCCCACTGAAGGCGATCAATGAAGAGAGCCGTGAGAGGGAGTTCCATACGCAGCTTGCCCGTGATCGGGTCAAGGGCGTCAAGCTTCTGAGTGTAGCTGAAGGTGACTTTGCTTTCTTTGGTAGCGGAGGAGGTGAGTGGAAAGGACAACAGCGATTCCTCTTGGTGCGGTTGCCGTCCGTCGCCGTTTACGGTTGCGGTGAGGAGAGACGCATCTTCAGGAAGGGTGACCTCCCAATGGCTATGGCCTTCGTGAGCGATTTGGTAGGATGCTTCGACTAACACAGCGCCGTCCGCCACCAAGCGAGTGCGGAAGCTGGCGCTAGGGATGACGCTGGGGATGGGTGCGCTCTCTGGGGTGGATTGCACGGAAAGCGTGACCGTGGCCGTTCCCTCCCGATCGACCTGATCGAGCACCGCGGTCTCCGATAGATCTGCTGGCAGCCACGAGGGCAGCGTGGTCACTTCTAAGCCTTCGCGGAGGCCGTCGACTGCGAAGGTCAGGCCATTAGGCCGCACCAAGGTAAAGCGATGGCGCCCAGAGGTTGCGGAACCTGTGGGCGCGTGAAGGGCCCATGCGTCGGCAAAGGGTGGCAGAGGCAATTTGTAGGACATGGTGAGGACACGCGAGGGGACATCGGGCGTCTCCCAAGTGAGATCGACCTGGCGCTGGCCATCCACGCGCGTCTGCTTCCATTCGGACAAATCGCTTCCCTCCAGGACAATGTCAGTCGCATCGATGGGAAACTGCAAGGTGCCGGTGAGCCCATTTCCCTCGGTGGCGCGAAGGTAGAGCCTGCCGTGAATGAGGAGGTGGCCTTCGCTTTCGGATAGCCGGACAACGCTCTCGGATTGGGTCGACCAAAGAGAGGGAACGCTGGTGGGCGAGACCGCGCTAGCGGGCTCTAGCCGAAGCACCAGATTGCCCGTTGCGTTTCCGCTAGGAAGCTGGTCGTCGGAGACGGCTTGGCCATTGACCGTCAGTTGCCAGTCGGGAGAGGTGCCTACGATGGTGAATTGCCTGGCAGTGGCGCGTGTCTCCATCAGGGTGACGCCTTCAGGAGATCGGAGCATCGAGTCCTCAAGGAAGAAGGTGAGGGCAATGGTATCGCCCCCTGCCTCGGACTGCATGAGGGTGAGGAATTCGTCTCGCCACACGAGATGGCGGCCCTCGGGAAGTTGGCCTTGGAGATGCACATCTCCGCCTAGCAGAGGGATCAATTGCCACCCGCTAAGAAACTGGTCTACCCGCCACTCGGCCCGGATGGTCGGAGGTTGCGCGCTGAGGTCTAGCTGGTAGGAAGCCTGAGTGATCGCGAAATCCACAGGTGGCGCTTGTGTGAGAGACGTTTCTGGAGGAGGCGGAGAGGCTGCTTTCCACAGGCGGAGAAGTTCGTCGTAGGGTAGGGTCACCTGTGCCGTCTCCAGGGCGAGCGGTGGGGAAGGGGTTCCTTCTCCGACGGTGGGAAGGGTGGTGAGGAGTGTCCATGGAAGGATCAGAAGCAGGGCTTTCATCGTGAAGAGCCTGGACTCTCAAGGTGAAAGGAGTGTGAAGGCTGTGTGAAAGCTCGACGAAGAGTTCGTGCGCAGACAAGAGCGTGAAGAATGCACGGGGATGGGCGTTGGGAAGGGTTCCTTCCGAGGCGCCGCCGTTCAGCACCTTCCGGGTCTACTTCATGAGAAAACGCAAGAGCTCGACCAGCGCAGATCGTCCTTGCATTCGGTTGTCGCCGCCACGTTGGTTATGGGGTGATGAAACGCGCGCTCTTCTTGGCCATCAGTTGGGTGATGGGGCAGGTCTGCATCAGTGCCGAGCCGACGCTCTCGATCGTGCGCGGCGAAGGGGAAGTGACGGTGACCTGGACAGAGCAGTCGGTCATCGACACGGCGGTGTTGGCGCCCGCGTTGCGCTTAGAGCAAAGTGAGGATCTGCAGCAATGGGAGGATACTGGTGAGGGCTCCGCTCAGCGTTTGCGGGGAACCTTGGAATCGCATTCCGTGCGGGTGGCTCTTTCGGAGAACCAAGGCTATTTCCGTCTGGTAGCAGAGTCTCTGGATCTTCGCTCGGCGAATCTGTCAGGTTTGGATCTGTCGGGGATCAATCTTGAGGGGGCGGATTTGACGTCAGCGCATTTCGATGGTGCCACGCTCGACAAAGCCAACTTGCGAGGGGCCTCGATGGCCAATGCGACATTTGTTGAGGCGTCCATGGCTTGGGTGATCCTAGAGCGGGCCGATGTGCGTGCAGCCACGTTTCGCGGGGCGGCGATGAAGGGAGCCCGGCTCAGCCGGGTGAATGCTAGTGAAGCAGACTTCTCGGAGGCGTGGTTGGTTGATGCGCGCTTGAAGGATGCGACCCTGACAAATGCGCGTTTCGACATGGCGCGTCTGGATGATGCCAATTTGGGGGATGCGCATGCCGACGGGGCAAGTTTCAGAGGGGCTATCATGGATGACGTCGAGATGGATGAAGGGTTCCGCGCGGAAGGGGCGGATTTCACTGGAGCAGACCTCACGGATGCGCGCATGGCGCAGGCGTCGTTTCGCTGGGCGATCTTTGTGGATGCGATCCTGCTACGAGCAGACATGCGTGCCAGCAACTTCAATGAGGCGGATCTCTCCGACGCGGATTTGACTTGGGTGAATGCCCTCGCGGCGACGTTCGAAGGTGCGCAGTGTTCTGGAGAGTGTCCGCCCACGGGGTTCACCTATCCGGGGGATTCGATCACTGGTTATTGGATTGGCAGTGACTTTGCCTTCTTTGGCGCGTTCTAAACACCGACTTCTCGCTGGTTTCTTCGCATTCCCAGGTTAGGGATGGGTTCGATTTCGACAATATGGCGCAGCTACGATCTTTGGCGACAGTGAGTGGGTTCACGGCGATAAGCCGGGTGTTGGGCTTTCTGAGAGATGTGTTCATCTCGCGCATCGTGGGCATTTCATTCGTCACGGATGCCTTCTTCACAGCCTTTCGTTTTCCCAATATGTTCCGTCGGATCTTTGGGGAAGGGGCGTTCAATGCGGCTTTTGTGCCATTGTTTGCCAAGAAACTCGAGGGCGATGGAAAGAAGGAAGCCGTTCACTTTGGCTCTCACACGTTTTCCATGCTGGGCCTTGTCTTGGCGATCGCCACGCTCATCGCGATTCCCTGCATGGGCCTGATCATGTCTGTGGTCGCTCCCGGCTTCAAAGCCAAGGCGGATTCCGGCTGGGTGGCCCAAGGACAGGTGTTAGAAGGGCTGGCAAATCCTATCAAACTGGCGGGTGCCAAGGATGTGTTCCTTCTCTATGAAAGTGAGGGGGCGAAAGCGCCTGAACTCACGTTCACCAAGGCTGATCTAATCACGAAGGCAGGTGAGCGCCGCGCGCTGTGGGATTTCCGTCAGCATCCACCATCGCCCACCTTGGCTGCACCGCTGCAGGGCGCGGCCGGTTTCCGGCTGCTCAATGGGGGAACGGTCCGCTTCCCCTTGCCGAACGGGCTCGAAGCGGAGGCGGTGGAATTAGAAGTCCGCGCGGCGGGTGGACAGGGTGAAGAGAACGTGCGCTTGCAAGTATATCGCAATGATCCGGGCACCTTTGATCTCACCGTGACCTTGGCACGCATCACCTTCATCTATCTTCTCTGCATGGCCTTGGCGGCGCATCTAAGTGGCGTCCTGAATACGGTGCGCATCTTTGGCATGCCAGCGGCGGCGCCCATCATGCTAAACGTGATCTTTATCATCGGCTTGGTGATCTTTGTGCCAACGATAGGCAAAGGAAAGGCGGGGCATGTTCTCGCATGGTGTGTGTTTGTGGCAGGATTCGTGCAATTGGGCGCCTTGTGGTGGGCCTGCCGACGCGCTGGGTATCACATCCGTCTGGTACGTCCCAAGATGAGTCCGGAGATGAAACGCTTGTTTCTTCTCATGGGGCCGGGGATCATGAGCGCGGGTATCCAGCAGATTAATTTGCTCATCGGAGGCATCATCGCCTCGTTTCAACAGAACGCGGTTTCCTATCTCTATTACTCGGAGCGGATCTATCAATTACCCCTCGGAATGGTGGGGATCGCCTTTGGCGTGGTGCTTTTGCCTGATATCACGCGCGCGGTGCGCGCGCGGCGCGACTCGGATGCCCTCACGAGTATCAATCGCGGAATCGAGTACTCGCTCCTCATCACTTTGCCAGCGACCATAGCCTTGTTAGTGATCGCTTTTCCCATCATTTCGGGCGTGTTTCAAGGGGGTGAATTCACCTTGCAGAAGAGTCTGGCCACGGCGCCGGCGCTGAGTGCCTTTGCGTTAGGCTTGCCTGGCTATGTCCTCATCAAGGTTCTGCAACCTGGCTACTTTGCGAGGGAAGATACGAAGACGCCGATGTACATCGCTGGGGTGACGGTGCTGACCAATATTGTCTTCAGCCTGATCCTCTTCAACTTGCTGCGTTCGAAAGGCATCGGGCATATTGGCATCGCCTTGGCCACGAGCATCGCGGCCTGGGTGAATGTGGTGTTGTTAGCGATAGGTCTTCGCCGTCGCGGCTACTTGCAGGTGGACAAACGTTTGCTTGATCGTGTGTGGCGCATTGCCGTGGCCAGTCTCTTGATGGGGATCCTCCTCTTCGTGCTCAATCAAGCCCTCGACGACTTCCTGCGTTCGGGACGCTGGCAATGTCTCCTGAGCTTGACGTTGCTCATCGGCGTGGGCATCGCTTCTTATGGCGCGTGTGCCTTCACCTTGGGCGCGACTTCCAGGACCGAGCTGCGCCAGGGCTTTCGCAGGAGCGGCTAGGCGAGCATTGGCAGCGGTCTGTCTTTGTGCCATGATGACCTTGTGAAAGCGTGGTTCTTCTTTCTGGCCGTGAGCATCCTCGGGGTGCTACCCGTCTCGGCGCGTCCTAACATCGTGGTCTTCATGGCTGATGACTTGGGGTATGAATGCGTGCGGGCCAATGGCGGCACCTCCTACCAGACGCCCCATTTGGATCGCATGGCCGCGGAAGGCATGCGCTTCACCCACTGTTATGCACAGCCGTTGTGCACGCCTTCTCGGGTGAAGCTGATGACGGGGAAGGCAAACGTGCGGAATTACGTGAAGTTTGGCCTGCTCGATCCCACAGAGCGGACATTTGCCAATCATTTGCAGGATGCCGGGTATGCGACGTGTGTGGTGGGGAAATGGCAGTTGTTGGGCGACTACGAGGGGCCCACAGGCTTCGGCTTTGATGAATACGCGCTCTGGCAACTGAATCGACGCCCTAGCCGATACCCTAATGGCGGGTTGGAGATCAACGGGAAACAGGTGAACTATCAGAATGGCGAATATTTGCCCGATGTCGTGAGTGACTACGCCTGTGACTTCATGGAGCGGAAACGTGAGGAGCCGTTTCTGATCTACTATCCGATGATTCTCACCCATTGCCCATTCGAACCCACGCCGGATTCGGCTGATTGGGATCCTGAGAGCCCAGGATCCAAGACCTACAAGGGGGACGCCACCTACTTCGGCGACATGGTGACCTACATGGACAAGATCGTAGGCAAGATGCTGGGGAAACTAGATGCTTTGGGATTGCGTGAGAATACCTTGGTGATCTTTCTCGGCGACAACGGGACGGATAAACCGGTGGTGTCGATGTTAGACGGGCGCGAAGTGGCGGGGGCCAAGGGAGCCATGCATGACGGGGGAAACCGGGTGCCTTGCATCGCGACGTGGCCGGGGACGATTCCGAAAGGGGGCGTGTCTCACGAGATCCTGGACCTCAGTGATTTCTTTCCCACCCTGTGCGACGCGAGTGACCTTCCCATCCCCAAAGGACTCGATGGGCATAGCCTGCTTCCTACATTGAAGGGGAGCGATGAGCGCCATCGCGAGTGGATCTACATGTGGTATGCCCGCAGCGGAAAGAACGCAGACGCGAAAGTCTTCACTCGGAATCAGCGCTACAAGCTCTATCGCGATGGCCGCTTCTTCGACATCGAGAAGGATGTGTTAGAGAAACAGCCTCTAGCAGAAGCGTCTTTGGACGAGGAGCAGCGGAGGACTCGAACCATGTTGCAGGCAGCGCTGGATCGCTACGCAGATGCCCGACCAGCGCACTTGGGTGGGGCAGATTCCTAACAAAGACATGGCGCTGGCGGCACCGAAACGAAAGCAGCGGCGGGCAAAGGATCTCTATCTCCTGGTGCTCTTGGCCGGGGTGGGAGGACTCGTCTTCTACGGCATGCGTGAGAACTTGAGGGACGGTCGATTGACGCGCGGGAAATCGGCGCTGCTCACGTTCGAGCAAGTGTCTGCGGAGGGGCGTAAGACCATTCCGGGAAAAGGGTTCGAGCGCCAACTTTTCTGGCGCATAGGTGGTGACGAACTTGGCTTCGATCTCGCCCAGTGGGATTCCTACCTCCGTTCCGGTGCGCAGTACCTGGCGATTCCGCTTACGGAAAGCAAGGACGTGACCTTGGCCATCGATCATGTGTGGGAGCGGGGTCCAAAGACACATACCCTCCTAGCGCGCGAACCAGGCCGACGTCACAGTGGCGCCATCCTTGTCGTGCACGACGGTGCGGTGGCGGGTTCCATCTTCTTTCTGGATGAGAATCGCCACTTCCAACTCCGTTCGGCAGGGCCCGGGCGGGTGACCATTCGTGAAGCGGATCCGAGCGACCAGCGGCTCGATTGTGGAATCGTTTCCAATCGCAACGACCGGGTGCCAATTAGCGGACCAGTTGTTCCCTTGGTGGTTGGCTATGATGCGGCTGCGCGCACGAGTGCCGGTGGCGTGGCTGGGATTGAGGCGATGATCCTCGCCTCGGTGGATGGGCTCAATCTGGCACTGAAGAACAGTGAGGTGGAGATGAGCATGCGTCTCGTCGCCACTGTGGAAGCTGCTGGCCTGGAGGAGTTGGAACAATGGCGCTCGCGGCAAGAGGGAACCATGGGCGTCTGGGTTACGGGAAACCGAAGAGTGCCGGCATCCACGGAAGTCTTGCTGGCGTGTCGGCTCGCCGACATGGGCGCTCCCAAGCACGGGATGATCCATCATTGGGGGCATTTCATGGGGGCGGGGCACGCGGCTGATGACGTCGGGCAATGGGAAGGGGAAGCGCACGCCTGGCGATTCCGCTCGCCCACTGGTGTGCGGCTATCGACGATCATGGCGCAAGAAGCCTCCTGGGGCCCGCGTATTCTTTGGTTCTCCGATCCTCAACTCAGCTTTCAAGGAGTGCCGATTGGCCGGAGCCAAGGGGTTCAGGGGCGCACGCGCACGGCAGATCCGGCGCTCCAGCAGCGGCACGCGGCGGATCCCGAGTGGTCGGCCGCCAATGCCACAGTCCTCCGAGCGCTGACGAAATCTTAGCGGTCTGGTCTCAGAATTTCTGGTGGCTATTAAAACCAGGAATTTATTGGGAGCGTGGGCATCCTTTGGAAGATTCCTTGCCGGATCTATGGTAGAAACTGTGCGTCGAGTGGCTTAATCGTAGGTCCTCGATTCCCCATCGCTTGATAATCAACCCCCTCAATTCTGATGCGCTTCCTTCTGACCCTCCTTCCTCTTGTGTGTTGGTCGAGCACCATCCTAGCGGATGGGCTCATCCACCTCCGCGTCTACGATGCTGAAACGGGCAAGGATTTGCCTGCTCGCGTGCAAATGCTAGATGGTGAGGATCCCTACGATCCGGCCACCAATTTCGTGGGTGGAGACAATTTCTACAAGGGACAGCGTTCGTGGCCCCCCGGTATGTATCACTATGGCATGTTTGTGGGCGGAGAGAATTTCTCTACCTATGATTTGGTCATGCGTCCGGCAGGTCTCCCTGAATCAGGGGCGCGTTTGATTGCCGTGGGTTTGGATGGCGGCGAATTGGTCTTGAGGATCTTTGACCACGCTGGCGTTCGCATCATTGATATGGTCGAGGTCGATCTCATGCCGGGCGAGGCGCTAACCGCACTCAAGGATTCATTAAATGGCAGTCCGCCAAGTGATGAAGCCATCTCGACGGACGCGGTGCTCCGTGCGGATCTCATTGGGAAGGTGCTCGAGATCAAGGCGGGCACGCAATACACGGCTTCGGTTCCTGCCGGAAATATCTATATCACGGTGGCGCACGGCATCGGTTACTTTCCGGAGACGGTGGTGGTGAACGTGATCGAGGGTGGCAGTCATTTGGTGGAAATCGATTTATCACCCTTGATGCGGCTCAATGATATGGGCTGGTATGCGGGAGAATTTCACGCGCACTATGTGCATGGAGAACGGGATCGTATGCCTACTTCGGAGATGGCGGCGCGCATTGCCAAAGGAAGTGGCTTCGACTGGATCTATTACAATGAAGAATATCCTGGAACGGATGGGGACGATGCCATGCCTTACCCTTGGATGGAGGCTCAACTTCAGAATGAGTGGGATGAAGATTTTAAGGCGTGGTATGGTGGGGAGAAACCCAAATCCGTCTTCGGGCATGCCGGTATCATCAATACGGATCCCTTTAGTATCTTTGAGCGTCCGCCCTATTATCAGTCGCATGCCCTCGCGCAGGCTCAGGGAGGGATCGTGATACCCGTGCACCCAACGAGAATGTTTCCTCAACAAGATCTCTACAACGGGTTCAACTATAATAAAGAGCTTGTCTTTGATTCCTTTCTTGGTCCCAGTTTTGACGCCTTTAGTTCGGTTCATAATGAGCCCTTCAATCGCCATAGTGATGCCGCATACCACACGCTGTTGAAGCGCGGCCACCACCTTCCCGTGATGGCGGATTCCGACTACTCGGTGGACAAGTTTTATTGGGACGAGCAGGGTGCAGGATTCTTCTTCTCGTGTGTCTTCTTGGGCAACCGCGAAGTCAATGGGACCAACCTCGCCGAGGCGATCCGGCATGGGCGGACATTTGCGACCAATGGCCCCATTCTCCAATTCTCGATTGATGACCATATATCAGGAGACACCCTTGTTCCCGATGGCAGTGAGCGGACGGTTCGGATTCAAGCGGACTATCACTTCGATATGTGGATGTTGACCTACGATGATTGGGATCGGAACGCCAATGCGAATCCGGGTCCGGTGATCGTGGCAGAAGTGCAGTTGCTCCGTAATTCCGAGCCCATCATGAGCTGGAAGCCGAATGCGAAGCACTTTGAGACAGAATTCACCATTAACGAGGATGAGGAATCTTACTACATGGTGCGCATGTTTGGAGTGCACCAGAAATGGCAGTATGCGGTCACCAGTCCGATCTATTTCCACAATGAAGTGCGCCCACTAAAGAAAGAGCCCTTCGTCTCCACGGTGAAGGGGCGGGTTTATGACTTTGAAACGGGAACACCCATTGACGACGCGGAAGTAGAGATCATTCGTTATGGGAACTCGCTGAATGGTGGGAGTCCGGTGCAGGTGGATGCCAATGGCCACTTTGCCGTCAATATCTATCCCGATTCCGATATTCGTGTCACGGCTCCTGGATACCCCCCGATGACGAAGAGTCTTCTCATGGATGATCCCGAAATCTATCGCCTCACAGCGTATATTGGCGAGGAGAATCAGAATGAGGACCCTGGAGATCCCTTGGATGATCGGTATCCCACCACCGATGACACCCCTTTCGACATGATGGAACAATTGCTGATGGAGCGGACGATGGAGTTTCCGCTTGGCTTTAAGGATAAAGCCAACTACACGATCGCCGAATTCGATGACGAGGTGTCGCTCGACAGCTTGACGCTGATTAGCGGGCCAGAGACGCTTCCAGAAGATTTCCGATCTCGAGTGGTGCCTGTCGCCTTCTTCTTTAATAAATCTGTGGTGGCACCTGGAGACACCGTGGATGTGATTGGCGTCTTTCATGCGAAAGACAGCAATGCAATTCGTGAAACCGAGATGGAATTGGCCATCTCCAATCCCCTCCAGCCAAGTGCCTATGTGCCCTTCAGACCTTTCGACGGATCGCGATTTAATGGGCCGCAACAAATATTAGGGACAACCTATTGGTGTATTCATCGACCTGTGACATTGCCAGCTGAAATGGCCAACAATGCTTTTGGAATAGGTCTTAGAATCACTTCATTTGCCAAGTGGAGGAATCCAAGTACCAACCAGCGTTTCCGCCCGCAACTCGAAGTATTTTTACCGAGCGGAGAGACGAAGCACGAAATTGTCGGGTGTTTTGCCCATCCCAATTTGATGCAGACCTTTCCCAATCACATGTATGGGCGATCACCTCAGCTATTTGCAATGGGTGTTTCGAATGAGTTGCCTGGGGAGAATCTGAGTGACATCACCTACGATTATCGGAATTTGATCTTTGAACTGACCGCCACGCATGATTCCACCCAAACGGTGTACACGGTGAATCCTCAGGTGGATGCGACTGGGGCCATCGACGCGGATGATGCCATGATGACCACAACCTTGCCTTACGACTATCAATCGGACATCACGGGCATTGGGGAATTTGACCCGGTGCGGACGCCACAGCCGGATCCTACAATCAGCGTCGTCCCGGTGGATGTCCTGGGAGGCTACACGCCCGAGAAGGCTGACTTGTTTTCAGGAGATCCGCTGGCACCTGTGGGCACGTATGCCCGCTTTAGGGCGGATCATCCTGGCCGAGGGTTCAACGCACCTGAGGATGACATGGATCTGGATGGGCTCAGCAATCTTCTGGAGTTTGCCCTCTGGATGCATCCTGAGACGGGAGCCCCCGTGGCGGCTGACGCCACTTCGGAGAATCAGGGGCTGATCTTTGAGGAGAATTCCGGTGGTGGGATGAACCTGTCGTATTATAAGCCGGTGGCCATTCAGGGGGTGACCTACGAAGTGCAATATGCGCCCTCGCCCGGAGCGTGGTTACCCGTCCCGGGAGTGCCCACAGAGACTGTCATGGGGGATGGTAGCGTCAAAGTCACCTATGAGAACGTGGATGGCTGGGCAAACCTTTCGCCTGCAAGGGGCTTTGTTCGGGTGATCGTGACTGAGAATCCGTAAAATTCCAGTTTTCTAGATATATCAAGAAAGGCTGCTTGAAATTTCCGTAATTTATAGAAATTATACGGAAATCAGAGTAGTCGATGCCTAAGTTGATTTCAAGAAGTGGGCACTCATTGGAGTTGCCCGCCCCGCCATGCCTCATTGGAACCGCTCCTGTGAGCCACGTGCCGTTGCAGGCTGGCCTGGGGGTGCGCGAGCGGCACTGCACCATCCATTTGGATCAGGGGCGCTTTGTCTTAGAGGATCATACGCAAGGGGAGACCTTGGTGAATGGGCAGGCTGTGAATCAGGTGATTCTGGCGCCCGGAGACATCCTCCAGTTAGGACAAATCGAGATGCAGTTTGGGCTCGATCCCGCGGAGATGGCCGCCCCGATGCCTTCACCGCCCGAGCAAACGGTGCCACCGTCTCCGGCAGTGCCAGAAACCGCGCGGGTAGAATCGGCGGTGCCGCCCGAGTCCGCGATGCCGTCTCCCATGGCGATGGAGCCGACTCCGGAACCTCTTCCCGTGGAGCCCAATTCTAGCGCCGAACAAGTGCTTTCGCCTCCGCCGGAGAGCCCTGAATTGACTCCGCAGACACCGCTGAACACGGAGTCTGCCAAGGCGGCCCTGCGCGAGGCGGCTGGGCAATCGGGACCCCTCCCCGAGCCGAAAGGGGGATTTCCCGCACCATCGTCCGAGGACGAGGTGCCACCGAATCTAGGAACGTTGAAACCCTTGCCAGATGACAAGGCACCGCCCAAGGCGAGGGCAGCGGGCAAACGCGCTGCTCGTGGCAAGCAGGCCGCATCCAAACGCACCCCCCAGCGAAAGAAGGCCTCCGAGCGCAAACGGCGCCCGATGCTGGGGGCTGCAGTGGCGTTGTTAGGCGTGCTGTTCGCTGGAGCGGTGCTCTATGTTTCGCGCAATGAGGACATGAAGGCGGCACTGTTAGAGCGTTTCGGTTCGCAAGCGGCGGATCCGGTGATGCCGACGGGACGCGGCCAATCGGTGAGTGGCGACAGCGCACGGATGGCGAGTTGGTTGGCCTCCATCACGCGACCGGCCGCCGTTGTGGCCGTGGACGTGAAGCGCCTGGCCGAAGAAGATCAGTTAGGCGCTGTGCCGCGCCTGCGCGCGTGGTTGCAACAGTATTTGCACATGGAACTAGATCAGGTGCGGCAGTTGGTAGCCGTCGGTGCCACCGCGACGGATTTCTCCATGGCGATCCGCTTTGAGCCGAGCAACCAGACAGGTGAATTGACGAAGCGACTTACCTTTAAGACTTTGCGTGGTGAGTTTGTGGCTCAGGTGATTGAAGAAGATCTGGTCGTGATAGCCAAGGCCTCTGCCTTGCCTGAGGGTAAGGAATTGGATGAGACCCCTTTGCCTGACACGTTGGCGAATCGTTTGAAAGGGACCGATGGGCGGGTGGTGAGCTTCCTCAATACCAGCCTCTTAGAACGGGGTAATTTGCCGTTCTTCCTATCCGATCCAGGATCGGATCTCGTTTACAAATACGCTTCCTTGTCCTTCGGAAAGGACGCGACCTTGGAAGTGATGGCCGAGTATGAGGAAGCTGCTAGTGCCGAAGCGTACGCTAGCAGTTATCCAAGTGCCATGCAGGCAGGGCTGGGGCAATTGTCAGAGCTTTCGCATGGAGACCTCCAGGCCGCGGTAGAAGGCATCGTCACGACCGTGGACGGGACCACGAGCGAAGTGCGCTGGACCTTACCTCCGGCGCAGAAGGATCTGATCGCGGGTGTGGTGCAAATGATGGTCGATCCGGTTGGCGCGGAAATAGGCTCAGCCTCCGTCGATGTGCTCAAGAAAGAAGCGCAGCATTTGGCGGCGCTCTATCACACGGCGAAAGAAGCCGGTGCGGATTTGGCGAGCGTCAAGAACGTACCCGAAGCCATCGCGGTGATGATCGAGGGAGTGCAAGGGAATAAGCCTGAATGGAAGGACCGCGTGTTTCAGGCGCGAGCCTACTCGATGCAAGAGCGGCGTGTGTTAGAGAAATTTCTTGCTTGGAAAGGCAATGAATTGGAGTTCGTCGAGAACGCTTCGCAGATGGACGCCTTTGAGTTATCACTGCAGGCCTATCATCATGCCGAGCGTTTGGCGACTCTCTATGCGGAAGCAACTGCTGCAGGGGCTGACTTGAGTGGGATCAAGGACGTGGCGGCGGCCGTGAATGGATTGGTGATCGCGCCAGGTTTGGTGGCGATTGGGGCGCCGTTTCATCTGCCCTTGAGCCCCTTGGAGAAAGAAGCGGCTTTGGCCCACCTGAGTTTTCGCGATGGAACCCTGTCATTCACACCGACGGAGGAAGTGCAAGCACTCCGTGAGGATCCGAGAGCCGTGGCATCTCGCCCCCTCCGCCAGGCGAGGCAACTCGTGAGCGCCTATCAGGAGTCGCTCGAACGCGGAAAGAAAGGACTTACCGATGCCAAGGATTTGGACACGATCATTGAGAATCTCACCAAGGTTGCCGGTTTCACAAAGCCCCTGACGGCGGAAGAAAGAGCGCGCGTGAAAGAGCTGATTGAATTGAAAGGAGAAGAACTCGTCTTCTCGGATCTCAACTTTGAGTAGGCTGTAGACGGGAAGCGATTTCGGTTTCTGTTAGGCCAGTGATTGCTACTTGTTTGAGTCGCGCAGTTTCGCCACGGACGAGGGTGACTTGCGTGCGGCCGATGCCTAGCTGCTTGGCGAGGAAGAGGATCAGAGCCTTGTTCGCCTTGCCTTTCTCTGGACGAGCTTGCAAGCGGATCTTGAAGACCCCTTCTGTGTCACGGCCTTCACACCGCGTGGCGCTTGCATTTGGAACGACGCGAATCGCGATCCTGACTGCTTCCACGGGACGGTCAGCTCGCGACAATCTCCGTGCCGATGCCACGTTCCGTGAAGATCTCTAAGAGAAGGGAGTGGGGGATTCGCCCATCGATCATGTGCACCTTGCCCACTCCAGCATCGAGCGCATCGAGGGCGGAGCGGACCTTTGGAATCATCCCGCCGGAGATGACCCCCTGCTCGATGTGTGTCTCCACGCTGGCGCGATTGAGGGTCGGAATGAGGGTGCTTTCGTCCGCGGGGTCTTGGAGGACGCCGCGAACATCGCTGAGATAGACGATCTTGGAAGCTTGCAGGCGGGCGCCGAGAGCGCTGGCGGCGAGATCGGCATTCACATTGAGGCTCTGGCTTTCGGCGCCCTGGAGGCGGGCGATTGGAGAAACAACCGGAACGGTTTCGTCGCGTACGGCGGCATGAATCGCCTCCAGCTGGAAGTCTGTTACGCGCCCTACGAAGCCTAGATCGACGGATTCGCCCGTTTCTGGATCGGTGCCAGGGAGTTTCTCACCAAGGAAGACCTGATTGCCTGGGATGCCCACGGCGCGCCCACCGGACTGCGTCAATCCGTTCACGAGGCGAGGATTGATGATCTCGCTCAGCGTCTTCTCCACAATGGCGATGGAGGCTGCATCGGTCACCCGGAGCCCGCCGACAAACCTCGCCTCGAGCCCGGCTTCCTTCATGGCAGCGGAAATGGCCTTGCCTCCGCCGTGCACGAGGATGGGGTTGATCCCCGCCACCTCGAGAAACACGATGTCACGGAGCAGATTGTCCACCAGCTCAGGGTCTTCCATGGCGCTCCCACCCAGTTTGACCAGGAAAGTCTGGCCGCGAAACTCCTGCAAATAGGGGAGAGCCTCGATGAGCACGCGTGCTTTGGCGATGTGTTCGTCCATGCCTGGCTTTACGGGGAATCTTCTCAAATTCAAGAGGCTTCCTTGGAAGGGAGGGCCTGAGCGTTCTGCGGCTGAATTTGTCTTCGCCCTGGGATGAAACCGGTGTATCCTTCGCCCCGCCGTCTTCCGGCGGGAGCGTTAAACCTCCGATCCATGATCCAGAAGGACCTCACCATCAATAACAAACATGGCCTGCACGCCCGGCCAGCGGCGCAGTTTGTGAAGGTTTCCAGCCAGTTTGAGTGCGACATTTGGGTGGAGCGCGACGAAGAACGCGTCAATGGAAAGAGCATCATGGGGCTGATGATGTTGGCAGCGCCTTCCGGGGCGACCATTTCCATTTCCACAGATGGCTCGGACGAGACCGAGGCCATGAACGCGCTTGAGGCGCTGGTTGTGGGTGGTTTCGACGACGAATAAAGGTTCTCGCTCGCAGCGCGCTCTGCGCTAGTATGGATCACCATTCCTATGTCGGAACCGCAGGCTTCTTCTCAAGATGTCACCGAAACCGAGATCCGTTATCGGGGACTCGCGGTTTCGCGTGGTGTCGCCGTCGGCCCTCTGCGCTTTCAGGGACAGCCCTTTCAACGTCCGCGGCGATGGCCCATCACCGAGGTGGAAGTCCAGGGCGAAGAGACGCGGTTTGAGGAGGCCCTGCGGCGCACCCGAGGGCAGATCGAACAGTTGCAGGAGCAGCTTTTAAAGACAGATGGGAACCATGCGGAGGCGCGCGTCTTTGATGCACATCTGCTGGTGCTGGAAGATCAGACCGTCATTTCGGATGTGCGCAAGCGTCTTCACAAGGATCGCTTTAATGTGGAGAGCATCTATTATGAAGTGATTCGTCGTTACGTTGAATCGTTGAAGGCCATCACGGATCCCTACTTGCGTGAGCGGGCGGTGGATATCGAAGACGTGGCTGGGCGCGTCCTCGTGGCGTTGGCGGATGCGGATGACAACACGGCCATGCAGCAATCGCCGCGGGTCCTCTTTGCCGATGATCTCGCGCCTTCAGATACGGTGGGGATGGATCGGTCGCTCTTGTTAGGCTTTGCAACTCGGTTAGGAAGTTTCACTTCGCACACCGCGATCATGGCGCGTGCCTTGGGAATCCCTGGCGTGGTGGGTCTCAAGATTCCCCCGGGAACCTTGCGGGCAGGGCGTGAGGTGATTCTCGATGGCTTCAATGGCATCCTCATCACGGATCCAACGGAAGAAACGCTGGAGGAATATCGCAAACTAGCAGAGCAACAGGACGTGCTCAATCAGCGGCTGGATCAGCTCCGGGCGGAGCCTGCGGAGACGCATGATGGCGCGCGGGTGGTGCTGTCAGCGAATATCGAGTTTGGCCACGAGGTGGATGCAATCATGAGGCGTGGTGCCGATGGCGTGGGCCTCTATCGCACGGAGTTCTTCTACTACGAGCAGGATCGGCATCCTGATGAGGAGCAGCAAACGGCTGCGTATAGCGCGGTGGCGGAGAAGGTTGGCGACGCGGGCGTGATCATTCGCACCTTGGATGTGGGGGCCGATAAGTTTCAGACAGCGGATGGTCGACTTGCAGAGAAGAACCCGTTTCTGGGGTGGCGAGGCATTCGTGTGAGTCTGCAAGAGACCGAATTATTCAAGACACAGCTGCGTGCGTGCTTGCGGGCAAGTGCGCGTGGGAATGTGCGCTTGATGTATCCCATGATTTCAGGCGTGGAAGAATTGGTTGCTGCCAATGGTCTTTTGGAAGAATGTCAGGCTGAGTTGAGAAGAGAGGGGGTGCCTTTTGACGAGGACATGGAGGTGGGCTGCATGATCGAATTGCCCAGTGCGGTGATGGTGGCTCCTGAATTGGCCAAAGAGGTGGATTTCTTCAGTGTGGGAACCAATGACCTCATCCAATACACCATCGCGGTGGATCGCGTGAATGAGCGCGTGGCGGATTTGTATCAACCGGGTCATCCCGCCATTCTGCGCTTGTTAGAGATGGTCGTGGAGGCCGCTCATGATGCCGATATCTGGGTGGGGGTGTGTGGGGAAATGGCAGGAGACCCCTTGTTCACGCCGGTTCTGGTAGGTCTCGGGGTTGACGAACTCAGTGTGGGGCCGAGTCAGATCCTCCGGGTGAAGCATGCCTTGCGGCAGCTCGATAGCTTGGAGTGCGAGGTGATGGTTAAAGAATTGCTCAGGCTTCCTACCGTCGAGGAAGTGATGAATCGTTGCCGGGCCTTGGCCAAGGAGCGCTACGGGGAATTCTATCAATGATCACGCACTCGTGAGTCGTATCCGGTTCAGGACCTTTGACTTAAAGATGAGAGAAAGATGCGCCTGGACTTGCTAGAGGGATGTTGCCGAGCATGGTTCCCGTTTCCAGCTCTCAATCCTTCCTGATCATGATGACCCGACTTATCGCCCTTCTTGGGGCCACCACCCTCATGGCCACGGGGCAAGATGTCTTTCCCCGCAAACCTAGCGAGGCCAAGAAAGATCCCGTGCCTCCATTGGTGGATCCGACGGGCTCAGACAAGCAGGCGCAGAAGCCAGCGGCTGAGGTGGCGGCAGCTCCAGTGCCGCAACCAGAGGCAGAGCCTCAGCCCCGATTCACTGATCCAGATGCGAAGCCCAAGCCCAAGCCACGGTTTACTGAGCCGAAACCCACCGCTGAAGAGAAGGCCCATGTGTCCGAGCACGTCATCGCCAGTGGGGACAGTCTCACCAAGGTCTCGGCCAAAGCGTATGGACGGAGTGGCTACTGGCGCTTGCTCAAGCTCTACAACGATTGCGATCCGAGCAAACTCAAGATCGGTCAGGTGGTGAAGGCGCCCGACCTTGATTGGCTCTTGGCGAAAGAGAATATCATTCCCTTGTTTCAAGAGGCCTCTGACAAGATGATGCAATCACGTCAGCTTTTCATGGAAGCTGAGTCGGGGATTGATGAGAGCGGTCTGACTGAGGATGTGAAAGGAAAGCTCGCAGAGGCCCAGAAATTACTCGCGCAGTCTCAGGAACTCTTCGCCGCCAAGCCTGAAGGCACGACTGGATTGCCTAACAGTACCATCAAGCAGCTTCGCACGGTCGGCTTGCTCATGGGAGACATTGCCAATGGGAAGGGGAGTGCCAGTTCCAAAGCAAATCTAGCACATGAACATTTCGGAAACGCCCTGACATACTGTGTCATTTGGGCCAGGGACGGCTTCAACTAGCGTTCCTGCTTTACACGTTCGAAACGCGACGCCACCTTCCAGGCATGGACCCACTCACCTATCGAATCCTTCATCTCGCTGGCGTCATGGTGCTCTTCCTCGGGATAGGCATCGCGCTTCTTCCGGAGTCTGCCAACCGTAAGCAAGGCGCTCTCTTTCACGGCATCGGCCTCGCCGTCATTCTCGTCGCAGGCTTTGGATTGCTCGCGAAGATGAAGCTTGGATTTCCCAGTTGGGTCATTGCCAAGCTCGTCATCTGGCTGCTCATCGGTGCCCTCCCTGTCCTCGTGAAACGCAAGATCTTGCCCCCCGCCGCCGGTTGGGGCGTCGCGCTCGCGCTTGGGATTGGTGCTGCCTACTTGGGCGTGATGAAATCTTTCTGATCGCCTAGTTCAGGGGCTTGAGGTCGCTGGGTAGAAATTTGCCGTCACGGCGGATCACGGTGCCATCAAAGGCGATTTCACCGCCGCCGTAGTCCTTCCGTTGGATGCTAACAAGATCCCAGTGAATCTGGCTTTTGTTCCCGTTTGACGCCTGCTCATAACATTGTCCTGGCGTGAAGTGGAAGGAGCCACCGATCTTCTCGTCAAAGAGGATGTCGCGCATGGGGTGCTTGATCTCACGATTGAACCCAATGGCGAATTCACCGATGTAGCGCGCGCCGGGATCCGCATCCAGGATCTCATTGAGTTTCTCCGTGTTATTCGCCGTAGCCTCCACAATCTTGCCTTTCTCAAATCGGAAGGTGACTTGATCGAAACTCACACCCTGATAGATGGACGGCGCGTTGTAGCGGATCGTGCCATTGACGGAATTGCGCACAGGTGCCGTGAACACTTCGCCATCCGGGATGTTATACTCGCCTCCGCAGACGATGGCGGGAATGTCCTTGATGCTGAAACGCAGATCCGTGCCAGGCCCCGTGATGTGCACCTCGTCAGTCGCCTCCATGCGGCGCTTCAGAGCTTCCATGGCCGGTTGCAGTTTCTGATAGTCTAACAGACATACTTTGAAATAGAAGTCTTCGAAAGCTGACGTGCTCATGCCCGCCTGTTGCGCCATGGAGGGGTTGGGCCAGCGAAGCACGCACCACCGAGTGTGATTCACCCGATAGTTCATGACTTTCCGCGCCTTCTTCATGATCGCCTTCATCGTCGTCGGCTCCACATCGGACATCTCATTGATGTTATGGCTTCCACGGATGGCGATGTAGGCATCCATCGCGCGCATTTGCGTGAGGGCGCATTTGCTCACCACATCCAGCCGCTCGGGTTCCGCACCTTCCGCCAGTTCACGCGTGACCCGTGAGTCATGCAGTTGCACGTGCGGATAGGCTCCTACCGCGCGCGCTTCCTGGATCAAGGCCATGGGTACCTCGGCGGGAACATCAAAGGCATCAATCAAGAGGTGGTCACCTTTCTTCAGCGACGTGGAGTGGGTGACGAGTTGGCGAGCGAGTTTCTGGATTCGCGGGTCTTTCATGGACGCCACTATGCGCAAGACCCTCCACGTGGGAAGCGGAATTGTCGGGACGTGGCACCCCCTGATGCCCTACATTTGCCTCATGCACTGCCTCCTCCACGCCGTTCGAACGATTCTCATTCTCCAATCGGTCGCGATGGCCGCGCCCCTGCCGCGACGCACCCCAGAAAGTCAGGGCATCCGTTCGCAAGAATTGCGCGCGGTCTTTGCGGCGCTCCATGAAATCGATGCCATCCACAGTTGTCTGATCGTTCGCCATGGGTATGTCGTCGCGGAGGCCTGGTGGGCTCCTTTCGAGCCGCACGCACCGCATAAACTCTACTCGCTGAGTAAGAGCTTCACGTCCACAGCCGTGGGCATGGCCGTTGCGGAAGGCAAGCTTTCCTTGGACGACCCCGTGATGGCATTCTTCCCTGACAAAGTACCAGAATCACCTAGCAATCATCTAAAGAACATGCGGGTGCGCGATCTCCTTGCCATGTCGACGGGCCACGTCTCAGAGGATCTAAGCGCATTCTCTTTCCGAGCCGAAAGCAATCTCGTCGACGACTTCCTAGCCCTTCCGGTCAAGCACAAGCCGGGGACGCATTTCCTCTATAACACACCAGCTACCTACCTGTGCGCCGCCATCGTGGAGAAGGTCACCAGCGAGTCTCTGGTCGACTACTTGGGGCCGCGTCTCTTCGATCCTCTCGGCATGGGAACGCCTTCTTGGGAGACCTGTCCTCAAGGGATTGCCTTGGGAGGCTATGGGCTCAGTGTTAGGACGGAGGACATCGCCAAGCTTGGTCAGCTCTACCTGCAAGGGGGCGAATGGCAAGGGAAGCGCCTTCTTTCAAGGGCATGGACGCGAGCGGCCACCGCCCGCCAGACATCGAATGGCAGTCATCCGGAGAGCGATTGGGATCAAGGTTATGGCTACCAGTTCTGGCGGTGCCGCCACGGAGCCTATCGCGGCGATGGCGCCTTTGGCCAATTCTGCATTGTCCTTCCCGAGCAAGAGACGGTAGTGGCCATCACCAGTGGAACGGGAAGGATGCAAGGCGTCATGAATGTTCTTTGGGAGAAGCTGCTGCCCGCCCTGCGTCCTGCGCCTCTCCCCGAGAATGTGCGCGAGCACGAGGCTCTCAGTAACGATCTGCAAAGGCTAGCGTTGCCCCTGCCAAAGGGTGAGGACCTGCCCGCGATGCCGAAGGGTGACTATCATGTCGACGAGAATCCCTACGGTCTGGAAGCGGTTCAGTTCGTGGAGAACGCCCTCCAGTTCACCGTTCACGGAGACACTCACATAGTCGCCTACACGCATGGTGCCTGGCACGCCTCACAGACCGGCTTTGGTCCGACGCTCATTGACCGAGGATTGGCCCGTGCGCGTGAGCCCATTGCCGCCAGCGCCGCTTGGAGCGAAGGAACGCTTACGGTCAAGATCTGGTATGTGGAAACGCCATATGCGCTCACACTAACATGTCAATGGAATGGGGACGATGAACGTCAGCTGACCCTCTCTGGGGAGTGGAATGTCGCCTTTGGAGACCGAGTGCTCAAGCCTCTTGCTGCGAGGCTAAAGTGATGCCAAGCTCCCCCAGCAATGAGCTAACTCGCAATGAAAGTCTTCTCGTGTGTCTGTGGGAACTCCCTCTTCTTTGAGAATTCAGTCTGTTTAGGATGCGGTGCCGCGGTCGGTTGGTGTCCCCTGTGCGAACAGATCTCCGCATTGATTCCAGATGGAGATGAGGGGTTCCGTTGTGGTCATGAGCCGTGCGAGGCGATACTGGTGAAATGCGATAATTATGCCGTGCATGACGTCTGCAATCGATGCGTCGAGAAGACGAGCGACGTCGCTAATCTTTGCGATTGCTGCCTGCACAATGATACTGTGCCCGACCTGTCAGTGGCTGGGAATCACGAGAAATGGTCGCGGCTCGAAGCTGCCAAGCGACGTCTGATCTATGTCCTCGATTTGCTCGGACTCCCGCATCTGACGCCAAGCAAGGATGCGCCATTGCCCCTCGCCTTTGACTTCAAGGCTGACGTGATTCCGACCAATGAATTCTGGCGCACGATGGGCAATACCGAACGTGTCTACACCGGGCATGCGAATGGAAAGATCACGATCAATATTCGTGAGGCTGATCCAGTCGAGCGCGAGGCCATGCGCGTCGATCTCGGTGAAGCGCACCGCACTCTGGTCGGGCACTTTCGCCACGAGATTGGCCACTACTATTGGGACCTTCTCGTGCGTGGGCAGTGCGAGGCGGATTGTGTCGCCGTGTTTGGCGATCATCATTACCCATCCTATGCCGATGCCCTCGAACGCTACTACCAGGAGGGTGCCCCTGACGATTGGCCTCAGAGCTTTGTGAGTGCCTACGCGACGATGCATCCCTGGGAAGACTTTGCTGAGACCTTTGCGACCTGGCTCGATATGATAGGAGTGCTCGACTCAGCCCATCACCTTGGCTTTGTGAATGTCCCGGACGTACACACCGCGGATACAGACATGCTCATCGAGAAATACCGTGGGATAGGCATCGCCATGAACGAGATGAACCGCACCATGGGGTTACTCGACTTCCTCCCCAAACCGATCGCGCCTCCGGTAGTTGAGAAACTGCGCTTCGTGCATCAACTCGTGCTTCCCTTCGGTGCGCGTGGTTCGGGAGCTGCTTAAAGGTAGGTAGGGCGATCCGTCTTGCGGATGAAGGCATCTGCTGCGGAAACCCCGGGCACCTGCAGTCGGGTCCCATCCCAGGGGATCTCGTTGGGTTCCAAGCGAAGGGCGACTACCCCTGCGAGGCCGATCTCTGTGAGGTGTCCCCCTAGGTCGAAGTCGGAATAGGTCGTGCCCTTTCCTTGGCATGCTTGGAGGAACTCCGCCATGTGCCCCGCGGACCGAGGAAGCGATTCGGGGATGGCTTTGGCGGCTTCATGCTTGTCGGCTCCCAGGAACGTTTCCTCGCCCTGCAGCCTGACATAACACTGAGAATTCCATAGGCCTGCAGACAGTTGTCCCTTTGTGCCTTCTAACAAACAACCCACTCGTGGAAGCTTGCCAAAGGTCCTCACAAGTTCTTTTGTGATGCCCTCGTGCGGTTCGTCCCCGCCCGTGTAGAAATGGAGCTTCACTGGTCCTCGATTCCCTTTGGAGGGAAAGTGGTAGGAAACGGTGCAAGCTTCTGGAAAACTCTCCTTACCGAGCTTGCGTCCACTGACATGGATGCGATCGGGGTGATCGAGACCCAAGGCGCGTACCGGCATGTTGAAACTGTGACAACAGAAGTCTCCCAATGAGCCATTGCCAAAGTCATACCAGGCGCGCCATTTCCCAGGATGATAGATGGCATCTTTGTAAGGGCGTTCAGGAGCGGGGCCGACCCAGAAATCCCAATCGAGACCATCGGGTATCGGGTCGGAATAGCTGGGGCGATCCGTGCCATAAGGGGCTCCATGGACAGGGTGCCAGACGTGAATGGTGGTGATTTCGCCTAACAAACCGGCCTGAATGAGTTCGATACTCCGACGGAGATTACCAGAGGCACTCCCCTGATTGCCCGTCTGCGTGACGACTTGGGAAGTGCGCGCCAATTCGCGAAGTTCGCGAGCTTCTGCGAGGGTATGCGTGAGCGGCTTCTCGCAATAGACGTGTTTTCCCGCAGCCATCGCCATACGGCAGAGCGGCATGTGCCAGTGGTCAGGCGTCGCAATGACGACGGCATCCATGCCTTTCTCCTTCTCGAAGAGCTGACGGTAATCGTCATAGGTGGTCGCTTGGGCAAGTCCCTCGCCATGACGCTTCTGTGAGGCCGTGATCTGCGCCTTATCCACATCACACACGGCCGCGGCGTGGTGCCCTGCTTGTAGGATCTCTTGTAGGAGGACCTGCATGCGCCCTCCCATCCCAATGAAGGCCACGCTGAGTTTCTCGCTGGCAGCAGGTGTCTGCGCATGGGAGATACCTGTGGCACCGAGTGCTGCTAAGGCTTTCGTACTGGTGGATAGAAATTGGCGACGATGATAGGAGGGTGGCGACATGGAGCAGCGGAGGCGTTAGGCGATCCTCTCTATCTCCATCCACGGCGTCAATGGGAAACGCCAAGTTGCTTCTTGGCCAAGATGGTTGGGTGGTACAGGATGCCTCTCTCGTGAAACGCGCTTTCTGGAAACGATTTGGGCCGGGAATCCTCGTGACGGCGGCCTTTGTCGGACCGGGCACCATCACGACGGCGACAAAGGCGGGGGCGAGTCATGGCACCGCTTTGATTTGGGCTTTGGTAATTGCCGTCGTCGCTGCGGTGATCTTGCAAGAGATGGCGGCTCGGTTAGGCATTGTCACCCGCCGGGGCCTGGGGGAAACGCTGGTCACCCTCTTTCCGACACCGATCCCCAGAGTATTCATGATTGGGATGGTGCTGGGAGCCATTCTCGTCGGGAATACGGCGTATCAAGCTGGGAATCTGACCGGTGCTGCTGCAGGGTTAGAAGCTCTGTTAGGAGGGTCTTCAAGGGTGTGGATCCTTCTGTCCGGAGTGGTTGCGATGCTTCTGTTAGCCTTAGGTGCTTATCGCAGCGTGCAAACGGGGCTTATCGGGCTCGTTGGGATCATGAGCGCGGTCTTTGTCGGGGGCGCTTGCTTATCGTTTGATCAATGGCGCCTGGCGGTGACCCGGCCAGCCCTTCCCGATCAGAGCTTGAGCATGGTGCTCGGATTGATCGGGACCACCGTCGTTCCCTACAATCTCTTTCTCCACGCGCGCAGTGTGCAGGAGAAATGGTCTGAGGACGTCGAAACAGCGACCGCGCTGCGGGAAGCTCGTTGGGATGCCCTCGTGGCCATCGTGTTAGGAGGGGTGATCACGCTTGCGGTTCTGCTCACGGCAGTGGCGACGTTCTACGGAACGCCCGTTGCCTTCGAGAGTCTCGGTCAAGGTGCCCGGCAATTGGAACCCGTCATCGGGGCGGGGGCGCAGGGGCTGTTTGCGGTGGGGCTCTTTGCCGCAGGGCTCACCAGTGCCATCACGGCTCCCTTGGCCGCGGCGTATGCCACGCAAGGGTGCCTGGGGTGGGAAGGTGGCTGGCGTGATCGGAAGTTTCTGGCGACTGCCATGCTGGTGGTGGTCATTGGCGTCGTCGTGGCCCTCACGGCCGGGAGGAGTCCGCAGGCTCTGATCTTGTTCGCGCAGACCGCGAATGGGGTCTTGCTACCATTCGTGGCGGCGACGTTGTTGGTCGTGATGAATTCAAAGAAGATGTTAGGTGAATGGCGGAATGGATTGGTCTCCAATGCTTTGGGAGGATTGGTTGTCCTTGGGGTTTCCTCGCTTGCCGGGTGGAAACTCTGGCAGTTGTGGATTGGCTCCTGAATACAAACGTGTTAACTATGATGAATCGATCTAACAGACGCCAATTTCTTAGTCAGCTTGGGTTGACGGCGATGGTGCTCCCGCTTGGAGCCGCAGAATCCACTGGGAAGAAGCGGATCGCCTTCCTGGGAACGGAGGTGCGCCAGCATTCGCATGCGCAGCATTTCCTCGATCGCTTGGCGATGGGGTATGCGTGGGGAGGAAAGTGGCAGGATCCACGGGTGGAGATAGCCTCGGTCTACATCGATCAGTTCCCGGATGACGACTTGGGGAAACAGCGCCTGGCGAAATATGGCCTGAAGGCCTTTCCCACCATTGCCGATGCGCTGACGTTGGGCACGGGGAAACTCGCAGTGGATGGGGTCGTGATCATTGCCGAGCACGGTGATTATCCCAGGAATGCGAGGGGTCAGAAACTCTATCCACGGTACGAATGGTTTAAGGAATGTGTGAAGGTCTTTGAGGCCAGTGGGCGGGGTGTGCCGGTCTTCAATGACAAGCACTTGGCCACGACCTGGGAACGCTGTGCCGAGATGGTGGCCGATGCCAAACGGTTAGACTTTCCTTTCTTTGCTGGGTCCTCGCTTCCGGTGACGCGACGCCTGCCGGATCTCGAGATGCCGCACGGAGTGCCGTTGAAGGAAAGTGTGTGCGTGGCCTATGGCGGAGTGGACAGCTACGACATCCATGCCTTGGAAACGGCGCAATGCATGTCGGAGCGCCGCGCTGGGGGCGAAGTGGGCGTGTCGCGGGTGCTGGCCCTAAAGGGCGCTCCCATGTGGGAGAAGCTCATGACGGATGCGTGTGCAGATACCCGTCGCCTCTTTGTGGCCGCTCTCACGAGAAGCCATAATTTGCCAGTGGAGGGCGGCTACTACACCGCGCCCATCACCGTCGACTGGGCGCGTGACCAGTTTCCAGAGGCCATTGGCTACTTCATTGATCACCGCGATGGCTTCCGAACGAGCATGTTTCTGGTGGGCATTCAGGATTTCAATTACGCCGGGTTACGTGCGGATACCGATGAGATCATTTCCACTCAGATGTACCTGCCCATGCCTACGCATGGCTCCTCCACGGCGGACTTCTTTCATCCCTTGTGTCGTCATATCGAAGACGCGGTCATCGGCGGGAAGGTGCCTTACCCAGTGGAAAGAACCTTGCTCACCTCTGGCATGGTGATCGCTGCAGTGGACTCGATGCACCGTGGATCTGTGCCCGTGGAAACGCCGCACCTGGACGTGCGTTACGCGGTCAGTGAGGCATCGACGTATTGGCGCGATTGATGGTAGTTGTTCAAATGAACAGCATTTCTGCTTGATCGTCATCGCTGTCTGGGAGAGGGTGGGGGCTCTCCATGTATGCCGTTCTCCTCATCCCGCAGTTCCCTTTGCAAAGCTTGCTGCGAGGCCAGTCACAAGCGATGCCGACGGTGGTGGTGGATGATGCCGTGCCGGTGAAGCGGGTGCGTGGCCGCTCGGGCAAAGCGCCCGTGGTGGCGATGAATGCGCAGGCGAGGGAGGCTGGCGTGCAGTTAGGCATGACAGCGACACAGGCGCAGGCACGGGGAACTGGTCTACGCGTGCTGACCCGGGATCGGGTAGAAGAAGTGGCGCTCTATCGTACGGTGATCGATCATGTGTTAGAGCATTGTGCGGACGTGGAAGCGACTGAACCGGGCTTGGTGACCATGGATCTGTATGGCTGTGGAGCATGGCGTGCCGATTGGAAAGGCTTTGGAGAAGGGCTTTGCCGTGCTCTGGGAAGAGCCCTGCGGCTAGAAGTGGTCTTGGGCATCGGGCGCACGCCAGATCAGGCGCGGGTCGCGGCGCTCGCCTTGATCGAAGGGGGGGCGGTAGTGAAGGTGCTAGGGGAGGATGCTGCCGCCGCGCTGGCGGAGGAATCCGTGTCTCTGCTAGAACCATCGTCGTCTTTGCGAGAAGTGCTCCATCTGTGGGGTGTGTCCACGGTGGGTCAGTTCCTCGCGCTGCCGCGTGATGCTGTCGGTGAACGCTTGGGAGAGGATGCGGTGCGTCTCTGGGATCTGGTGGGAGGGAAACGGCGACGCTTGCTACGCCTTGTGCGTCCTCCCGTATCCTACGAGCACCGTTGTGATCTCGATCACGAGTTGGAGAACTTGGAACCCTTGCTCTTTCTTCTCCGTCGTGGGATCGAAACGCTCGCGACGCGCTTGGCGAACCATTACCTCGTCGCCGCGCAGGTGCGTGTGACCCTTCGGCTGGCCGGGGGGGAAGAATCGTGTGAGACCTTTCGTGTGCCAGATCCCACCGCCGATGTGGAGATGCTCTTTCGCATCGTGAGACGGCGTTTGGAGACGCTCGCGTCGTCGTCGCCTGTGATTGGTCTCGTGCTCGGGATGACGCCCGGCAAATCGAAGAAACGGCAGCGCGATTTCTTTCATGCGGGATTGAATGATCCCAATCGCTTTGCGCACACGTTAGGAGAACTGGAGGCCTTGTTAGGCTCGGAACGAGTGGGGCGCCCGCGCGCGCTGGACACGCATCGGCCAGATGCCTTTGTCCTGGAGCCGTTTGATCGCTCGGTGGAGCAAGCCGTCACGGACCGATTCTCACAAGCTTCCGAAGAGGGGCCCATTCCCTTGGGACTTCCACTCCAACGCTGTCGCCCGCCCATTGCCATCCGTGTGAGTACGACACGCCTACGCGGGATGGGAGCGTCGCAACCCAAGCAGATTCATGATGGACCGCACCCAGGCATCATCCAGTCCGCGCACGGCCCCTGGAGAAGCTCTGGAGACTGGTGGGACACCGCGCGTTGGCAACGCGAAGAATGGGATGTGGAACTCGAGAATGGACCGCTTTGTTGCTTGGTGAGGTTTCGTGAACAGTGGCGCTTAGAAGGTCTTTATGGATGATGTAGAAACTCTAACAGAGCAGTGCGTCGTGCGCGACCGTTTGCCTGTGATTGAGCGTACGGTAACAGACAGAAAGGAGACCAGGATCTGGACCACAGATAGCACGGATGACCACAGATAAAGAGTGAGGTGCGGGATCTGTTATCTGTGTATTCTGTGAAATCAGTGGTTCACTCGGCGCATCGATGACCACAATAGGGCGGTGGTAGCAATTTCTGTGAATCTGAAGCTTGATCTATCATTATCTTTGTGTGAGATCTTTCCCGTCATGACTCCTATCATTGGTGCTGCTAACACTGGTCTGACTCAAACCGTCATCGGCGCGGCGATGAGTGTGCTCAACACCCTTCGTCCTGGGCTGGATGAGAAGCTATACGAACGGGCATTGGTGATTGAGCTGACCAAGCGGCACATCCGCTGCGAGCAACAGAAACAGCATAACGTTCACTATGAAGGGCAACTCATCGGCACACTCGTTCCCGATCTCATCGTCGAAGGGTGGCTCATCGTCGATGCTAAAGTGGTGAGCGACTTCAGCGAGAGCCACATCGCTCAGATGCTAGGCTATCTCAATATCACTGGTCTTAAGACCGCTCTACTCCTTAACTTCAAATTTGCGAAACTCGGAATCAAACGTGTCTCGAACTGATGGCTCTCGGCTGGATTGTGATCAGCTCTTGTCGGAGCAGTAAGGGACCAGGATCTGGACCACAGATGGCACGGATGACCACAAATAAAGAGTGAGGCAGCGGGATCTGTTATCTGTGGGTTCTGTGAAATCAGTGGTCATTCAATGCCAACTTTATTGGTTGTATGCAATAAATTAATGTTAGTGGTTTCGGTGTCGATAGCCGACGCCGCGGATGGTTTCGATGAGCTGTGGGTCAGCGGGGTCGCGTTCGATCTTCTTGCGGAGTTTGGCGATGTGTTGGTCGAGTGTGCGCGATTCGGGATAGTAGTCGAGGCCCCAACATTGCTCTAATAGGGTGTCGCGATGGACGGCTTCTCCGGCGCGTTCGTGTAGGCAGGCTAACAACGTTACTTCACGCGGGGAGAGCTCGATTTCTCTGCCGTCTTCGTGCGTGGCGCGGAGTTGCTTTGGGAAGAAGTGCCAGGGACCAAAGGGAATGCGATCGGGTTGAGATGAAGTGGACGATGCGGTGGCAGGACGACGGAGTGCAGCACGCACGCGGGCGAGGAGTTCGCGTTTGCCAAAGGGTTTGCGGACAAAGTCATCCGCGCCGAGTTCCAACCCGACAACGACATCGATCTCTTCATTCTTGGCGGAGAGAAAGAGGACTGGTGTGTGCGCATCCTGTTTGCGGATGCGCTTGCAGACTTCGAAGCCATCGAGCACGGGCATCATGATGTCGAGGCAGATGAGTGCGGGGTGGTGCTGTTGATAGAGTTGGAGGGCCTCCTCCCCATTTCGGGCGGGGAGGGGCGTGAAGCCCTCTGAGACGAGACAGGTTTCCACCGCCTCCAGCGTGATGGGATCGTCGTCCGCGATGAGCACTTTCATCATGAAAGGTGGGGAGACGCTGCCGTGACTAAGGGGAGGGTGAGCTCGAATCGGGCGCCTTGTTCAGACGGGACGAGATTCAGGGTGCCCCCCATGTCCTCGGCGAGGCCTCGGGCGATGGCCAATCCCAGTCCCGTGCCGCTGGTGCCTTCGTCCACGCGTTCATTGAGTCTGACAAAGGACTCAAATGCGCGTGCGATATCGTTTCGCGCAATGCCAGGGCCACGGTCGGCGACTTCTAGATGGAGGCGAGCGTCTCGGATAGAGGTCCGAATGGAGAGCCAAGCGCCTTGGGCAGCGTATTTCTCCACGTTGGAAACGAGGTTGGCCACGATCTGAAAGACGGCGTCGTGATCGAGCAAGGCGGGCGTCGCGGCTCCTCGATGGAAGTCGACTTCGATGTGGAGGCGTTCAAGGGAAACGGCGAACTGAGAGAGGACATCATCGACCAGGGAATCCATGGTGGCGGGGGCGAGCTGGAGTTGATGGCGTCCCGATTCTCTTCGGGAAAACGTGAGGACATTGCTGATGAGACGGCCTAAGCGGTGAGCTTCTTCCTGAATGAGTGTGAGTCGGCGGCGAGCGGAACCATCATCGGGCAGTTGATCCTCAATGAGATCGGCGTTGAGTACAATGTTGGTCAGCGGTGAGCGCAGTTCGTGCGAGACTTGATTGGCAAACGACACGCGGGTCTGGGCGAGCTTGGCAGCGCGGCGTTGATAACCGTAGACGAGGAAACCAAGCCCGAGGAAGAGTGCGGCGAGGAGGCCGCTGGTGATGAGGAAGGGCCAACGATAGTGAATCTGTGAGCGAATGGGATCGCGAAGTGTAAGCTGCCAGGTGCCAAAGCGTGTGGGCAAGGGCATGATGGCGTGTGGGCGCTCGGTGAGTGGCGCGCCGGCGATGAGGGCACCGGCAGGTGAGAGCAAGGCGTCTTCACCTTCTTGCACGGCCAGCGGAGCGAAGGCCTCTGGAAGCCATGATTTCAAGCCTTCTGTCATGGCAGCAGCCACGGCGGGTCGATCGATCAGCAACAAAGCCACGGAGCGATCCTTGCGTTGATGCCAATAGAAGAGAGGTTTGCCAGGGTCATCGATCCAGCCTTCCGTTCCCACAAAGGTCTTAGGATCGAGACGAACATGCTCATCTTGGAAGGGCGAGTCGTCCTCGGAGAAGGTGGGTGTTGGCAGGGGCGCCTCATGCACAGGCAAATGATAGGGTGTGCGCGATGGCTGGGTGGGGGAGAGGGAGGAGATCTGGACGACGCCAATGATGGTCTCGGCTTCCTGACGGAGGGCAATGGTGTCGTGGAGGCGCTCGAAAGTCGCCAATCGCTTGAGGTGGGATTGATAGAGTTGCTCCAATCGGTCACACTCGTCATCGAGCCGTTTGAGAAATGTGTGATGAGCTTCGCGCGAGCGTTCCATGCGCGTTTCCACGCGTTCCCGTGCCAGTGGCCACCCACCGACCAGGCACAGACCGGCGGCAGCCACAAACAGGGCCAAACAGGCCTCAGGCGCTTCCCATTTCATCGGGCAACTTTAGGAGGATGCTGGCTACTTGGCCAGCCGAAGAAAGATTAACAAGCGATGCTCGCGATCTGCCCCAGTCTTCGTGCGGGGAGTCATGGCTCCTAACAGAAGAACCTCGCCGGGTTGCACGTAGAGGCTCGACGTCACCCGATGCGTGGTGAAGAGTGGCATGGGACACTGCGGCTCTTCCCCGTGAGGGGTGACGTAGGCATTGGAAGCGGTTTCCCCCTGGTGACGGACGCTTTCCGCAACGATGTCCATGAGATAGCCTTTGGTTTCACCAAGATCATCGATCGTGGTTTTGAGAGTGGTTCCGGTGTTTCGGGTATTGAAGGCCGTGGGTGTTGGGTAAGCGCCTGCTGGCCAGAAGTGCTCAGTCGTTTCGGTAGAGGGGCGTTTGTCCAGAACTGGGGAAGGCTGTGGTGGGTCGTATTCTGTGGGATAGATGATTTCAGTGACGCCTTCGGATTGGTGAGTGGCATTGGTGGCCTGCCCAGCAGTCATGGCGATATCGATGATCGTTGCTTTGCCTTCGCTCAGTTGATCCTGGACTTGGTTGCGTATCAATCGCCCATCTAAGGATCGGCTGCCGAATGCCTCCATGGTTGTCGCAAACCACTCGGCGTCGACTTGGATGAATTCAGCTGTGGCGCTGATACCAGGCAAAGAAGAAAGAGGATCTTCTGGATGACGATTGTCGATCCGGTTGCTCGTTGCAAACGTGAGCACGATTTGTCCATTGCGCGGGCTGCTTCCGAGGAGGGTTGTTGAGCCATATTCTATGGGGTGATTCAAGGCGCATCGTACTGTTCCAATTGTAGGCAGTGCGGCGGCAGGAACCTTGGTCTTACTGATCGGAATATCGACGTAGCGCTTGTAGCCAAGATGCTCGACCATTTCTGGTGCGATACTCAATACCGCTCCATGATCGGTTCTTGGTGAGAAGATTCGTCCCTCCACCGTCATGCCCAAGTTACGTACTTCAAACTGGGTGGGGTGGGCATAGGCGGTGGGTGGCCAGTAGGAGGTTCCGTTAAGGACCAAGGGTTTCACGTTCTCAGTTTCCCCAGGATCAAATTCTGTCGGATAGATGAGTTCGCGAATGGCCTCTACTTTGCACTTTTGTGAATGCCTCCCCATCAAATAGCAAGAGTCTAACAACGTCGCTCGCTCTTCCTTCATCAGCGCGTTAACGGCATCTCGAACCGCGTCGCCATCATTGAAATGGACATCGTCTTGCTGGAGGATCTCCGTGAGGGCCAAGGGCTCGACTTCGATCCATTCAGTGAAGATCCCGACATTGTAGCCATCTGGATCGATCGTCTGAGACGGACGCGGTGTTTGTTTCACAAAGGGATCTCCCGCCTGAGGAGCCGGGGCAGGCGGGGCCGCGAAGGGATCATTGTCCTGAGCAATCCCGCTCGCCAGGCTGAGGCCGATAAGAAGAGTAGATAGACTTTTCATAGCATCCTCAATCAAGCACATCCGCGAGGGCTTTGCGTCAATGCCAGCTGAAGCTTCTGTAAAAGTTGTGTAAACGCCTCGCCTACTCTCAAGGAGACGGAAACGGATCGACACGAGTGTGAGGCGAGGAGAGGATCCTTCTGCCATGCTTACCTGTCGTGATCCGTTTCTATATCTCTTGGGAAACCGTGAGGCGATTCGCAAGGTGTGTTCCTCTCGTTGGAGCCTTTGGGTAGGCATCGTCTTCATCGCCACGGCTGTGGTGGCCCGGAATTACGATCATGCGGCCATCCATCTCTCGCCGAAACGCATGGCCATGCCTTATGTGATGGCGTTGGTTTCGTCTTGCTGGATTTTTCTCGTTCTATGGTCTGCGTTGAGAGAGGGGCGTTTGCAAGGAAGGGTGCCGTTCTCCCATCAGTATCGCAGCTTTCTCGGAGCTTTTGTCATGACGGCGCCGTTGGCCTGGCTGTATGCGATTCCCGTGGAGCGGTGGATGGATCCGGTTTCGGCGGTGTGGGCGAATGTCTCCTTGCTGGCTGCGGTAGCGCTTTGGCGAGTCTTGTTGATCGCGCGGGTGACCAGCGTCATTTGCGAACAAGGATTTGGGAGGTGTTTGATCTTTGTCAGTGCACCAGCAAGTTTGGAGTTCTTCGTCGCTGGCGTGGTCACTTCTGTGTTCAGTCTCGAAGGAATCGCCACGGCCATGGCGGGGGTTCATCTAGAGCCAAGTCCAGCAGTGGTGGCGGCGCAGCGGGCGGCGGGAATGGCGACGCAGATTGCGTTTGGAATTCTGGTGCTGTCTAGCATTCTCTACATCGGGAGGGAGAAATATGCGCGTGCTGGTTTCCCTGCGGTCGCCAAGGACACGCTGCCATGGGCGCTCCTCGTTGGCGCGGTGCTCGTGTTCGGAGTGGCCATAGGGCTGGCCAGGCCCATGCAGCGAGCGGAGACGCACTGGCATATCTTGCAACGTCACCTCACGAATGGTCGCTACGCCGAAGCATTGGATTATCTTGAAGCCATGGGGCCGGATGGATTTCCCCAAGGAAGAGTGATTCCGCTAGATCCCATGCGCTACGATGCTGTGTGGAGACTGCCTCAGCTGCTCCACGAGATCGATGCCTCGAGGGCTGGTTGGCTGGTTGAGGCCAGCAAAGAGCACACCCTCACGCTCATGCGACGAGTGGTCGAATTCTATCATCCAGAGTATTTGTTAGAATTGACCGAGTCTCTGGCAACGATTCCTGGGGGGCGGGAGTTCATTCAGGCACATCGCGCCGATTGGGAGCGCTTTGAGAATGGCCTCCAGGTGCTGCGAGAGCTGGAACTCGTGGATTAGATAGGGTCATTCGTCACCATCGCCGCAAGAGGCGGGTTTCGTCTCCGTGGTCAGTCCCTTGCAGGCCTGGACCACGCCGAGAATGGCCCATCCCGCGCCAGTAGCGCCCGCCTTGCTTTGGCTGCCAGGGGCTTTCGCATAGGCTTCCGCGACGTTATTCGCACCGCCATTGAGGGTGGGACTCGTCATTTGAGCGAAGGGACTATCACAAGGATCAAATCCAATGAGATTGGTCACGCATTCACGAATCGGGATGTTGCTCTTGGGCGGGGCTAGATTCCCGACCCCTTCGAGGACGTGTTTGTAAAGCTTGCCGAGACAGTTGCCATAGTTGCATAGCGCTTGGGTATAGAACGAGACGAGATCAAGCATTTGGCCATAGCTGATGGCCGCGAATGTTCCGTTCGGATCCGTGTAGATGTAAGGATTATTCCTCACATAACCATAGAGATTGAGATCGCCTCCCTGAAGGTGCAAAGGATCAGGCTGCGTGAAGCGCCCGAGCTGAGGATCGTAGAAGCGGAGGCGATTGGCGTAGAGCTGGAGTTCAGGTAGGTAAGGGCGGCCTGCAAAGGCGAGAGGCTCCGTCGAGACACCACCGGTGAGGCGATTGCCAAAGGCGTCGTAATCCGTCCAGGAGACAAAGGCGCCGGTCGCATCGACGATGCCGCGAATAGATCCGATTTGGTCTTTGAGGAACCACTGTTCGCCCACGCCTTGTCGCCAAGTGGCGTGGAAGTCATCGGTGGCGTCGAGGGTGTAGAAATAGGCGGCTGAAAGTTCCGTAGAACCGTCCTGAAACTCACCCGCGGGCATGTGGCGATCATAGAGCAGCCAGCTCTTGCTTCCATTGATCTCACGGCTGATGAGCCGATCTGCAAAGTCGTAATCAAAGAGCACGGTCGTCGTGGCGGCGGCCCCAGCACTCGGGCGAATGATGGCCTCTATCAGTCGATTGCGGTGATTGTATGCAAACTCCGTGATCTCTCCAGTGCTTGTATCGGTCCGTGCCCTGACATTACCATCAGCATCGTAGGTGTAGGTGTAGCCACCTCCCGAGGTGAGGCGATTGGCATCTGCGATCGTGTGTGGGGTGAGGTCCAAATGGGAGCTGAGGCGATTGCCGACGGCGTCGTAGGCGTATACTTCGTCCGTGTAGGCAGCATTGGAATGCGCGGCGGAAGAGACGTAGCCGCAGGGATCATAGGCAATGGTTACCGTATCTCCTGCATGGGCGATGCTGGTGATGTGGCTTTCCAAATCGCGCGTGAAGGTGAGTGCGCTGTTTGGATGAAGGAGGGCCCCTGTGCCGTCTTCATGGCGGATAGAGGCAATAGGGCCCAGCGTGCCGTAGGTATAAACTGTCTTGGAGTTGAGCACATTGCTCCCATGGTGAAAGCGTGAGATGCTGGCGATGGAGGCATCCGGATGGCGCCGATATTCTAGGCGGTTGTTGTTGCCCACGAGTCCACTCCAAGAGAGTTCGTAGACTTTCTCGCCGATGTAGGTGGCATTGATCTCTGAACGTCCGCTGGTCCCGCCCGTGAGACTCATGCTGGTAGGCGCATTGCTAGAACCTCCCCATTGGTAGCTGACCCGAAAGGGATGCTGATCATGATACGTCACATCGATCTGGGTAGGGCGAGGCATCACTCCTGTGAATGCGTAGGTATGGGTCTGCCCATTTGCTGTCTGGGTGATTTGCGTCAGTCTACCCGAGGCATGGTAGGTGTAGTTGTAGGTCCTGACAATTATCGAATCGTCGGTGGGGTCATGCCATTTCTCGGCGATTAACCGACGGTCCATGTCGTACTCAAAGGATCGCTTCTTGCCCGAAGCCGTGGTGGCCGTCTCAAGTTCGCCGATTGCATTGAACGTTGCGGAGAAGGTGTTGCCGGTGGCGTCTGTCACCGCGTTCATGCGTTCGTCGAAATCGTAGTCGAAAGCAAAGGTGTTACCTAGGGCATCTGTCAGGGTGGCGAGCTTTCCGCTCTCATTGTAAGTGGGGGTCGCGGTGCTGCCACCTGGGAAGATGTAGGATTCAGCAAGACCTGTCGAGGTGAAGCTCTGCTCGGTCACGAGTCCATTGCGATCGGTGGAGGTGTAGCTGCCATCAGCATTCTCGACGGTGTTTACCGAGTTGCCCATAGGATCAGTTTGTCGAATGGGGACCGCTCGGGAGTCGAAGGCAAAGGTGGTCTCATCGCCACGATAGTTGCGCACACGCGAGACGCGCCCCATCCGATCGGTCTCCACTTCAATCTGATAGCCCAAGGTATCCGTGCGGCCAGCGATGCGGCCCTTGTCATCCAGCTGATATTCGGTGGTGTAGGAGCCTTGAGTGAGGCGATGTGGGCTTCCATCGCTGTGGCGTTCCACGGTGAAATTCACCCCGAAAGCGGCATTCTGGCCGGTGAGATTTCCTTGCGCGTCCCACGTAAAGTTGGAAACGGCACCGCCCGGAGCCCGGTGCTGAATGGGCTTGCCCAGCTCGTTGTATTCCGTCGTTTCGCGGGCGCTGCTTCCACTGGGAGGGGTGGTGCGGAGGAGGCGCCCCCCTTCGTCATAGAGATACCGCCAGGTGTGACCGTCTGGCCCCGTGATGCTTGTTTCGAGATCGGGATTGTCGGGGTCATCGTAGGCGTAGGTGGTGATGTTTCCGTCAGGATCTGTGAGTCGAATGACGTTTCCGCGTTCATCGTAGTCGACTGCGGAAACGAAACCGCGTGGTGACGTGCGTGTGCCTGAGAAGGAAGCAGGATTCCAGGACACCTCCTGACGGTTTCCAAATTCATCGATCGTCGCCGCGAGCCGCCCACTATCAGGATCATATTCGAAGCGCTGAGGCATGCGGCCTAACGGATCCGTAATGGAATCGAGATAGTGCGCAGGATCGTCCAGATAACTGTAGGTAGTGACGCGGGCTTCGGGATCTGTCACTGTGCTGAGATTGCCCGAGCCGTCATAGGCAAACGACCAGGTTTGGCCTTCAGGATTGGTCACGGAAGTGATGCGCCCCATGCTGTCACGTGCGAACGTGATGTCCGTGCCGGAGGAGTGGAGGATGCCGTTGTCCGTCACGGTGATCTCATTGCCATTCAGATCCGTCGCGCGGAGGAGGCCTCTCGATTCATGATAGGTGAAGGTGTTTCCGTCAGGATCCGTGAGGAAATACTTGGAAGGATTGTAAGGGAGATTTGCGAAGAACACGTGGACGGAGCCATCATCCGCCTTCTTCAACGCGGCATCCGGGACCTGGAGGGTGTAGTAGTTTCCGGGGTCGGCGACAAAGGAAGGGCGAAAGGCGACGCCCAGGAGACCTCCACTGACGCCGGTGGTCTCGAAAGTGAATCCTAGGCGTTCACCGGTGGGTGCATTGAGATACACGCGGGTTCCTTCTTTGAATGGTGTGGCGCCAAAGACGCCTAACACTCCGGTCACGGGAACCGTCTCGCGTAAGTCGGGATCTTGCATCTTCAGCGACCAGCCGTAGCCGAGCTCACCGGGGGTGTTCGCCGCAAAGGAATCATAAACCCGCGTGAAGCGCATAGGCATGCCGCCAAACTCGATGGCGAAATCGGTGTATTCCAAGCGATTGCGCCCCAGCTTGGCCTCGCCCGTCACGTCGACGGTGAGAGGTTCCACCCATCCGAGGCCGATCGCGTTCCAAGCAACGGCGCGGATCACATAGCGATTGTTCTTCAAGGTTGTGGCATCGAAGGTCGCCAGGATAGAGGGATCAGGAATCGTATCCGTGCCTTCGGCAAAACGCGTCCATTGCGGACCGGGAGCGCCAAGATTCGCCGGATCCACCGTATCCGCGAGCGCATACTCCAGATACCACTCCCGCAGAGGTTGGGTTGATTGAATGGTTCCCACGATAGCTTCCGTCACCATGACTTCTGAAGCATCGACCGGAGAACTCAGGGTGATGACCGGGCGAAGGTCTTCTTGACTGACATTCTTCGCAATGATCTGACCAAAGCAGGACGTGCGTGTGGCGGAATTCTCTGCGCACACGCGGACAAAGTAGATGCCATCAGGTAAAGTGCTCAGTGGCATGGTAGCAATGGTGTCAGAGTAAACATTGCCAGTGCCGGAGGCGAGGAGGGTGTAATCGGGATCGGCCTCGGTGGTGAGGTAGGGGTCTACCTCTGATGCCAGCGCATACTCGACCCGCCAAGAAGTGGCGGCGGGATCTCCGACGATGCTGGCGACGAGGGCAACGTCTTCACTGGAGACCGTGCCTGGGCTCGGCGAAACGAAACGTGTGGTGGGAGCCTCTGGAACATCCTGGTGGCCAGGCCCCGTGAGACTGGGATCAAAGGGAAGCGTGCCGTCGGTGTTGAGGACATAGACGATGGCGGAGGCCGTTGCCGTCTGCCCGCCTGAATCGGTGGCCAGGGCTTCGAGATGCCAGGAGCCCACTGCAGGAGCGCTCAGCGTGACGGTGTGATCTTCGTCGAGATTCACGGGGGTTCCGTTAGCCTTGAACGTCAGCGCATCGATGGCGAGATCGTCGAAGGCGTGGACCCGAAACGTCACGTGGTCGCCCTGCCGTATGTCCCCTGTGGGGCGACTAGCATTCTCATTCTCGTGACCAATGAGCACTGAAGGAGGGAGGTCGCGGCGATAGCGTCCGAAGTCTCGGTTCTCAACGATCTCATCCTGTGTGATGACCACGACGTGGGCATCGGCTGCTGGTGGGGCCACGTTGAGAGCCTTGAGGCCGATGAGGTCAAATCCAAACCAGTCGCCCCCATTATTCTGGGAGATCAGTTTGATGAAGGTGATCGGACCAGGAATATCGGCATCAGCGAGGTCGACCGGCAACGGCTGCCCGGAAGGGAAGATGCCTAGCGAGTTCAGATCATCCGCGCCATTTCCCACCAAGATCTCGACGCGCTCGGGGAGATCCTCACGTATTGCCCCACTGCGTCCGGGCGAGAAGACGAGGAAGTCCGGACCCGTTCCATCCACGATCATTTCGTCAAAGCGTAAGGTGATGTGTGCCCCTTCAGGAAGGCTCAAGAATTCTGATCCTCTAGAGGTAAAGCGGCCCGTGACGAGAAAGTCGCGAGAGCCGATAGGTTCTAACAAGAAATCGAGAGAAGGGAGTTCGTCCACGTGCGCTCCCGCACCATCGCGTTTGGGCCAATCCGGTGGGAAATCAGAGCGCGTCTCCCCATACGCGACGTCGAAATTCCCCACACCTGGAGCTGCATGAGTGTAGTTGGTGATTTCGTCAGGGCGATGATTGACGGTGGGGATGGCAGCCTCAGCGGGAAAGGTCTGAATGGTCGGAGCGATCAGTTCTTGCCGCACATGGTGCACCCCTGCAGGGACCGCAATGAATTCATAGTGGCCACCGCTATCGGTGATTGCCGTACGTTCATCGCTGTCGAGCATCCCATTGAAATTGCTGTCGAGATAGACCCTGACATGCTCCTGCGCTTGGCCGTCAGTGAGGTTCCCATCGACATTGGGATCATCATAGATCGTTCCACGAATGATCCCATTGGCGATATCGGGAATGAGGGGATCTGTTAGGAAGACATGGACCTCGTCCCCGTCCTTGAAGTCGTCACCATCGGTGTCGTCATCATTGGGATTGGTGCCAAGGATGGCTTCTTCGATGGCAGAGAGCCCATCGAGATCGCCATCCCCAGGAGCGAGCGCCTGCAACTGAAAGAAGTAGCGATCAAGATCCGTGATCGATGTGGTGATACCCGTCATGTCGCCGTCTCCATCCATGGGACCGGCGAGGGACGACTGGTCGAGCAAGGTGAGATCTGCCGAGCCGAAGAGTTCGTAGGTGGCGCCGATGGCGGATGACCACGCGAGGATGGCGTCCTCGGGATCGGTAGGACTGAGAGAGAAACTCAAGAATAACCCGGAATCGCTGTCGAAAGGGTCCGTGCCGGCCATGTATTCGACTTCAGCCGTGAAGCCATCGCCATCGTGATCCGCCCGCCATTCCCAACTCTCAAGACCGTAGTGGTCCAACCATACCTGGCTGGGTGGAACTTGGCCCATCCCCGTAGCAATTAGGATGGGAAGGAAGAGGCAACGAGCGACAGATTGAAGGGCCATACACCATAGGTATAGGCCCGGCAGCAAGAGATCTTACAAGTTTCCCGGGAAAAATGGACGTGATCAGAGATCCACGATTTGATCCTTGTAGATGCCAGCGGGAACGGTGGCACGCTCGGCCTGAGCGTTTTGAAAGGTCACCTCGCCTTGGATCGTGACGCCGGATGCGAAGACGACGGGGCCGACGACCTTGAGCCGCTGTGCTTCGCGCAATGAGGGGACGCCATGTGGGATGGCCTGGTCTAACTGATCGACCAGTTTGTAGTGAGCGCTGTCGAGGACGACGTTGGGCGGGATGCCTGCGCGATCCGGGTGCAGCTCCAGCCGTTCGTCTTCGGTGAGGATGTAGGCGTCGGAGCGGAGGGCGAAGAGGTCTTCGGTCGTTTTAACAGGGGCGAAGCGTGTGCGATCGACGATGATGGCGCTGGTCTTGTCCAGCGTGCCGATGGCTGCTCCCATGGCGACTTCTAACTGAAACACCTTTGGCGTGCTCTTGTCGCGCGGATTGAGGGTTTTCTGATTGCGAATGACGGGGAGGGGAAGCAACCCACCATGGGCATCGAGCGCCTCCTTGATGAGGTCAAGTCGGAGCCAGAGATTATTCGTGTTAAAATACTGATGGCGATCGATGTCCTGAAAAGCTGGCATGTCGGCCTCCTCACATTGTGCCGACTCACGGAGTAACAAATGGCCGGATTGGCGGTCAATAGCGAGGTGGCCGCCCTTGCGGTCTGCCGCCGTGCGGCGCGTCACTTCCATGAGGAAGGCATCACCTGTCTGGGCGAAGTGATGAAGGAGATCAAGGTCGAGGGTGGCTCCGAGGTTGTCGGAATTGGAGACAAAGGCATAACGCACACCTTCGTCTAACAAGCGATCAAGATTTCCTGAGCCTAACAGAGAGGCGTAGATGTCCCCATGACCAGGGGGGCACCAGGCCATGTCGGCATTCTCTGGGCACTCGGCGGGTGCCAGGGTAGCCGCGTCGACTTTGGGAATGCGGCTTTGGATGAATTGGAGGGTCTCCGCGGTTCCCAGCCGATCCGTGTAGGGCTGCAGCGCCGCCGCGGTGTCGTCCCGCGTGGCAAAGCTGCTCATGAGGAGGAAACGGAGGGCGTCGCCATGCGCTTGGCGGAGCTGAAGGATCTGCCGGGCGATGAGATCGAGGAATGTCTGACCATCGCGGACCGGAAGGAGCGACTTGGCTTTCTCCAGTCCCATGCCCGTGCCGAGCCCGCCGTTGAGCTTGATGACCACCGTGGCGTCCACCAGCTTGGCTGCCTCTTCCGCGGAGGGCTGTTCGTTGGTCTTGATGGTGTCGAGCTCGGGCAAATCCGTCGCGGGCGTGATCGTTTCTTCTCCGATCATGGCGGTCTCTCCACTGAGGAGTTGGGCATAGGCGGCCTCGAAGGCACGGATGGCGGCTTCTGATTGACCATCGGCTTCCATGAGAGCCCTGAAGGGAGCGGCGTTTCCTGTCATAGGGATTCGTTCCCACCGAATGCCCAGATGGCAAGGCCGATCCCATCACGTGATGTGAACAAATCCCCCGGAAACAGGCGGTGGTTTTTCCCAGTTCTTCCCAAGTTATTCACAACCTATTCCCAGGGGTGAAGAAGGTCCTGTCCAGGAGCGGAATCCCGCCTCCCAGGCGGGCTGAGCGGGTTCTGATACGGTGATGAAACCGCGCAATGCGCGTGTTTAACTCCCTAATAAATAGGTAGTTATGTTACAGAGAATAGTGCCTTGCAATTTCGTCACATGGGATAGTCCTGTATCCTAAGAAATTCCCCGGTGGTGCGAAACGGACGAAACTGTCCATGATTCTCCCTCCCTGGACGAGACTTGTTCACAAGGCGATTCTGGCCCGGGGTGAATTGCCTTTTGACCTCGCTCCTCGCTGGGCTTATCTCGGCATTCTAGATCATGTCCGACGCATCGACTATCCTCTACACGCACACGGACGAGGCTCCGGCTCTCGCCACTCGTTCGCTTCTTCCCATCCTGCAAGCCTTCACCAAATCTTCCGGGATTCAGTTAGAAACGCGGGATATCTCCCTTGCCGGGCGGATCATTGCCAATTTCCCAGAGCGGTTGGCGGATGACCAGAAGATCGGCGATGCCCTCGCAGAGCTGGGTGAACTGGCCAAGACGCCTGCGGCCAATATCATCAAGCTTCCCAATATCAGTGCCTCAGTGCCGCAGTTGCAGGCGGCCATCGGGGAGTTGCAGGAGAAAGGTTACGACTTGCCGGACTATCCAGAGGAGCCGGAGAACGACGAAGAGCGAGCAGTGAAAGCGCGCTATGACAAAGTGAAAGGGAGCGCGGTGAATCCGGTGTTGCGGGAGGGCAATTCCGATCGGCGAGCACCCAAGGCCGTGAAAGAGTATGCCAAGGCCAATCCGCATTCCATGGGAGCGTGGTCAAAGGACTCCAAGACAAATGTCGCCACGATGGAAGCCGACGATTTCCGGCATCAAGAGCAATCGGTCACCGCGCCGAGTGAGACGACCTTTCAAATCGAGTTTGTCAGTGACGGGGGCGAAGTCACGGTCCTCAAGCCTGCGGCCCCTCTGCAGGAGGGCGAGGTGCTCGATGCCACCTCCATGAGCAAGGCAGCACTTCTCACATTCCTTCAAGAACAGGTCGATCGGGCCAAGGAAGAGGGCATCCTCTTCTCCCTGCACATGAAGGCGACCATGATGAAGGTCTCCGATCCGATCATCTTTGGGCATTGTGTGAGTGTCTATTTCAAGGATCTCCTCGACAAACACGGCAAGGTGTTAGACGAGCTGGGAGTCGATTTCCGCAATGGCTTTGGCGATCTTGTCGCCAAGATCGCGAGCTTGCCTGACGATCAGAAAGCTACCATTGACGCGGACATTCAGGCCTGCCTGCAGCAGGGGCCCGATCTGGCCATGGTGAATTCTGACAAAGGCATCACCAATCTCCATGTCCCGAGTGACATCATCATTGATGCGTCCATGCCGGCAATGATTCGCACCTCTGGTCAGATGTGGAACGCCGAGGGCAAGCAACAGGACGCCCTTGCCGTGATCCCCGATAGCAGCTACGCGGCGGTCTATCAAACCACCATCGATTTCTGTCGGGAACACGGTGCCTTCGATCCGACGACAATGGGCACGGTGCCAAACGTGGGACTCATGGCGCAGAAAGCAGAAGAGTATGGATCGCACGATAAGACATTCGAAGCTCCTGGCAAAGGCACCATTCGAATCGTCGATGCGGATGGCAATGCGCTCACGGAGCACGCGGTGGAGGAGGGCGATATCTGGCGTGCGTGTCAGACCAAAGATGCACCCATCCGCGATTGGGTGAAATTGGCGGTCAGTCGTGCGCGTGCCACTGGATGGCCCGCGGTTTTCTGGTTGAATGAAGAAAGGGCCCACGACGCGGAACTCATCAAGAAGGTGAAGGCGTATCTGCCAGAGCACGACACGGCAGGATTGGACATTCAAATCCTCTCACCTGCACAAGCCACCCAGTTCTCACTGGAACGGATGAAGAAAGGAGAGAATACCATCTCCGTGACGGGCAATGTCTTGCGGGACTATCTCACCGATCTCTTTCCCATTCTCGAAGTGGGCACCAGTGCCAAGATGCTCTCCATCGTGCCCTTGATGCAGGGAGGCGGCCTCTTTGAGACGGGGGCGGGTGGGTCTGCTCCCAAGCACGTGCAGCAGTTCGTGGAGGAGAATCACCTGCGCTGGGATTCGCTGGGCGAATTCCTGGCCTTGGCAGTGTCTTTCGAGCACCTGGCTGAGAAGGATGGAAATGCAAAGGCAAAAGTGTTATCAAATACGCTCGATGACGCCACGACCAAGGTTCTGTTAGAGCGGAAAGCGCCGTCAAGGAAAGCGGGTGAGCTCGATAATCGCGGCAGCCATTTCTATCTCGCGCTCTACTGGGCGGAAGCGCTCGCAGCGCAAGGGGCGGACGCAGCACTCAAGGCGGAGTTCGCTCCGGTGGCCGAAGCGCTTGCCGCCAAGGAGGAAGCCATCGTGGAGGACTTGAATCGCGTGCAAGGTCAGGCCGTTGACATTGGCGGCTACTATCAGCCTGACGAGGCTAAGGTGGCCGCCGCCATGCGGCCCTGTGCAGCCTTCAACGAGATCATCGACGCGCTCTAACGAAACGCGCTTGATGTTTCGGTAGAGGTCTGATTAGCCTCTGTCATGGCCCGGAAACGGAAAGCCCCGCCTAGCAGTTATCCGACGCCCATGCAGCGTCGGGTGTGCTGGAATGCGGCGACCCTCTTCGCGATCGTCACCATTGGGGCGATCATCATCGGGCTCATCCTGCTGGCGGGTCGGGTGCTCAGTTTCCTGCAGCCCCTACTCGTGCCGGTGGCTGTGGCTGGGATTATTGCTTACCTGCTTGATCCCTTGGTGAAGAAATTGGAGAGGCGTGGTGTGCCGAGTTTCCGAGCCGTGCTCATCGTCTTCTCTGGCTTCATGGCTTTCCTCGCCATTCTCGCAGCGTCTGTCATTCCCGCATCGCTGGGCCAGGCAGCAGAATTGGCGCAGAAATTTGAGGACGGCACTATCACGGAGGGTGTCCGCCAGTACATGGTCAATCTGCGAGGGGAAGGAGGGCTTCTCAATCACGATTGGGTTCGTCCCATGGTGGAAGCGGCGGAGAAAGGCTTCCGTGATCCTCAGAACTACGATTGGCTGAAGGACAAATTTCCCGAACTGGCAGGCCGAGCGTGGGAATTTGTCGGCAAGAGTTTTGGCATCCTCGGCTACGTCATTGGGTTCTTCCTCGTGCCCATCTACCTCTTCTTCTTCCTGAAAGAGAGCCAGGTCATCAAACGAAACTGGTCCAATTACATCCCACTCCGCGCCTCCAAGTTTAAAGATGAAGTCGTAGGCGTGTTGCAAGAAATCAACGGCTACCTCATCGCCTTCTTCCGGGGGCAACTCCTCGTCAGCATGATCGATGGCCTTCTCGTGGCCGTTTGCTTGCTCATTATTCAAATGCCCTATGCCATTCTGATAGGGGTCTTTGTGGCGTTGCTAGGATTGATTCCCTACATTGGCAATCTCATGTGCCTCGTGCCCTCGCTTGCCATCTCCGTCTGGCATTACAATAATTCTGCCAATCAGATCTTCGGTATTGACCAAGTCTGGATCTATCCGCTCATTGTCCTGGCTATCTTCACCTTCACGCAGCAGCTCAACAGCCTCCTCACGGCACCCAAGATCGTGGGAAATTCCGTGGGTCTGCATCCGCTCACCGTGATCTTCTCCGTGCTTTTCTGGAGCATGCTGATTGGGGGCTTTCTGGGCTCCTTGCTAGCCGTTCCTCTCACGGCATCGATCAAAGTCCTGTTCCGGCGATACATCTGGGAAATGAAATTTCAGCACGAAATGGCGTTGGAAGAGGAGGACGAGCCAGACGACGAGGCGGCTGAGAGCAGCAAGGCCTAGCGCAGATGCATTCACTTCACTCCTTCGCCGCTAAGGCGGCGAGACGCATGCCGATCATCACATGAAGGGCGGTGGCGGCGCCGAAGAGCATGATCATCCACACGGTGAATATGCCCATTGGAGAGCGCATGCCAAAGGCGACGAGCCCTCCGAGGATACTGATGAGGATTTGCGCCATGAAGGCACAGACGAGGCTCACGGGAAGCGCGCCCCATTTGAGAAAGAGGGAGAGATAGACAATGAGATGCGAGAGAAAGAGAAACCATCCAAGACCCAGCGCAAATACAAGCAGCATTTCATCCACGTTCTGCCAACGAAACCCATCGAGAATCTCATCGGCAATGATGAAGAAGCCGAATGCGGCGACAAGGATTCCTGGTAGAGTGGCAACGAGACATGCGAGCACTTTCTCGTAGGCGATGCGAGGGATGGATTTGGGTAAAAGTGACAGCGCTGACCACGTTTGATTGCGCCGCTCATGCTTGAAGACGGTGGCCATCTCGACCATCCACTGAATTCCAGCCCACATCAATCCGATGGCGATGAAAGTGCCAGCGACAGCCTCTCTCGGAGGGGAGCTGTGACTCAGGATAGATCCGATACCCAAAGCGACTCCACTGAAGATAAGAATCAATGTCAGGGTGAGCCAGAGTCGTGCGGTGCCACCCCATTCGTAGTAGAACTCTCGCCAAGTGATGGCGAGACCTTGCGGGCGCGGCTTCGTCGAAGGCCTGGATCCCTGAGAAGAAACCCAGCGAGGCTTCTTCGGTCCCGGGCTCGCCGCGCGCCCCTCGCCCTGGTTGTAGCGGTCGAAGACGGACCAGGCGATGAAGAAGCAAAGAATACCTGCGATGATGTTAGAAAGCGGCTGCGTGACCAAGGTGTCGTTGAAGCCGAGCTTGAACACTTCCATGAGGCTGTTGATCGGATTGCCTTTCCAAATGAGATTTCCCAATGCGCTCAAGCCAAGGTCGGTATCAATAGCTTCGTTGAGTAGATTACCGAGGAACCAGACACCTCCGAAGACGAGGATTAACACGGCCAGAGTCCATGCCACGGAAACCGGGGTCCTGGCACAGATGACGGAGAAGATGAGAGCGAGATTGCCTAACAGAAAGGTGAAGCTCAGGAGAATGAGATAGCAACTGAAGATCTGTTGCCATCCCACGCCGCCCAGGGCAACACAGAGCAGGACAAAGGGCACCTGCACCAAGAGGAGCATGAGAAATCCGATCAGGCGGCTGGTGGATTTGCCTAACAAGATAGAGAGAGGATTAAGATCGGTCATCCGGAGCAACCCCAAGGTCCCGTCCTCTTTCTCTTCTGTGATCGCCGATGAGAAATAGCCCAGTCCTAGCACCACGATGAAGACGAGGTTGAAGACGGTCACGGACTGGAAGACCCGAAGACCGGGTGCACTACCACCGAATTGAGACGCCTGGTGGTTGATGGCAATCAGGATAAGAATAAATCCGATGAGAGCAATCCGGACCACGTAGGTAGAGATCCGCCGATTCTCCTCTCGGAGGGATCGGACGAAGAGCGCGAGCAATCCCTGAAGATTCATGAGCGCACGCCTGGCTGGGTGAGATCCATGAACGCTTCACTGAGTTCTTTCATGTCCTCGCGGAACGCCTTGAGGGCGCCGCCATGGGCAAAGACGGTCTCGACCACGCGTTGAGGATTGGCCGGATTCGCGGTCAGTTCGACTCGATAGATCGGGGCTCTCTCGTCGACTTGCAGATCCACCAATCCAGGCAATTGCCGGAGGGCAGCTTCCACTTCAGGCTTGGCTTCTTCTAGTTCCACCTTGTAGACGCCATCCTGGCTCTGCTCTTTGACGAGCCCTTTCATGGTGCCGGTGTATTTCACCTGCCCGCGATCAAGGATGGTGACATGGTCGCAGAGGGAGGCGAGTTCTGTGAGAATGTGAGAGCTGATGAAGATTGTCTTTCCCAGTTGGCACAGTTCTTTGAGAATCTCCATGAGTTCGATCCGTGCACGAGGGTCGAGCCCTGAAGCGGGTTCATCTAGCAGAAGCAGATCAGGATCATGCACCAAGGCACGCGCCAGGCTCACTCGTTGCTGCATTCCGCGAGAAAGGCCAGAAATAAGGGAATGCCGCCGACCATCCATGTCTGTCAACGCGAGGATGTCCGTGATCGTCTTGTCGCGCTCAGCCGCGCTCATGCCGTAGGCTGCTCCAAAGAAATCGAGGTACTCGAAGACGGTCATCTTGCGATACATGCTGAAGTGATCCTGCATGTAGCCGATGCGTTTGCGCACCGCCTTGTAGTTCTCACCCACGTCCATGCCGAAGATGGATACCTGTCCCGATTGCGGCTTCTGTAGAGTGGCTAACACTTTCAGCGTCGTCGTCTTGCCGGCACCATTGGGTCCGACGAACCCATGAATCGACTGCCGTGCAATCTCAAAACTCACGCGGTCCACCGCAAGGTGCCCACTGTAGGCATGTGAGAGTTGGTTCACCTGGCAGCAAACGGAAGAGGAATCACTCATAGGGCTAGTTGAATGGGGCGAGAAGGTCGGCAGCTAGGGGAAAGCGGTAGAGCACCTGACCATGGTACGATTCAAAGGTTGGCGAGGCGGGACGGAACTGTTCGGGAAGATCGGTAAGGAGCCAGATCTCGGCGTTACCGTGTGGATCTCGATCGTTCGAGCGTTCATGCCCTAGACGAGCGAGGAGCCAATTGGGAAGGTCGTGGTTCAGAGACTCCCACGGGGCGTCGCGATACGAAGCGTGGTTGGGATGTCGATGAGAGGTCTTCCAGTTGCGAATGGGTTGCCCTGAAACCCAGCGATTGGCGCCCTGCAATTCCATCCTATAAAGCGTATCATCTTGAACGCAGTAAGCCTTCCGAATGATGACTTCCGTACGAATGCTGGCTTCGACACGGCCTTCAAACGGATCTGTCCATTGATGCAGCTCGACATCAATGTCAGGTCCTCTCAACAGCGCCTGACTCACAAGATTGCGTGAGCTGTAACGTGGGAGATCCAGTTGCATGGCTCCGCCAGGACCAGATAAGAGGATACCCGGCACACGCTCAACCTCGTGATCGACATCAACGAGTTGATGCTTGCTAGGATAGCGAAAGGTATAGCTGGCACCTTTAGTCACAAAGGCATGGGACCACTGATGAACATCGTAAGTGCCGTCATCTAGCGAAGTGGCGATTGCTCCGGTCACCCAGCGATCGGCTTCGCCAAAGCCGCGTCGGCCGACATAGGAGAAGAGGAAAGAGAAGCCCACGACAAGTAGGAGAAGGGCAGAAAGAATGAGGCGATAGTCTCGGCGGCTGTTCCTAGCAAAGAAATAATGTCCTGGTCCGACCAGACAGAGGTAGAGCACGGCTCCTGCGTAGATCCAAGGCCAAGGAATGTCTGGGAGAGTTGTCAGTCCAAAGCCACGAAAGGCTTGATTCCGAGGCTGCGCGATGGCTCCCAATTGCGCTTGGGTGGTGCTTGGTGTGAGGGCGATAGCGTCACTACGGGAGAAATCGCGCAGACGCTTCGCATGACGCGTGATGATTCCGTGACCAAGACTCCTAACATTGGAATCATTGAGAACGGCCAAGCTGCCTTGGAAGCGGATGTCCTCGCCGGTTGCATCCTGACAAAGATGCAAATGGCCGCCTCGCCGCAACCATTGAAGAAAGGTGTCTGCGCGCGCTGCGCCCCATTGGGGATCGGCTCCCACGAACAAGGCGCCGAGGGTGCTTGTAGCACTCACATTCGTCGGAAACTGCTCGGGCGGAAAGCTCGCGAAGTTTCCAGAGGATTGCTCCCCAATGCGTAGTTTGACGGTAGCAAGGCCACTCGCGTCCTGATCCGAGAGGAGCTGCGCGAGACGATTGCTTCCTCCTTGCCAACGAACTTCCCAGTCGTGGGCCCCATGCGGTTTCAGGAAAGGGGTGAATTGAACGGTACGGCTTCCTCCAGGTGCCACACTGATTCGCTGTTCTTCCGCGAGCCCCACGGATGACGTACCTAGGATTGGATTGAGGCGTATGAACCCTTGATAGGGCTCGTTTGACGGATTGTGGACCTGGAGCGTGAGGAGATTGAATGCCTCAAAGCGCTTCTTGCCATCAAACCCCCAGCGCGCATCGCGCACCTCTAGTTCGGGATCTCCCCAGGCCAGTGTAGGGAGTCCCGCGAGAATCCAGATCCATAAAATCCATCGCATTGGCGAGACCCTCTCACAGATCCCACGAAGGAGTAAGGGAAATCGTCGGCGTTCAGAAATTCGCAAGTGCATTGACAGAGTTACTTTGCAATACAAAGTAACTCTGATGAAAGTCAAGTTTATCTTGCCATCACTCACGGAGGCTGAGAGTCCGTTCTGGCGTCCTATCAAATACGCGCTCTTTCCGCCGCTTGGATTAGCGACCCTCGCCGCCTACCTGGATCCTGATGAGGACGACGCTGAAATCGTGGATCAGCACGTTCAGCGTCTGGATCTTGAAGACGCGCCCGACCTGGTTGCGATTCAGGTCTATATCACGAATGCCTCTCGCGCCTATGCCATCGCGGATGCCTACCGGCGAAAGGGCGTTTGCGTGATCTTGGGCGGGCTCCACGTCACTTCCTTGCCCGAGGAGGCTTCGGCTCATGCTGATGTCATCTTTCTCGGGCCGGCAGAGGAATCCTTTCCGCGGTTTCTTCAGGACTACCGAAAGGGGAAACATGCCAAGCGGTACTTCTCGAAGGCTCGTTCGTTAGTGGGGGTCCCGCCAATGCGGAGAGACCTCATTGAACGCCGTCGCTACTTGGTACCAAACTCCATTGTCGTCACGCGAGGGTGCCCTCATCATTGCGAGTTCTGTTATAAAGATGCCTTCTATCAAGGAGGGAAATCGTTCTACACCCAGAAGGTGGACGACGCCCTCACAGAAATCGAGCGCTTGCCGGGACGGCATCTCTACTTCCTTGATGATCATTTGCTAGGGCATCGACGCTTTGCTAGGGACTTATTTCGAAGCATGCGTGGCATGGATCGTGTCTTCCAAGGAGCGGCCACGGTGGATTCCATCCTTGAGGGCAATTTGATTGAGGAGGCTGCCGCTGCTGGGCTTCGCAGCATCTTTATTGGGTTCGAAAGCTTGGATCCACGCAATCTCCAGCAAAGCAACAAACAGCAGAACCTCGGACGCGATTACGCCCGCGTGGTGGAGCGTCTGCATGATCTTGGAATCATGATCAATGGCAGTTTCGTCTTCGGATTGGATGGTGACGATGAGGACGTGTTCTCACGAACCGTGGACTGGGCCATTGATAGTGGAATCACGACGTCCACCTTTCACATCGCCACTCCCTATCCAGGAACGGCCTTCTATGAGGAGATGCGGCGTGCCGGGAGACTGCTGACCGATGATTGGGATCTCTATGACACGCGTCATGTGGTCTTCGAACCTCACGGAATGACACGAGCTGCACTGAAAGATGGCTATGATCGCGCCTACCGCGATTTCTACACGTGGAGGGCTATTGCCAAAGCCAGTCTCTTCCATGGATCTGCCAAGCACCAGCTCAAGCATTTCTGTTATACGAGTGGATGGAAGAAGTTTGAGCCACTCTGGAACATGGTGATCCAGCTCAAACGCCTGAACATGATGACGCCCCTGTTGGAAGCCGTGCTTTCTAAAGTCACTCCGCGGAGAGATGGGGTGGACGAATCTGTTAGGATTCTCGCGCGCGCGGAGGCGGAAGAGTCGTGACCGATTCGACTACCTTTATGCCTCAAGGAGGTGGCATCTGTGGTAAGCTGATTCAGTAGTGAACCACAGATTTCACAGAGACCACAGATGCATGAGGCTACGCCTCAAGGGCATGGTTATCATCGCATGGGTGTTCCTGGCGATGACGGGATGCATCAAGGTCAACAGAATCACCCCAGGTGAAGGATTCTCACTCTCTACAAAAGAAATCGAGGAGTATGAGAAGCGGGTCAACCGATTTCACGATGGTGAGGCAGCAATTACCCTAGCAATGCACTACTTGATTTGGGAAGAGGATGGGGAATCGTTTTCTCGATGGATCTATACTGCTGAGTGTCTTGGGCATGCAGAAGCGATGCAGTGGCCTCGGAATGAAGGTAAGTTCATGGTCCTCGAAATTGATGGTATTCCAACGAAAGTCCCGGAATATCGTTATTGATTTGAACCGAAGCTACGCTTCAAGGATTCCCATCGAGATCAACACGGCGACGATGATGGCGAGGATGATGCGATAATGGCCGAAGATGGCCATGCCGTGTTTCTGCAAGTAGGCCACCATCCATTTCACCGCGATCACGGCAGAGATCCAGGCGGCAATGGAACCGATGATCATGGGGGTCCATCCATAGGCCTCTAACATGATGGGGCCGTTCTCGATTGCTTTGTAGACAGTGGCGGCGCAGAGGGTTAGTACGCCTAACAGAAAGCTGAACTCGACGGCCGAAGCTAGGCTCAAGCCTACGAGGACGCCTCCCACAATGGTGACCAAGCTTCGGCTCGTACCTGGCCACATGGCGATGCATTGGATGAAGCCAATGATCAGAGCCATCTTCCAAGTCATGTCCATGAGGGATTTCCCTTCACCTCCTCCTTCTTGACGGCGCTTGCGATAGAACGCAGTGGCGAGAATGGCGACCCCGCCTACGAACCAGGCGAAGACGATAGGCCAAAGACCGAAGAGTTTCGCCTCGATCATGTCATCAAAGAGAAGGCCAAGAACCGCGGCGGGGAGAAAGGCGGCGATGATATTGAAACCCAATTGAAAGCCATGGGGATTGCCTCCACCGACGCCGATCTTGCCAAGCCAGCCCTCGATGATTTCCTTCACATGTTTCCAGTAGAGGCCGAGCACGGCGAGAATGGCTCCGGCTTGAATGCAAATGGCGTAGGCTTTGGAAGCGGCCGTGTCCTCGATCCCAAGTGCGTGCTGTGTGAGGATCAGGTGGCCGGTGGACGACACGGGGAGATACTCCGTGACGCCTTCGACGATGCCGAGAATGATGGCTTCCAAAGAGGTCATCCCCGCTACTAGCCGCCCTGAGACAATCTGCAAGGGGCGACTTTTGTGCTGGATGCGGGGTTGGAACCCAGACATTGAATTTACCAACGATGAAACGCCGACATTTCCTGAAATCATCCGCCGGAGCCCTCGGAGCTCCTACTATCATCCCTGCATCAGCCATTGCCCAAGGAGACCGCCCCGTTCCGAGTGAACGAACGACCCTTGGCGTCATCGGTCTGGGAGGAATGGGCAATGGTGACATGAATGCGCTCATGCGTCAGGAGGAGGTTCAGGTGGTGGCCGTTTGTGACGTCGATCGGCAGCATGAGGGGAAGGATAGTGGCGGACGTGAGCCAGCCAAGGCTCGCGTCGAGAAGTATTACGCCGAGAAAGGGAAAGGCGATTACAAGGGGTGCGCTGCCTACGAGGACTTTCGCGAATTGTGTGCTCGTAAGGATATCGATGCCGTGGTCGTGGCGACCCCTGATCACTGGCATGCGCTTGCCACGCTGGAAGCGCTACGCAATGGTAAGGACGTCTACTGTGAGAAGCCCGTCACGCATCTCTTTGGAGAAGGTCAGGCGGTGTATCGCGAAGTAGCCAAGCGAAACGCTATCTTTCAAACGGGGTCTCAGCAACGTTCGGATGTTCGTTTTCGCATCGCGGTGGAGGCAGTTCAGAACGGTTTGTTAGGGAAGATCCAACACGTGGAGGTGGGACTGCCGAAAGGTGGGGGCACGGATCACGAAGGTCGGGTAGGGGAACCCATCCCGGACAATCTGAATTACGATCTCTGGTGTGGGCCAAGCCGTTACCTGCCCTACTCGAAGCATCGCCTGCATTGGAACTGGCGGTGGTGCCTCGACTACGGTGGGGGGCAACTCATGGACTGGATCGGTCATCACAATGACATTGCCCATTGGGGGCTCGGCCTCGACAAGTCAGGCCCAGTTCAAGTGGAAGCAGTGGGATTCGAGTTTCCTAACAAAGGCATGTGGGACGGTCCGACCAAGTATGAAGTGAAATGTCAGTTTGCCGAAGGCTACACGTCTTCCATTTCCAGCGAGAATCGGATGGGTACCAAGTGGATTGGTGAGAACGGATGGATCTGGGTGGATCGCGGCAAGATCGAAGCCTCTAACAAAGAGTGGATCCGGGAGAAGACAGATCGCGGACCGATCAAGGCCTACGCATCCCCTGGACATCATCGCAACTTCGTCGATGGCATCCGTACACGCAAGGAGTGCATCGCACCTGCGGAAACGGCCCACCGATCCATCACCCCGGGGCATCTGGCCTATGTCTCCCTGCAACTAGGACGTCCGCTCAAATGGGATCCTGCCAAAGAAGAAGTCATTGGCGACGCCAGCGCGGATAAGCTCCTGAAAGATGTGCCTTACCGGGACCAGTGGTCGCTTCAAGGTTGATGTTAGGGGGTGGGCGAATGACCTTTGATTAGCCTCTCCGCAATTCAGATTGCGGAGAGGCTTTCCGGTTGATTCTGGGCAAGCATGGGCTTGCCTTCGCTTGCCTCCATGCGTCCGCTGCAGATTCAGTTTCTCATCTCCTACGCCATTTACGGGTGCATCGGCCCACACTTGCCGGTCTACCTGAAGGAGGTGAAGGGCTTTACCAATACCGAGATCGGTCTGAATCAAGCGCTCACAAGTGTGGCAACGGTTCTTTCGCCAATCCTGATCACGTTGTTAGCCGACTTGCGTTTGGATTCGAGGCGCATCCTTGGCGTGGCGTTTCTTATCAGCGGCGCAGCCTTTGCCATGCTCGCTACGACGACGGGAGTGCCCCTAGCGTTGCTCTTCTACACTCTGCATAGCCTGGCATTTATGCCAGTGGTGGCCTTGCAAGATGGGCATTACTTTGCTCATGCGAAGGCAACGGGTGGAAACACGGCGAATTATAATCGAGTGCGCGTGTGGGGGACCGTGGGTTACATCGTCCCAACCTTGGGGCTCTATTTCTTCCTCAAGTGGTGGCAAGACCTCAGCATGGTGGTGTGGACAGCCGTTGGGTTTGGCGTGCTCAGTGCGTTGCATGCCCAGTGGCTTCCGAAAGTGAAGGAGGGGACGGTGGTCAAAGGAAAGGGACGCATGCCGTCCACTGAGGCGTTCAAGACATTGATCGGTCCTCGGGGACGCTGGTTCCTCCTCAGTCTCTTCCTGGCGTACGGGGCATCGACCGCTTACCATACCTTCTTTCCGGTGTATCTGCGAGAGATGGTGGGCGTTTCCTCAGAGAATATTGGTTTGATCGTCAATTTAGGAGTGGTGTTAGAAATCTTCTACATTCTAGCACTATCGCGTCTGCGGAGTCGCTTTGGCATGAAGGCGCTGATGATTGCTGGGCTCTGTTGCATGGTCGCACGTCTGACTTTGCTGGGCCTGTTTCCTTCTGTGTGGACGGCGGCGCTGACTCAAGTGTTCCACGGATTGGAGATCTGCGCGATCATGGTCTTGCCTGTCATGTTCCTCAATCAGTTAGCCTCTGACCATTTCCGCAACTCGATCCAAGGGGTCTATACGATGATGGTCATCGGTGGAGCCAGGATCCTTGCCGGACGCGTGGGGGGACTGATTGCAGAGGCCGATCTTCGCATGCTCTTCTTCGCGGCTGCCGGGTTGGCCCTGACAGCCATGCTGATTCTGATCTTCCTCTTTCGGCCTGAGGACAATTACGGCGAGGAACGTGCTGCGTGAAGAAAGTCGCGGATGCGTGTTTGGGATTTCACCCCCGGTGGGTCTTCCACGCCACTGGCGACATCCACCGCGAACGGATGGACGCGATCGATAGCGGCACGCACATTGTCCGAGTTCAGGCCGCCTGAAAGGATGATGGGGGTGGTGCCCACCCGTTCTTTGGCAGCCAAGGCGAGTTCCCACTGAAAGGTCTTTCCTGACCCGCCATAGTCGCCAGGACAGAACGCGTCGAGGACGATCCCGTCGACATTAAACGTGCTGAGCCCTGCGAGCGACGTTTCATCGCGGATGCCGAATGCCTTGAGCACGCGGTGCCCGTTGCGTTTCAGGTGCGCACAGTCTTCTGGCGTCTCGTCGCCATGAAGTTGAGCGGCATGAATCGTGCCGTCGTCTAACAGGGATCGAATCGCATCCAATGATGTATTCACAAAGACACCGATGCGCGTGAGTTCAGAGGGGAGATCGCTTGCCCACGAACGTGCGACTTCGGGGGCGAGGTAGCGTTTTGATCGTGGGTAGAAATTGAGACCGATCGCATCCGCGCCTTCTTGGGCACAGAAGTGAGCGTCCTCAAGTCGCAAGAGGCCACAAATCTTGGCCCGTGTCCCCTCGGTTGATTCGAAGAAAGCCAAGTGTCAGGACAGCTCGGAAGCGCTCTGCACGACCTTGCCAGCAAGCCCGTAGTTCACAGCCTCCTGGGCACTCATCCAGAAATTGCGATCGCTGTCCTCCGTCACGCGCTCCAAGGATTGGCCTGTTTGATCCGCAAAGATCTGATTGAGCCGCTTGCGCATCTTGAGAAGTTCCTCCACCTCGATCTTCACATCGGATGCCGTGCCACCGACGCCGCCGCTGGGTTGGTGCAGCATGAAGCGCGTGTTGGGAAGCGCGAAACGGCAATCACGTGGGGGCGCCGCGTAGATAAGGGCGCCAGCGCTGGCCACCCAACCGGTGCCGACGATGCGCACGCGGGGAGTGACGTGACGGATCATGTCAAAGATGGTATCACCCGCCTCCACATGACCACCTTGGGAATTGAGGTAGATGGTGATGTCAGCGTCCGACTCCTGAGAGAGAATGATGAGCTTCTCCGAGACGTCCTGCGCCACTTCTTGGCTGATGCCCCCGTAGATCATGATGGTGCGCGTGTTGAGGAGGCGCTGTTCAATGATTTGGCGGGGATCGGGGGAATGGCTAGCAGTGGCGGGCGTCATCTAATTTCTCGAAAGTTTGCCCGAACGTGTCGAGAGTGTGCGCAAACGCAAGAGAGAGATTCCTGGAGGTCCCGCTGATGAAGGAATGGCTCTCCGATTCTCCGTTTGGCTCAGATTTGAGAAATACGGTCGATCGGCGTCGTTCTTTATAAATTTCATATTTGCAATTTTTATTGGCTATGTCATGTATGGTGCATGTCAGAAGTCGCCAAGAAACGGAAGGTTGGGACAGTGCTTGAAACCCAGTTGTTGAAGCGTCTCAAGCTTCAAGCCGTTGAGGAAGGTCGTCCCATGGCGGACATCATTGCGGATGCGATTGCGCTCTATCTCGAAACCCAATCCGCGGCCGAGCGGGCTCCAGTTGAGCCAGAAAAGCTGTTGAAACATCCAGCCCTCAAGGCTTCATATAGCGACGTTAGAGCGGTGCTAGACGAAGACACTTACCAGTTATGACCCAATCACTCGATGCCGTACCCGATGGGAGCAGGATCCTCATTGATACGGATGTGTGGCTTTATCTTTTCACGGGTAATTCCTCCGAGTGCATTCGATTGGGAGCCCGCTGCAATGAGGGCGCCGTGCAGGCTTACATCACCACCATGGTGGTGGGAGAATTCTGTCATCACGCCATGATGTTAGAAGCTCGGCAGAAAGGCATTCTTTCAAATAGCAATCCTGCTAGTTTCCTCGCCAAGAGGAATTCGCTCGTGCGGTGTTTGGGCGAGTATCGCACGCCGGTCCAGCATTGGCTGCATGGTGGAGTCGAAGTCGTCAGCGTAGAGAAGGAAGATATCTTTGCGGCGCTCACCATTCAGGAACGCTTTGGGATGATGACGAACGATTCCCTCAATCTCGCGGTGATGTCGCGTCTGGGGATCCGCCAGTTAGCCACGTGCGATTCCACCTTTGACCATCTCAATGAGCTGGAAGTCTTCCAGCCACAGGACATTCCGCGGGCGCAAGAGGCGACCAATTACTAGCGCGCACATTCCGCGCGTCTGGGTCATGCATGGCTAAGGATTCTTTCCCCAATCATCACGATCGCTTCTTCAAAGTCGTTTTCCAACGCAAGAAGCTCGCCAGCGATTTGCCGTGTAGCGGTGGGCCTTATGAAGAGCATCGCTGCCAAACGTGGCCTCGCCTGGATCGAACGCCACATTGGTGAAGTCGAAGCCGTGCTAGATCCCTCGGACGGCAATTCGTTGGTCACCAGCATGTTCTGCTACCTGGCCGAGAACGAATCCGGCGTCATGGAGAAACTTGCAGCCATGGAGCCGGTGGTACACAAGTGAAGGAATGCAAGAAGCCGTTCTCACTAGCGCTGATCAACTCCGTAAGGAAGGGCGTAAAGCAGGGATCCAAGAAGGTCGCCAGGCTGGGCTGCTGAGTGCGGTGGCGAGTTACTTCGACGCCCGTTTCTCCGCAGAAGAATCCTGGGAGAAACGGCTCAAGAAACTCAGCCCCTCGGCGCTGCAGGAACTTGCAATCGATTTCCCTAACATTGCCAGTGTGGAGCAATTGGAAGTCTGGCTTCGCGATCACTCTGGCAGCTAGGACGGCATCTTGCCGTCGCGTGATTTCGGGCACTACTTGGAAGCGTGCATGCCAAAGCCCAAGCGACATGCTCGGGCTTTGGACACATGGGGTCGTTGGGGCGGGCTTACGAGTTGTCTTGTAGACGAAAGACATTGTTAGGCAGTTCATCGCCGATACCGGTGTTGCGTCGGATGATGGTGGCGAGCGTCTGATCCTCAATAAGTGCCTGCAGGTTCTCGGGGAGGTAGTGTTGATACCAGAAACGATCTCCATCTCGTAGACGCTGGAATTGATCGGTGAGGATGGCGTGATAGGTGGGACCGACCATGGCCCCTGGAACGTGGGCTTCAGCGAGTCCTCCCACCCAGAGATCGACATCGTTCACGGAATCATAAACGTCTTGGAGATCGTCCTGCACACTGCGGTCGGGATTGATGTCCCGGAAACGACGAGCGGGGGGAAGTCCGTAGGCCTGGCGAGTGGTATTGTAATCCGCTAGGCCGTGGTCCCGACCCCGCTGGATATTGAGCGAGGCGAGATCGAATCCGCCGGATCCTGGGGCGCCAAAGAGGAAGTTGCGAACAGCATCGACGACTTTGTTATCGATTTCCTGGCACATTTGGGAGGCTAATCCGCGGAGGATGGGATCGATGCCGCCTTGATCTGTGATGAGCGAGGGACTGAAGAATGCTTGCGCTAGAGAAAGATGGCCGAATGGGCTTTCGGATCCATTTCGATCGAGCCGAAGGAGGGTGGGCGAAAGCATGCTGTGTCCTAGCCGAAAGGCAGCCGTTGAGAAACTGTTGGCAATGCTAGGATCAACTTCGGAGTCGTAGCCCCGGTAAGGTGGGAGGGCATCTCTGCCTAACAAGACGGGAAGGAATTCGCGATAGGTGATGGCTTGCATCTCGGCAGCGAGGATCATTCTAGCAAATTGATAGCGTTCTTCGCCGCTGAGCGATTGATCCTCCCGAGCCAAGATGCCTACCCAATAGTTGTGTTCCCGCACGAAGAGCGTGTGCATGGCGGTGAGTCCGACTTGTTCGTTGGCACGCTCATCGCCTGCGAGGAAGAATGTGGGCGCTGTAGCGCTTGGGGCATTGGCAAGTCCTTCCGTGTTGAAGGGGAGCAGATCGCCAGGGCTCGTCTTTAGCCGTCCGGTCCCATCCAAGGTGCGCAGAGCCTCCGCGCGTGCGGCGTCTGATCCGTAGACGTTGGAGGCGTCGATGAATGCGGTGATGCCGTTGAGCTGCTGTCGGACCCCGTCGGCATCAATGGCGGATTCCGATCGATTGAGCGGAATCACAACTGTTCCAGATTGCGAAGGATCGAAAGAGGCATCTCCGTTAGGAACAGGAATATCAAAAGGCTCGGCGGGAGTCGCTGCGTGAGTGAGATCGATGTCGTGATCAAGGAACTGCCCCCATTGCCAGAGGAAATCGGTCGCCTCGCGGGCATTGGCGACCAAATCATTCTGGGTGACACAGGCATTGCTGATCACGCGGGCACTTTCCCGATGCTCGCCTGCGGGAGACGCCACGCCATCCGTGTAGGCTACCGGGGTCATGCGAATCAAGGGCGTGTGCGCTGCCCCACGCGATGGGAACTCTTCGTGATTGCCGAAGCCGTCGATGCTTCGGAAGGCGGTGGGGAGTTCGAATGTGCGCTCGTTTGGATTGTCGATTGCTGGTCTGGGATCCGTGCGACGGGCGCGCCGCTCCGTTGTCGGTGTGGGAATGGGCGCGGCTTCTTGATCGGGGGTGCGGGCGTCTCGTGCGCGCCGACGGCGGTCGTCTTGAGCGAAGAGCGCCGAAGGGGCTAGGAGCGTCGCGACGAGAGTCGAAAGTAGGGGAAGGGTATAGTTCATATGCATGTCAGGGTGGGTGTTGTGATGGCAGAGTCTGGTGACTCTGGCGTGGCGTCATGGGCCACCCTGACATCATGACGGGGAAACATGACGGGAGGGGGCTCGCTCAGATGAATCCTTTGTCATGAAAGCCCCGCGGAAAGAATGACAAGAATGGGGGCGCGAAGATGACAAACAGTTCATCTTGGAGAATTCCTCTCTCGGAATCATCGGGAATGGCTTATGGTCTTTTCGTGCACATTCTCGTGGTAGAAGATCAGGCAAAGATAGCGTCCTTCGTCAAGAAGGGCCTGGAGGAGCAAGGCATGGTCGTGGATGTCTGTGATGATGGAGATAGAGGCTTCGAAATGGTAGCGACCATGCCCTATGATGCCGTGGTGCTTGATATCATGTTGCCGGGGCGCGACGGGCTCAGCATTCTGAGGCATCTCCGCGAGCGGAAGAATTCCGTGCCAGTGCTGCTGCTGACGGCCCGAGATTCATTGAATGAACGTGTGGAGGGACTGAATCTTGGTGCGGATGATTATCTTACTAAGCCCTTCTTTGTGGAAGAGTTAGTGGCGCGGTTGCGCACCATCGTGCGGCGAAGTTCTGGTCAGACATTGAATCTGCTCAAGGTAGACGATCTCACAGTGGATTTGATGGCGAGAACGGTGACGCGTGCGGGCGATCCCATTGAGTTAACTGCACGTGAGTTTGAGCTCTTGGAGTACATGATGCGGTCACCCGGTCGCGTTTACACGCGGATTCAGATTTGTGAACATGTGTGGAACTATCACTTTGACCCACAAACCAATCTTGTCGATGTCTATATCAAGCGCTTGCGGAAGAAGATTGATCAACCGTATGAGATGAAATTGATTCATACGGTGAGGGGTGTCGGCTATCGGCTGGGAGAATCAGAGTCCTCTCGGAGGGAGCAGTGAGATCGTTCCGTTTCAAACTCGCCCTGGTGATGACCCTGGCTCCGGCGGCTTTGGTGCTTACGTTAGGTGGTTGGGCTTGGTGGATGATGTATCGGTATATGCTAGAATCTGTTGATGCACGCATGAGCTTGCCTGCGAACGCCTTCACCAAGCGGGTGGGGCCTCATTTGGATCGCGAGGACTTTCAGCGATTGACGACTGGGTTTGTCAACGACCGAGGCGACGAAGACGGGCTCAGTTGGATCGCAGTGGTGCAGAATGCTGATGGGGAGGTCATTTCAGAGAGTGAAGCTGGACTTGTGGAGAAGCTGGACTTGGTGGCGTCCGCACCGTTGCCTGAAGATTGGGTGAGCGAGCCGCCGCGAGAGGACCATCGTTCGCCGCGATCGCGTCATCGTCCTGAGAGAGAGGACAGAGACAGGCGCGATCGACGCCCGCCGCCGCCGCCGCGTCGAGACCATCGGGGGGGCCCGAAACTGCCACCTACCTATTTTACCAAAGTCATCGATGGGAATTCCTGGCGCGTGGGGCGCTTTACCAATCGCTTTGCCAGTGTCTTTGTCGGGGTCGACCTTGCCTCCTTTCACGAAGAGGTCCGTCGTATGCGCGAAGTGTTCTTGTGGGCTGTCTTTGGAGGCATCGGGTTGTCCGCTGTGGTGGGGTGGCTGGTGGCAAGCAAAGCGATTCGCCCGGTGAACCGTATCGTGGCCACGGCAGAGCAAGTCACGGCAAAGGGCTTGGACCAGCGCATCCCCCTCACGGCACGTGAAGATAAGGAGTTTGTGAGGATGGTGGAAGTTCTCAATGCCATGATGGAGCGTTTGGAGCGTAGCTTTCATCAGGCCGTGCGCTTCAGTGCGGACGCTTCGCATGAACTGAAGACTCCTTTGTCGGTGATGCGTGGGGAAGTGGAGCGCGGCTTAAGGGAATGTGCGCCCGGTTCGGACGAGGAGCAGCGCCTGCTGAACCTGAATGAAGAAGTTCATCGGTTGAACAAGATCACAGAAGCGCTGCTCATGCTTTCGCGTGCGGATGCTGGGACGATGCCTTTAGAGCGAGTAACCTTCGATCTCAGTCAAGCACTTCAGGGATTCTGTGAGGATGCGGAGATCATGTGTCAGGATCAAGGTCTCACATTGCGCACGTCCATCGCAGAAGGACTCAAAGTCCATGCGGATCGTGCGTTGCTGCTATCCGTGCTGCACAACCTGGTTAGCAATGCTATCAAATACAACCAAGAGGACGGTAGGGTAACCATTGCCTTGCGGGAGCAGGGAGCCCTTGTCTGTGTGGAAGTTGCGAATACCGGTCCGGGAATTCCAATAGAGGTACGTCCTCACATCTTTCACCGTTTCTTCCGGGGAGATGACGCACGCACGCGGCGCCAAGATGGATTCGGCCTGGGCCTTAACATTGCCCACGAAATTGTACAAGCGCATGGGGGAACGCTACGATTGCTAGATGGAGGGGGGGAGTCGATGACGCGCTTTGCCGTCATCTTGCCACAAGCGGCATGAGATTCGAATGCCTCGTGACCTACTGTGTCACCCGCATAGGCATGAGCACGTAAAGGAACGAGGTATCGATCTTCAGAACGCCAGGGCTCATCTCATCGATCAGATGCAGGTAGACCTCGTCTGTGTCCAGATTTCGCAATGGCGCCATGAGAAACTCAGGATTGAAGGCGATGGAGAATTGGTTCCCTTTATGAGAAACGGCTAGAGACTCGCGCGCTTCACCGATCTCTGGTGAGTTGGCCATGATGTCGATGTTATCCTCCCCAAAGACGAGTTTGAGGGAATGCGACTTGTCGCTCGTGAGGAGGGAAACGCGATTGACCGTCTTGAGGAACGATTCACGCTCGAGCGTGATCCGGTCCACCGTCTTTTCGGGAATGACCTGACGGTAGTTGGGGTAGTTGCCCTCGATGAGGCGGCTGACGAGAATCAGCTTCTCCAGCTTGAAGGCAACTTGGTTCTCGGCGATGGCAATCGTGACGTCACCGGAGTCGCCTAACAAACGCTGCAATTCATTCACTGCCTTCGTAGGAACAATCATGGTTGTTTCCTGGCTCTTAGGAAACTCCAGCTCGTGATCGACCATCGCCAATCGGCGCCCATCTGTAGCGACCATGATGAGCGTGTTGTTCTCAAATGCGAAGTAGATCCCATTGAGGACGTAGCGGGTCTCGTCGGTCGAGATCGCGTAAGAAGTCTTCTTCAAGCTATCCCGAAGCGTGGCTTGGGGAAACTTGAACTCCTTCGCGTTGTCGAAATTCGGCAGGGCGGGAAATTCGTCATGAGTCAGTCCGAGGATCTTGAAGAAGCTGGGGCCACACGTGATGGAGGCCACATGGTCGGCGTCCACATCAATCTCAATCTCCTGTGCGGGCAATTCCTTGACGATATTGACAAGCTTGCGGGCAGGAAGCGTGGTGGCTCCGGGCGTCTCTACATCGGCCGTCACCTTGGCACTAACACCCACGTCGAGATCATTCGTCGTGAGCGTCAATTCACCATCTTGGGCCTCAAGAAGGACGTTAGAGAGGATCGGGAGCGTGGTGCGCGTGCTGACCACGTGTTGGACTTGTTGGAGTCCGTTGAGGAAGTGCTCTTTAGTGATCCTTAGCTTCATGGTAATTGGAAAACCGCGTTCGGTAGCTGAATGGGGCTTGTCCTATAGTGGAAGCCTTTCCGTTTGGCAACCGGCGAATTACCGCCCTCTCGGCCGTTTCCGAGAGGGCCAGGCAATGAGGGGAATGCTAGCGTCCCGGGCTGTCCGTCAGCTCACCATAGAGGGCATCCACTTGTTTGCGGATCTTCTCAATCTTCTCACACTTCGCGTTCACCGTACGACACGCGTGCATAGCCGTGCCGTGGTCGCGCCCGCCAAAGGCATCGCCAATGTCCTGGTAGGAGGCGCCCGTCAATTCGCGGCTGAAATACATCGCCACTTGGCGAGCGAGAGCGATTTGCGCGGGGCGTTTCCTCCCCAGAAGATCAGACACGCGAACATCGTAATACTCCGCCACATGCTTCTGAATATCCGGGATCGTCACCTCACGAGTCTCATCATTCAGGAAATCCTGCAAGAGTCGCTGCACACTCTTGATGTCGAGGTCAGCCTCGGCATGCATCGTGCGGTAGGAGGCCAGGCGAATGAGGGCCCCCTCAAGCCGTCGGACGTTGTTGCGGATCCGCTGAGCCACGAACTCAAGGACGTCGCGCCCTAGCCTGACTTTCCACTCCTTGGCCTTCTTCTTCAGGATGGCGATCCGTGTTTCGGTATCGGGGGCGGTGAGCTCGGCCGTGAGGCCCCATTCGAATCGAGTCACCAACCGCTTCTCCAAATGCTTGATCTTACCCGCAGGCATGTCCGAGGTCATCACGATCTGCTTTCCGTGGGAGTCGCAGAGGGTATTGAAGGTGTGAAAGAACTCTTCCTGAGACTTCTCCTTCTTGGCCAAGAAATGGATGTCATCGATCAAGAGAACGTCTGCTTCGCGATAGCGTTGTCGAAATTTTACCAATGAGCCATCGCTGATGGCTTCGATGAATTGGTTCGTGAACTGCTCGCTCGTGATGTAGACAACCTTGGCCCGAGGGCGCTCCTTCAGGATAGCGTGACCGATGGCATGCATCAGGTGTGTCTTCCCCAGGCCCGTGCCCCCATAGATGAAGAGCGGGTTGTAGGTCCGTCCGGGCGACTGGGCGACTGCTTGGCAGGCCGCGTGGGCAAATTCGTTGTTGGAGCCGACCACGAAGGACTCGAAGACGTAGCGGTGGTTGAGGCCGAGTTCGCTCGCCGCGATCTCTTCGGCGGCGGGCTTGCCTCGCTTACGCACGCGCTTCTTCACGGGTGAGACACTGCTTTCAAGAGCTGCCTTCTCAGAGGCAGGTGCCAGAGGATCGGTTTCCCGGAACTTGAAGGCGATCTTGCGTCGGCTGCCGATGACGATTTCGATGGCGTCCATCAGCTGCGGCAGGTAATTGGTCTCGATCCAGAACTGGTAGATCTGGTTCGGCGCTTCGAGGACGATGATAGAGTCGTCGAGTTGGGCTATCCCGATGTGGGAGAACCAACGCTCCATGGTATCCTGGCTCACTTGGCCCCCGAGGATGCCCTGGATCTTGTTCCAGTCAGAGGAGTATGTTTCAGACATCTGTACTATCTAATACCTAGTAATTTCACGATGGTTGAGATGGTTAGGCGGCTGACCTAACAAGTTGACTAGGCATGGAATCCAAGCGGGATGTCGTGGCCGTGAGTGAGGGGAAAGGATATCTAGAATGTCGAGTGATAGAAGAGTGTGAGGATGGTGATGGGAGTTGCGACGAGTCAGAGTTGAAGGAGAAGGTTGTGGGACGCATCAGGGTTAAGTGGCTGGTTGATATCGAGTTATGAAACATGCTTCTCTCCCGAAGGGCGATGGCAAGAGAAGGCGATGGTTCAAATAGTGGTTGTTGTTAGGGAAATGGCGCGAAGCGCCGAGACTGATCAAGCGGGCAAACTACCCTGTAGCGACCGGTGGGTAGTAGCTGCAAATTTTTTAAAACGAACTTGAGAAAGTTTGTCAAATTCGAGGCTCATCCGGGAGAGTCTTGCCTGAACTCCGTGCCATTTGCAAGCCGATCATTCGAATTTCTAAGCAAATTTTTAAGAATTTTGTGGTTGATTTCAGGAGGCGGATTCTTTGGTGGAAATGATAGGTTTAATCGAGTGCGAAACTTTGGTAGAATTCGATCTGTGGAACGTCTCATTTATCCCTGATGGCGGCGCGAATGGGCGGGGAAATGTTCCACAGACACCTCTGGGACCGGGGCAGTTGCTCGAACAAAGTGCTCGCCAAGGGGCATGCTCTCCATGAACGTCCCGCCCATGGCTGAGAAACCTATCGCTCAACTCTTCACCCCGCTCGATTGGGGAGTGCTCTTTGGTTACCTCATCTTCTGCACTGTCATCGGGCACTTGATGCGCGGGAAGCAGGCATCGATTCGCGATTTCTTTCTGGGAGGCAAGACCCTGCCGTGGCCGGCCGTCTCGGGGTCCATCATCGCGACCGAACTCAGTGGCGTGACTTTCATTGGCGTGCCTGCGGGTCTCTTCGCCGCTCAGGGCGATTTCACCTACATGCAGTGGGCCATTGGGTCGATTCTCGCGCGGGTGATCGTGGGGGTATGGTTCGTGAAGGCCTACTATGAGCGGGAAATATACAGTTCCTACGACTACATGGGGAATCGGTTGGGTAGGGGCGCCAAGACCTTGGCGACCGTGCTCTTCTTCATCGGATCCATCCTGGCGCAGAGTGTTCGGGTCTTGGTGGCGGCGTTGCCTCTAAAGGTGGTGACAGGCTTGGATATCCGGATCTGCATCATCATTATCGGGCTCTTCGCCATTGGATGGACCCTCATGGGGGGCATGCGAACGGTGATTTGGACGGACGTGATGCAATTCTTCCTCTTCACGATCGGCGGGATCATCGCTCTCTTCACGGTGGTGAACAGTTTGCCTGGCGGAATGGGGGAGCTGTGGTCGACGGCTAAGGCGTTCGATCGCACCACGACCTTCGACTGGACGTTTGGGATCGGTGCGGAGCTGCAGTTCACCATGTGGGTGGCGCTCTTTGCGGTCACCTTTCAGAACCTGACCATGTTTGGCGTGGATCAACTCTGTGCCCAGCGGGTCTTCTGTTGCGGGAGTGAGTCCGCAGCGCGGAAGGCGATCATCTTCAGTTCGGCTGGGCAATTGGTGACCTTCCTCATGTTGATGGTGGGGGCGGCCCTCTTCGTGCACTATCACCAGCATCCCTTCAATGAGTATGAGGCTGCGGTGGCCTTTCCTGCCAAGGACGACATGACTTCCATGCAGATCATGGAGGAGGCCCCCTTGGCGACGAGCCAGGACGGCGTGGAGAGCAATGTGCACGTGCCGAAAGATGCGGATGCCATCTTCCCCATGTGGATTGTGTCGATGCTTCCCGCGGGGCTGAGTGGGCTGTTGCTGGCGGGAGTCTTTGCCGCAGCCATTTCCAGCCTGGACAGCATTCTAGCGGCGCTGAGCCAAACGACTCTGTCATTGATCTATCATCCGGAAAGTGATGACGGCGTGGCGGCGGATGATCCATCGCTCGTGGGGAAATCGCGACTCTTGGTGGTGGGGTGGGGAATCGTCCTCACCTTCTTCACCTACCTCATGCTGGCGGTGCGCGAGAATATTCCGATCCTTCCACTCGCCTTTGGCATGACGAGTTACACGGTGGGGCCCATGCTGGCCATCTTTCTCGTCGCAATGCTAGGGAAGGGAAGCGTGCGCGGCTTGATCATTGGCACGGTGATCTCCTTCCTCATCGTGCTCTTGGTGCGCACGGATGTGTGGATTCTCTTTGGGCGCAGTGAGGAACTCCATGCTTGGCTCGGAAATCTGCCCACTTACGATTACACGCCCGAAGGTGGCTTGAAATCCAAGTTCACCTTTGTGTGGACCTGGCCGTTGACGACCATCCTCACCTTCCTTTGCGGAGTCCTTATTCCCCGCAAATCGGCACCCCCTGCAGCGGCTACTGCGTGAACCACGAGAGGAAGGGAATCCGGCCGGGAGGATCGAGCGAAACGATCACTTCGGAACCCGGAAGCAGGGGAAGCTGGCTGTCTTCACCGCCCCCAAGATTGCCAAATTCCACCAAGCGTCCGCGGACCATGCGGCCGCGAATGGGGCTGGCATAATCTGGAATCTGCGAAAGCGACTGCTGCAAGGTTTCGACCGTTGCGGTGACATACTCTTTGCGGTTGTTGGGTATGGAAATGTAGACCGTGTCGCCCTGCGTGACGTTGAGGGCCTCGGCTTCCGGAATAAGCGCCGTGATCGTCTTGGGAGCTTGCACGACGACGTCCATGATGGGATCGCCTTCGCGGACGAAGGTGCCTGGCTGCGCGTAGATCTTGTCTACAAAGCCCGCGTTGGGGGTGGTGATGACAGAGCGCTTGATGCGTTCTTTGAGAAGATTCACCTTCGCATTCTCTTCCATGGGGGTGTCGATTTGCTCCTGAAGCTTCGTGATATTCTCAAGCGAGGAGTCCACGAGTCCGCGGGTGTTGTCGGTGACGCGCTTGGCGGAGGCTAACTCACCAACCAGGGTATCAATCTCACTTTGCAAGAGATCGAGTTCGGACTGGAGAGCATTCCTATCCTCCACATTCTTCCTCACTGATGGCAGGACCTTGCGTTTGGCTTCAAGTTCGCTTTGAATCCGGTCTTCTTCCGCTTCCAATTGAGGAATCATGGCCTGGTAATCCAGAACTTGCTGCCCGAGTTGCTGCTGCAATTGTGCGCGCTCAAAGGTAGCATTCTGTTCCTCCGCTTTGATCTCCAATTGCAGCTCGCTCGTATCGAGCATCGCCACGGCGCGCCCTTGATTCACGAAAGTCCCTTGCTGGAGAGCTTTCGGTGTCCCGTCGTCATTGGTCGGTGCTGGGATGTCAACATTGTCCGTCGGCACGGGCACCAGCGTGCCCGCGTAGGGGGCGGCAATGGTTTGGACGGGTTTCGACACGATGCCGCGCATGCGATGGAACTCGCCGCCGGTCTTGTAAGCCCACACGGCGAGGGCAGCGATGCCCAGCCAGACGAGCAAGGGCCAGCTCTCGCGGATGGCTTTGCGCCGCATGATCCGCTTTTGCAGCTTGTGATTGGGAATGGAAGGCGTTTCAGCGCTCATGAAAGGGCTCTCCTGGGTCCAAAGGTTAGATTTCCACCGTGGTGCGCTGCATGACGAGGCTCACCTCCGACATCTCGGGAAGTTTGCCCAAGGCATCCACAAGGTCCGTCTTGTAGCTCGGGTCGATCAGACGAATGCTATAGGAATACTCAAGCACCTCACCTTGGATGGCTTCGCGCATGGCGACCAGTTCGGTATGGGTGGTGTACCGCTGGAAGACATTATCGATCAGGTTCTGAGTATCAGACTCCGGCGGCAAGAGGAACCGCAACAGGCCCTCGAATTCTCGTCGAGAGGCAAACGGGGACCACATGAGAAAGAACGCGGCAAAGCTGAAGAAGGCCGTGCCCATTAAGGCGACATTGTAGACCTGCGATCCGCAGGCAATGCCCACTGCCAGGGCGCAGAAGAGGAAGATGATGTCACGAGGATCACGAATGGGTGTCCGGAAACGGACAAACGCCATGGCTCCCATGATCCCAAGGCCCCGAGCGAGGTTATTGCCGATGGCGATGATCATGATGGTGATGACAATGGTTGCCAAGACCATGGTGTGAAGGAAGGAGCGGGCGTAGGTGAAGCCCTGATGGGTGTAACGATAGACCGTGGCAATGGTCATCCCCAGCACGAAACTCATGCAGAGGGAGAAGAAGATTTCAATTGGTGCCAGCGCTTTGCTGGGGCCTAGAGAGGTGAGAAAGGATTCCATCGGCGTGTCAGTCGTCGGTGAGAGTCAGTAGTGGGTGTTCTGCGGTCAATCGAATTATGCCTCCTAATACGTCGTATTCTCCGACTGGACGGAGTATTCGAAGCCTCGATAAATGGTCTCCAGCCGCCAAGCGGTGGCGTATTTGCAAAAGCCCGTGGTTTGGAGGTTGAATCGCTCGACCAATTCCAGCATCCAGCGGGGGGAATCTTTCATCGCTTTCAACTCGAAGATATAGCCGGCAAAGGGGCGATTGAGACCCATCTGCGTGTCCATTGGGCGCCAGAGCTCGCCATCATCTTCGACCGGAATCGTCCACTGACGTGTAGGACGATAGCAAATCCGACGGTCGAACGTGACGCGTGCGTAGTCATCATTGGCTCCGAAATACGACTCGCGTACGTATTTGATGAGCATCTTGGGACGCGCATTGAGCCGGTGCACCAATCGACAATACTCCAGGAAATTGTTGTTATCCTTGGGCGTCTTGAGCATGGGCGCCTCGTTCGGATTGACGACGATATAGCCGTGGAAAGGACCGCTATAATACTGTCCCAATGTCATCTTGGCGCGGCTCTTGATGATGACGTTATTCACCTTCCGCTTCAGCTCGAAGAAGACGGGATGCTCGGGCTTCGTCCCGTAGGTGCGAATGCGTAATTTGAACCGTGCGAATGTCTTGCGCTCCTTCGCCAAAGCGAGATCCATCGTCGGCGTGTCCAACTGGAGCGTGGTGACGGTGTATTCAGGAACGGCGCCTTTCCCGTTGGGATCTGGAATGCAGAATGGTTTGATGAACTCCCGAATCTTGGGGACGATCGCGGGATGGACGATGTACTTCTGCTCGAACCGCTCAATGACCTGGTCCTTCACCCCTTTCCGGCTCGGCCCCAGGGGTTCCAGGGATGTCTTGCCGGAGGGTTGATTTGGAGTACTCACAGAGGAAATAGAAAGAAAGCGGGATGGCTTCTTAAACGGATGAAGCGCCCGCCGTCAACGGTGTTGTCACGATCTCGACAGGTTGAGATCGGAAATGCAACCTTTATCCCAACGCCCGCAAGACGCCAGCCGTGGCTTCAACGATGATCGGGAGGTTTGATCCGCGGAAGATTTCCAAATGCTCGCCAGTCACTGGCAGGATGTCGTGATCGCCCGTGAAGAGTCCTCTCCAACCTAGATCGGGTTGGAACTCAAACTTGTCCCCGCGGTCGTCGGCGACGTAGAGCCGGACGGGACCCGCGTATGGCTTGGGCACATAGAGAGCCATCCGCGCTTCATGAGCGATGCGTGCCTGGACATGACGGTAGTATTCGCCGACGCCTGCTTTCTCCGCCGCGCCCTGCTTGGAGGCAGAGCGGTTCTCCCATTCGTGTTGGACCTTCCAGGCCGCTCCCTGAAAGGCTCGCTTGGTGAGCGCTCCCAGCCGAGAGACGCTATTTCCAGATTGCCGTCGCCAATGCGTGTGAATGCGCTCCGTCATTCCGAGTTTGCGAGGAGGCACTTGTAGATTGGGAACGTCCCAGAGGAACAGCATGGCCACGTCATCGCCCTCGGCCCGCAGTTGCTGACTGATTTCGTAGGCAAGGGTGCCGCCAAAGGAGTATCCACCGAGCACGTAGGGTCCTTTCGGTTGTACAGCGCGGATGTCCTTCAAATAGGCCGTTGCGATGGCTTCAACCGTGGGGAGGGGTTCCAGTGCAAGGTCGCGCAGCATGGGGGCCTCCACGGCGTAGAATGGGCGCTGGTCGCCCAGCGCTTGGGCGAATTCCCGATAGAACAACACGCCACCATCTGCCCCATGAAAGGCAAATAGAGGGGTGCCCGATCCCGCCTTTGTGAGCGCGATGACATGAGGAGGGATGGACGCTTGAGGTGCTTTTGAATGGGGCGCCGAGGTTGGAGTGGCCAGCGCGCTCTCCGAATCTGGCCCTGCATCTTGTGCGGATTCGGCAGCCAAAGGCAACGCACGTTCTTCAGGACGCACGACGGCGAGCAATTGCCTGGCCGTTGGCGCGTCGAAGAGCGCGGAGAGGGGAAGGGATTGTTCGAAAGTTCGTTCAATCCGAGTGAACAAGCCAACCGCCAAGAGGGAATCGCCTCCGGACTGGAAGAAGTCGTCGTCAAGAGTCAGCTGGGGATTCGAGAAGGCATCGCGCCAGATGCCCAGCATACTCCGTTCGGACTCGGTGAGATCCGCATTGTCCTCAGCGCCACAGGTTTCGGGCGCCACCGTGGCTTCCTCAATCAGTGCTTGTGTGAGGATGGCTTCCTCTTCGTAGTGCTCTTGAAAGGGGCGCGTGGAGACCACGAATTGCGGGGCCACTTCGCGATGCTCTAACGCTCGTAAAAGCATTGCGGCTCCTTCATCGGGAAAGAGCGCGTAGGTCATCATGGCCTGATACTCATCATCGCGCATGCCCGCCACTTGCATCCGGGCAGCCATCCCGGTGTCGCGCCAGGCAGGCCAATTGATGGAAATGACCGGGAGATCGCGTTGCTGAGCCTCAAATGCCAGGGCGTCGAGGACGGCATTGGCCGCGCAGTAGTCGGACTGTCCAGGGGTGTTGAGGAGAGCGCTGATGGACGAGAAAAGCGCGATGAAATCAGGCGCACCTCCCGCTTGTTTCTCTGATAGGGCTAACAGGTGTGTTGCGGCTGTGGCCTTGCTATCGAGCACTGGCTGCATGGCCTTCGCGTCCTTCAGCTGAATGATGCCGTCAGACAATTGGCCAGCTGTGTGGACAATCCCATCCACGTGGCCGTGTGCGTGCCACCACGCTGCGAGTGCGTCTGCATCGGCCACATTCACGGACGCATAGTCCACCTTGGCACCGCGATCTTCCAAGGCCTGAATGGCGTCTAGACGCTCTTGGTTTCCCTCCTTAGCAGGGTGGGGCGAGCGGCCTAACAAAAGCAGGGTGGGAGCCTTCACGCTGGTCGCCAGGTGGTGAGCTATGGTGAGACCAAGGCCGCCAAGTCCACCGGTGATGAGGTAGGTGCCCCCATCTTTCAGCGGCCGGGTCTCACGCGTTTCCGGAAGCGTGACCGGTTCGAAGCGGCGCCAGTAGCGATGCCGATGCCGCACCGCTGCCAGTGGTTGCCCAGAGTCGTCTTTCAGGGCGGCGAGGAGCGTCTTGAAATGCGGTTGTTCGCCCACATCGAGACAGCGGCTCCGATAATGCGTGTATTCCTGATCAATCACGCCACAGAGGCCAATGAGTGTGGCTTTGTCAGGAAGAATCCGTTCTCCCGAATGCACAGCGAGAGTGGCATCCGTGAGCGTGAACAGCCTTAGTTGACGATCTAACGCTTTGCTGCCGAGGGCTTGAACAAGGTGAAAGAGCGGCCAGAAACCGTCCTCCATGCCCGCGCTTCCCAGCGCGCCCGCGTGGATCACTCCCGCGAGATCATCGTTCTCAAGAGCCGTCGCCACCCAATCTCCGACGGAGTCGGCGAGGGTATCTACCGATTTCGAGAGGAGCCGCGCGCCGCAGGCTTCCAGGTGTGCGGCAAAGGGGGCGAGCCATGGAGGTTCCTTCCTGGGTCTAACGAAGATCCATGTGCCTGTGAGATCTTCCGGTCCTGATTCGGCGAGTGCTTGTGGTGGAGCTTGTTGCCAAACCGGCACGTAAGCACAGTGTTGCAAATCCGTCTCGCGCTTGGGTTGGAGAGCGGCTTCGATCGTCTCTTCGCGATCGAGGAGATAGGGACGTTCCTGCCAAGCATAGGTAGGTAATGGGATGCGCCGTCGATCCTCTTCGGCGTAGAAGGCCTGCCAGTCAATGGCCTGCCCACTTGCCCAAACCTTGCCTAACGCTTCCATCACATAGGCAGAGGCTTCAGCCTCGTCTTTGGGGCCGGGGAGCGTGGGAAGAGCGATCGTTGCCTTCGGATCCGTGATCTGATGACTGGACAAGGTAGCCAAAGTGCGACCGGGGCCCATTTCTAACAGAAGGCAATTTGGATGCTTCTCCAGGATCACGCGTAGCCCTTCGGCAAAGCGAACAGTGCCGCGCACATGGCGAGCGTAGTAGTGAGGGGAAGTCGCTTCTTCGGGCGTGATCCACGTGCCTGTGACGTTGGAGAGGTAAGGGATGCCCGGTGCGGAACGCGTCGTCTCTGCTACGAGGGCTTCAAATTCTCCTAACATCGGCTCCATCATGGCTGAGTGGAAGGCGTGCGAAGTATGGAGAAGCCGCGCCCGATGGCCCGCTACCTCAACCGCAGATTGGAAGACGGCGATGGCCTGAGTAGGCCCAGCCACTACGGTAAGCCGGGGACTGTTGGAAGCGGCTAGATCAATGTCAGGATGATCGCTGAGCAGAGTCTCCACGTCGTGGACGGGGAGACTGACGGCCAACATGTCGCCTGGCTCCATCGACTGCATGAGCGCCCCGCGACGAGCGACCAAACGCAGTGCCTCTTCCAACGAGAAGACACCGCTCAGAGTCGCGGCGACGTATTCACCGATGCTGTGGCCTAACATCGCCACGGGCTCGATGCCCCATTGCATCCATAGCCTTGCCTGCGCGTAGGCAATGGCGAAGAGGGCTGGCTGCGCCAAGGCTGTTTGATTCAGATCAGCTGGGGGGGAACCTTCGGGTGGGTAGAGGGCGTCCACCAAGCGCAATCCCAGGTGGGGTTCCAATAGATCACTGCATTCGTCAAGGGCTGCGGCGAAGACCGGCTCCGTGAAGGTTAACTCCCGCGCCATGCCCGTGTACTGAGCACCTTGTCCGGTGAAGAGGAAGATGGCACGGCGTTTCTTCGGGGGGGCCGGTAGACGAATGCTTCGCTTCTCTCCCAGGCGGGCTTGCAGTTCGCTGTGGTCGCGGGCGACGACAAAGGCTCGGCTTTCAAAGTCTGTCCTTCCCACCTGCAGGGTGTAGGCCGCATCGGGAAGGGAGAGGTCAGGCTGATCCTCCAGGAAAGATGGCCATTTATCGAGGAGCCCTTCTAACGCTTTCTCTGTGCGAGCGGAGAATGGGAAACAATGATAGGGGCGGGAGATGGAGCCAGAGGGTGCTGTTTCCGGAGCCTCCTCTAGAATCGCGTGAGCATTGGTGCCGCCTAGGCCAAACGAACTGAGAGCGGCACGCCGTGGCCCCTCACATTGCCACTCTTGTAATGATGTCTGGATATAGAACGGACTGTCCTCGAGTTGGAGATCGGGATTCGGTGTTTCGAAGTTCAAGCTCGGAGGCAATTGCTTGTGCTTCATGGCCAACACCACTTTGAGAAGCCCGGCAACTCCAGCGGCGGAATCAGTGTGCCCGATATTTGTCTTCACCGATCCAAGGCCACAGTACTGAGACTTGCTCGTGTGTTCGCGATAAGCCTGGGTGAGGCCGGCAACCTCGATGGGATCGCCTACCACTGTTCCCGTGCCGTGCGCCTCGACATAGCTGATGGTGCTTGGATCGATTTGCTGTTGAGCAAGCGTCTCGGCGATCACCTCGGCTTGCCCTTCGATGCTCGGCGCGGCGAAGCTTCCCTTGCGGTTACCATCATTGTTGATCGCGATGCCACGGAGGACCGCATGGACGGAATCACCATCCTCTAACGCTTGGGCGAGAGGCTTCAAGGCGACGATGCCAACCCCGGGGCTGAAGACCGTCCCCGTCGCGTTTGCATCGAAGGCGCGACAATGTCCGTCCTTGGAAAAGATCATCCCTTCCTCGTAGAGATAGCCGCGCCCTTCCGGCCACGCGAGAGAGACGCCGCCAGCCAGCGCCATGTCACATTGCCCGCTGATGAGCGCATCACAGGCTTCGTGAATGGCGACCAGAGAGGTGGAACACGCCGTCTGAATATTGAGGGCGGGTCCTCGCAAACCTAACTTAAAGGCGGTGCGAGTGGTGAGGTAATCGTGCTCGTTGCCGACCAGTAATTGCAGGTACTGCACACCGGGTTCCGTTTCCAAACGGTGCGCGTACCGGTTGTGCCCAGCGCCTCCATAGAGGCCGATGGCACCCTCAAATCGGCTGGCTGCGTAGCCCGCGTGTTCCAGTGCTTCCCAAGCTGCTTGGAGAAAGATCCGATGTTGTGGGTTTGTAAGCTTCGCCTCGATCGGGCTCATCTCGAAGAAGCCCGCATCAAACTGCTCGTGCCTCTCAAGATCACAACCGCGACTGACATAGCGAGGATCCCGATAGACTTCGGGCCCAACGCCCGCGGCGATCAGATCGTCTTCAGCATAGTCGCGAATGCACTCCACACCGTCGCGGAGATTAGCCCAGTAGGCATCCAGATTGGGAGACTTGGGAAAACGTCCTGCCATGCCAATGATGGCGATGTCGCGTGAGGTGTTCACGGCATTCTGCGTCCTCACGTGCAGGCGTTTGTTTGCGGACGTCTCGAAATAGGGTGCTAAGGCAGCCGGCGTCCCATACTGAAAGAGCTGGGCAATGGTGATCTTCTTGGGAAACGCCTGTCTCAATTGTGCATGCACCCGCGCCACGTGAAGAGAATGAGCGCCTAACTTAAAAACGTGATCCTCTGCTGAGAGCCCTTCTTTGCCTAACACAGATGCCCAGATGCGCGTGATGACCTCTTCTGCGGTGCCTTCGAGAGCGACAGGCTCTGACGTTTTATCCAGAATGGCTGGCTTTGGAAGGGCCTTGCGATCGACCTTCTGTGAGGGCGTCATGGGCAACTTCGCCAACGGTTCGAAAGCAATTGGAACCATGTAGTCGGGAAGCTTGCTACTGAGAAAGGAGCGTAGTTCTTCCGATTCTGGAGCAGCACCATTGGCAGGCACCGTGTAGCCAATGAGCTGCGGCTCGCCAAAAGCATCTTTGAAGACGTTGGTGACTGCATCTCCCACACTGGGGTGCTGCTTGATCACGGATTCGATTTCGCCGAGCTCAATGCGGTAGCCACGGATCTTCACTTGGTGATCCACCCGACCGAGGCATTCGACTTGGCCATCGGCCATCCAACGCGCTAAGTCCCCCGTATCATACATGCGGGCGGCGTCATCATCGACAAAGGGATCGGGGATGAACTTCTCAGCCGTAAGCTCGGGGCGATTGGCATAGCCGCGAGCCAAGCCTTCGCCACCGATGAAGAGACGACCCGTTTCGCCTACTCCTAACGGTTGCAAATGCTCGTCGAGAATATAGAGGCGATTGTTAGCGACGGGATACCCAATCAGGATAGGGCCTTCTTCCTTGTGCATGCGGGCGAAGGAGGACCACACGGTCGTCTCGGTGGGACCGTAGAAATTCCAAAGCTCCTCGCACATGGGCGCGAGCTGATTGGCGAGCTCGCGGTCGATCGCTTCCCCAGTGCTGACGATCTTCAGATCGGCTTTCCCTTTCCAACCGGTGGCCAAGACCAATCGCCAGGTAGTCGGGGTGGCTTGCGCGAAGCGAATATTCTCGTGCTCTAACACCGCGGCAAAGCTCTCACCATCGGCACCCATGCCTCGCGGAGTCAATACCATGCGCACTCCAGTCATGAGCGGGAGATAGATTTCCGGCACTGAGATATCGAAAGACACCGTGGTGATGGCTAGCATGGCTTCTCCCGCCTGAAGGCCTAGCTGTTCGTGTGTGGCGAGCACTAAATTCACCGCCGAATGATGCGTGATCTCGACGCCCTTGGGCTTCCCTGTGGATCCCGATGTGTAGATCAGGTAGGCGAGGTGACGCGAATGCACGCCAACAGTCGCCAAACGCTCGGTCTCCCGTTCTGTCATGAGCGCCGTCCGTGGGTCTAACAGAATGGTGGCTGCCTCCGGCACGGCGAGCTGTTGCGCCAGGGACGATTGGGTCACCATCACCGTCACGCCCGCATCCTCAGCAATCGCTTGGAGACGCTCGGTCGGGTGGGAGGGATCTAGAGGCACGTAGGCCCCTCCGGCCTTGTGAATGGCAAGAATCGCGAGGATCAGGGCCGGACCGCGTTCCAAGTATAGCCCCGCGAGCTTGTCTGGTCCTAGGCCATAGTCCCGCAAGGTGCGAGCGATGTGATTGGCGTGCTCGTCTAGTTCTCGGAAAGACCAGTCCTCCCCTTCAAACGTCACGGCGATCGCATCGGGAGTCGCATCTGCCTGGGCTTCAAACCGCCGGTGAAGCGTGAACACTTCGCTGGGCGAATAAGAGAAGAACGTTGTGACAGGCGCGGGATTCCAGCGCTCTAAGAGGGCAAGAGGCGAGTCAGCGATGGGGGAACGCAAGTCGGACGGCATGGCAGTCAGTGGTTTAGATTGCCATATAAATGATAATTTACAAATATTTCATATTAACCAGAGGTTGTTTCTCGCCGTTTACGGGCCTCCGAGGGCAAAGACCCACACACCGAGGAGCACGACGGCAGCCAGAATGACAAGGTGGAGGAGGTTGAGAGCCACGATGATCCGTCCCATCCACAGTTTGCCACGCTCTTCGTCTGCCTTGTAAGCCGGATTGCCGATGAAGCTACTGATGAGGAGTCCTGTGGTTGGCATCCCCTTGAAATAGCGCCAGCGGCGAGGGGCTTTGCGGCTGATGTCTTCCCAAAGAGGGCGATGGTGGTGCCTCAGATGGCGCAGATAGGGGCCATGCATGAGGAGCCCCGTGATGACGATCACAATTTCGAGCGCAAGGGCACCAGCAAGCCAGTAGATCATCGGGGCATTGTTCAAGGCATCGGCGTGACCCGCAAGCGAAGGAACTGACGATTTGGACCGCTGGGCAAGGAAACCTCCAAGTCGGTTTCGTTGAGGGTGGGCTCAAGGGTGTCCCAGTTTTCCAAGTCGCTAGACTGTTCCGCTGCCCAATCGAGGTCGGTGATGCCTGGGACGCGCACGTAGCGAGCGGTGGTGGTATCGCCTTCCTGAGTCACCTGAACCTCCGGGGTGGAGGGAGCGAGTGGTGACATCCCCAGGCCGTACTCAAGGAGATTGGGAAAGCCATCATCATCAGGATCCGCAAGCGGACCACTGACAGAAGCGTCACTGGCATCGTCGCCAAATTGCGCAGCCCGCCAGGTGGCATAGCCGCCCGTAGGCGTCGTGACCGATCCCGTGGAACCAGGCGTGCCGCCTACCTGAGCACTGGCTTTCCACGCCGTGGGCTCATTGAGATCGCCTCCGCTTCCAGGAGCAGCATTCTCCAAGCTGTGACCAGCGCCATCCGCCTCCTGCGGCCAATCCTCCGCGTCATTGTAGGCAAAGCGCCAGATCTCCATTCCAGAGGCATCTGCTAGAGCGATGGCTTCTCCATTATTGGCCAATTGGCTTGATCGTTCAAAGACACCCACGATTGGCAGGTTCTCTCCGTAACGGACTGCCATGGCCTCACGGTTCGCCACTAAGAGGATAACGTCGCCAGGACCTACTTCAGCGCTTGGTCCTTCAGGGAAACTGACGGTGAGTCCCGAACTGATCTGCAGGCCCTCAAGCAAGATCTTGTTCGAGCTCGTGTTGACCAATTCCAGGAATTCGAAGTCGCGGCGATTCTGAAAGCCCGCTGCGACCTCCTCATCGGAAGGGAGCGCGGGCTGATACATGATCTCGCTCACTTGGAGCGCGGAGGGACTAGCGTAACTGCCGACTCGGAAAGTAGCTTCAATGAGAGGACTCCATTCTCCCTTGAGCAAGAAAGGATTTGATTTGCTCAGCAACCGCGCTCGAATGGTCACGGATTCTGTTAGTGGGATGCCTTCTGTGGAGGGCGTGTAGGCAGTGGCCGTAGGGGAAATATCGCCTCCCCATAGACGGGGATCACTGCCATCCATCGTGTAGTAGAATGCGTCCGAACCGCGAAAGCCACCATTGGGTTCAATTTCTAGCAGATACCCTTCCGGCACCATTCCGCCATGCTGGCTGAAGCTAGGGGCTTTGGTGTTCGGCCAGAGATCGGCATCTTCCAATTCATTAAAGATGCTATTGTTGTTGGAAAGGTCGTGAATGGTGGGGATGTAGTGGTTCACGACATTGTCGCGCTCGATGACCCAGGAATTCTCGCGTGTGAAATAGCCCTGCAAGTTGCCCGGATAAGCCAAGTCGTCTACGTCGCTGGGATCGCGCGGTTGATCGATGGTATTGCCATAGGGCGTGCTCTCCTGGGTATCTCCCCAGCGGGCCGATTCCGCGACGATGGCTTTGTCGATTCGATTGGCCAGGGCCATGTAGCGGTCCTGACAAGCTTTCACGGTGAGCGCACCGTCATTGAAGAGGTGTTTCTGCACGCGGTCGGCAAAGAGGAGCTGGAATTCTTCGCTATCGCGCAATTGCTGGAACAAGCCTCCGGGGCGATTTGCGTCAGCGGAATCGTAGCGTTTCATTTGGAGATTATCCAAAGCGATTTCTTGATCCCAGACATAGAACTGGAAAGGCCCATTCGCGCCGCGATTGCTCATCGCATGACCATTGTGGTGTGGCCAATCTTCGGCATCTCCAAAGAAGTGGAGAAGCATGTAGTCGGCGAAGTTTTCCAGATCCAGCACTTCTGCTAGTGCACGGTAGTTGCTTTCTTCATCGAGATCTTCTCGAGAAAGCTGGTGCATCCTGTTCCATCCTGCCACATTCCCATCGATAGGAGGAAGCGTGAAGTCGTCAATGACATCGTAGTCGCCTTCCTGTCCACCCAAGTGGGTCACCAGACTTTCGGCTTCCATCTTCTCGGCAGGATTGAAGAGCCCCCAATACAGCCCGTTCACATAAAGATGCATGAAGGTGCCATCCAAGGAATCGTGCCCCATGTCACGCATGGAATGTTTCATCCACATGTCACGGATGTATTGGGAATCGTTCGGGCGGTAGCGAGAAGGTCCCCAGCTCACCAGTCCCCAGCTATCAGTGAAACAGGCGCGGAGAACGATTTTATTGAAGGATTCGATCGGCGATCCCTCGATCAGTGGGTAATTAAGAACGGAAACACCATAAACGCTTTTGAAAGACACGCGCAGAGAGTGCTTCTGCATCCGCCAGGGGCGCCGACTGGAATTTCCGTGTACTTCCACACCGCAATCAACCTGAAATCCAGTGTCTCCATTGGGATAGATGAGTTCGAGAGAACAGGGCTTTTCAAAGTCCGCGCCCCGTGATTGTGGATTCGTATAGATCCCATTGGAACCGATGAAATCATCGCGGTCCATCACGATGGAAAGGGTAGGGATATCGAGCAGGGCCTCACGGACGCTATAGCCTTCCTCTGTATGATCGACCACACGGGGGTCCATTTCATAGTCCGCCACCACTCGTCCTGGCACTTCACCATTCCGCCCCCAATCCTCCGGCCAGTCTTCAGGCTGCGCAGGTTGTTTCGTGACGTCGTTGATGAAGAGATAAGTCTGTGTGTCGATGTCAGTGGGGCGGAAACCTGCCTTGAAGGCCTTGGCACGGATGGTCGTTGTCGTCGCAATCTGAATCGGCCCTTCGTAGAGCGTTCCATTAGCTGGTTTAAAGAGTGAGGGCTGGGTGGGTTCGCTCCCGTCGGTCGTGTAATAGATGGATGCGCCTTCCGTGTCCGTGGTGATTTCGAGAGCGAAGGGTTCGTCGTAGAAACCGCGATCGACCGAAAAGCGTGTGTCTTGCACATAACCTGCGATCGCTGAGTTGTTCTTCTCGCCCGGAGTAGGGGCGGGGAAATAGGCTAACTGATCATTGGTATCGTAGCCGTAGGAAACATCCGAGCGCTGCCGCGGGTAGTTGGCGATGGCATCGATCACGGTGGTTCCATCGGGAGCAATCAGAGCGATGTAGCCCCCCGCATCTCTCGAGAGCCGGAAATCTGTGTGGAGTTCATCGACGGTGCTGTTTCCGGTGCCGGAAGCCCAGATAATCAGGCGCTCGTTCGGCTCCATGATCACGGATGGAAATACCCAGGAGGTTTCGCCTTCGGCATCGGTGAGGAAATGCCCCTCCAGTTGGATGGCTTCGCCCGTCGGATTCCACAGTTCAAGCCAGTCGGAATAGTCCCCGTTGCCATCAGCCAATTGGCTCTGGTTCGAGGCCAGGAACTCCATGATCCGAAGATGATCGCCCTCAGCGACGAAGTCCGTGGGATCAGTCGGCTCCTCTCCGCCGTTTCCGTTCGATTCCTCGCCCGTCAATTGCTGCGGTGTTTCACCGCTGGCCAACCGAGCCACTTCGTCTGCGGTGAGCGCTCCCTCCCAGAGCGAGACGTCGTCGATGCCTCCTGTGAACCAATGGGAATCGCCTCCCGAACGCCGAATCCCCCCAATAGACGTGATATCGACATCCAGACCGCTTGCGGCTTCAAAGGAAGCGCCGTCGGCCGTGCCATCAATGTAGAGAGTGGCGCTGTTTCCATCCTGAACCCAAGCAAGGTGGTGCCAGGCATTGTCGAAAGCGTTGGCATCTGAAAGGCGATGACCGGCTCCCGGTCGAATGTAGATATCCACCACGCGTGAGTTTCCGGATTGATCAGTCCCGATGTTGAACAGAGGCGTATTACTTGCCGAACTGGCTTCGGAGAAGACGCGCAGATCGTCCTGGCCCTGCCCCTGACCGCGCACCCAGAGGCTGACGCTAAAAGCTTCGTATTGGCTGATGGGAAGGCGATCATCCGCGGCGTGTGTGCGCGCCAGGAGGGTCTCTCGGGAACCATCGAAGGCGACCGCCTGGCCATGCCGACCAGGGATCAGATCTGCCGAACTCAACCCGGAGGCGTCGAGGCCATGGGAGCCACTGATGTCAGACACCTGACCATCTGTGAGAGCGTCCAGCGGCCAATGAGCCACCAAATCAGGCACGGCATGCAGCGTCGCGCCCGTGCTCAGCAAGACAAGGGAGGAAAGAAATCGGGGAATCAGCATCCAGGAAACCTAGCGAGGTGCCCCCAGGATGTCGACCCCCTTGCACACGTCCACAGATAATTTGTGGTCAGACCACAAATTGGTTGACGCAGTGAGTGATGTAGGTTGAAGTGGGGGGATGAGATCGGTTAGAATCAAGGGAGATGCTGGCGCGGCTTCAAACTGTTACCACGTGATGTCTCGGATCATTGAAGGGCGCTTCGTGCTTGAGGGGCCGGTGAAAGAGAAATTTCGAGAACTGCTGGAGATCCAGTGCGGGTTTGCGGGGGTGGAGTTGATTTGCTTTTGTATCATGTCGAACCACATCCATCTTCTGATCGAGGTGCCGAATGCGGAGGAACATCGCGCCGCGATTGATGATGCAGAATTGCTGCGGCGGCTGGCACTGGTGACGCGCTCCGAGGAGCAGTTGATCGAGGTGCGGCAGATGTTAGCGCGGATGAAGGAGCAGTGTCCTGAGAAGGGATATCCGGAGTATCGGCAGCGCTTTCTAGACCGGATGGCGGATGTGTCGATGTTCATGAAGGAGCTAAAGCAGCGCTTCACGCAGTGGTATAACAAGAAGGTTCAGCGCAAGGGGCCGCTTTGGGAGGATCGGTTTAAGAGTGTGTTGTTAGAGAATGACGAGACGGTGTTGCTGACGATGGCGGCTTACATCGATCTGAATCCGGTGAGGGCGGGGATTGTGGAAGATCCGAAGGATTATCGGTGGAGCAGCTATGGGGAGGCTGTCGCGGGGAATAGAGCGCGGCGTCGAGGCTTGATGCGGGTGTTAGGGATCGAGCACGGGGGGCAGCAGCAGTGGCGAACGTGTCAGGCGCAGTATCGGCGCTATCTGTACGGGTTGGGAGAAGAGGGTCAGCCGGCTCCAGAGGGGGGTGGGAAAGCGCGCCTCGGCATGAGTGGAGGCGCGGTTGAGAAGGTGAAACGGCAAGGCGGACGATTGAGCTTAGCTCAGGTGGTGCGGGTGCGGGTGCGCTATTTCAGTGAGGGGTTGGCCCTAGGGAGTGAGGCCTTCGTGGAAGAGGTGTTTGTCAGGCATCGGGAGCAGATGCGCGTGAAACGGAGGCGTGGAGCGCGGGCTTTGCGTTCCCCAGGGATAGCCGGATGGCGTGGGCTGGTAGATTTGCGAAGGCCACGGGCTGTGTCTTAGAAGATTGCTGTTGGTTGGTGATAGAGCTGGCGGTTGCGATTGGGGCGAATGGTGCCCATAAGTGAGCAGTGCAGTTCTTTCTCATCGTCCTGACCGGGACCGTCGCCACTCTGCAAGGGGTTCGGGCGGTTCGCCAGGGGCCGCCCCTCCGCTGGACTTCGGTTCCCCTCTGGATAGCGCTCCATGCCTTTGCCTGGTCGCGGCATCCTGCGGTGCTTGTCATCGCCATGGCACTGTTAGGTATCCGGTTTTTCGCATGGATTGCCGAGTTGCAGGGCATGCCTATTCGCCAGCAGCAGACCCTCCTCCGTTTCTATGTGATGGGCCTCTTCTTTCCAGTGGCGCTTCCATATTTCTGGTGGCGAAACCGAGGGCGGGACTCGACAGAGCAGGAGCCCTCGGTCTAGGAGAGGAGCATGAAACGCGTTGTGATCACGGATTGTCTTCAACCTCCCGTTCGCATCGAGGATGAGATGCTGGCTGGATTGGCGCGGGTAGATTGTCTCGGTGCCAAGTCAACGGAGGCATTGAAAGGTAGATTGGCAGATGCCGATGGTGTCATCCTCTATCATGAGGTGACCCTGACAAATGCTGTCTTGGCGGAAATGAAACAGTGTCAGGTGATTGTGCGTGGTGGGGTCGGATTCGACAATGTTGATGTGCGGGCAGCTGAAGAACGTGGCATTCTCGTTTGTAATGTCCCCGACTACGGGGTGGATGAGGTGGCTGATCACGCCATCGGCATGATGTTAGCGTGTTTGCGCGGGTTTGTTCTCGCCGACCGCTCCCTGCGCGTGTCAAAAGTCCTTTCTCCGTGGGATCGCCACGCGGTTGGGCCCGTGCCGCGGTTGGGCACGCAAACCTTAGGTATCATTGGTGCGGGTCGTATTGGTTCTGCCACCGCCTTGCGGGCACGGGCGCTGAAGATGCGGGTTCTGGTCAATGATCCCTATTTGAGGCCCGGACAAGAGAAAGTGTTAGGAGTTGAGCGAGTGGAATTAGACCAACTGTTAGAAGAGAGTCATGTGGTGTCGCTGCACACGCCACTGACGGAGGAGACTCGGCATCTTATCAATGCAGATACCCTCGCGCAGATGCGACCAGAAGCTGTGCTCATCAATACCGCGCGCGGCGCTGTCGTTGATACCAAGGCGCTTGCTGAAGCGTTAGTGACGCGACGCATCGCCGGGGCGGGGATCGACGTCTTGCCTCTGGAGCCCCCCAGTGCCGACGATCCGTTAGTCGCCCTCTGGCAAGCAGAACACACCCCGCCAATCAATCTGATGATCACGCCTCACACGGCCTACTATTCCGATGAGGGCTTGTTAGAAATTCGTCAGAAGAGCGCCGCCGAAGTTGCGCGGGTGCTGCGAGGTGAGCACCCTTGGAATCCGGTCAATGGTGTCGTGCTCTAGCGAACACGCCATTGCGTCGTTAGGGATTCACGGCCAAGCGGTAGTAGCGATGCTCGCCGCTCGTGAGATGGATCGGCTTGCTCGCGCGGGCACGGTAGATAAGTAAGGAATCTTCCACCACCGTCACGGTGTCGTTCTGCCAAGATTCGAGGTCATCAGACACTTGTAGACCCAGGGTGACGTCAGCCTGTTGGCCCAGCTTGAGGAAGGAGATCTCCACATAGGCTTGGCCGCTATCGTAGACAATCTCCGTGTTGGGATAACGGCCTTGATTGGGAGTCTCAGGATCCAAACCGAACGCCAATTCTAGCGCGGTCGAGAGTCCGTCGTGATCGGGATCTTCCTGACCTCCACTGGCGCCGGGATCTTCGAGATCGAGGTAGCGCTTCGCTCGGAGATCGTCGGAAAGCGATGCTACCGGGGTGGGGACGCTTTCCGTCTGCATGTGCGCATTGCCAGAGGGGGCGTTCACGGATCCTAGAACGATCTCGCTAGCTGAACTCATGGACCATTGCACCGGTGGGGAAATGCCACCGCCCGCAGGCCATTTCCATGCGGGGTTCGTGGCGAGAATCCACTCAGCTTGGGAGCCGCCCTCCGAGGTAGCCCAACGATTGAATCCAAAGATGTAAGCCTGATTCGAGGGCATGAAAGGCGTGACATTCTGCTGATAAACGAATGACCCGGTGAAGAAACGGGTCGTGTCGTTGTAGGTGCGCCCCTGCGCGGGAGTCCAGTGATCGAGCCAGTCAGCCACGTTCTCAGGAGTCGGCGTGAAGCCCTCGTCAAAAGCGCCCAACTGGAAGGTGAATCCCGCATCCATGGCACTGGGAGGGCCCGCGCTGAGGTAATTGTTGGCCAAGCGAGCGCTGCCCCAAAGGACCTGGGAAGCGTGACTGGAGACAACCCACAGCAGGCTGACAGAAATCGTGATCAGCAGGGAAGAGGTGCGCATAGCGGCAGATTAGCCCCATGCCTGTAGATAATCAACCGTAGCCAATGCATTTATTATAAATTTCTATAGAGATGGCAAGGCAAAGGCGACGAGGCTACCTCCACGGGGCCGGCCAGATTTCCCGCCGCCCGCCGAGATCACCACATACTGGCGCCCATCGACCAGGTAGGTACTGGGAGTGGCGTTGCCGCTGAATGGCAGTTTCGCCTGCCACAAGACCTTCCCAGTGTCCTTATCGAAAGCGCGGAACGTCTCATCTGCCGAAGCGCCGATGAAGAGGAGCCCTCCCGCAGTCACGATGGGACCTCCGTAGTTCTCGGTGCCGGTCGGGGGAATGCCACGAGCGGTGAGTTCTGGATACTCTCCCAAGGTCACCGTCCACTTGATCGTACCAGTATTGAGATCCACTGCGTTGAGCGTGCCCCACGGCGGCTTGATAGCAGGATAGCCCTCGTCGTCCAGCCACCGCCGAAACCCGGCAAAGGCATAGGATGGCTGATGCGGTGTGGGATCAGTGTCGGCGTCTCGTTTCGGAGCAGCAGGCGATTCGTCGAGGATATAGTCGAGAATGGCCTTCCGTTTGCCCTCAGGCATGGTGGCGTAGCCAGGCATCCGGCCACCTCCCTGGCGCGTGATGGTCTCAATCTCTTCGCGGCTCTTCCGGGTTCCGATATCGATGAGCGACGGGAATTGCGCTTCCGCATTGCCCTTGCGGTCCAGCCCGTGACACGCCCCGCAGAAGACTTTGTAATCGCGCTCTCCCGGCCGCAGGGCCGATCCGTCAGCGCGATTCGTTTCCACCATCTGAAGGAGCCACGGCATCTCATTGATATTCACATAGTAGATGCCATCTGGATCCGCAGCCCCGCCACCCCATTCCATCCCACCATCGAATCCTGGAAACATCACCGTCTCCTTCAAGCTTGGCGCGGGGAACGGGCCAAAGTTTGGGGAAGCGCGGATACGGTCAAGGGTTAGCTGGTGCGTCTCCGGGGAAATGTTAGAGGCATCGGCTTCCGTATACCGCTGACGCATCAAGGGTGGGGGCTTCGTAGGAAAGGGCTGGGTAGGCCAGGCTTGCTCACCCACGAGATCGGATGGGGGCACGGGCCGTTCCTCAATGGGCCAGAGGGGAGCACCGGTGACGCGATTGAAGACAAAGAGGCGCCCGTGCTTGGTTCCCTGGGCAACGGCATCGATCTTCTCGCCGTCGTGGGTCACCGTGAGAAGGACAGGCGGGCAGGGGAGGTCTTTGTCTAACAAATCATGATGAACGATCTGATAGTGCCAGAGTCGCTCGCCCGTCTTGGCGTTGAGTGCCAGGAGGCAATTAGCAAAGAGATTCTTGCCGTGACGCGCTCCGCCATAGAAATCAGGCTCCGCTGTCTTGGTGGCGACGTAGACAATGCCTCGAGCGTCATCGAGAGATTGGCCACACCAGGGCATGACGCCGGTCGCCGTTTGGTGAGCGTTAGGAGGCCACGTGTCGTGGCCCACTTCTCCAGGGCGCGGGATGAGATGGAAGATCCAGCGCTGTGCCCCGGTGCGCACGTCGAGCGCGCGGACACTGCCTTTGCCGCCTACGCCGCCGAGTATGAGGAGATCCTGATAGATGATTCCGGGCGTATTAAGACCGGAATGAAGCGGGACAGCCCCGTTCTCTCCAAAGCTGCGTACGACAGCGCCAGTCGCTGGATCGAGCGCGAAGAGGTAACCACCCACACCGGTGAAAAGGCGTTTCTCTCCGCCGCTAGCATTCTGCCAGTAAACCAGTCCACGTTGCCGGGGACGGCCTTTTCCCGAGCGTTCGGTCGCGGGATCCCAAACCCATTTCTCTTTGCCGGTGGCCGCATCCAGCGCGATGACCTTTCGGGAGGATGACGGTGTGTAGAGGACGCCATCCACGATGAGATTGTTCGCCTGATACTCCCCTTGATCACCCGTTTCATAGGTCCAGGCAACCGTGAGTTCACTTACATTGTCACGATGAATCTGGTCGAAAGGAGCGTAGAGATTGCGCGTCTTGCCGCCCAGGTAGATAGGCCAATCGGCCTGTTGAGGATCGGCCAGGACCGCAGTTGCTTGGGCCCAGAGGATGGCGAGAATGATGGGACGAGGCATGACTACTTCAAGGTGGTGACAACGCGCCAGAATCCCGTGGCTGCGTCTAAGGGGAAATAGCCCGTGTTCCCATCGAGTGCGATGCTCACTGCCTGAGGTGTCCATTCTTGAAGATCGTCGGAATGCTCTAACAGATAGGTGATATCCTTGATCGATTCCGACCATTTGATGGCAATGGCAGGGCCATCTTTCCATTGCACCAATTCTGGCAGGATCCCTGAAAACGCGTATTCTTGCAGGTTCACCAAGCCATTCGCATCGGGATCCGCGAGAGGGCCGGAGACCGAGGCATCGGCCAATGCTTCAGCAGAGAAGCGAGCGGCTTGCCAGGCGGCAAAGCCAGCATCTCCACCCGTTGGTGTCGTCGTGATCGCATCATCCGCGGTCCCAGGAGTGCCACCAGGCTGGCTGCCCGCCCCCCAATGACTTGCGAGAGCATGATCTGAGACAGCGGACGTTTCCACGAGATTGAGGGAGGTGCCCTTCTCCAGTTCAGGCCACCCCTTTCCGTTATCGTAGTCGAGATCACGAATGGCGATGCCCGCACCGAAGGAAAGCTTGAGACGCTCGCCATTGTTGTCGAGCTTGGAACCACTGACACTGCCATATTCGCCAATCACAGGAAGGTCCATTCCGTAGCGGCTTTCAAAAGCTGCGCGATGGCGCGCCAGGACAAGACGTTCCCCTGGAGCGATCATCGTTTGGGTGGCGAGAGAAAAGTCGTAGTCGATGCCCTTCGTGAAACGCACATGACTGAGGTCGAGGGCGGTGTCGCCCAAATTGAGCAATTCAATGAATTCGAAGTCCGCCGTTTCGAAGCTAGCAAGCCTTTCGGCGTCGGTGGCCTCCGCGGGGGCATACAGGATTTCAGAGATGACAAGCCCCTGCAGATAGGGTTCCAAATCCGGTTGGCCTGCCACAAACTGAATGGGTTCCGACCAGTGCGACCAATACCCATTGGTATTCTGCATTCGCGCGCGCACCCGGTAGACGCGGCCTGGGCGAACCACTTCAGTGGGGATTGTGATAGAATTCTGAAACTCTGTCAGGACGTCGCTTTCCCAAACGGGATCGATTTCGTATTGGTTGGGTGGTTCAGGTGAGAAATGGTCAGCCGTGACATCGGTGATTTCTGCTAAGCGCCATTTCATGCCTCCAAACGTCTGGGGAGCAAAGATACTGCCACCCTTGAAAGCGCTGGACTCGAATACCAAGTCATCAACGCGATAGGCATCGTCGCCAATGAGGGTCACTGTGGGAGGCTGGGGAATCAGCGATTCCGTGCTCTTGAGAACATTGCGTTTGATCCAATCCGAGCGGCTCATCACATACGCGTTCATCCGCGTCATCATTCCCGGAAAGTCGTCAGTGGCGGCCACGCGATAGAAGCGACCATGGCCGGCCTTGGAAGGATTCACATAGCGCGAAGCCAGGATGGGATTGTGATCCCACATCGCGCGATCCGCATCGACGAATGAAGGCTCCCCGGGCGTATAGACCGCAGACGCTTTCTCCTCAATGAGCAGTCCCGTTTGCTCAGGATTATAGAGAAGGTCGAGGACCTCTCGTAGCTTATTATGATATTCCTGCTCGAAAGGATCCGTTTCGGCCACGCGACGCTGAAAGGGCTCTGTTCCGGGCCCAAACATGTTATCATCCCAAGTCAAGTCGAGGTCCCACGGCAAGGTGGCCCACTTCCCGCTGACAGGATTGTGGTAGTAGTAATAGTTCTTGCCTCCGCCGATATCATAATGATGGATGGCCTCAACGATTGAACGATAGGCGTAATAACGGGGCAGATCCATGTTTTCCCGATACCACTCAGGATCGGGCCCACGTTCGTATCCCAATTTCTTGAATGCCTCCAGGTCGCTGTAGTCGTCCGTCATGGGGTAGGGTCCCAGATTCTTGAGTTCGCCGTTGAGCCCCTTCTCGCCGGTGCCGTCCTCCATCTTGTAGAGATTGCCTTCGGGCAATCCGTGGGTGCGCATGAAACGTCCGTCTAATTGTTCGATTGCGAGATAAAGCCCTTGGAAGTCTGTGTTATACTGGTTTCCAAAGATATTGCTTTCGCCCGTGTTCTCCACAATCCGGAAATGCACGTAATGGGTGTTGGGAGCTTCGATGCCGGCTTTGTCGAAGAGTGCAAAGCCCACACTCTCGAAGAGTCCTTGTTCGCCGCGATGATTGAAGTTGCCTTGTTGAATGATGGCGGAGAAATTCAGCCGACGCCATTTCACGGGATATTTCTCACCCAAAGGGTTGCGCGCTTGAAATTCGTGACTGCGATTGAAGAGGAATTTCCACATGTTCTTCCCCATGGCGTACCGCCAAACGCCGCCACGAGCGCGGTAAGAAATGTGATCATAAACATCGCCGTCATAAACGAGGGTCCCTTTCCATTGGTAATCGTCTCCCGTGTAACCGCTCCCGCGGCTCGACCCAATGATGTGTTGAGCTTCAACGTGACTTTCTTTCTTGGTGAGCAATTGATAGACCGGAATGCTTTGCAGCAATTCGGGTTCATAAGTCACGGGCTCCGTTTCGCCCGGTTCCACTGCCCCTGTCCACGCAGGCATGTCCCCATAACAGTAATACGCGAAATTCGGCTGACCATCGTCAGGATAGGGAACGGTGATGGCGGTGCCCTCACTATCCTCTACTCGGATCTGATACCGGATGAGGTGACGGTGCTTTTGAAGATCGCCCGGCAGCGTGCCTGTGAAGGTATCCGTGCCCCCACCGTCGTCCTCCATCGGCAACGTCGTCCAATCCGTGAGGAAGGCGTCGTCCGTCAGGTCGATGTAATTGCCAGGGGTGACGAGTTGGTATCGTAGGGTCACAGAGCCGACGCCCTCGGGATCGGTGACCTTGGCCGTGACGATGACATCATCTCCTGGAAGGGGACTCTTAGGGGCATGGTCCACTTGGCGAATGTGTGGGGGCGCCGTTTCCGCGTAGATGGAATTGCGCTCGCCCGGTGTGGGGGCGATGCTCGAGCGCCAACTGCCCCCGAGGTCATTGTCGAGGCTGGGATGGATCAGTTCCATGGATGGGCCATCACCACCAGCGGCCACAGGCCAAGGGAAGCGGTCTTCGAAATCCACCCGATCCACCACCTCATCGGCGGCATTGCGGAGGGTGATCTCTTCTCCGCCATCTGCCAGTTGACCACTTTCAAAAGCACCATCCGCTTTCCGTCCATTGGCGAAGATGCTGCCGAATTTCCGATTGTATGTGGTCGCGTTCTCGGCCAGGACCCAGTAGCCTTCCGGGTCGATGGTACTGCCTTCTGGGAATGTGTAAGAGAAGCCATCTGTGAATTGCCATCCGCTGAGATCGACCGCGGACGCACCAGCGTTGTGAAGTTCGATGAAATCGGAGGCTTCATTGTTAAGCATCGGTGCGAAGTGAATCTCGTTGATCACGACGTCAGCACTGCCGCTGAGAGAGGCTCCGAGCCACAGGGGGACGGCCGCGAGGAGGGAGTGGGCAAATGGGGTCTTCATGAGTAGGGTAGCCTAGCCTGGCGCGGGATTCGCCGTCAACGCTTGCCGTTTGTATTCAAACTGGGCTTCGCTAACGTCTCGGCATGCTTCGTCCACGTTCAAATCGCGGCACGTTTCGAAGTTTACCCGAAACGTATGGTCGCTCCGTATTGGGAACCGCTCTTGAGGTGTGGAAACCGACTGCAGGGTCAGTCCACACGCTGCTCTTTGCCGGCATGCATGGGGAAGAGCCAGAAACCACCGTTGTCCTTTCGCGCGCTCTGCGTGCGTTGGAAGGGGACTTGCAACGCTGCGCTGTTGTCCTGGGGGCCAACCCCGATGGGCTCGTGCGCGGGACGCGTGGCAACGCCAATGGCGTGGATCTGAATCGCAATTTCCCCGCTGCCAATTGGCAGCCGGATCCCGTGACCCATCGGTGGGTTGTGGAAGAAGCGAGCGACGTCCTGCTCAGCACCGGAAGCGGACCAGGATCCGAACCTGAGACGGGTGCCTTGATGGGCCTCATCGATGCGCTTGATCCCCAGCGCGTCATCGCCCTGCATGCCCCATTGGCGTGCATCGATGATCCGTTAGGATCGAGCGAGGCACATTGGTTAGGAAGGGAAACGGGCCTGCCGGTGGTCCCAGATGTTGGCTATCCCACTCCGGGCAGCTTTGGCTCATGGTGCGCCGAGCGGAAACTTCCTGTCATCACCTATGAGTTTCCCAGAAAGAGTGTGGAAGCCTTGGTCATCGATCACCTGCCAGCTCTCACACAAGTGCTGACAGGGCAATGGCCCTTTGATTGATCCGTCAATGAATGCCCCTGCCAAGAAGCCACTCTCAGCGGCTGAAGCCGAGGATTTGATCGCCTCCGCGGAATTGTTAGAGCAAGACCGCTTCGGCCCCAAGGTATACGCTCTAAAGGATGGGCGTATACTCAAGCTCTTTCGTTCGAAACGGCGACTATCGTCCAATGCATGGCTCCCCTACGTGAAACGCTTCGTCACCAACGCGGAGAAGTTTCGTGCGCGAGGGATCCCCAGCGTCCGTTGCCTGCGCTGGGGCAAAGCGCCGTCGCTCCAACGTGACTACGTTCTCTACGAGCGCTTGCCGGGCGAATGCTTGCGACACGTCGAGGCAATCGATGGACAGGCGTTAGGGTATTTCTTCGGAGAGCTCCACGAGAAGGGGATCTACTTCCGGTCCTGCCATTTGGGAAATATCCTTCTGTTAGAAGAAGGCCAGTTTGGCGTGATCGACGTCGCCAACACACGATTCCGGCCATGGCCCCTGTCCGCGCGGGCACGAAGGCGTAATTTCACCCACCTTCGCCGTCTCCCCAAGGATCGCAAACGCCTCGATTCCCTCGAAGACGCGTTCGCTGCCGGCTACCGCGAACGCACGGGAAGGCTTCCTGTGTGGGAGAATGAGTGAGCTCCACCAGGTGTAGATCTCTACGGTGCCTCTATCGGTATGAGGAATCATTTCGGCAAATGCAGCACCTCCTCCGGCGGGAATCTCATATCGGGTCGATTCATCATCACGCCGAGGCTCGAAAAGGGAAATTCCTGATAGCTTGATCAGCAGCCACGCGCCGAGAAGCGTGCCGATTCCACCAATCAACGTGCCACCTATAAACGATCTTCTCCGTCCATGGGCCATATCACTTTGGTCTATGGGCGTTTGCTGGATGTGGGAGAAGCCAACTGGAGTATTCGATTGGCGTTCTTCATAGACTCTTTGCGAACGCGTTCAGCGTTTGGTCTATCATTGGTCGATACGCGATGCTTGGCTTCTTCTCTGGTCATTCCAGTCTCGACGTGGCGATTCTCGACGCGGCGCTCACATTCGGCAGGTTCCACGTCTAGGAACCAAGTGTCGTCAAACACTGCGCTCCTCAGCGCTGACCATGGGGTCTCATTGAGGAGCAGGTAGTTTCCTTCGACGATGACGATTCTCTTTCCACGCTTGAGTTCAATATCGTCGGCAATGGGGTCTCCGTTAGTGTGATCGAAACTTGGGAAGAAGCCAGATCCCTTCGCGCGCGCGCTACGGAGGTCATGCACCAGCCTTTCGGCGTCGAAGGTGAATGGGGCTCCTCGTCTCGCATAGGCCTCAGCGGAGTTCTCCATCGCGTCAAGGTGGCTCTTGGAGAAATGATAGCCATCCATGGGGATGACCGTGATCGTCTCCGGGAGCTGTTGCCGAAGAGCCTCGGCGACCGTGCTCTTGCCGCTTCCAGGGGCGCCGACGAGGCCTATCCAGTGCTGCTGATAGGGGGCGAGTTGATCCATGCGCGCCGATAGTTCGGAAGCGAGTTCATCGAGGGTGGTGGTCTCCATGTCGCGTCGTCGGTGTGCTAGGGTTGTCAACGGGCGGTGATGATGGGCCGGGCGGTGTGGGGGCGTTTCGTCACGCCGAGGGTAGAGCGTTCATCACCGAAGACAGCTTTGCTTTCCTCGATGTGGGGTTCGCGATGGAGTTGGTGCTCAAGGATGAGCATCTTTTGCCAGATCTTGCGTGAGAGCCCGGTGGTGAGACTTTCAATCTCGTTCACGGCGGCAATGACGACGGCGTCGTTTAACGTTTGCACATAGATGGCGGCGATCTTCCCGCAAACGGAGAGCATCTCGCTGCAGTAGTCGAGATAGCGGCTCAACTCGAACGGGGTCATGGGACGCACCTCCTGCGAACCGACCTTTCCTTCCGCCACGACATAGACCGGGTCTTTGGTCAGCTGATGCATGTCGATTATATGAGCGATGGAGCGCAGCTCATGAATGGCCTCAAGCGAACGGCGGCGTTTGGCGCGTGTCTCCAGAGTGATGAGAAAGAAGACGGCAGCACCAATCAAGATGATGTCATTGATTCCGGCTTCTAACACTTGAATGAATTCGACAAGCGTAAGGTCGGCGGTGTTGTTCCGCAAGGCGAGGAGGATGGAGAGGGACCCCGCCACGATGCCGATAATGACAAGGGCAGAAAGGATGCGTACCCCAATGAGGGGATTGCGAAATTCCTCGCTCCGTTGATGGGCGAGTCGAGTGACCACGACGAGATCCTCACACAAGCTCGTGAGGCTGGCATCGGGGAACCGGTTTTGCAGGCGTTGGAGGAGCTTCTCCGACGTTTCAATGATACGATCGGTTCGCAGGTGTTTGTAATGTTTCTTCCTCTCCATGTGCCGTAGGCTAGCACGCTTTCCAACTCCCGCGGTTATAAAACCTGGAGCAAATTCTTCTCGCGGAGCTTCGGTCGAATCAACTGGATCCTTGCGAAAGAGTCACCTCCACTTCGCGGGCACGCTGGCCGGGGCGCTGGACCTTGAGGGTGACGGTGTCGCCGACACGAAAGCGGTCCACCACTCGGTAAAGCCCATTCTGATCGCGCACTTCCGTCCCCTCGATCTCCACAATGACATCACCCAAAGCGACGCGTCCATACCGGTCATAACTGATTCCTTGCAATCCCACAGACTCGGCGCCGGAACCCTTGATCACTTCGGCAATCACCACACCTGAAATATTGAGACGCCGAGCCACGTGGTCATCAAAGAGATTTACCCCTAGCACTGGCCGAATAGCTCGGCCGAATTGTATGATCTGGGGGACGATACGATTGACGGTATCTACGGGGACGGCAAAGCCGATGCCCGCGTAGGCGCCCGAAGGACTGTAGATGGCTGTGTTGACCCCGATCAATCGACCAGCGCTGTCTAACAAAGGTCCACCAGAATTGCCAGGATTGATGGCGGCATCCGTTTGGATCACTCCTTGAATGGGCCGTTGGGTGATGGATTCGATCTCGCGTCCGAGCCCGCTGATCACGCCTGTGGTCAAGGTTTGGTCCAGGCCAAACGGGTTGCCAATGGCAAAGACACTCTGACCGACCACGAGGTCTGACGATTGTCCAATCTGCAAAGGGCGGAGCAGATTCCTGGGTGCATCGATCTTCAGCACGGCGATGTCTTTGTCAGGCTCGGCCCCCACCACTTCCGCCTGATAGACTGATTGGTCCGCCAAGGTCACTTGAGCTTCGTTGGCCCCCTGAATGACGTGGAAATTCGTCACGACGTGTCCCTGATCATTCCAAATGAAGCCAGTACCCGTTCCTCGTGGGATCTTCTGAATGTCGAACGAGAAGAAATCACGCCGAACACGCTCAAGGGAAATGCTGGTGATGTAGACCACGGATGGCCCTGCCTCTTGGAAGAGGGAAATGGTGCTCTGTTCCGAGTCTGACAAGTCGGCACGGGGGGCCACTTCCCGCATGGATCGCGCCGACTGACGATCTTGCCACCAGTCTTTGGCGAGCATCAAGCCAAGGATGAGACAAAGGAGGACGAGCCAAGGTTGGGCCCCCATGCGTCTCCGTGATGTCTCATAGCCATAGCTCATGGATGACAGCAAAGAGCATTCCCCGCACTAGGCAAGTCGATTGATCACGTCGCCTTGGCTTCCCGGTCCTCGATCTGACTGCGAAACCGCGTGTAGAGAAAGCCGATCCCCAAGAGGACAATGGCGACCACGGCGAAGGCGACAATGCGATAGAACGTGTCTTGTACGTCCACCACAAACATGCGCCCAAGACAACACAGCAGTCCTAGCAATCCGAGCATCCGGTAGGCGCGCAAGCCACCCACAAGGCCACCGATGAATAGGATGATGCTAGTGACGCCCCAGATCACGGTGGCAAGCGCGTCGAACGCAAAGACAGTGCTTAACGGCATCCCCATGCAGAGCACGAGCAGGCCGAGACCATGCAGCCACGTCCGCAACGGATCGCGCCAGCAGGGAGCACCACCTTCTAGGCGATGGAGGATCCATCCTTGAATCCCCATGCTGGCCGCAGTGATCACTAAGGCGAGGACGTCCATCCTGGTGCCAGAAACATTGAGATCCGTCAGAAAAGCGAGCGCTAACATGAAGGCGATAGCTTGCCCAATCATGGCGACCACGGGTAGACCCTCTTCGCCGATCTTGCGCCAACTGACAGCATAAGCCAGGCTGATCAGGCTCAGGGCCAGAGGGCGCATGGTGCCGTCTAGTTCGATCAGAATCACCCACAACAATGCTAGGGCGCTGATGGTGAGGCCGATCACGCGGGCGGTGCCCATTCTCCAGGCTGCGAGGAGAATGGTGGCGCCTAGCCAATGATAGGGTGAGTGGCTCATGGTGAAGGTCACAGCAGACCATGCGAGGACCAAGGAGGCGGGTAACCAGGCAACCGTGTTGAGAGTGGGGAAGGGGAGGCGACGCGCCCACAAGGCGACGAGCAAGGTCACGGTGCACATGGACACCAGGTGAATGTCAGGGTCAAGATGGCGCCCAGATCCCAGGACGATGACGAGCATGCTGGCCGTGTGCATGAGTGCGTCGATCCACCAGCGCGAACTCTGGCTCCGGAGAAACCACCATGCCCCTACGGTTAGACTTCCTAACAATGTAGCCCCGAGAGCAAGATCCTCTAGACGGCTCCAAGTAGGTGTATTCAGCGGCTCAAGATAGCAGAGCGTGGCGAGCAGAGACGGGATCATCACGATGAACGCCAGGGCGTGATCTTTGCTGAGGGAAACAATGCCCAAAGTCAGTGCCACCACGCCGATCAAGCCCCATGGCACCACCATCGGCGAGAGCCAGATCACGGCAGAGGTGCCCACCACGGCCCCGATGAATCCTGCCAGAACCACACGAACACTTTCGGCAAGACCAACGAAGGCTCGGGTCGCAAGGAGGGCGCCCAGACCAGTGGTTGTGACCAATCCGAAACCAAGCCAACCCGAGGGATCGAGCAATTTCCAGGCGACCGTTCCGAGAATGCAGAAGGAGGTAGTCGTGAGGGTCATCCATCCGATGGTCACGAGGCTTGTGGTTGATGCATGCTCCTGAGCAAAGTGACAGGAACGCCAGGCCAGGAAATAGGACGTCACGCTCAGTAAGGCAGCCATGACCGTGGCAGGCATCCAGATCTCTGCTGTTAACGTGAGCTGCCAGAGCAGAGCATGGGTTCCAAGGGCAGCGATCGCGCCAGCAACCAGTGGCAGCCATGATTGACGAAACACACTCATGCCGAGGAGAGCGATGCCCCAACCGATGAAGGCAGCGACAGGAACGAAGTCGTCGATCGATGAACGCAAGGTAAGCATGATGCCAGTGCCCACGAGAAGGCTCTTGGCCACCGTGAGCCATCGGTGCTTGGGATCTCTCATGAAAGTGACTAACAGCATGGCGGCTATGAGATAGACCCAAGCGATCCAACGATCCGGTGATTGCAGGGAGAAGGGCGCGTTGCCCCATGACACGGCGTCGCGTGCAAAGAAGAGGTAGGCGGTGATCCAAACCCCAATGAATGGGACACGAAGCCAAGTGCGCCTGTTAGGCTGTTTCCCCTCCATCGTCCATAGAATGCTCGCCGCCTGTGCAATGAGGGCGAGCCATCGTGTGGAACCATCAAAGGTCGTGGCAAGATAGAGGGCGATGAATGTGGCCGCCTTGAGAAACCAGGGGATATAGAGTTTCTCGGAGAGGACACCTCGCCAGCTCAGAACCACATGGCCGAGAAAGGCGAGCCCGAGGATCAGATAGGCGGCTTCCAACTGCGTCGCGTCGGCGAGCCACGTGCCGACTAGCAAAGCCACGGCAGCGGCGGAGGTCTGTGTGATGGCGAATCTCTCAGAGAAGGGGTCCTTGATCTTGCCCTGCCAGATGAGGGCTCCGGTAAAGGTGGCCATGAGGGCGACGGGGCCTAGAAGAAGCCAATGGAGGACGTCGGGTCCGAAGTGGGCGCTCATGACGAGGAATCCTAACTGAGAGCCCACTAACGCAGTGCCAAGGGGCCACTTCCAGCCTGTGCGGGCGTAGAGGACGCCGGCAAGCGTGGCGAGCACGAGCAAGCCCATCGCCGTCACGCTTGGCATGGCTTGATTGCCAGCGAAGGCACAACTCACATAGCCTAAGCCTATGGCAAGTGTGGCAAGGTGCGCATCTTGTTTGCGAAGGCTCCAGGCCAGCATCCCTCCGAGAGCTCCTATTTGCAAAAGCAAGCCCAGCCCAGGATTGGTGGTCACCTGCACTGCCGAGATGCCATGCGCGGCGAAGGCGGTAAAGTAGAGCATGGCCAGCCCGCCGCTGCTCACCACATCGCCAAAGGTTCCATAGCGTTTGGCTAGCCAGGTGCCCGCCGCGAATACGCCAGTGGAGATGCCTAACAACTCCAGAAAGCGCATGGCGGGGCTCGTGAACCCATTCACATAGACCCCAAGGAACACCACGGCGATCACGCCTATCAGAATGCCAATCCGCGTTGTCCACCAACCCGCGAGACCAACCTCACCGGTACCCTCTTGCTCTGGAGGCATGAGCCGTAGACGCCGCAGCCATCCGCGCCAATCGCATGAGATGCGAATGCGAGTGGGTTTGAGCAACGGAGTGGCGCGCGTTTCTGACGGAGGCGGAGGCGTTGCTGATGCCTTCTTGGAAGACGTGGCGGAAACAGGCGGAAGGGGAGGAGGTTCCTCAACCGAAGTGGTCGCCTTCTGAGGCGAGTGGGTGGGGGAATTTGTTGGCAAGTGGCCGCCCGTCGTCAGTGCGCGCCGTTGGGATTCCAAGGTCTCCAAACGCTTCAGCACCTGTGTGCGGTGATTCTCCAGCGTTCCCAGCCGATGCGCATGACTGAGGGTGGTGAAGAAGGCGAGCATCCCTAGCAGAGCCCCTAGACCGATGAGAAGTGCAAGAATGGCGAGGTACTCCATTCGGCAAGACTAAAGTCTGAGCGGATGTGGACGAATCGATCTTCTTTGAGTTGAGATCGATCCCATCAATGATGCGCCTGGTTTGTCCTCAGGGCCGTTTCATCAGAAAGGCCTGAAGAGCAGCAGCTTCGTCCAAGGACGTCCTCACCTGCTCGCGCACCGCGGCGTCCATGGGAATCGCTTCCATCAAACGCTGAGCCTTCTCGAGATCCCGCTGGGCAATGGTCTGCAGGCTCTGTTGAAGCGAGTCGCGGTGGGTGTCGCTCACGGTTCCCAAGGACTGAAGCAATGATAGGGCGGTCTCTGGATCGTAGTCGACGAGACTGGTCAGGAGGCGGTCGGCGGCTTGGTCCCGGTTGGGACTGTCTGGTTGATCGGAGAGCCATCGGATAGCGGCCTCACGATCTAGCCGCGCCCAGTTATCAACCACGTTTCCCATGGCATAGCCGCGTCCCTCACTTTCGTCGAGCTGAGCCACCCAGTCAGCCGCCGCCTCGGGATCTTCGGCAGCCCAATAGCCGGCGGTGTAGTGTAAGGCATCGTTCACAGCTTCTGGATCATTCTGCTGTTGCAACATTGTCATGACCTCGGCCGGCCGTTGGCGCGCTGCCGATTCGGCGTAGGCTGTCCATGCCATCTCTCTTGTGGAATCGGGTAGCGTCTTTGCTAGGGAGCTGATGTCTCCGCCTTCTGCCTCAATGCTTGTGAAGAGGTGTCCTAACGTATTCGCATGATTGCGACCGAGATTGCCTTTTGGAGAAGCTTCGGGTAAGTGGTGAAGAGCTTCCAAAGGGTTCTCCTTGGCATGGTGGTTGAAGAGTGCTAGTTGACCCACTTCCTGGATCCAATCAGAATCCTGTCCTTCCAACCACGTAGAGAATCCTGCAGTATCCGTTTCTGCCCAGCGCTCCGTCGCCCTCAGGACATCTTGTGAAGATCGCATCGAGGCAGTCATTTCAGGGAGGACCTTGGCCAGGAGTTCGGGTTGTTGCCTTGTGGCGCTGCTACTAACCATTCGCTCTAGCACCTTCTGACGCTGAGACTCGTTCGTGAGGTGGTCATCGCTCCAAGTCAGAACGCGTTGAAGGTCTGCTGGGTCTTCGATTGCCAGTCCGAGCTTTGTGATGAAACGGCCTTTCTGAGCATCGGTCGTCAGAAGTGGCCAGAGCGTTTCCAAGCCCTGTGCTTGGGCCGACGACGGCCATTCAAAGGCAAGGATCTCTAGTGCCCGTTCGCGTTCGATCGGGCTCTCGAGAGATTGGACCCAGTGGAGGGCTTTGTCAGGAGAAGCCCTTGTCCACAGGTCCAACACGTTTCCGAGTCCCTGTTCGTAGCCCCTCATGGCCAGCTCTAGGCCCAGGGAGGCGGCTTCCTTGGGATCGCTGCCGTAGAATGCGTCTATCATATTGGCGAGTAGATCGGGATTCGACTGATCCCAACCATGCTCCTTGAGAAAGGTGAAAGCCTCCCTGACGGAATCGCTATCGATGTGATCCATGGCGTTGCCCAGACTCCAGCCGGCGGGGTCGAGCTTGATACCTTCAGAGAGGGCCGTATGAAGATCGGCTTTCATCCACACGCTCATGACAATTCCCTGAAGTCGATGGTAGGAATCATACCGTTCGACAAAGGCGAAGGCCCGTTCCGGGTCGAGTTCAGCCATCTTGGTGGCGAGCCAGCCCAGCTTCTGACGATCACCAGAGGAAGCCTGCATCCATGCTTCCAACTGTTCGATCGAAGCACCCGCGATTTGCTGCAGCACCTCGAGTTCCTCTTCCAGCCAGTTGGGGCCATTTCGATCGATGGGGCTCAGGGCATCCATTTCGTGGCCTTGACCACGTGGGCCTAACAGTGATGCGGGAGCGTCGTCCTGATTCTGTTCTGGAGATGGCGCGGCCTTGAAGGCAATTCCGGTTACCCACCAGCCGATGATTACGGTAAGTAGGAATGTTAGTATTGCTTTCGTAAGGCTACTCATCGGCAGTCTGCTGACGTTGGGCGATCAGTGCCATCCATTCCTCGCGCATGGCGGGATCGTCGATCGTGCGCGCCCATTGGGTGGCGGCTTCAAATTCATTGATAGGATTCAGGCCGGAAACGAGAGCATGCACCATTCCGGCCACTGCATGGTCGCGCGACCTCCCCGATGGAAGCTGGCTGATCCACTGGGAGGCCTGCTGCGGATCGCTCAGCACCCACGCTTTCGCCGTGTCCTTGATGACTGCGTGCAGGGCTGTCGATGCGTTCGCGTGAACGTCCATCCACGGGAGTGCGGCTGCTGGATCTCGTTCCCCCCACTGCTTGCCTATGCTTGCTTCCAGGACAGAGCGTTGAGCAGGGTCCTCCACGGAAGTCACATGCTCAAGGGCAATGATAGGATCCTGAGAGGCGGTTGCCGTTAGGGAAATGCCTAACACTTGATCGCGATGCTCTGCCGGTAGACTGGTGCTCCATGCTAACAAGCCCTCTGGATCTTGTCTCGCCCAACTCGCTGCAATGGAGCGGTAGAGCTCGGCCGAGCCTTCGCTTTGCCATCCCGCTGACTCGTGGAGAAAGGCTGCTGCCCGAGCCGGATCCGTCTGGCTCCATTGTCCAAATACCGATTCCTTGAATGACTGCGCTGTGGTGGAATTTGGCATGGCGGTCACCCATTCGGCAGCTTCTCTGGGATCCTGGGTGACCCAAGTCTTAAAGATAGAATGGGTGATCTCGTGGTTGTGCGAGGTCATGGCGACCGCTCTGCGGAGGGCCTGTCGTGGATCTTCTTGGGCGAGCTCGAGAAAGGCATTGTGGACTCTGGTCGCGAGTTGGTTTTCGCTGGAGGATTCGGTGGATCCCCAGCCTCTGGACCTGAGCGAGATCTTGCGGAGTGCAAATGCCGTCGGTCTCCGCCAATTCACGCCCCAGTCATCTAACAAGTCGAGAAACTCACTGGACTCGAGATCCAGTTTGGGGGCGATTTCGTTCAAGAGGTAGTCGCGATAGGCTCCCTTGGGCTGCTTCGCCGCCAGGGCGAGGGCAGCCTCTGGTTGGTTGGTCGCCATGGAGGCGAGCACTTGGCTCTCCAAGAGGCCGCGCTTGAACCCCTTTGGGACTGACGTCAATGTATCAAGTGCTTTGCTAGGATCCGATTTGGCGAGTTCTGGAATGATGAACCCTAGCACATGGAGACGGTCCAGATCCATGCCCTCTTGAGCATCCGCCCATGCTAGGGCTGCGAGGGGATCCTCTTTGGCCCACGATTGCAAGATCGTGGAAAGAAGACTCTTTCGTTCCAATGGATTTGTCAGAGTTGCCAGATGCTGCAAGGCTTCCTCGCGATGCTCTAGTGCCCATTGCGTCTCCAGTTGGTCCTCAAGATGCTCCCTCAACTTGGGAGTCAGAATGCTCTCATCTAGGCTGGCGGCAAGCGCCCGGGCTTTGTCTGGGTGAGTCTTGGCGATCGTCAAGAGAACCGCCTCAACGTTCATGGTGTGGTCGACAGCAGCGGCAAGGGCGGCCTTTGGGTCCTTCCTTGCCCAGTTAAGAAGAGCATCCAGTCGCCATTCGCGGGTTGACGCACGTGTGAGGGTCTCAAAGACGCGCTGCGGATCGAGATCGATTGCTCGTGACACAATGCGCTTTCTCTGAGTGTAGTCAAAGCGCGCTGCCCTCTCTAGGAGGGTGAGGGCGTCGTCCACGGAAGCGACTAGCAGAAAGCGACGGATCAGTACCTCTTGCGCGAGACCATCAGCCGCGAGGATGTCATCCATGGATGGGCTGGAGAGGGGAGGACGAACGCTTGGTAGAGCGTTCATCTCCGGCAACGTCGTCGTTGGGCCGTCAGGACCCTCACGATGCGGATCCGTGTGGGAAAGGAGACGGATGCCACTGCCGAGGGCAATTCCCAAGCAAGCGATTCCCCAAAGGTAAGCAGATCCCTTCATCGTTCCGATTCTCTCAAAGAGAGTGCCAGAGAGAACCGCGAGGATCAAGAGAAGTCGAACGGCGCGAAGCACAGCTGAATTCGGCCAGGCAAGGTGCGCGAAGTGGCGGCAATGCTCCGAGATTCGCGACATAAGATTGGCCATTATTGTTCCCAGCTTGTTGTGGTGTGTCAGACCTCGTTTTTGCATTGCATAGCGAGGATAGAGTTAGAGCGGGAGACATGATCGCTCTTGCTAAAGCTGCGGGAGCTTCTCTAGAAGAGGTAGAGAATGCTCTTGAGGCGTATCTGTGGGCCAACAGTGAGACCTGACCGTTGCGTGATAATCCCTTCACGAGAAAGATATCAGATGAGCATGTCGAAGAGCAAATCAAAGAGCTACGTTCGATGTGGGGAAGGAGCACTACTCTCTAGCCATCGACTCAAGAGCAGCCTGAGCAAGGAAGCCCGAACGAGTCAGCCCGTGAGATTCAGCGTAAGAATCGACTTGTGTTAGAATTCTCTCGGGGAGCGTTACGTTGATTCGCTTCGCCTTGCCTGAGAGTTTGGATAGATCGACATCAACGAGACCCCACACACCCCCTTTGTAAGCACGGTTCTTGTAATGGGCGTCCATTGATTGTGGACTAGGGACAGGCTCTTCGTCGATCAAGAGGCCTTCGATGTGGCATTGAATCGCTTCAACGGCATTCTCAAAAGCGTCTTCAAGGGTGTCTCCAGCTGAGAAGCAGCCGGGAAGATCTGGAACAGTCACGCCAAAGTCCGAGTCTGGATCTTTGTGGATGACTACAGGAAATTTCATAACATTTTAATCAGGTGGCCACGGCCAACCAGCTTGAGAGAAGATGCTTCGAAGGGTGCCCTTCGGAAGATCCTTCTTAGGATGTGGAACGGTGACACGCCCCGGTCTATCGGGGTGCTTGAATTGTTGATGTGAACTTCTCGAATTGACGAGGGTCCAGTTGTCCTTTTTGAGGCGTCGAATGACGTCTGAGGATTTCATGTATTTGTGGCGGCGGGTGTTGTAGAGGCGCAGTCTTTCTCATCCTAGTTCGAAGGGTGTTGTTATACACACCATACACACGTTATCCGTCGGGGCAACGACTTCCTTCACACCTAGATCGAACTGCTTATGTTGTCATCGCACCAGTGACTGCGGACGGTGTAGTGTTCCTGTTGAACCGCATCAAACCGCTTCATAGCAACGCGTTCAGCTTCCGCACTCGCTCGTCGGGATTGATCTCGTGAAGGTAACGCTCAGTGGTCGCCAACCGGCTATGGCCGAGTTGTGCTGAGATTGAATTCAGGTCGGCTCCTCTCTCCACGAGCATTGATGCGCCAGTGTGTCGCAAACCGTGAGGGTGCACACGCTTCTCAATTCCCGCCTTCGCTCCCCATCTTTTAAAGGCCTTCCTTATCGCGCTGTCGTCGATCTTCTGACCTTCCTTCCCTTTCGTGAAGAGACAGAACAAAGGAGTCCCTCGCTTTGGTTCCAGTTTGGCTCGTTCGGTCACCCACAGGTCAATCGCCGCCTTGGCCTGGGCACTCATCGCAACCACGCGCGCCTTGTCCCCCTTCCCGTGCCTGACGGTGATTCGGTCCTCCCCGATATCTGAGGGCCTCAGAGCCAAAGCTTCGCTGATGCACAGTTGAGAGCGCCACAGGACCATGATCAGGGCCCGGTCACGAATGCCAGCTTTCCCTTTGCCCGTGGCCTTCAAAAGGGCCTCAACTTCCGCTGCAAGCACTTGAGGAACGCCCGGACCTATTCGGGAGTGTTGTTGGACCCGACAACGCAAGAGACTCTGATTCTGAAGCAGAGTCGCCCCGCAGAGGATCTAGAAGACTACGTCGATTTAAAGTTTTTTGGCCATTAAATTCAACGAATCTAGACCAGCAATCTTCGTAATTCATTCATATCCAGGGAGTAGGCCCGGCGGGATTCGAACCCACGACCAAGGGATTATGAGTCCCCTGCTCTAACCGCTGAGCTACAGGCCCATTGGACATTGGCACTTTTGCGAGGTGCTTCCGCCTTTGCGGAAATCTCGCGGCCGAGTCGGATTGGGCGGAGGATAGCGCAACTCCCGGTCTTGGAAAGAACGAACTGTTCCACGCCTGGGATCGATGAAGGGCGCCGACGATCTGCCACGAGGGAAGAGCATGGAGGCTTCTCAAGAACAGACTTCTCCTTCACTGGTTGTGGACGTTTGGGAAGTTCCTATGGCTGTGGATATTCAGAGGATGCGAGGTCCATGATTCGGCACGCTGTCTTCCAATTTCGTCCTGTGGCAGGGGAGCCGACAGCGGCATCAATGGCTTTTGGGGTGAGTTTCGATCGCGCGATGCCGTTGGGGAAATCGATCCACAGGGCCTCGTGGCCGGCCCTGATCACGCGTTCCCCAGATTCAGCCTTGCATTGCAAGTCTTGTTGGGCCGTTCCTTTCACCGAATTCTTGCTGAGATAAAGGATCACGTGAGAGGGATGATCTCGCGCTTCCGAACGCAGTGGCGACGCCTTCAAGATCCTCTCAAATGCCACCAGGCTCCTCGAGACCACGGGGATCGAGAGTTTGAAATGAGCGTTGATCGCGGCTTCGAGGCTTGATTCCAACGAATCTGTCGGTTGAGACGACGCAAAGACGATATTTCCGGATTGCAGGCAAGTCCCGACAGAGGTCCATCCCAACCTCTCGCAAACAACTTTCAGGTCCCGCATGGGTACTCGATTCCGTCCGCCCACATTGATGCCACGTAGCAGGGCAAGGTGATTCGGCGAGGGAGGCATGCTTTCCCTTGCATGAACCCATGCGCGGACGGCCTCGTCAACTATCGCAATCGGCATGGGGGATGGTTGAAGTCCAGTCGATCTTGGGCCTTGCTATCGTATGATTCCTGGCGACGCCCTCACTCGCTTTTCCATTTGGGCGGCCCTGGGAGCTTACGGTGTTGCTGTGGCGTTGATGTTAGGGGGGAGGGCTGGGGCGCGGTGGATGTGGACCTTGGGCTTGGGGGCCTTTGTCATCCATGTGTTGGCGGCCTTTCATTACTACTACGCCTGGAGTCATGCGGTCGGTCTGCGCGAGACGGCTCGGCAGACGCGTGAACTCACGGGAATGAATTCTGGAAGCGGGTTGTATCTCAATTACGTCTTTCTGGCGGTGTGGGTCGTTGATGCGCTCTATTGGTGGTGGGTAGGCGATGAAGGGTATGCCAGGCGTGCTCGATGGATCCCGGTGAGTTTGCATGCGTTCTTCGTCTTCATGATCGTGAATGGAGCGGTGATCTTTGCCAGTGGTCCGGTGCGTTGGTTAGGTGCTTTGATGGTGTTAGGATTGTTGGGGCAGTGGCTCACGCAACGGAGGGGCCAATGCGAATCGTGAGCCTAACGGCAGGGGCGGCAGGGATGTATTGCGGGAGTTGCTTGCGGGACCGGTCGTTGGTGACGGCCTTGCGGGCGGCGGGACACGACGCCCTGCTGGTGCCACTCTACACGCCTTTGCGGACGGACGACTCGGAAGCCGACCTGGCCGAGGACGAGATCTTCTATGGCGGCATCAACGTCTACCTGCAGCAGCGTCTGCCGTGGCTACGCTATCTCCCAGCCACTTTGGATGGGTGGTTGAATCGGTCTAGCATCCTTCGACGATTGGTGCGGGAACCGGGAACGATGACCCCTCAGGTGACGGGAGCGATGACCCTGTCCATGCTGGCAGGGGAGGAAGGACGTCAGCGCAAAGAGTTGAGGCGTTTGGTGGAATGGCTGCAGACTCGACCCGAGGGGAGTCCTGAGGTAGTCTTGCTCTCCAATTTCCTGATTGGCGGCTGTTTGCCGGCGCTGCGTCAGGCCTTCCCTCACGCGCGGCTCTTCGTCACCTTGCAAGGCGATGATTTGTTTCTGGATAGCTTGCTTCGGAAGGATCGCGTGCGTGTTCTCACGCAATGGCGACGCTTGGCACCCTCGGTAGACCGTTTCGTGGTCTATAGCAGAGCTTACCGCGATGCGATGGCGGATTTGTTAGGATTGTCTCCTGAGCGCTTCGCCATCATTCCGCTGGGAGTGCCTGTTCCCCCTAGGCACGAGAAGCCTGCTGGTGGTGACCAGCCACTTGTCATTGGTTATTTGGCGAGGATTTGTCCTCACAAAGGTCTGCACCTGCTGGTGCATGCCTTTCTGAAAGTGCGCCAGATAGCGGGTCTGGAAGCCTGTCGGTTGCGGATCGCTGGATGGCTAGGCAAAGAGGACCGGGCGTATTGGGAGGATCTCCAGGCTACGATTCGCGCTGCTGGCGCCACGGATCATGTTCGGTATGAGGGCGTGGTGGATGCGGGGGAGAAACGCCGCTTCTTCGAGGGCGTGGATGTGTTCTCAGTGCCTAGCGTTTATCCAGAATCGAAGGGTTTATCTGTGGTAGAAGCGATGGCAGCGGGGTGTGCCTGCGTGCAGCCGGCCCATGGCATTTTTCCCGAACTCTTGCAGGATGGCGCGTGTGGCCGATTGATCGAGGCGGGATCGGTCGATGCCCTGGTGGAAGCGGTCCTAGCGCTCCTCCAACAAGCCGCGGAGCGAGAGACTTTGGGCATGCGGGCCCGCGAACACATTGAAAGCCACCATCGCGTGGATCAGATGGTGGACGGTCTGTTGGCCCTAACGGAAACGAGCGTAGCTGTCGAGACGCGTGCCTGAGCCATTGAAGGCGTCGTATTGCTGGCGATCGGGCAAGACCTGGACGCGGATGAGGTGGTTCTCTTTGGCCGCGCGCACGAGATAATCGAGTTTATTGGTCTTTTCCCAGGGGACATCGCGAAGATTCACACCCCACGAGCCGTCGCCAATGTAGATAGTGCCGTCCTTGTGAATCTCACCTCCCTTGATGGGCATCGTGCGTTTATAAAGGTGGTGATCGTTCTCGAACGCGGCGTCGACACCATATTGATCAAAGAGGGGCACGAAGTGCTCACGGACTTCTTTCTCGTCGTCCTTGACCAGAGTGCCGAATGTCGGCCGGTGGTAACATGTGAAGAGGTTGGGCATCTTCGACCGGTCGCGAAGTGCGGCTTTGAGCCATGGTACCTGGTCTTCGGGGCGTTGAGTGTGATTGGAATCCAAACAAATGATACTCATGTAATCAGCGAAATCCACGGCGTAGCTGCTCTTGCCTTCAGGTAGAGGAAAGAGGCTATAGAAGAATTTCGCGTGCTCTTCGGGTTTGAAATCTTTCAAATCCTCTTCTTTCACGCTATCGATCTGTTTGCTGCACTCGTGATTGCCGATGGCGACGATCATCGGGATCATATAGTCGCCAGACGTTTCGCACCAGTCGTGCCAGGAATCGATCCAATCATACCAGAGGTGTGCATCCTTGCCATTCGCATAGGCGAGGTCGCCTCCCAAGAGGGCAAAGAGAGGATTGTGCTCGGCGGCTTCGCGGTTCATGGCGTCTAGGAGATCGCGCTTGTGATACATATCCCCACCAGTGACGAAGGTGACACCGTCTCCGAGGCGCGTGGGCGCCGTCTTGAAGAAGAATTTCTTTCCTTTGAGCCGGCGAGTGGAATTGGGTTCGGAAATCTCAAAAGCATAACCGGTATCGGGTTCCAACCCCTTTAGAATCACGCGGTGAATCACATTACGGGTGTCAGCGAATTCGAGCACCTCGGAAACCGCGCGGTGAGGCAAACTCACGGGAGCTCCACGTTTCCCAAATCGAAGCTCATAGGGTTCCACCCCAGAAGTCGCGGTGGGAAGTGGCTTGGAGCGAATCTCCGAAGTGGTCCAATTGGCTGCAGGTTCGCCGAGGAAGAATTGCCATTTGTTCTTCCCATCCAGGTATTTGTGCTCCTTCTTATCGACTTTGACCCAGAGTTTCGGATCAAGCGTGAAATCAGAACTGTCGATGGAACGATTGTGCCCTTCGAAGGCGAGGATATTCTTACCGGGTTTGAGAAGCCGATTGAATTTCTTATCAATCGTAAACGTTTCCTCCTTATCAGCGTCGTGATTGGCAATGTCCTTGGCGTCCTTGCCGCGGCCAGAGCCGATCCCGGCACGTTGGATCTCTTCACCGTTGAGATAGGCAATGAAGCCATCATCGTAGCGCACCCGTAATTGGATTTGAAACTTGTCAGGGTCCGCAACTTTAGCCGCCTCCTTCTTGCGCTCCTCTTCGGCTTTCTTCTTCTCTTCATCCGTCATGGCCTCGCGTTTCTTCTTCTCCTCTTCCGTTTCGATCTTGGTGAAGACGACCTTGTCCTTGGCTTTCTCCTCGCCCTCTTTGTTTAGCGCGCGCCATTCGCCCTCCAGGGTCACCTCGTCTTTGCGCTTGGCAGCGATTTCAATGGTATATTCTTTCGTGAGCAGTGTGTAGGTAGACTGGAAGTGGACCGTTTCACCTCCGATGTATCCACCTTCGAAGGCCTTGGGTTGACCACCCAATTGCGTGATGTCGCCTGATAAATTGCCTTCCTTGAAATCGAAACGCACGTTGAATTCGTACTCGGCTTTATCGATTTGTGCTTTGGCCGTCCATGCACCTGTAGGATCAATTTGAGCCACCGTAGGGAGGTCTTTGCCCTCGAACTCGGTGCGGATGTAGAGTCGCTGGTACTTGTCCTGCATGTCCAGCACCGTGGTGTCATCATCATCGCCGTAGCCGAAGCCTGACACGGCTTCCCACCATCGTTCTTGTGGAATCGTGGTGTGCGCTTTCTCCACCCACTGGATGGTCATCGTGGTGGTGGGATCGAGATGCCAAGAGCAGATCGGCCCATGAATGTCTCCCGTATCAGCCGTGGCCAATACTAGGAGAGGGGCGATGGAGAGGACGGGAGCGACGAAGAGGGAGGAGAAACGCATGTGATGACGATTGGAATCAGAATGACTGTAAGGACTCTAACCCGACTGACCACTCAAAGGTGGCGATGAAATCGTCAATCAAGCGCCTCTCCCACGAAATCGCGTCCGGCGATTTGACCGAGAAGGGTCAGCTCGGAAGCGAGGATGTCCTTCGCCGGTCGACCCTGGGCACAGGATTCACCGCAGGGCGTGTGGCTGGCGAAATCGTCGGCCAACTGCGGATTCCCAGCGAGGGTGAGGCGTGGGGGCGTCCCTGGTAGGAGGGCGATGGGATGCATCCAGCAGGACACTGGTTTGTAGAACCAGGACGGGAGCCCGAGATCATCGGCCAAACGCTGCCAGGCACAGCGATGTTCGGCATCGAGGAAGACGCAGCGTGTCTTGGGGAAATGCGCGGGAAAGTCCTCGGCCAGTTCCGCCGCGGAGGCGGGAGCGGTGGCAATCTTGGGGCGACCCCGGGCGTCTCGTTCCCACCAGGTATCCCCTGCGGCAATTCCGTAGGCTTGAAGTCGGTGGCGGTGGGTTTGCCAGCATGTTTCTAGCACTGACACTTCGGCTGAATCGAGGACGACCCCATCGTGACAGCAGGTGGCACGGCACTCTGAGAGGACGCAACGAGCCAGGGGACGGGCAAAGGCTTCCCGATCCAGCTCGGCCTGGCGGAGGACCGGCCGTAGCGAATCTGCTATTGCTTGAGCGGCGATGAGCGGGGTGGCCATGGCCCTCACAGTGGACAGGTTTCCCTGGAAATGCTATCGGCTTCGCATGGCCAAGCCCGAGGACGTCCATGAAGCCAACCGCAAGTCGTGGAATCACGCGACGGAGCGTCATAATGCCCATAAGGAGAATCAAGCGACCTTTCTGCGCGAAGGCGGCAACACATTGTTCCCGGAGGAGATGGGATTGTTAGGCGATCTCAAGGGGAAGCGACTTACTCATCTTCTGTGCAATAGCGGGCAGGACACCCTCAGCATTGCTCGCCATCTCGGGGCACAGGTGATCGGAGTGGATATCAGTGATGAGGCCATCACCGCTGCGCAAACCTTGGTAGATGTGACAGGGATTCCGGGTGAGTTCGTGCGGGCCGACGTTTACGACTGGTTGGATCAACCCGATGTCGAGCCGTCGGATGTGATCTTTGCTTCCTACGGAGCGCTGCATTGGCTCTCTGATATCAAGCGCTGGGGAAAAGGCGTCGCGCGCGCCCTCAAGCCGGGCGGCCGCGTGGTGGTGGTGGAATTTCACCCACTCTTTGAGACCTTTGATGACGCTGGAAATTGGGAAGCGGCCTTCGATTACATGGGGGGAGGCATGGTCGAGGAGTTGGATGGCGTGGGCGACTATGTGGGGGATTCGGGTGCCAACCTGACGGTGAGTGAATCGGGGGAGCCTAAGCTCGCCGATCCCTACGCCAATCCCCATCCTGCCTACTCCTTTGCCTGGGGACTATCGGAAGTGATCATGGCCCTGGTGGATGCTGGGCTTCAACTAGCAGACCTTCAAGAATACCCTTATTGCAATGGGTGGAGGCCCTTTCCAGAAATGGTGGAGAAGGAGGGACGGCGGCTGTATCTGCCGGAAAGTTTGCCAATCCTACCATTGATGTATTCATTGGTATGTGAGAAGCGGTAAGCACATGATTCGTTCATCCGTCTTTCTCAGCGTTGTCGCGGGCAGTCTCGGCTTCCTCACACAGTGTTCTTCGCTTCGTGTGGAGCCTGCAGATCTGCATCAATGTTATCGCGGCCTCGGGCCGTGCGCACTGAATCATGGCAAACTATCCACCGTGGCGACGGCTTCCTTGAAGGAAATGGGAAGAGGGCCACGCGAACTCCGGGCTCGGCCATTGGAAACCCTTCAATCCTTTGATCGGCATATTGCGCGAGATGGGGTCACGGCAAATGAAGCCCAAGCGCTGGTGGAGCAATGCGTCTTCGCCGCACAGGCCCTGGAGGAGCGCGCACCGGACCAAGCCTTAGGACTCTACTTGGTGGCGGCGCGTCGTTCATCCCCATACTTAAGCGCCTACAGCCCTGAGGAGGCTCCCGTGCTCTATCATTTGAGTCAATTTGCCACGGCGCGGATTGTAGAGGCTCTAGAGAAGCGCGATCAGGTGAATGTGCCAGGGCTGTCGGGCAACCTCCGCCTGGTGGTGGACCAGCGGCGCACGCGGTCGCAGGTGGATCCGAGCGCGTTTGCCTCCTTGCTCGCTGCGGATCGGGTGAAAGTGAACGAGCTAAGCAAGCGTGTGCGTAAGTTAGGCGTAGGGGCACCGTTTGTAGCTGAGGCGAGGCCGCCAGCCGATTCCCAATCGGCGCCCTATTACCCTCCTGGGGGGCGATACCAACCGGTGACGGCTGTACTGCATGTCCGTGGTCGTGAGGCCACGCTGCGATTCTACGATGCGATGCAAACGAGCGCGGTTTCCCTGGGGAACGTCACGCGACCGTTGGCAGCGGATTATTCCGCCGCCTGGGGGAAGCAAGTGGATGCGGATCCTAACAAGAAAGCAATTCTTGCGCTCCTGCGACCTGCAGAGGTTTCTGACGGGTTGGGGCTGAGTTTCATCGGCCCCTTTCGTCCGGATGCCATCCCGGTGGTCTTTGTCCATGGGCTCGCCTCCAATGGGGGTACCTGGGATGAAACGATCAATGGCTTGTTAGAAGATCCGGTCGTGCGTCAGCGATTCCAATTCTGGATCTATCAATATCCCACCGGCTATCAGTTTCTCTATCCTGCGGCAGAGTTTCGCGAAGTCCTCCGCGAAGTGCAGAGCCGATACAATCCCGGGGATCGATTGCCTGCCATGAACAACATGGTGCTCGTGGGACACAGCATGGGTGGTCTCATTTCCAGTGTGCAGGTGCGCCGCACGACTGAGGGAACCTGGAAACGTTTCTTTAAGAAACCAATCGATGAATTGGATGTGGACGACGAGATGCGGGAACGGCTTGGCCGATTTGTGAACTTCGAGGCGGAGCGCTACATTCGGCGAGTGATCTTTGTGGCCACGCCGCATCGTGGGAGCACGATTGCGGATGGTTGGGTAGGCCGATTGTTCTCGCGCTTGATCAAGCTCCCCCAAGACCTCGTGTCTCTCGACTTCACGAGCATTGTGCAGGAACTCACGGACACGGGTATGTCCGTGATCGATCTCGCGCCCACTAGTGTGTCACGTCTGCAGTATTATAATCCGGTGTTGAAGACACTAGTGGAACTCCCCTTCGATGAGAATGTCCGTGTGCACACGATTGCGGGGGATCGTGGTTTGGGAAATGCGCCGGACAGCTCGGATGGCGTTGTCAGCTATCAGAGTTCCCATCTGCAAGAGGCGCTCTCGGAGAAGTTGGTCCCCGCGCGGCATAGTGCCCACCGTCACCCAGAAGCGATCGAAGAGATTCGCCGCATTCTGCTAGATCATCTCAAGGATTAGGGATTGCGCGCCGTTTGCGTCCGGGTTGGCGTGTGTGCGCGCTGGCTTCGGTCTCGGCGCCTTGGTCTCCCTGCGTTTCCATCCAGGCATCCAGCGCAGAGGCAAGTTCCCGCCGCACGTCTTGAAGCGCGGGCGTATCGATCAGATTTGCCAAACAGTGGGGGTCGTTCTCAACATCGTAGAGTTCTTCAGGTGGGCGAGACTGATACTTGGCAGTCATCGCCTGCGCGTGCGTGTCGCCCGCCTGCGCCTTCTCCAACCACGAAGACCAGAAATCGGCCTTATCGCCACCCGCCCGCGTGACTGCATTGGTAAATGTTGTCTCTGGATGGAGATTGCGGATGTAGCGATACCGCTTCGTGCCGCACGAGCGCACACCGAAGGCTGTCGAGCCATTGATGATCCCGCGTGTGGTGTGGATACCGAAGGTATACTGCTTGTGTTCGGTTGCGTGGCCTAACAAGACGGGTAGAAAGGAACGCCCTTCCAAGATGGGTGGTAAAGGCACCTGAGCTGCTTGAAGGAAGGTGGGGACAACATCGACGTATTCGACCAACGCATCAGAGAGGGTGCCTTTGGCAATCTTGCCAGGCCACCGCGCAATCATGCCCGAAGCGAGACCGAGTTCAAAGCAGGTCCATTTGGCAAAGGGAAAGGCGGAACCTTGCTCGGAAACGACGATCACCAAGGTATTGTCTTTTAAGTCGTGGCGATCTAGCATCGTCAGAAGAGCACCGCATTGCTGGTCGTAGTAAGAGATTTCAGCCAGGTATTGCGAATAGCATGCGCGCGTTTCCGGGGTGTCTACCCACGAAGGCGGTAGGTGGAGAGATTCGGGAGGATAGGCCGAAGGATCACCCTTGGTGTACGGGGTATGAGGCTCATTCGAGCATGCAAAGAGACAGAATGGTGTGTCCGTTTCCCTGCACTCGGCAAGGAAGGTGTCAATGGCAGGGTAGGGATTCTTCCTCGTAGGATCGGCTTTGCGGAAATCGTCTGAGTATTCGAAGGGGAAGGAAGACTTGGGACGGATGTGCGTCTTTCCTGACAGTGCCACACGATAGCCGGCCTCCTGGAGATGGTGAGCAATGGAGGGTGTTCCCTCATACACGGCGGTGTGGTTTGGCCAGGCACCCGACTTCACGGGATAAATGCCCGTGTAGAGATTGTGGCGGGTGGGGGAGCACATGGGAGCTGCTTGAAAGCACCGCGTGAAGCGCATGCCCTCCTCCGCGAGTGCCTGCAAATGAGGGGTCTTCGCTTGGCCCCCATAGACCTCCATGTCGAGGTAGGTGCAATCGTCCGCAATGATGAAGACGAAGTTTGGCCTCTCCTCGGCACCAGCATCAGGGCACACAAGGAGACTGGCTGTGAGGCACAGGGAAAAGAGGTGGGGCAAGCGTGAGGGTGTCCGCATCCCAACGATCTACCACGATCAGGAGGAGGAAGTCACCAACTGCTTGCACTTCTTCCACACGCGATGGAGCCGGTCATAGGTGCGGATTGATTTCTGAGGATAATTCTCAAGCGCCGTGATGATGAGCGCCCGGCACCCACCTTCCGAGTAAAGGTCCTCATGTTTCGTTCCTGGCTCGGCTCGCATGTAGTCTCCGGCGTGCAGGGTCTTTCCGCGCATCTGAAGATCGCCATAGAGAACAAAGGCCTCTTCTGCTCCTCGGTGGTGATGTGAGAGCAAGCGCGAGCCTGGATCCATCTCCAAGATGAAGGTGGCGGTTCCGGTCTCGCGTGAGGCAGATAGCTCCTTGATGCGAGTGCCCTTGGTCGGTAGTTCGCGCCACGGCCCGTCGACGTCCATCATGAAGGAGTAGCCCGCCGGGATATCCTTTGTCTTCGAAGATGGCGTTGCCTGCGGGGTCTCTCGATCCTGACGTTGATCGAGACGTTTCATGATTTGGTTTTTGAGATGCGCTGGTGGCTTTTCAGGGGGGAGGTTTGAGAGAGTGATCATGGTGATGGTGTCCACCGTCTCAGTAAAGGCTGCGCGTTCTTCAGCGTCTGCAGCAGACCACCAGAGTTCAAACTCTAGCAAATCTGCCCCTTGCAAGCCATGAGTGGCATGCAACACCGCGAGTTCTTGAATGCGATCCGAGTCCATACTAAGAAGGTGAGTCGGTTAGGTGGGGTTGGAGCACGCCGCGCATTTGATAGAGCCCTCGGCGTATGCGTGCTTTGATCGTTCCAAGTGGCTGTTGGAGACATTCCGCCACTTCTGTTTGGCTCATTCCGCTGATGAACGCGAGTCGGATGGCTTGACGTTGGTCTTCCGGCAGCGAGCCCAGAGCGTCGTGCACGGCCTGGGACTCTTCATTGGAAGCAGTCATGTCAAACGCATCTTGGTGGGTGCGCTCGGGGGTTTCTGCAGAGTGTTCTTTCACGCGGTCCACAATCTTGCCTTGCCGCTTCAGTTTCGCGGTGTGGTCGAAGGCCTTGTTTCGCGCGATGGTCATGATCCAACTGATCGCCTTGCCCTTGGCTCCATCATATTGACCTGCATGATCCCAAATCGAGCAAAAGCAGTCCTGCAAGGTGTCCTCGGCTTCGGATCGGTCTTTCACCACGGAAAGGACCGTGGCAAAGACCGCCCCGGAAGTCCGATCATAGAGTTCTGCAAACGCCGATTTGTCGGCTTCTTGAGCAATGCGCCTCAGAAGCCCTGCGAGGATCGCATGAGGGTCTTCTGGAGGAGCCGAATCTGGAGTGGGAAGGGTCATGGATGATGACGGCGTCGCCGACGAGCCTAGGAGGAGACCGCAGAGGAGCGCGACCGAATGAACCAGACGCCTAGCCCAAGAGCAATCGCGAAGGCGATCCAGCCGCCGTTAACTTGGCGAATCGTGCGTGGTTTGGGACTTGTCTGGGCTAAGTGAACGGCGGGGACCTGAGGCATTGGAGCAACGATGGGTTGGGGGGTGGGGAAGAACGGACGCGCCTGAGGGTCCCCGATGCGGGATTGCGAGAGGGTGTTTCCCCGGCTGTCGAGCACTTGAAGATGCTGCTGATGGCCCACCGGGAAATCCCTATGCCCCTGGAAGGTGACATTCACGGGGTCAGGCTTCTGCAGTTCGTAGTGCAACTGAAAGGCTATGCTTTCTGAGGTGGCGTCATAGTGATAGTCTACGTTCACGCTGGTGAGAGCGGTGCCGTCCTGCTGACATTCATAAAGCGTCTCAGCGTACTCGCCCAGAAAACGATCCGAGACGGCGAGCTCCCGCGAACTCAATCGACCGTCTCGATCAAGATCAATTTCTAGGACAGCATCGAGATCTCGCCAGGCAAAGGTCGCGGTGCCGTGGAGAGCCTGAGCGTTGTGTTGGAAAGTTGCTTCGCTGCGACCTGCTTCAGCAGCGAATGCGGATGCCGAGAGCAAGCATGCGAGAGGAAAGGTGAATAAGATTGGACGCATGTGAGGAGAGAGGAGACATCCTGCCGGGAAGAAACGCTTCCCGGCAGGTGGGGTTGGGGTTGTCGGGCTGGCCCTTTATTTGTAGGGGGAATCTATTCAGAAGGACGGACCAAGGTTGGGTTTGCCGTGAAGTTTCGTCCATTGTGAGGAGTGGCCGCGTAGGGGAATACTTTGTGATAGACGCTGTCGTTGCTCGCCACATTATCGAGGTTGAGAGCGCCCACTTGTTCCAAAGTGCCAGGGAGTGTTCCAGCCACATTGTTAGGATCGCGCAGGTCACTGAGAATGGCAATCACCGCGATGTCGATCACGTCATCACCGAACCGTCTCCCATTGGGCCAGCCACCGGGAATGACTCCTTGTCCAAACTCTGTGAATCCGGTCTGCTGCGTGCTCACCAAGGCATCGCCCCCGAAGATACTCAGGCGATGGAAGCCTTCATCATCACCCTCGCCGCCTGCTAAGCGGGCAGGTCCGGTAGATAGGTCGACTTTGATGACGTCGGGAATAAAGATTCCCACGAGGTCGGAGCGATCGTCTTGCACATTGACCGGAGTCACAAGAGCATCAATGAGCACCGCGAGTTCAGGGCTCCGCGCATATTTCTCGAAGAGTTGGGCATCGGTGTCTGGCTGCGTCCGGTTGTAGAGATCCTTGTCTTTCATGGCGACCAAAGCCTCGCAGAAGAGCGGATTACCCTGCCGACCCACTTGGACGAAGGTCGCCGAGGTGCGGGGATCGCGCGACTCGGGACCATCATCCAGAATGGTGATCATCCGCCGACTCGTTGTCGCCCAAACGCCCACAACTTGCTCACTTCCGCCGATCTCGTCTAACGGAATATTCAAGGCAATGGTGTGCACGTTGAAACCACTTTGACTATCAAAGCTGTTACTCTCGCCGCCACCGCGTAATTGCAAGAGATCAAAGATCGCTTGGATATCGCCGTAGAAGCCATCTTCACGCTGGCCCGCGAAGCTCACATGCCCCTGACGAAGCGTGGTGACGGCACTCGCGGTATACCGATCGAGGTCTGAGGGATCGGAGGCCCCCGATCGCGCGGGCAGTTCGCCATTGTCGTCCTGGTTGTAGTAGGGGGTGGCGATGCCCTGGTTGTTCGGAGGAACGAGCCCGCGACCGAGATAGCGACGTCGACCTGAATCGAAGTCCGTGCGAATGACGAAATAACTTTGGATGAGATTCTGGTTGGCATCGCCAAGGTCCTCGACCACCCCCAAATAGCTTTGCAAGATGGTGTCGCGATTGTTCAGCCAGGTGCGGAAATAGAAATCGTAGCGGTAGGAGGGCTTGCCAGCGGCAACATTGTCGCCTGTGGCGACAAAGATCGAGTAGAGAACGTTGTCGTCGAAGTTGTGCTTGTTAGGGCCGATGCCGGGATTCTGAAAAGGGTATACGGCGAGGGCGGTGGTGAGGTATTCCTGATCACCCTGAACCGATTTGAATGCATAAACATCGGTCGTGTTGGCCGCATCATCGAGACTGATCAACGGCGCATCTTGGTGACTGGAAGCGAGGAGTGACATGCTGCCAAGAGCGGTAGCAACGGTCGCCCTCGTGAGGAGCTTTAGTGTGGTTGGTTTCATGGTTAGGATTGTCGTATGAGGATTGGATGTTCTAGGACTCCGCGTGGAGCTGGGTATGCAGATCGTTGAGGAGGGTTTGCTCGGAAGGCAGTAGCAGGGAGCGCTCACGTTCTGCCGAATGATAAAACTGGATCGCCTTGTCGTGGTCCCCAGCCGCCTTCGCAATGGCTGCCGCATGAAGCGCGAGGCGAGGGTCACGCGTGCCGTCAGCGAGCGCCTTCTTCATCGATTCCTGTGCGAGTGTCAGGTCGCCGTTGGCGAAAGCTGCCCAAGCCACCGCGTCATGTGTGAGGATGTCTTGACGCTGTTCGAGCTCGGCCAGGGCAAGAGAGAGAGCCCGACTGGTGTCGCGTCGATGCGTGGCAAGGTAGAGGGCATAGGTGCGCGGATCGGCGCTCTCTCCAGTCGCGTGCAGTTGTTCGGCGATGCCATCGGCTTCTCTTACGTCCAACGAGCGCAAGCAATCTTCCAATGCCCACAAGAAAGCAGGCTCTTCCAATTTGCTAGAGGCCCGCTTGAGATCAGGCAAAGCTTCTGCGAAGCGCTCCTCAGCCATGAGCGTTCGGCCGCGGGCCAACAAGGCATGGGGGTATTCTGGGACCAGGCTCAAGGCGCGGTCAGCAATGACGTGAGCGCGGCTCAACTCTCCCTGTTGCAGGTAGAGGAGCGTCAGCTTCGAGCCCGCCCACGCGATGGGTTCGGGCTGTCGCAGGCTTCCTGCCGAAACGGCAAGTTCCATCGCCGCGACCGCGTCGTCCAAGTGGCCGCGTTGCCATCGGATAAGAGCCGCGCGGGCGTATGACTCGAGCCCAGGACGCTGTTGCATCATCTGCTCGTAGGCCTCCGTCGCGCCGGTGGTATCGCCTAAGTCTAACAGAATATCGCCTAGTAATCCGTAGTCATAGTGCCAGCCCCGTTCTTTAGTTAATGATAGGGCAACTTCGCGGGCTTTCGCAAATTGGTGCTGTTGTAAGAGGAGATGGCCAAGAATCAGTTGGCCCTCGGCCTTCGATTGATCGGAATCGATGAGCTTCTTGGCGCATTCCTTGGCCGGACCGTAGAGGCTGTGATCAGTCTCGCTCCGCGCTTTAGCTATCAAGAGCCACGCCAATTTCTCAAGCGATGGAGCGTCGCTAGGGGAGGCAGCAAGCCGCTTCTGCAAGGCGCGAATCTTGTCATCCTGTTCGCTTTCACCGATAATTTCTAGCTGGTGAAGAGGGACCGTTGGCGTGTCGTGATGGTGTCCTGGATGCGCAACCAGCGGATAGCCGAGAGGCATTGTTAGGGCGAAAGCGAGTGTTCTCAGGAAGGATGGATTCATGACCTTTGTTGAGGAACCGGCCAAGTCGGTCTCTCGGATGCACGATTTCCAAAGAAATAATTCTTCGAGTATTTCGCATCCGCATCGCGCCTCCGTCGGTTGCTTCGGTGAATTGAACCCAAACTCTATGATGTACTATCGAAGAAGTTCTCGCACGCCGTGGCTCACGGCCGCGCTAGGAACGCTAACACTATTAACGATCAATGCCCGTGCAGAGCAACTGATGGTCGATACCACTGTCGACGTCGTTGCGGATGACGGCGCCATGAGCCTGCGCGAAGCGATCAGTGCGGCTCAACCCAACGATGAGATTGTCTTTCACCCGGCTCTTGCGGGGCAATCCATCACTCTCTCGCCCGAAGCAGGAGGAACCCTGGAACTGATGAAATCTCTCCGATTGATCGATTCCAATCAGCCAGGAGTCTCTATTCGTGGGGATGGGAGTTTTAGACTAGCATCCATTCATGCCGCTACCGAGGTGGCGATGGAGGGGATCCAATGGGTCAATGGAGGCGGCGTCGACAAAGGTGGCGCCCTTCTCGTGCATCCCAACGCTAAACTTGCCCTCACCAATGTACATCTTCTCAGTAACTCGGCTGGAGATGGAGGTGCCATCTACAATGATGGCGGAACGTTGACCGTGGAGGGAAGCGTTTTAGAGCACAACCGAGCGACGGCCGCTTCCGGAAGTGGGGGAGCCCTCTTTAATGGCACGGGTGCCAAGACAACGATCACGCACAGTCGCATCAATGAGAATGTTGCCAACCGAGCGGGTGGCGGCATTGAAGATGCCTCGGGCGCGGGACTTGGACTCACATTGATCGACGTGGAAATGATTGGCAACAACACGGGAGTAGCCCCTGCGATGCCAGCACCCGGAAACGGTGGAGCCTTGCATATCACGGGGATGGGCGATGTCGCCATTACCGGCGGGGTTGTGAATGACAATGTGGCGGCTCGAGAGGGCGGCGGCTTGTGGAATGGAACCGGGCATATGGCCTTGCAAGGCGTGACCGTGTCCGGCAATCAAGCGCATGGGGCTGGTGCTGATGACGGTGGAGGCGGTATCTTCAATAATGGAGGTTCCATGAGTATCTCCGGTGGAGTCGTGAGTGATAATGTGGCCACGGGGGCCTCTGGAAGTGGAGGTGGATTGCTGAGTCTTAGTGGAGCGATCACCATCGCGGAATCGAGCTGGATGCGCAATGTCGCCAACCGAGCGGGGGGCGCGATCGAATTGATCGATGGCCAATTGGACATGCAAGAAGTGCTGTTGGGAGGCTTTGATGCGGCCGACGGCAACATCGCGGGTCCAGAAGGCTCGGCCGCTCCTGGCAATGGCGGTGCCTTGCATATCACCGGGGTTGCCACCGTGGTCATCGATGGTGGAGTGATTGGAGGCAACGTGGCTGCCCGTGAGGGCGGTGGCTTATGGAATCAAACGGGTTCGACGATGACAGTGCGCAATGATGTCCTGCTGGACTCGAATGTCGCTCATGGCGATGGGGCCGATGATGGTGGTGGCGCCATCTTCAATAACGGTGGTACTTTGATTGTCGAGAACGTGACCCTTTGGAACAACCGTGCTACGGGAGCCTCTGGGAGTGGTGGGGGCCTCTTTGTGAAGACCGGGGAGGTGACCATTCGGGATTCGATGATTTCAGCTAACGTGGCAAACCGTGCCGGTGGTGGGATTGAAATCATTGACGGCAGCCTTACGTTGAATGAAGTGATGTTAGGTGGAACCACCGTGTTCGACGCGAATATTGCAGGGCCGGCAGGGAGTGCGTCGCCAGGCAATGGAGGCGGCATCCATGTCACCGGTGTGGCGACGATTGTGATCGATGGCGGTGACGTGGTCGGCAACGTGGCCGCTCGCGAAGGCGGTGGGTTGTGGAATCAGGTGGGCTCTACGATGACGGTGCGCAATGGCACGGTGATCAGTGGGAACCGAGCGGAAGGTGCTGGATCTGACGACGGCGGAGGCGGTATCTTCAATAACGGTGGTGCCACCATCCTTGAGGATGTTCGCGTGATGAATAATGATGCGACTGGTGCCTCGGGCAGCGGTGGCGGATTGTTCAATGGACCAGGAGGAACTTTTGAAATTAGTGATAGTGTGATTTCCGCAAATACTGCGAACCGCGCAGGGGGTGCTCTCGAAGATCTTGCCGGGGGCGGAGTGATGATCACAGGGTCACAATTGAGTGAGAACACGGCCGGACCGGATGGAACGGCTGCTCCGGGAAATGGCGGTGCCGTACATATCACTGGCGCCGGTCATGTGACGATCGATGCGTCAACCGTCTCTCGTAATCATGCCGCCAAAGAAGGCGGCGGTTTGTGGAATTCGGGAGCGGGGACGTTGGAAGTGTGGCGTTCGACTGTTTGCAAGAACACCTCACCAGACGGCGGCGGTATCTTCAATCAAGCCGGCGATGGAATCACGACCATCACCAATTCAACCATTTCTGGAAATGAAGCCACGCGAGTGGGTGGCGGATTAAGCGCTCAGGGAGGAGAGATGACGCTCCTCCAGGTCACCATCGCGGAGAATCGTGCGGGAACGGCAGGGGGCGGCATTCATGGCGCTGGTGGAATCATCACCGCTACGAATACGCTGACGGTGAACAATTCCGCGCCGACCTCTGAGAATATCTCCGGCCCAGGCACGAGCTTCCAATCTTCGTTTGCGGGTTCGGATGCGATGCTGTCGCCCTTGGGCGACTTCGGTGGACCCACGCAAACGCATCTGCCCATGGAAGGGAGCCCTGCATTGAATGCTGGTAATAATGATGCCGCTCAGGCATTGACCACGGATCAACGTGGATTTGCGCGTATCGTTGATAACGTCGATCTCGGTTCGGTGGAAGCCGGAGCAGTGGCGCCTAATGATGGCGTGGTCTCCAGTTTTGAAGATAAGATTGAGGCCTTTGATGGGGTGACCACCCTGCGCGAAGCTATCTTGGCCGCCAATGGTTCGGACGAGATCGATATGATCATGCTCGAAGAGGGTGTCTATAGTCTTACAATCACCGGCGCAGACGAAGACATGGCTGCTAGCGGTGATCTGGACATCACGAGAAGTGTCACCATCACTGGCGGTGGCGATGGGGCCGTGATCGATGCCGCAACTCTGGGAGATCGCGTGTTTGAAACCTTTGGATCGATCGATGTTAGCTTCGTTAATGTGACGATCCGTGGCGGGCGTGCTTCCGATGGGGGCGGTCTCATGAATCGCGGTGCCCATGTGATGATCAAGGAATCGACCTTGACGAATAACGTGGCGGATGGCGCCTCGGGGAGTGGTGGCGCGATCTTCAATGAAAGCGGTATGGTATCCCTCGACAACACGATCCTCTCGCACAATCTCGCCAACCGTGCTGGCGGTGCGATCGAAGACGCTTCCGGTGCCGGATTGGGTATCGTTCTTAATGAGGTGGTCATGATGCATAACCTGGCGGGCACCGATCCTGCCACGCCCGCTCCTGGAAATGGCGGAGCGGTGCATATCACCGGTGCCGGCGATATCGTCATTCAGGGAGGGCGCTCCATCGGTAACATGGCGGCCCGCGAAGGTGGGGCGCTGTGGAATGGCACGGGGATCATGACCGTTTCCGATCATGAGATTTCCGACAACCACGCGTTCGGTGAAGGAGCAGATGATGGGGGCGGAGGGCTCTTCAATAATGGTGGAACTGTGAACGCTACCAATGTGGTGGTCCAAGAGAATACGGCTCTTGGGACGTCCGGTAGCGGTGGGGGAATCCTCTCCATCGACGGAGCGGTGTCCCTGACTGGCGGGGAAGTCTCGCAGAATACTGCCAACCGAGCTGGTGGTGGAATGGAGATCATTCTCGGTGCGCTTACCGTTTCTGGAGTGACGGTTTCAGACAATATCGCGGGTCCCGAAGGAAGCGCTTCGCCTGGCAATGGTGGCGCCCTTCACGTGAGCGGCGCGGCGACGGTGGTGTTCGATAAGGCCACGGTAGAGCGGAACGTCGCTGCCCGTGAAGGCGGTGGCTTATGGAATCAAAGCGGCGCCACCATGACGGTGCAGAATGGAACCGTGATTTCCCTTAATGTGGCTTCGGGTCCAGCTGCCGATGACGGTGGCGGCGGATTGTTCAATAATGGAGGCGAGTTGATTGTGAACGAGTCGACCGTGAGCGGCAATATCGCTGATGGTGCCTCTGGCAGTGGAGGTGGTGTATTGAACGTTGCAGGCGGTGTTCTGGAGATGACAAACTGCGAGATCTCTCGCAACCGGAGCAACCGCGCCGGAGGTGGCATTGAAGATCAATCCGGCGATGGCCTTGGCGTCATTCTGATCGACTCCCATCTTATGGGTAACAATACGGGAATGCCTCCTGCCATGGCAGCGCCAGGAAATGGCGGTGGTCTCCATATCACCGGCCCAGGGGATGTCACCATCGAGAACTGCACGGTAGAGGACAACCTTGCAGCCCTTGAGGGCGGGGGACTTTGGAATGGCGGCGGCCTCATGACCGTGACGAATTCCATGATTCTCTCAAACATTGCGAGTGGTCCCGAAGCTCACGATGGTGGCGGCGGGGTCTTCAACTTGAGCGGAACGGTGACCATTGATGAATCCAAGCTTTCGGCTAATGTCGCTGACGGAATGTCCGGTAGTGGTGGGGCTCTATTGACCCTTGCAGGCACCGTGAGCATCACCAGCTCGAACATGGCTGCCAACGTTGCCAATCGCGCTGGGGGAGGCATCGAAATCATCGACGGCACCCTGACATTGTCCGATCTGGTCCTCGGAGGGCCCATGGCCGCCGACGGCAATATTGCTGGTCCTGAAGGGACGGCCAATCCCGGAAATGGGGGCGGTCTCCATGTCAGTGGCAGCGCTGAAGTGACCATCGATTGGTGTGAAGTGCTTTCCAATCTCGCGGCGCGCGAAGGTGGCGGGCTGTGGAATCAAGCGGGGTCGACCATGACGGTCATGCATTCCATGGTGAATGCCAACCATGCTCTGGGGGCAGCGGCCGATGACGGTGGTGGCGGTATCTTCAATAACGGTGGTTCGATGACGATCACGGATACAGAGATCAATCGGAACATTGCTAGTGGTGCTTCTGGTAGCGGTGGTGGAGTGTTTAATCACACCGGTGGCGTGATGACCCTAGCCAATACAGAATTGATGAGCAACCGGGCCAACCGTGCTGGCGGCGCGATTGAAGACAACTCCGGAGCAGGACTTGGCCTCACGCTGACCCAGGTGCGTATGGATGCGAATAATGCCGGCGTGGCACCAGCCACCGCAGCTCCTGGTAATGGGGGGGCGCTTCATATCACGGGCCCAGGCGATGTGACCATCGTAGGAGGCTCGAGCAATCGGAACGTCGCCGCGCGTGAAGGCGGCGGATTGTGGAACGGAAGCGGGGTGATGAAGGTCACAAGCTCTAACATCAGCCATAATGTGGCTTATGGTGCGGCCGCTGACGATGGTGGCGGCGGTTTGTTCAATAACGGCGGCACGCTTGAAATGATGACAACGAACATCCACGCTAACAGCGCTATCGGGGCTGCAGGAAGTGGTGGCGGGGTCTTCTCGACGGCCGGGGACGTGACGATCTCGGATAGCCAGATCACGAGCAATGTGGCGAATCGTGCTGGTGGTGGTATCGAATTGATCGATGGCGCGTTGACCTTGATGAATATGCACTTAGGCGGCCATCATACGGAGCTTGGCAATCTCGCGGGACCCGTTGGGAGCGCTTCGCCTGGTAATGGAGGTGGATTGCACGTCTCAGGAACGGCCAATATCTTGGTGCGTGCCTGTCAGGTGCTCCACAACGTCGCTGCGCGCGAGGGCGGTGGCTTGTGGAACCAAGTCGGCTCAACGATGACCATCGACCAGGGCACGGTGGTATCCATGAATGCCTCGGAAGGGGACGCTGTCCACGATGGCGGAGGGGGTGTCTTCAATAATAAAGGAACCTTGGTGATTGATGGTTCGGCTGGTCGCGTGCGCCTGTTTCAGAATGCCACCATTGGCTTCGATGCCGAAGGCGGCGGATTGCAATCAATCGGTGGGGACGTGCATCTCACGGCAGTCGATATTGAGGATAACTTCGCCTTTCAAGGTAGCGGTGTCAGCATGATCGATTCCACGCTCACCATGAGCGATGTGGCGACCTGGAATGACGTGGTTGCGAGTGGTGCCAGTCACCTCAGCGGTGATGCCATGGTCGAGGGACTCTTATGGATAGGGGAAGGTGCTAGTCTCCTGCCGGGAGCTCTCGTCACCACGGACGCCACCTTCGCCAGCGCATCGTCGTTCAACGTGTCGCTTGCCGCCGGCACCCATAGCGCGTTGACCGTCCACGGATTTGTCGATCTGATGGAACCGCAGCTGACGGTGGTGACCCTAGACGGGTTCGAGCCTGAGAATGCAGATGTATTCGTCCTTCTCGACAATCGGAGCAACCGTCCCATCGGCGGTCATTTCGCCGGTTTGCCAGAGTGGACGACGTTCGCTTCGGGTGGCCGTGAGTATCGCATCACCTATCGAGGGGGCGACGGGAACGATGTCGTCATCATGCCGGTGAATGGGGTCGGTGTTGGTGCGGTCGCCATGGGCAGTCCAATGCTCAATGAAGCATCTGGAGAATGGGAACATATGGTGAGAGTGTTCAATAACGGTGACGCGCCTGCTTATGTGGATCGTTTGCTCATCCAAGGCGTGCCCGAGGCGCTCATGGTCACGAGCGCCTCGGGATCCACGGTGGTAGGTGAGCCCGCCTTGCCAGTAGCCTATCAAACGGTGGACCGTCGACTCGCTCCCGGCGGCACCTTAGATGTGCTCGTGCGCTTCATGGGCGTTCCCGGAGTCGGATTCCAGCCGGAATATTCGGCAAATACCACCCAAGAGCCTGAGGTGGCCGGAGATGTTGAGTTCGCTATCACGGAGATGGTTTGGCTCACGGGTGGCGATATCCTCATCACCTTCCGGTCGGATGAAACCATGGTCTATCAGGTCGAAGCGTCGTCCAATCTGCGGGATTGGACACCTGTTTCAGAGCCGCTGATTGGCGAAGGCGCGTTCACCACATGGATTGGTGAGCCGGGTGAAGAGCGTGGTTCTGCGACCTTCTACCGCGTCAATCGTTTCGACTGATTGGGTCGCGCTTTCTTGGGTGCATCTGGAACGGATCGTCGACCACCTTGTGAGGTGGGCGGCGGTCCGTTCTTTGTTTCTAAAGAGTGGATTTCTACCTATGGCTGAAGGCCTACGGAAAGGCGCATGAATTGCTGATCCAGCACATGCATAGGATAGATGCTACGCACGATCAATTGCGTTGGAGAATCCACCAAGGTTTCCGTGAAAAGGTTGCCGCTGTTCCAATTGCGGCGGTCAAACGATACCTCGACGATATAGTTGACGGGGGCGGTCGGGTCTTTGTCCATGGCGAAACGGAGGTAGTGATCGCCATCCACTTCGATCCGCATGTCGCCGAGATGAGGGCGCACATTCATCTCTAGAGGATGCGTGCCAATCGCCAATTCGACGAGATTGGTGAATCCATCCTGATCAGGATCTTCATCCCAACCGCTGATGTCGTCGTCTGCGAGTTCCTCATCGCTAAAGAAGCCAGCCAACCAGGCTTCGGTATCAGTGACAGGGGGTGCGCCATCCTCGACAGTGCCCATCTTAAGATAGTAACCATTGGTCTCGTCTGGATCTACTTCGCCAAAGAGAACCTCGCCCGCACTGCCGACTGTCCACTGCAAGGGGAAGGCCAATGAATCGGTCGTGTCTGGCCAGGTCCACGTCGGGTCGCCTAAGAGAATCCATTGATCGGGATAATCTTTCGAATAGCCCCAGATATAACCACGATTGGTCGTGGCGAGGATCCCGTCGTTGGTCGGTGCGGTGAAGGTCCCGCCAAAGGTCTGCGTGTCCGTGCGAAAACTAGAGTGTTGCAGGGGATGCCAATGGGCCGCCCAGTCAGAGGTATTGGAGATCGTCGGTTGGAAATCACTGTCAAAGGCACCCAGGGCAAAGACGTAGCTGGCGTTCAAGGCTACTTCTGAGCTATCGACGTGAGCGCTGGCAGCCCGACTCATCCAAAGGACCTGGCTCGCCCAGCTTGCAGGCGGGGCGGCCAAGAGAAGAATCGCACAAAGGGAAAGGACAGGACGACGAAACATGAGCGGGAGTGGTTGATTGGAAAGGCGCAGAAGGCGTTATTCGCCACCGACGCTCACGCACCAAGAGAGCGGCATGAAGTAGGTCTCTAAGGGATTGTTCGCCCGGTAGTAGAAGTGAGCAGCGTCCGGTTGGAAGAAGGATTGTTCGAAATCGGCTGCCGAAAGAAAGGTGTCTTCCGTGTGGACCCAGCGGGGAGTCACGGCACCTTCACCTTCGAGGAAGAAGTAACAATGATAGCCTTCAATATCACTGTCATAAGCGCAGACAAGATCGGCGAGGGCGGGTGAGGGATCGCCCTCGAAATCGATGGGTCCCATGTTGCGCTCGGAAATGCTCTGCTCTTTGGGGAATCCCGGAGCGACCAGATTGTAGCCAACGCCCAATGGGCGAACAAAGCGGTGTTTGCGGACGGGACCGATGGCGAAGAGAGTCGTGTTCTCCGAGGGACGTAGGAACATGCCTTCACCTGGTGGAATCACCGTCCCACCAGCATCAGCGAAGGTGAGATCATCATGAGCGGTCCAGTGATCGCCTCCTGCATCGTCCCGCACCCAGTAGGTGGCCCAACCCGCAGGCGTGTAGAGGAAGAGTTCATCGGCATTCTCATCGTCCGAGGTGGCTGTGGGCGTCATGAGAGTGGTGGGGAAATAATCGACGATTGTGGTGTGTTCGCGGATCACGAAGAGGGCTCCTGCAAGATCAGCTGGGACTCCCGTCAAGGTATTGAACGGCGGCCCAGTCACCACATCGGTGTCCTCAGCGGTCGTCACGGCGGCTCCGGCGGCACTGACGATGTCGAAGCGGTGACCTTCATAGGGACCAGACACCATTTCGATGAAATAGGAATGGTTGGCCGTATCAAGAACATGTTCCAATTGGTGCTTTCCTGCTGCGGTGCTCAAATGGATATCGTCTCCAGAGACGGAGTCGACAGTGCCTGAAATCACTTCAAGCTTTGTGAACGCGTTTCCATAGGTGCTCGCGACATCTCCCGCGAGGGAGGTCTGCCGCCAACCATAGACCGTGGTGTAGGCGAAGGCTGGAACGGGGCCGCCCGTGTCTAACAAGACGGTGAGCCGAGCAAATCCCTGTTCAGGGGTGAGCGGGTCGAGTTGATCGATATTCGTCACGCGCACTTCTTCGATGCCGGTTCCTAGATCCGTAATGGTGACGCCGGCAGGCGGGGTTCCTTGGCCCGGGATGTTGAGGAGGATCGACCAGGGATCATAGGTTTCATCGAGGGGAAGGGTGGCCCTTCCGTCCACGAGATAGGTGAGGTCAGAATGCCCGCCCGCACGACGGTAGAAGACGACATCTACGCCGACTGCAGTGGCCTCGACCACAAATCCACCGGGCCCATAGATGCCGGTTCCAGGATGCAAGCAGAGGGCGTATTCCAGAATGTTCGGATACAAATCGCCATCGGCGTTATCTTCAGGGTTGGTTGCGGTTCCTAACGCAGTGGCAAACTGAGACTGCCAAGCAGTGAAATTGTCAGACTTGGATCCTGCGGTGTAGCCGAAATCAAGCGCCGTGAGCGAGCCGATCTGGACGCGAGAAACGCCATTGTTGAGTGTCATGTCATCGGTCCCCGTGGCTGCGTTCCGCGCATTGGCGCTTCCGGCGTTGGTATCCCAGTCCCAATACCCGATCAGTCCGGGCTCATGGCCCTGCGCGCCTACCTGCGCCAGACTTTCGATCTGAAACGGCGTCAGAGCAGTGTCCCAATAACTAGCGCTGTCTAATTGGCCATCGAAATGCAAATCTCCTAGGAAAGTGCGCCCTTTCCCGATCCACAAGCGGTCAACTTCGGAGAGCGTTTGGGTGGTGACTTTCTCCGCTTCTAAATTTCCATTCACATAGAAGCGCAGGACGGATCCGTCGTAGGTCGCGGCGAGATGATACCAGAATCCAGGAGAGATCCACGTTTGAGAGGTCAAGACATCCGCCAGATTCTCGTATTGAAAGGTGAATTTGTTGACGGCTTTGGAAATGAGTTGCGTGGCGATGCTCGTGCCGGACGAGGCCGCCATGATGACGCCGGTATCCAAGGCGTTGTCTGGGTTCACCCAGCAAGTCATGGTGAAGGCGTCTACTTCAGGAACGATCGAACTCCCACCAATGTGGAAGATCAGGTCGAAGTCTTCGGGAGTGACTCCGTCTTCCAATCCATCCTCCAGGGCGAAGGGAATCGTATCCGTGCCCTGCGTGCCCGAAGTGTGGGTGTAGGTGATTCTGTCAGCATCCACATCGGCCTGGGTGAACTGATCATCCGTGGTTAATGGGACGCCACTGCGATAAAGGATCCCCTTGGCGGGTTCGCCTCGCAAGCGATAGAAGAGTTCAGACGGACTATCATCTGGATCCGTCGCATTTAAGACAAAGCTAGTGATCACATTGCCGACGGAATCCACGTTGATATTCATATCACCCAACTTCAAGATCGGTGAATCATTGATGTCCGTGTTGATAGCGATGTTAAGGACGCTTGCGACTGAGTGCTCCCCATCACTGACCGTGAATCCAAATGAATTCGTGGGCTGATTGGTGCCATCATGTGAGTAGGTGAGCAAATTGTCGTTGATCTGCTGTTGGGTGAAGGTGTTGTTGGCTCCAAGATCGAGCGTAGTGGTGCCGATCTTTAAGATACCATTGATCGGAAGCGATGTGAGCGAATAGATGACCTGTGATGGCGTGTTGTCCTCATCATGGAAATAGAGCGTGGTCGACGCGATGAGATTGTTGGCCGTGCCTTTATTGAATAGAGGGATCTCATTAAATACTTGATAGGGTGCCTGATTCGGAGGCACGATATCAATGCTGGCGGAGGCGTAGTCATTGATCCCATCAACGTCCAATACTTGATCCACACCTTCAACTGGCAAGGGGGCCGCCACGAAGCCTGCGGCGTTGTCGTCATCACCCTCGGGATCACTTGTAGGGGTCCGGCCATCAAGAGGCGAGCCAGGTTCAAAGTTGGCATCGGGAATCACCACCTTGTACGAGCCGTGTGGAAGACCTCCAAAGACGTACTGGCCCTGGGCGGTTGTTTGTTGTGTGGCAAGGACGGTTCCGGTGAGGGCATCCTCGATCTGGAGTTCGACATTGCCAATGCCGACATCGACTCCATCGAAACTCCCATTGGAGTCCACATCCGTGTAGACGGTGCCACCGACGGCTGAGGGATTGAGAAAGACGCCACAGGCAGCGCCTTCGTAATCCGTGTATAACCCACCAAACCCGAGGTCGGCTAGCTTGACAGCCGTGAGGCTTCCACTCCCAAGATTCTCTAGTTTGAAGAGAGTGTTAGCCGTGCCGCTGTCGGCACCCGTCGTGACGAGGAAGCGACGGTCTAGGGTGATCGTCAATCCTTCGATATCGGTGAGGGGGCTGCCTTCAAAAGCAATGCTGCCAAGGTCCGAGACGTTTCCGGATACAGGATCAATCTCCACGAGGCGCGTTTCGTTAGCGTAGATGCCCGCGCCCGTGGCGATGCCATAGAGTTGCTGGGTGAAATCATCGAAGGCGAGGTCGTTGATAAGATGGAGTCCTGTCGCGACTTTCTCAATCCTCACATAGTCATGACCGCCAGGGAAAGCGCCGGGGATGTAGTGTCCCGTGGAGGGATTGAACTGAAAGAGAAGGTCTGAGCCTCCATTCACCACAGCATCGTCGATGCGTGCGGCGGCATACCAGACGTGATTGACCACATCGCGGGTCATGGCGTCGACATCCGTAAAGGACACGGCATCCATGGATCCAAAGGGCGTGGCCATGATGCTAGGGCTCCATTCGCCGAGCGCGTTGGCTGCGCCAGTTTCCGTATCGATTTCAAAGAGCGCGGCCGGTCCAGCGCCATAAAGCTTCCCGGAGTGAGGATCAAAGGCAATGGCCTCGATCGAGGAGGCTCCCAGCGCTCCGAGATCTGTTTCTGTATCAGTGTCAGGATTGTAGGTCAACAGGCGGCCACCCCCATTGGCCACCACATAACACTGTGGCGGAGGGCTCACGCCGACGGGGGCCGTATCCACACTGAAGCCGCCAGCAAGATAGATGGATCGGCCAGAGGCCCCACCCGTGGGCGTGCCTGTCGTCGTGTCCACCTGGATCATGGAGAAGATGAGCTTCTTGGCCACGACGCCGTTGAAGTTCACCACCGCTGCGGCGCGTTCTTGCACATTGTCGCGATTCCAAAGGTAGAATGCCATCTCCGAGGCGTCATAGCGTCCGCTAGAGGCCGCTTCTGGCAGGGCACCCCGCAGAAGATTGATGGGGACGTGTTGCAAGGGGGCACCCGCCGCCGTCTCGGCGATGAGACCCGGATCTGTCCAGTTGGGAGCAACCAGATTGCCCGCCAAGTCATAGGCCTGCACCTTCCATCCATCGTTCCGGCGCATGCCCTCAAACCCAAAGGTGGAGACGGTCACGGGGCGGGAGAATTCCATCGTGTAATACGGAATCTCCCCCGCAGGTGGCTTGTTCACCGCGCGCAGGATGTCGCCATCGATCCCATTGACACTGGGGAAATAGGCGCCCAGAGCTGGGCGATTCTCAATATTCCAAGCCGTGGGCACATGACTGATGCGAAAGGTGACATCGATCCCCGATCCGGCGATGTCGGAGAGCCGGTGGACATCGCCAGCACCGTGAGCTTGCCCAGCCCCGTTCGTTAGAAATTCGCTTGGCAAGCCAGTCGCGAGATTGGTCCAACCGGGATCGCGCCAGTCCATGTAGAAGTCCTGGCCGCGCACATGAGTCGCGATGCACAAAGCCATGAGAATCAACGATTCCAGGCCGGAGGAAAGACGAGCACCATTTCTCATTTCAAGTTCCCTACTTTGAAACAGCAAGAAATCAATATGTTAAGTATATTAATTATGGAAATTATACCAAGATGGAGCTGTCTTGAGCTGTGTCTGCGCGCTTGGAATGTTCCCCTCCGGTGACGGGCCTCGCTGAGGCGAAAGCGGCGTTTCACCTTGCGCCAGGCGGCTCTGGATGAGTCAATGCGGCTGTGTCTCGCACGTTATTCTCCACTAGTTTGGTTGTTTGGAGCCTCGCCACCCTGGCTGCCTTTGGCAATGGAGTTCTCCGTGATGGTTACAGCACGGACAGTATCGCGATGGGAGGAACGGGTGTTGCGTTCGCACGCGATCCGCTCACGTCCTTGGGGGTCAATCCGGCGACTCTCAGTCTGCTGGACGCCCCCATGTTCTCGTTCAGTCTGACGGGAGCCCACGGGGAGGGAGATTTCGACAACGCTCTCAATCGCCATACGAATCTGGGGAGAGACTCCGGGGTCTTTCCTGAGTTCGCCGTGTCGATGCCTGTGCGAGACTCTCCGTTCACGGTCGCGTTCGGGATGAAAGTGGACTCCGCACGTTTGGCGGATTGGCGCTACCTGGACACTCCCGGGGGCGTCGATGGGGCCACCAGTTATGGGAGGAGGACGCACCGGTCTGAGTTTCTTGCCGTCAGCGCGACCGTAGGGGTGGGCTGGGAAGTGACCGAGAAGCTTTCGCTCGGTGCCTCTGTGGGGCTCATCTATCATCGCATTGGCCTAGATCTGCCATTCATCTTCCAAAGTGAACCGACGCTGGTCGGGTGGAAGACGTTGCTGGACTTGGAGACCGATGGGTTCGGTTGGAACGCGATTCTCGGCATGCACTATCAGTTTACTGACAACGTTGCCTTTGGGTTGAGCTATACGACCAAGGCGGATCTCCATAGCAGCGGGAAAGCACGCGGGCATGTGGGCGCGCAATTGGATTCGCTCGGGTTGGCGGGAGTTGAACCCCGATTCCGTTACGATGCCGATCTGGACACGGCGCTGCCCCAAGTCATCTCGGCGGGAGTGTCCTGGCAGTTTCACGAACGCTTTCGCCTCGCCGCTCAGGTGGATTGGATCAACTGGAGTGATGCCTATGACACGCTCGAAGTAGGGCTCGATGATGGCAGCAATGCCGCGGTCAATGGCCTCACTGGTGGCAATTCCCTCCATGATACGGTCCCTGTGGAATGGCACGATCGGTTGGTGTATCGTGCGGGTCTGGAAGCCTCGCTGAATGAGAGTACCCAAGTGTTGCTCGGCTACAGCTACGGGCGGAGCCCGTTACCCACGACCCTTACCACGCCTCTCAATGGAGCGCTCTTCGAACACACGCTCACCGCTGGTGTACGAACCACGCAAGGTCCTTGGTCATTGGGAGTGGCCTATCAATATCACCTTCCCAATGCTGAAAGCGTCGAGCAAAGCGGCTATCGCTCGGGAGAGTATGCGAACAGTCGATTGGAGATGTCGGCCCACATGCTGACCCTACAAGCCAACGTCACCTTTTAGGTAGGCAGGAGGGCGGAGCTACCGCCGACATGCCTCTTGGTGCTGTTCCGCCAGTCGCTGCAAGCAGCTTTCAAGGCGACGGAAGAGAGCTGGGCTCCAGAGTCGTTCAAGATCCCAGCCCTGCGCTTGAAAGATTTGGGAGCGGAAGAGATCCCAGGCAATGGGATCGCGGGTGGCGCGGTATCGTGAGAAATCTGTGAGGATGCCTTTGGTAACGAGGTTAGGATCGTGAGCGGCTCGCAGGGCCGTGTCGACCCGAAAGCCATCGTTGCCCCAGTGGACGAACGAGCCGATCGCGTGACGATAGAGAAGCGCTTCGCCGAGCGCCTGTGGGAGGGGAGAGGTCCAGGCAGTTTCTCCGATCAGGCAGGCGGCCGCATCCGTCTCCCCCGGACGTGACGACAGGCGTTCGGCTTCCGTTTCCCGCCATTGGGTGGCGAATTGCTCCGCGAACTGCAGGTATTGGTAGAGGTAGTAGCGCCCGTTGGGTTCGGCTTCCCCTTGCCGCGGTGGAAGACTGACATATTCCCGCCTTGGGATCGAGGTAAGAATGATGACGCGTTGCCGAGCGCGGGTGACAAGGACGTTGAGGCGACGCCCGCCCCCGGAGCGATTGAGGACACCGAAGTGTCGGCGGAAATGCCCCTCCGCGTCGGGCCCGAAGCCGGTGGATATGATGATGACGTCGCGCTCGTCTCCTTGCACATTCTCAAGGTTCTTCACGAAAAGGCCTTCAAAGGCATCCTCTCGACGCAACCCACGAGCGGTGGCGTAGCGATTGGCAAAGACCTTGTCCTCTGCGGCGCGCTCTTCTAACAGATCATTGATCAAGTCGTGCTGCGGAAGATTGAAGCAGGCGATGCCGATTGAAGGCGGATGCTTGCTATCTAGCAGATCGGTGACCACGTCCACAGCACGCTCGGCTTCCTTACGATTGCAACGATCTTCGAAACATCCATCCACCCGGCGTAGATCGATCGGCAGGGCATGCGGGCGTTTCGACGGATGTGCAGGCACAGCTTGCAAGCGGCTCTCGTAAAAGGCTTTGTTGGAGAAAGCGATGAGCCCGTGGTGCTGCGACCGATAGTGGACGTCGAGGTGCGCCTCGTCGACGGAGAGGTTGAGAGCGGCGGTGAGGAGGTCTTCGGTCTCAGCCTGACGTTGTTCAAAGAGCTCCTCCGCCGTCTCTGCCTCCAGATGCTCGGTATCCGTGATGGCGGCTTCGAAGAAACGTGAGGGTGGCAGTTGTTTCGGATCGCCCGCCACCACCACGCGCTTGCCGCGTAGCAGCACCGGGAGGGCTTCTTCCAGGCGACATTGCGAGGCCTCATCAAAGACGACGCTATCAAAGATCGCCTCTCGAGGGAGAATCTGCGCCACCGTGCTCGGACCAGCCATCCACACAGGACACAGATCAAAGAGAGGATCACTCTCAGGCGAATCGCCGCCTGCTGCAATCATCTGGCGCAGTTTCAAGGCTTTCGTCCCTCGTAAGTAGAGGCGCTGCCGCAAGGCCGTGCCTTCCGGGCCAAGCCGACTACCAGTCGATGCCAAGAGCTTCTCGCGCTGATGTTTCTGCCAATGATAGGCAGCCTGACGCTGCGCGGCTTCCTGTTTCTTCTCGGTCGCCTCCACGAGGGTGTGAAAGGCGGCTTCCACGCGTTCCCCATCCATCGCTTGTAGCGTGGGGGACTGGTCGATGCGTTCTCGGAGCGCCTCGCTGAGTGCATGGCGGGTAAGGACTGGGAGCGCCGCCTCATAGCCATGTCCCGCAGCGGCGAGCTCCCGGATGGCATCGCTTAGCGCTTTGGGTAGGTGATCTTGGAAACAGGACTCCAAGCGTGAGGCATCCTCAAGCTGATGGTGACTATGCAAGAGCTTCTTTAGGGGAGGTGTGAAAGGCTCTTTGGAAAGGGCGCGTTCGGCCCAAGCGTCCCAACAGGCCCGGGAGAAAAGCCCTGTGTCCCCAAGCGTTTGTGACCAGTGATAGGCCGCCTGAAGGCGTTGACTCGAGGCGAGTAGTCGCGGCAACCAGGCGGCAAGGGCCTGCGATCCACTCCGGCAGGAGTCCACGACAAGCCCTCTCCAGGGATGCGCTGGCTGATCGGGCCCTAGCTTTTGAAAGGCCTCTGTTAGCTGGAGGCGGGTATGCCAATGGCGTGCGAGGGCGTCATCTCCTAACCAACCGACCGGAGCCGCGGTGATGTCCATTTCGAGGGCGCTTTTCAAAGCCAGGCGCTGTTGCAAGCCCTGGTAGAAAGCGAGGGCTTGATCGGCATGGGCATCAGATAATGTTAGCCCCATGGGCGCGAGAGCGGCGCGTGCCTCGCCGGCTTTGAGAAAACGCCAGAGTTTGCGTAGGCCTTGGCTGTCGCGCCATCGAGAGATGGCAAGAAGACATTCATTGACCTTGGCGAGCGTGAGTTCGTCTTGATTCGCCGTGAGGAGCCATTCTTGCCGAAGAGGGGATTCGGTCAGCGTCTGGGCATCGCCGTGCATGCGAGCGGCTTGGTCACGCCACGCGGCGAGCGTCTCCGCATCGGCGTCCGCATAGGTGACCAGCAACGCTTCTTCCGCGGCTCCCAGCACCTGGAGGAGATGGTCGTGAATGGACTGCAACGCGTCAGCCACCGAGGGAAACGCTTCCCATGTGAGGATGTGATCAGTAGGAAAGATAGGGTCGAATGCGAGAGGAGCATCGATGGAGGCTGCCTGTTCGAGCCCAGTTTGGAGGTGCCTGTGCCAGAATTCCGGTGATTCTGCAAGGATCGCTTCCAAGGGGCCCGGGGGATGGTGGCGCCATGGATTGTGCTGCCACTGAAGGCGTCCCGCCCGATTGAGAGCTTCTTCAACCGTTAGCCGATGCTTTTCCAACGCTTCTGGGAGGAACGAACCTTCTACGCGGGGTGGGGTGCCCTCATGCGCGCGCTCGGCCTCATTGGAAAGTGCGAGCCACTGGCCCACGAGGGTGTGAAAGGACTCGGCATCTTCGTGAGGCTGGTGAAGCGCGTCATAGCAGGCGGAGAGAAACGCGTGCGTTTCTGTTAGGGTTTCATTGAGTTGATTGAGTGTGCGCTTGGGATTGGCCAGGACGGGTGCGGTGGCAAGATTCTCTAGGCGCTTCCGCAGAGCGAGGTAGAAGGATCGGCGATCAGAAACGGGGTCATGGATGACACCGCAAAGGTGCCCCAGCCCGAGCGCATCGAGCCGATGCTTCACCACGTCCAAGGCCGTTCGTTTCTCACAGACAAACAGCACGCGCTCGCCTCGCGCCAGGTGATCGCCAATGATGTTGGCGATGCTCTGGGACTTCCCGGTGCCGGGTGGGCCATGCACGACTAGGGCGGGTGCGCGTTGGGCGAGATCGACCGCGTGGCGCTGACAGGGATCGGCGTCCGTGATGAGGTGTTCGTTAGATGGGTCAATGTGAGGTTCTGGCAATGGGTCCTTCGGGCGTGCTTCGCGAGAGCGGGGCGCGGCCGTGGCCCGTGGATCCAGAAAGGACACCACAGGGTGCGGGAGTGTGGCCTCGTTCTCAGCCATCCACTGGGTGTCTCGCAGGAGTTGAAGGTTGCGTGTGGGAAAGAGTCCCAGCACGGCGCTGGGGAGAAGTGTGGGTTCGTCAGGGAGATCGTCCGTGCGTGGCACGGGGTGAAGCGCGCTTTCGGCGTGTAGCGGGGTGAGCGCAAGACCTCCCAAAGCCTCGGCGATGCAACGGGTGAGGCCGTCCAATTCTTCCCAGGGTGGTAGGTCGTTTGCCATCGCTTCATCAATGTTGAAGGGATGACTGGTGACGTGCTCGATGAATGCCAGGAGAGACGGATTGGGTTCTAACAGATCACTGCCCTCACCGGTTGTGCTTAGAGTGACGGTGGGTTGCAGTTTAGAAATGATGCCCAGCTGAATCGGCACAAACGCAAGGGGCGCAAGCACACGGGAACTGCTTCCGCGAATCTTGCTCGGAGGAATGCTCAGGAGCGGGAATCCCAACGCGAGGGCGCTCTCACCGTGATCCTGAGCGTAGTCGCGGGCATCACTGGCGATACGGTGCAGTTTACGCACCACCCCCAGCTGTCGTTGCCATCGCTCCTGCCCTTCCCGATCTCCAGGATCCAAAGGGGCTTTAATCGTGGCTTTTGCAGACCAAGATCCTGACTCTAACAGAGAATTAAGCCGAGGAGTGCCGTCCCCCAGCGCGGCGAGCTCAAGGATATCGATCCGCTGACGGCTGGAGTGGGGTCTAGCATTGAGGCCAGGTCCACGCATGACTGCGCGGTAGAGCCGTTGGATCATTGCCTGCAGAACCATGCCCCATCATAGAGGCAAATGGAGATTCTGCTTATCGAATTTGGTGTACTGTCCAGGTGGCATCCTGATCAAAGATGCGCATGCTTTTCTCATCAACTCCGTCGAAATAGAGGCGATGGTTGAATAGCATTCGCCCCGAGTGTCGGAGGTAATTCTCGTGATGTTGGAACGAGAGGAAGGTGAGATCGAGATCTGCCGGTTGATCGGTTTGATTCCAGAGGGGATCGGTGACCTGGTAGACGACTGGTTCCTGGCTGAGATTGGGTAAATAGTAGGATTGACCAGGCTTCGCTGCGTGGTAATTGACGACCTTCAGAGCCATGCCGCCGTCGATGTCTTCGCCTTCGATGTGAAAGATGTAGGATCCGTAGCGGCCATCAGCCTCCCAAAACCCGGGAATGATGCCGGGGAATTGGCCAGTCCACCCGATGAAGAAACGCGGTCCCTCGCGGTCACCATCGATGCTGAAGGTCTCCATTTCGAATTTCAGCGGAATGTGAGTCGACTTGCTCGGGAGGGGAATTTCCCCAGATGGAAGCGACTCAGATGAGTTGAGAAGAAAGAATCCCAAACCACCGAGAAGGAGCACCATCCCGGCGACGGCCAAGCGATTCTGCGAGAGCCATTTGGTGGACGCATGGGCGCGCCCCAAGCGCTTGCAATGGATGGGTTCATCGGCCAGCCAGCGTTGGAGTTCATCCGCCAAGCAGCTTGCGCTGGGGAGGCGATCATCGGGATCCTTGGCCATGCACCGTAGACACAGCGTCTCCAAGTCGGGATCAATCGCCGCCGAGGAGCGGTTCATGGCCACGGGATCGTGATTGGTCACACGATCCAAGACCTCTCCCGAACTCGCTCCAGGGAAGGGGACCTGACCGGTGAGCATGTGATAGAAGAGAGCTCCAGCACCCCAGACATCACTTGCCGTGGTGATTTCGCTAGGAAGGCCGCGAGCCTGTTCGGGAGACATGTAGTGTGGCGTGCCCACGTGTGCCGTGGTCAAGGTGAGGCCATCCGTTCCATCTAACAGTTTAGCTAAACCAAAGTCGGTCAAGTGCGGTTCCCCCGAAACGTCAAAGAGCACGTTGTCTGGTTTCAAATCGCGATGCAGGACTCCGCGCTCATGGGCGTGGGCGATCGCTCTTGCCAGCTTCTCCATGATCGTTGCCGCTTCTCGCGGATCCATGGGCCCTTGCATGAGGCGCGAAGAAAGCGTGCCACCCGTGAGCCGTTTCATGGTGAAATACGGTTGGCCATCAACCTCACCGACTTCGTAGATGGGGACAATGTGAGGATGTTCGAGCTGTGCCACGGCGGTGGCTTCTCGTTGGAAACGCTGACGTTCTCCCTTTCCAGAGAAGGCAAAGGCCCGAATCATCTTGATCGCCACGGTGCGTTGCAAGCTTGAGTCCTTCGCTTCCCAGATCACGCCCATCCCGCCTGCCCCCAACTCTCGGGTCAGGTGATACTTGCCAAACCCTCCGGCTTCCTGCGGTGCAAAGCGGTGGAATCCGCTCACGCGCGAGGAGGAATCACTCGGGTCGCCCACCGTCAGAGCGCTATCGAATGCGCAGGCCAGACACACCGCATCAGGCTCGAGCGACGCGCCGCAGGACGTGCAGGACGATGACGGACTTGTCGAGCGTTCAGCTTTCATCGATTAGAACCACGCAATCAAGCACCCGGAGTCAGGTCGAAATTGAGAAAACTGGCGGCTGATTCGCTCTGTCTGACTGTAGAAATCGGATTCGATGAGGTAATAATTGCATACACTAGGTAGAAATTTCTAGAATAACCTCATCGACCCCACGAAAAACAACAGTCCGGACGAGTCCAGAGCCATGCGCTCGGTCCAAGGCGGCAGCTTCCCTGCCACCCCGTGGTCCGTCCTCCTCCAGGGAGAGGAAGATGGATCCACGGCCAGAGGCGCCTGGGAACAGCTCGCCCGCGCTTATTGGAAGCCTCTCTACGTCTTCCTGCGTCGGCGCGGTCAGGATCACCACTCAGCCGCCGACGACATCCAAGGATTCTTTGCGCACCTCCTCAGTCAAGAATTTCTCCGCAAGATCGAGCGTGGGAGTGGTCTCTTCCGTTCCTTTCTCCTCGTCTCCCTGCAGCGATGGCGAACCGATCAACACCGCGCCGCCACCGCACGCAAGCGTGGTGGGGGAAGTGATCCGCTCCCCCTTCACGAACTGGAAGCCCTGGGCAATCTGCCCCCCGCGGAAGATGAGCGTTCCCCTGAAGATGCGTTTGACCGTCGCTGGGCTCGTACGGTCTATGACAATGCCCTCGCAGATCTCGAAGAACGGCTCGAGCGGCGCGGACGCAAAGAACACTTTCACAAACTCCGCGGTCTCTTCACCGGCCACGGAACGGAACCCTATCAGAAGATTGCCTCTGACCTCGACACCACGGAGGGTGCCATCAAACAAGCCGCTTTGGATCTCCGTCGAGAATTCGGAACCGTCCTCCGCGAGGAAGTCCGACGCACCGTGGTCGGCGAAAGCCAAGTGGATGATGAAATTCGTTACCTCCTGAGCCTCCTCCGCTCCTAGGAGGCATCCGCCTCACGCTTCGTCTCGAACGATACGAGGAGGCGCTCGAACCCCATGGTGCGGGTGTAAGCTTCTTCGATCTCAGTGCGTGCCTCGGTCTCCTTGAGGTGAATTTGACTAACTTTGGTGCAGAGTTGCTCTAGCAAGGTGCGCACGAGAAGTCTGGCATGAGCGGCCCCCAAACAAAGGTGATGACCAGCACCGAAGGCGAGGTGTGGATTGGGTTTGCGATCGAGTTGGATCTGGTCGGGAGCGTCGAAGACCGTTTCATCGTGGTTGGCCGATGCCCAGCCGAGAGAGACGCGCCCTTGCGGTTTCACAGGCACGCCATGCACCTGGTGCTCGACCGGGCAGACACGGCCGATATGCGTGAGAGGGGAAATGGCACGGAAGAATTCTTCCGATGCATAGACGACCCGTTTGGGATCTTCGCGAAGATAGGCAAGCCCCTCAGGATGGGCAGCGAAGTAGTGGACGATTGAGGAGATGGAATGGATCACCGTGTCGCGTCCACCAGCGAAGGTGAGATTGGCAAAGCCTAACTGTTCTTCACGCGTCAGGGGGCGTCCCTCGTATTGTAATTGCGTGAGGAGGGTGAAGAAATCGTTGCCCGGAGAGCTCTCCGCGTGGTCGAGTTGCGCGGCGAGGTAGTCATCCAGGGCAGCCCCGCGAGCGCCTTCATCGTCGCCGTCATGGAAGACATGGATGCCCCAGCCTATCCAGGTTTCGGCTTCCTTCTCGGCGACATTCAAGAGATAGGTGAGCGCATGGGATTGCAGAGGCAAGGCAAAGTCGCGCACCACCTCGACCGCGTCCTCGTTGAGGGCTTCGTCTAGCAGACGTTCGACTAACGACGACACCTTGGCGATCGTTTCTGGCAACTTCGCTCTCTTGAAGAGTGGTTCAACGAGTTTCCGGTATCGTTGGTGTTCTGGAGGATCGGTCTCAATGGGCAGTTGGCGAACGGTGCGGACGGCTTCTTCGGACGGAATGGGGACGCGGAAGGGGGCGTCCGAACTGTAGGTTCTCCAGTCTTTCGCGGCAGCGCGGACGTCGGCATGGCGAAGAATCATGGGCACCGTTTCTCCACTGAACGGGCAGGCGAGAACACCATGCTCGCGGCGTGCGTCTTTGAAGGGGTCATTCACAGGGCCATCCTTCACCTGTCACCGCAGGCACGTCAACGCGGGAAGGTCGGGCGTGTCCTTGCAAGAGGCTGCGACAGCCTCTAGTCTCGACGGTGATGAAGCTTCTATCTCTCTTCTCCGTTGTCTTCGCGATGGCGTCTGCAGTCAGTTGGGCGGCACCGCCGGAAGCGGCGTTGATCACTCAAGCGCTCGAACGGGCCGAGGGGAATCGAGCTCAGTTGGAGGCGGCCTTGGCGGACGTCCCCGAAGCTCAACGTGAAGGGATGCGCTTTCTCATCGCTTACATGCCAGAGAAAGACTTACAGAGTCTCCAAGCTGAATTTCTATTGCGCAATGTGGCCATGGCCTACAAGGCGCGCGAGGAGATGCCTTGGGGGAAGACGATTCCCGAGAATCTGTTTCTCAACGATGTCCTTCCCTATGCTTCGGTGAATGAGCGCCGTGATGATTGGCGGAAAGATTTCTATGAACGCTTCGCACCCTTGGTGAGCAAATGTCAGACTCCGGGTGAGGCTGCTCAGATCCTCAATCGTGATCTCTACAAACTCGTTGATGTCCAATATCACGCGACGAAGCGGCCCAAGCCCGATCAGAGCCCCTATGAATCAATCGAAGCGAAGTATGCGTCATGCACGGGCCTTTCCATTCTCCTCATTGACGCCTGCCGCGCCGTGGGCGTGCCTGCACGTTTCGCGGGCACCGCGCGCTGGGCCAAGAAGCGCGGCAATCACAGTTGGGTTGAAGTGTGGGACGGTGGGAAATGGAACTACACGGGCGCTTGTGAATATAATAAGAAGGGCCTGAACGAGGTATGGTTCTTGAATGACGCCTCGCACGCGGTGAAAGACAGTCGGCGGCACGCGATCTATGCGACCAGTTGGAAACACACTGGTGAGAGTTTTCCCATGATCTGGGCTCGACGGGATCAGAGTGTTCCCGCGATCAACGTCACCGACATCTACACGGGCAAGGCCGAACAGTTGTTGAACGCGGGGGAATGCCTTCTCGGCATCCAGGTCTGGGATCGCCCAGGTGGCGAAAGGGTCGTGTGTGCGGTCCGCGTCCTGCAGGGAGAGAAAGAACTGCATCAGGGTGAAAGCACGGGCACTGGCAATGACACCAACCATATCTATGAAGTGGTGCTCAAGCAGGGCGAGACATTCACCATCGAATATGCGCCTACCGCTCCTGGTGAAGGCAACGAGAAGCCCTTGAGCAAGACCTTTGATACGACCAAGGAGGCGCATCAACGGATCAATCTCTATTTGAAATCCTAACGCATGAAGAATTCTCCCTTGCACTCGCGACGTCGATTTCTCAAGCAAGCCGGGACCACGGCATTTGCCTTTCAAGTCGTTCCCAGTCGAGTCTTTGGTGCCAATGAGCGGCTGAGCGTCGGCTGCATCGGAATCGGTGGCAAGGGCGCGGGTGATGTGCGAGACATCGCGGCGGCTGGGGCAGATATCGTGGCTCTCTGTGACGTGGACGAGAGTCGGCGCGGGAAGGACATGACGGAACGTTTTCCCAAGGCGCCGTTCTATAAAGACTTTCGCATGATGTTAGAGAAAGAGGGTAAGCATCTGGATGCGGTCAGTGTCTCGACCCCGGATCACTTGCACTGCCATGCGGCGGTGTGGGCCATGCGCATGGGGAAACATGTGTATGTGCAGAAGCCCATGGCGCATTCTGTGTGGGAAGCGCGCTTGATGACCGAAGTGGCGAAGGAGCAAGGGGTGGCCACCCAGATGGGGAATCAAGCGCACGCGGGAGAACCGATTCGGCGCGCCGTCGAACTGATTCGGGCTGGGTTGATTGGGAAAGTGAAAGAGGTTCATACCTGGACCAATCGTCCGATCTGGCCTCAAGGCATGCCCTCCTTTCCCAAAGGGCAGCCCATTCCCAATGCGCTCGATTGGTATCTTTGGTTAGGCCCGGCTCCCGATCATCCCTATCATCCTGACCTTTGTCCCTTCAAATGGCGTGGGTGGTGGGACTTCGGCACCGGTGCCTTGGGAGATATGGGCTGTCATATCATGGACATGCCGTTCTGGGCATTGGATCTGAAGCATCCCATCAGTGTCGAGGCCCAATCAGAAGGGGCAACCGACGTGGCGGGTCCTCTGGGTGCTGTCGTGACCTATCGCTTTCCCAAAGGGCCCTTTTCGCATGAACTCGATTTCTGCTGGTATGAAGGTGCTGAGGAAGCGCGCAGGATGCCGCCGAACGCCGTCTTTGCGGGGACCGAATTTGATGCGGAATCGGCGAAGAAGTTCGATTGTCTCCTCATTGGTGACGAAGGGAAGTTGCTCTTTCAAAGGCGGTCTGAGCGCTTTGTGGTTTATCCTAAAGATCGGCTAGAAGCCTTCGAGCAAGAGACCCCCAAGACCATCCGGCGAGTCCCCAATGAAGATGTGGAGTGGGTGGAAGCCTGCAAGGGTGGTCCCGCCGCGCTGTCCCACTTCGAGCACGCCGGACCCTTCACGGAGACCGTCTTGTTAGGCAATCTCGCCGTGCGTTTGGGCAAGAAGATCACATGGGATGGGCCTGGCATGAAAGCCACCAATGCGCCCGAAGCGAATGCGCTCATTCGCCGTGACTACCGCAAAGGCTGGGAAATCTAACATTCGTTGCATGCGACTCCAACTCCTCCTCCTCACTCTCTGTTCTCTTCTTGGCGGCCTCGGCTGTGTCTCCACGAACTATCAAATCCCCATGGGGCGCGATGACTTTGGCTTGAACTTTGTCACCGTCTTCGTCAATGGCCACCGTGGCGTCTTTCTTGTCGATACGGGTGCGAGTCATACCGTTCTGGATCATCGCTTCGCCAAGCGCTGCCTTTCTCAAATGACAGCGTCCAATCTGCGGCTTGCCTGGTTGGGTGCGGAAGACACGGATACCAAAGAAGGGGTGATCCAAGAGATTCAGATTGGCGGCTATCGAGAGCGTGGCCCGTTTAAGGTCAATGTGTTGAACCTCGATGCGATCAATAACGCGCCAGCCCGTTTGCGGACCATTCGCATGGATGGGATTCTTGGGGCCGACTTCTTTCTTCAGCATCGGGCGTTGATCGACTATCGAGATGGCTCGCTCCGCTTCGGTGAGGCGCCTCCTGGTTGGATGGGCGCGCCCTTGCCGCGTTGAGGAACGCATCTTCTTGAAAGGCCGCGGCCACGCGTGAATACTGATGGCATGCGGCGCAGCGCCATGCTCTTCCTGATCACCCTTGGTGGGTGTTTGCTAGGGCGTGCGGAAGAAGGCGTGCCGATGCAAACCTCAGGAGGCCTCTCGGAGCGTTGGACAGAGCGTTTGTATCGAGCGGAGGATGTCTGGGCGTATCGCCCCTTGCAGTCACCCGCCATCCCTGCGCCTGTCGCGGCGGACCACCCGGTCGATGCGTTTATCCTGGCCCGACAAGCCGCCGCAGGCGTGAAACCGGCGCCGCGGGCAGATCGGCGTACGCTGATTCGCCGCGTGACCTACAGCCTCACGGGCTTGCCGCCTTCAGAGGAAGCGGTGCGCGCTTTCGTGAACGATCCTGACGGGGATCAGCGCGCGTTCGAGCGTGTGGTCGATCGGCTTCTGGAGAGTCCTCACTACGGGGAACAGATGGCCCGGCATTGGCTCGACGTGGTTCGCTATGCGGATTCGTCAGGATTTGCCAATGACTTTGAACGCCCCAATGCCTGGCGCTATCGCGACTATGTGGTCCGTGCGTTCAACCGGGACAAGCCTTACGATGTCTTTGTCAGAGAACAGATTGCGGGAGATGAGCTACATCCCGGCGATGTCGAGAGCCTCATTGCGACGGGCTTCCTCCGCATGGGGCCGTGGGAACAGACCGCGATGAGTGTGCCCAAGATCACGCGACAATGGTTTCTCGATGACGTCACGGATAGTGTGGGGCAGGTGTTTCTCGGGCACGCTCTGCAGTGTGCGCGCTGTCATGATCACAAATTCGACCCCGTGCCGACCCGAGATTATTATGCGATTCAGGCAGTCTTTGCGACCACGCAGTTTGCGGAGCCGAAGACCGCATGGTTGCCCGACGAGAATCGTGAAGGGTTCGATGAGTCCGAACACCTTGAGGCGAGGATCAAGCGCTATCAGAAGATCCTTTCTGACATTCATGCGAAGCAAGTGTCGGCTGCCAAACAATGGTATGCAACACGTGGACTGCCTTACACGCCACGGAAAGATGCGCTTCGGAAAGGTATCCCTGAAGAAGAGATTGTCCCGGCACGTCACGGTTTGGCGCCTCGTGATTTGGGTATGGAGCGGATTGGACGGAAGACCATCGCGCGGCACCAGTGGGAACGCGATCGCTATCAACCCTATGCGTTCGCCGTCTACAGTGGCCACACACGGAAGATCGGCGTGGTCTCGGGACGTTTAAAGGTGCCTCAGGATCGGACGGATGGTTCCTTGGAAGAAACGGCCATTCTTACGGGTGGCGATCCTTTCTCGCCTGGCGAGCCCGTGCGTCCTGCTGTTCTCAGTGCCGTCTCAGGAGTGCCAGTGACGCCGATTCCTTCTACCGTGGCGGGGAGGCGAGCAGCCTTCGCGGAGTGGTTGACGCAGGATGAACATCCTCTCACGACTAGAGTGATGGTGAATCGGTTATGGAGCTGGCACTTTGGGCAGGGGCTTGCGGGAAATCCTAACAATCTTGGAGCGACGGGGAAGAAACCCACGCACCCTGCACTCTTGGACTGGCTGGCGCGGGCCTTCGTCCGTGAGGGATGGTCCGTCAAAGCGCTCACACGGTTGCTCCTGACTTCTCAGGCTTACCAACGATCTACCCAGCATCCGCAACCTTCCATCGTGGCCGATCGGGGTCCTCACGGGACGCTCTATGCCGTCTTCCCACCGCGGCGTCTCACCGCGGAGGAACTTCGCGATAGCATGCTCTTTCATTCTGGCGAACTGAATCCTTCCTTGGGCGGCATTCCCGTGCGCCCTGACATCAATCGAGAAGCGGCGCTTCAGCCCCGCATGATCATGGGCACTTACGCCCCCGCCTACCAACCGAATCCTGAAAGGCATCGGCGTCATCGGCGTTCGCTCTATGCCCTTAAGCTTCGGGGCTTGCGCGATCCATTCATGGAGGTGTTCAACCAGCCTGGCCCTGACAAATCCTGCGAAATCCGAGAGACGTCGCTGGGCACGCCTCAAGTATTCAGTCTGTTCAACGGGGAGGAGATTCACGATCGGGCATTGGGTCTGGCGCATCGTCTCATCGAGGAAGGCGGCGATGATGAGGTGGTGTTAGAACGACTCATTTCGCGACTCTTTCATCGCGTGATCGAGCCGGAAGAGCGGCGAGATCTTCTCAAGCATTGGGAAGTGATGGAGGCGCGTCATGAGACACTGACGTTTGCGCCTCGGGTGATTCCCATTGAGGTCTCTCGTCAAGCCAAGGAAGAGGTCACGGGGGAGACCTTCACCTTCATCGAGGAACTCGAGAGTTTGCGTGCTTACGAATCGGATCGGCAACCGCATGAAGCGGATGCGCGAACCCGAGCATTGGCTGACATATGTCTTGTCCTCTTCAATAGCAATGCCTTTGCCTATGTTTACTAACATGCATTCAAGACGTCGGCATCTCTACGGCCTGGGTGCCAGTCTGGGGAGCGTAGCCTTCTCGTCGCTCCTAGCAGAGGAGCCTGCCAGCAAGCCGCTAGCAGCGAAGAGTGGTCACGCGAAAGCCCGAGCCAAGTCGTGCATCTTCCTCATGATGGAGGGCGGCCCAAGCCATATCGATACGTTCGATCCCAAGCCCAAACTGATTGACCTCCATCTGCAGCGGTTCACGCGGAAAGATGAGAAATTGTCAGGCATGGCTTCTGGAACGCGCTACTATGTGCGTAGTCCCTTCGACTTTCACCAGGTAGGGCAGTCGGGTGCCGACATGTCGACAGAATGGCGGCATTTGGCCAAGGTAGCGGATGAACTTTGTTTCTATCGTGGCTGTCAGGTGGAGTCTGTCAATCATCCCACGGCCATGTACCACGTGAACACGGGCAACCGATTTGGAGGAGATCCAGCCATCGGTGCATGGGCGAATTACGGCCTTGGAAGTGCCAATGCTGACTTGCCAGGGTTCATCGTATTGCCTGAACTGGCCTATCCTCAAGGAGGGGCGTCCAACTGGTCCAACGGGTATCTTCCAGCCGATTTCCAGGGAACCGCATTGCGACCCGAGGGTTCTCCAATCCTCGATCTGCAACCGCCTCCAGGGATCAGTAGAGATCATCAGCGGGCCAATCTTGATTTGTTAGGCAAGCTCAACCGGCGCCATCTCGCTCGCCACCCCGATCACCAGGATCTGCGGGCGCGCATGAGCAGCTATGAACTTGCTTTTCGAATGCAGATGGAGGTGCCTGGAATCCTGGACGTGGAAGGGGAGGATGACCGCACGAAAGCGCTCTATGGCATTGGGCAGGCAGAGACAGATGCGTTCGGGCGAAAGTGTTTGTTAGCCCGTCGTTTGGTGGAGCAGGGAGTTCGGTTCGTCCAGGCCTATCATGGCACCTGGGATAGTCACGACGCCATTGGCAAAGCCCACGGGACCTTGGTCCGCAATGTGGATCAACCGATTGCGGCGCTCATTCAGGATTTGAAACAGCGAGGATTGTTAGAGGAAACGCTCATCGTGTGGTGCGGCGAGTTTGGGCGAAGCCCAGACAATGGCGTCCGTAGCGGCACAGCGTATGGACGGGATCACAACCCGAACGCCATGACCATGTGGTTTGCTGGGGGTGGCGTGCGTTCTGGCCACACGATTGGCGCGACCGATGCCATCGGCGAGAGGGCCGTCGATGTGGTTCACCACATTCGCGATGTCCATGTCACCCTACTTCACTTGTTGGGTCTCGACGATAATCGGCTTACCTACTATCACGCAGGACGTTACAAGCAGCTCTCACAGTTTGGCGGCCGGCGCATCCCACAACTCCTTGCATGAAAGCCATCACGCTCATCCTTCCACTCATGGCCCTCTTGGGTCTCTTCGCCTGTGAGAAACAGGCTCCATCTCCCGAGAGCACGGCTCCGAGTGTTCCCGAAACGATGCGGCCGACCGTGTCCTTCTATCATATCCCGAAATGTTTCCTCTGCTTGGAGATCGCCAGTAGTCTGAACGAGCTGGAACAATTGTATCGGCGGCAACTCAATTTCCGCACGGTAGACTATCATTTCGCTGCTAGTCAGGAGATTCTCCAGCGATTCCAGTTAGGCTCGCATGGTCTCTTGATCACGGATCCTCAAGGTGGCGAGATTTGGAAGTACAAGGCTCACGAGGGCGATCATGCCATGATCGCACGAGCCATCGAGGCCGTGGCGCAGGGCAAACAGCCTGCTTCGGGTAACTGACGAACGGATGGGCACAATTTCTGCCTTTTGAGTCGAATAGGGCGAAATGCCCAACCGTCCAAGTCGCTGTCGTCATGAAAACGCCCTCTTCTTTCGTGCTCGCGACCGTCACTCTCTGCTTGGCAGGCGGTCTGGTTTCTCTTCCCTGGCTCATCGGACCGGATGTCCCCAATCCGCCTCCCGCGATTGATCTCCAGGCCGTCTCAGATGGCGGGTCGTTTCATGCGGCACCCACGCCGCAGGCACTTCCTCCACTGATCAAAGACCCTGTTCTGCCTGAAACCGCAGAGATCCCTATCGTTCCGGCCATCGTCGTCGGTGAGGATGCGGCCCTTCCTCTCGACGAGACGACGGATGCCATCACTGCGCTTCCGTTAGTCTTCGACGACTCCTATCCGGTGGAGCCGCCGCCACCCTTGCTCACCGAGAACCCTACCTTTCCAGAGCCTCCTCTCACATCGTATGACACTGGCACCATTGCCATCTACCCGGAGCCTCCAATCTACATTGATGAAACCGTCATCTATGAGGAGACCTATGTCGACGTGGGTCCCATCATTCACTTTCGCGGCGTGCCCTATCGTCCGCACTATGAACCAAAGCCTCGGCACAAAGGACATCCGCGAGCTGGGAACCATCCAAAGGGCGAGGGTGATCGGTCTGAGCGTTCACGCATCCGGCCGGTCACCGACGACACCCCACGTTCGCGACGGCCCTCAGGACGAGATGACCGACTGGCACAAACACGACAGGAACGCCAGCGATCCCTGATGCATGCGCATGCTCAGCAGCAGGCGCGGGCGCGCGAAGACGCGCAAGAAGAACAGCGGCAGCGGGATAGACGTGCGGCTAAGGAACGCCAACGGCAACATGCTCTGGCCGAGGCGCAAGAACGGCAGCGTGCTGCCGAAGCCGAAGCGCGTGCCGAAGAAGAGCGCCGTGTTCGGGAACTCGCCGCGCGGCAGCAACGGCAGCGTGAAGCAGAGCAACGTGAGCGTCGAGCGGCCGAGGAACGGGAACAGCAGCGCCTAGCACTCATGCGCGAGCAGCAGCGCCAACAAGCAGCAGAACGCGAGCGTCAGCAGGAGGTGGAACGGCAGCGGGTGGCTCAGGCGCGTGAACGGGAGCGTCAAGAGCGCGCTCACGTGGAAGCCCTCGAACGCCAGCGCCAACAACGGGATCGCGAACGCCAGGTTCAATTGGCGGCCCAGCGCGAACGCGAACGCCAGGTGCAGCAAGCCCGGCGCGAACGTGAGCGTCAGGCCCAAATCGCAGCGCAGCGTGAACGCGAGCGGCAGGCGCAGATGACAGCGCAACGCGAACGTGAGCGGCAGGCGGCGCAGGTCGCGGCTCAGCGCGAGCGTGAACGGCAAGCGGCTCAGGCGCGGGAACGGCAACGCCAAGCAGCCGAGAGCCAACGCCGCCAGGCGGCCGAAAGGCAGCGTCAGAGCCTTCAGCGCCAAGCAAATGAACAGCGTCGCCAGCAGATGCAACAGCGCGCGCAAAGTCGCCAACGGAGTCCTCTCCGCGGTGGGCGCCAGTGACCTTCCTCCCTCCCTCCCTACGGTTCAACGACGGCTCGACGATGGCGATCCTCGTCGTCTTGATTGAAATCGAAATCGGGCGACCGTTCTAACAAATCACTCGTGTGGCCAGAGATCCGTTCGCGGACACGTTTGGCAATGATCGCTTCTTCACGAAGGCGGTCGATGGTATGGTCGAGGACGGGATTGGCTCCCGGATCGTGTGCCTGAGAGGTTCCTTGCGCCTGCAGGTGCGTCTGAGCATCTTTCAACGCCTTAAGGGCGTCGTCCACCCGGGCAGCGAGTTCCTCCTGATCGTGCGTCATGCGAGAACGCTGTTCACGCGATAAGCGCTTACGCCGTTTCCGCAATGTGTAGCGAATATCCGCCATCTTGAAGAGATCACGAGAGACTTCATTACAAAGCGTATCCGCTAACGTTTCTACCGCCTCATCGGCGGGCGTGCGGAGCGAATGCTGTTGTAAGGCACTTTCCATGGCCTTCTTGCGCTCCAGGAAGCTTGCAAGTGTGTCGGCGTAGTCGTCGCACTTCCATTTGCGTAATTGCCGGATACCGCGAGAAAGCGCGTCGTTCTGATCTTCATTGCTGTCCTCAATGAGCGCCGCACGCACGGCCGCGTCCACGGCGGGGAGACGGTGTTTCCAGTAGGCGATTGCGGCTCCGAGAGCCGTGCCGCCTAACAGAAATGCGGGTATGGAGGGGAGCATGACGGCCGCACCCATGGCCACGGCGAGGCCACCCCAGGTGATGGGCGATCGTCCCACGGCTTGGAGTTTGCCGCGGAGGAGGGCGCGTTTGTTGACGGGAAAAGTGGTGGGAGTATCCCGATGCGCCATGGTTGCCGTGTTAGAAACCGACGCCCACCGTCACATCGATGGGGACGGTCTTCGTCTTCAAATCCTGCCAAACATCGAGTTCGAGCGTGCCGGTGGTGATCTCTTTGGCGAGGCTAAACGAACGTTCCACCGTCACCTGATCATTGAATCCCATGGAGGAGGAACCAGTGCCGTTTGATTCGACTTCGTTGCCGTTGACATCGAGGAAACGAAAGGCACGGATCTCCGTGAGTTTCTGGTCGATCTTGAGGGTGATCTCCATGGGATGATCTCCGAAGGAGGGTTTGCCGACTTTCTTGATCTCAAAGGTGTAGGCTCCTGCGACGAGTTTCGAGCCGTCTTTGAAGGCGACCTTGGCGGATTTCACCGCTTTCGATTGGGTGCCTTGCGATACAGTAAGAGAGCCTTTCACCTGCACCGAATGAGCGCCTTTGGTAGGGATGCCTCCTCCGCGGACGTCTACCATGCCCAGAGTGCCCGCGTCGTTGACCTTGGGGAAACTATCAAAGCCATCGCCGCCGAAACCTTCCTTCACCAGAAGATTGGTGCCTTTGTTATCGCGAAAAGCACTCAGTTTCGATTCATTCGTATCGATGGCGATCAGCCCTTCACCGTGAATCATGAGAGCGACTTTGGTTCCCAGCTGTTGGTGGAAGGGGCGTAGGCTGTCAAACTCCTCGCTTTCTTGCTTGGCGACTATTTGAATCCCACCAGCCTCGACCTTGAGAGGCTTCTGTGCCCAGACACTGACATTGAGGCCGACAAGGAATGTCAGGGTGAGAGTGAGTCGCTGGAAGGATTTCATGGGTCTATAGAGACGGCCTAGCGGCCGCAACATTGTTTGAATTTCTTGCCACTGCCACAAGGGCAGGGCTCATTGCGGCCGACTTTGGGGATGTCGCGTTTGATGGGGAGTCGCACCTTGGGCTTGTCCTCATCGTCGTCGTCATCATCCAAACCTGGGCGACTGGTGGTCACGCCGGGAGGCATGCCCGTACTGGTGGAAGTGGTGGTGCCACCGATCGTGGGTTGTTCTTCAGGAACGGCTTTGCCGTGGAGGGAAGCGAGAAACTGTTTGAAGCCTTCCACACTCGTGGTGCTGCGGAAGAGGTTGGAAAGGATCTCTCCGCGAATGGTATCCATGAGTTCGACGAAGATGGCGTAGGCTTCGTTCTTATACTCGATGAGCGGATCTTTCTGACCATAGGAACGGAGCCTGACGGAATCCCGAAGAGAATCCATGGCATAAAGGTGTTCTTGCCAGAGGCGATCGACGGCGTTGAGCATGATGTGACGCTCGAGCATGGCGCGCCCTTCAGGGTCTTCATGGTCGCACTTGAGAGAGTAGGCCTCTTTCACTTTCTCAATGAGAAAGGCATCAACTTCATCTTTGCTCTTGCTTTCAAACTCCGACTCTTCGCGGATACCGAGAGGGAAAGTGGAGTTGAGCCAGTGCATCAAGGCACCGATATCCGTGCGTTCATCACCATTATCCTCATCGACGATGCCAAAGAACTCTTCTGTCTTGGCAGGCAAGGCCTCGTCGACAAGTTCGAGTATCAGGCTATGGGGATCATCACTTTCTAGGATCTCATTGCGGAAACCGTAGACGACATCCCGCTGCTGGTTCATGACATTGTCATATTCCAGGATGTGTTTGCGAATCTGATAGTTGCGCGCTTCAACGCGCTTCTGCGCCGTCTCCACACTCTTGTTCAGCCATGGGTGGGAAAGTTCTTGCCCTTCCTCCAGGCCAAAGCGTTCCATCATCTTGGTCATCCTCTCAGAAGCACCAAAGTTGCGCATGAGATTGTCCTCAAAACTGATGAAGAAGATGGACTGGCCGGGATCACCCTGGCGAGCGCAACGTCCGCGCAACTGGCGGTCGATCCGGCGGGATTCATGGCGTTCCGTTGCTAGGACTAGCAGGCCTCCTAGCTCGGGCACTCCCTCGCCCAATTTGATGTCCGTTCCACGTCCGGCCATGTTCGTGGAGACGGTGACGGCCCCTTTCTGGCCCGCGCGGGTGACGATCTCAGCCTCCGCTCGGTGGTGTTTGGCATTAAGCACATTGTGAGGGATCTTGGCGCGTTGGAGTAGTCGGGCTACTTTCTCCGAGTTGTCCACGCTAGCGGTTCCCACCAGGATGGGTTGGCCCGTGGCATGCACCTCTTTGATTCGAGAAATGACCGCATTCAACTTCTCACGCTCGGTCTTGTAGATGTGGTCATTCTCATCGATCCGCTGCACAGGGCGATTCGTAGGAACCACTAACAGTTCCAAACCATAGATGTCGTGAAACTCGGAGGCCTCGGTTTCCGCTGTTCCCGTCATCCCCGAAAGCTTGTCGTAGAGGCGGAAATAGTTCTGAATGGTGATCGTCGCGAGGGTCTGTGTTTCCCGATCAATCTTCACGCCTTCCTTGGCCTCAACGGCTTGGTGAAGCCCATCGCTCCAACGGCGACCGGGCATCTTGCGTCCCGTGTGCTCATCCACGATAACCACTTTGTTATCCTCGACGACGTACTCACGGTCCTTTTCGTAGAGACAGTAAGCCTTGAGGAGTTGCGCAATGTTATGGATGCGCTCGCTCTGGTGATCGAGACTACGTTGAACCTCTTCCTTCTTCTTGGCAGCCTCTTCCTTGCTGAGACTTTCGTCTCCATCAATTTCACTAAAAGCACCCGCGATATCAGGCAGGACGAAGGCGTCGGGGTCATCTGGATTGAGAAACTGACGGCCTTTGTCTGACAGATCGGCATCGTGCGTTTTCTCATCGATGCTGTAGTAGAGTTCTTCCTTCAGTTTGAAGAGAGCCGTCTTCTGCGTGTCTTGGTAGTAACTCAGTTCCGTCTTCTCCAGATTGCGACGGACTTCCGGATCCTCCATCAACCGCATGAGCCCACGATTGCGGGGTTGGCTTAGCTTCACCTTGAAGAGGCAATGACCGGCTTCCTCGATCTCACCTTTCTCCACGAGTGCTTTCGCCTCGGCAATGAGTTCGTTGCACATCACGGCCTGTTTCCGCACTAACTGATCTACCAATGGCTTGAAACGATCAAATTGGTGGGTGGAGACGGTGACCGGGCCACTGATGATCAGCGGGGTTCGCGCCTCATCAATGAGCACGGAGTCGACCTCATCCACGATGGCAAAGTAGTGTCCGCGCTGGACCTGTTCCTCGCGCGCCCGAGCCATCCCGTTGTCCCGGAGATAGTCGAAGCCGAATTCCGCATTCGTGCCGTAGGTGATGTCCGCCGCATACATGTTGCGACGTTGCTGGGGATGTTGGCTGTTCTGAATGCAGCCGACGGTGAGGCCAAGGAACTGGTAAAGGTGGCCCATCCACTCGGAGTCCCGTTTCGCGAGATAATCGTTCACCGTCACCACATGAACCCCTCGACCAGAGAGGGCGTTCAAATAGACGGGAAGCGTGGCGACGAGCGTCTTGCCTTCCCCGGTGGCCATCTCAGCGATGCGACCCTGATGGAGACCCATGCCGCCAATGAGTTGGACATCGAAATGGACCATGTCCCAATGCATCGGCTGGTCGCACACGATGAAGTCAGACCCTTTCAAGCGCCGCGCTGCATTCTTCACAAGGGCGAAGGCCTCCGGCATCACCTCATCGAGGGCCGCTTGCAACGCTTCGTAATCCTCGATAGCCGAGAACTTCTCCTTCCATGCAAGTGTCTGCTCCTTAAGCGCTTCGTCCGATTTGCCCTGCCACTGCTGTTCCAGCTCATTGATCTTCTGAACGGTGGGCCACATCTTCTTGACCACGCGTTGATTCTTCGAACCGATCACCTTCTTGGTAAGCCACTGGAACATGATAAAAATTTCTTAAAATTCTGGAGACAGAAAGAATCCTCCCGCCTCATAGCGTGCGCGGACCGCGCGTCAAGAAGGACCTCTCCAAACCCTCTCTACTCCAGTTCTCCATCGATGGCGAGTTGTGGCGAATCGGGTGCAGGAGGAGCGAGCGTTTGCTGGCGCCAAGCCGCTGCCCGGACGGCATGGGGATGGTAGCGGCGCTTGAGTGGTTCGATGGCCACGGCCTGCTGATAGGCGGCCAGGGCGGCTTCGGAATCGCCTGAAGATTCGGCCAGGACGCCCTTCAGGAAGGCCTCAAGACTCGCGAAACCATCTTCCTGAGCCTCTTTCACCAAATAATGGGCACGGGCGGGCTGTGTGTGCGCGTAGCCTTCCACGAGAAGGCTCGCCACAGCGAGTTCGCCTGCCCAGTGAAGACGGAGCGATTCCAACAGCGCCAGACCGGCAGCGTGCTCTTCTTTCTCCGTCAGGATGGCGGCCGTGAGCAGGGCCTCGATCGCTTGCCCCTCTTTCTCTGCAAAGGTCTGCACGAAGGCCATCGCTTCGCCGCTGTGGCCTTGGCCGGTCAGCGCCCTGACATACGCGACCAAGGCGGCAATGTCATAGTAGTCTTCGGCCACGAGGTCTGCCATGAGGGAGGCCGCCTCTTCGGTCGCTCCTGAGTGGAGTTGGAGCAATGCCAGGGCTGCGCGAACCGCCTGTGAAGGGTTCTGAGATGAGCGTTCTGAGAGGAAACGGATCCCATCGGAAACGCGTCCCAACCGGATGAACGTCTCAGCCAAGGTGGCATAGATTTCCGAATGACTCGGATGGCGTTGAGAAACGTGCTGGAAATAGGTGAGCGCACCATCGAGATCGCCCGCCAAGACTTTCTGAAGGCCTAGCTGATGAAGCACAATGCTCTCGGCGCGCCGTTGGCCAAAGGTGAGAGGTGGCTGCCGCGTGGTGTTGGGGGCCGTGAAGGTCACTTTTGAGATGGCGCGATGAATCTCGCGCATCCGATTTATCCCGCGATTCTGCGTCCACCCGCCTAACAAATAGGCTGCATTTCCATTTCGAATCACGCGGTAGTGGTGCGTTGCGGCCTTGTTCTCAATCAGTCCATTGAAGGTGATGGCGATTCCCTGGCCCTCGGCGAGCGATACGGGCTCGATCTGCTGTGTCTTTTGCCGGAATCCTTGCCCTAACGTCGCCAGAAACGCTTGAGCGAGCGCATCCACTTTCGGCGCCGGACCCTCGAAACGCATGGGAAGGATGCCGAAGACGGACTGCTGCGTGGACATGACGGCGAGGTGCATGCCCGGCATGGCGACCTCACGCTTTTCCCAAGGCTTCCAGAATTGCGGCAAGAGGTCGATGCGGTAGCCGTAGTAGGCATCAGCGATCTGATCCACCTCCAATGCTTTCTGGGGAACAATCGTCGTGGCTTCGCGATCGAGAAGTTGAAAGTGCGGCATCACCGCTTCCGCCATTTCCTGCACCAACGGCTGTTCATGCGAGGGGCCTATCATGAGCACCTGATAGAAGAAACCGTTGTGATAAAGATAGTGATTTACCAGATACCGCAATTCATCGCGAATGCGGGCCTGAGCCGTGAGCTGTTGGAAGTTCAGCCCCTGATACATCGTTTGTGTGCGATTGACCGGTTGGAAATGAGGTGTCATCGCCATCATCCGACGCTTGATCATGGTCAGTTGCGCGTTGTCGTTGGGCGTCTCTTCGCCTAACGTTTCTCCCGAGATGATGAGCCGTAGGCGTCCCTCGTCGTAGGTGTACTCTAACTGAGCCCCTGGAAGGAGGAGCGCAGGTTGGAGCGTCCACTCTTTGCCGGGAGGCGCGAAGGCAAAGTTCTGTCCGGGAAATTCATTCTCCACCGGTTGACGGCTCTCCTTGCTCAGCCGTTCCAATGCGAGTGTGAAGGGATCCGACGGTTCGGCTGGGGCCGCCTGGGCACTCTCGGTGGCGGACTGCAAATTAGAGGGATCCCTGAGGCGGAACGGGGTCGTGGGTGACTCTGACGGTTGTGCTAGTTTGCTGTTGTGATAGAGTAAGTAGCCCACGCCGCCAGCGATGGCGATCAATGTGACCAGGCCAGGCAATAGGTAGTCGCTTAACTTGGGTCTGCGCGCCGCAGAGGATTTCTGCTCGATCGGGGCGAGCCTGATGGGTTCAGGCGTATCCACAGGCGCGCGTCCGGAGGGCCATTCGGGAGGGACATCCGAGGGGCTTTGCTGAGGTGCTTCCTGAACGGGGAGAATGGGAGTGTTTGTCTCGGCAGGCAGCTCTGCCTCTGGACTAGGCATCACTGGAAGGGTCGTCTCCAGCGGTGGGAGGGCACTCTCCACGGGAGGGCCGTCCGCGCTTGGGGGCTCGTTGCTAGTTTCCTCACCGTCTTCATGCCCCGGCCCTGGCTGGGCAGACACCAGATTCGCTGGAAGGGGAGGAAGTTCGAAGGCCTGATCCTCATGGATCGCCTGTTCAGGGAGGGGGGGAGGCGCGGTGACCGTCTCGTCTGCGGAAAGCGCTTGCGTCGGTGGCAGCGGAGGGAGATTGGCCGGAGCGGGCGGGATAGCGGGAACCGCAGCAGAAGGGGCGGGTTCCACCTCGGCAACGGGTGGCTGGGGGGGGATGGTTGGGGGCTTTGGATCCGGCTCCGGCTCTGGATTGGGAAGGGGAGGCGCCGATGATGTGAGTGCGGGCGTGGCCGCGGACGCTTGGGGGAGAGCGGTCGACGGTGTTGGCGCTGGCAGCGCTTCGTTGCTAGCTTCCGCTAGGGACGCCTTCTGCGCAGCGATCTTCTCGGCATCTAAGAGAAACGTGATCTCACATTTGCCAAGACGGATCACGTCTCCACAGGAGAGATTGCGAAGACTGGGAACCTCCTGCCCATTCACCTGCGTGACGACGCCTCCATCACTCAAATCCTTGAGGACATAGCCTCCCAGCAAAGGTCTCAGCTCGGCATGGACAGGAGCAACCTCAAGGTTCGGCGGGAGACTGATGTCGACATCAGCCCCGTGACCAAGGGTGACCTTGCCCGGGCGAAGTTCAGTGGAGAAACCTCCTGGAGCAACAAGTAGAGCCATGGGATGTGCGCTCTCAATTAAATATAAAAATCATAATTATCAAGCTTGTTGGGCTTCTTTCAAGGCAATTCCTTCATCACAGCGTGACAATCTGGTCAGCGAGTGACGTTTTTATCCAAATCGATCCCATGGTGGCCCTTAACCGTGGCATGGATCGGGTAATTTCCCTGATCCACTTCCAGAAAGATCGGATTTCCACAAAGCGCTTGGTGGCGCTCAAGAAGTGGCTTTCGACCGTGGTCCAAGACTAGGAGGGCGTTGACGCTCGCCTAATTGAACCAAGATCTGGGTGCCTTCCGGCAGCACATCCAGTTCCGCATCCGATTCCAGGAGGTTCTCGGTTTCCATCACCTCGATGACGGCATCGAGAATCTCGGCATCGGCCTTGGCGATTTCGTTCAACGTATCGCCCACCACTTCCGGGCGCTTGGAAGCTGCCTCCGCCATCTTTTGAGACACCTTATTGGCCGTCTCACTTTGAATCAGGCCCACTCGATTCTCACCATCTTGCTTCATGGCACTCGTCACTTGCACGAGGCGTTTCACCACCTTCTCCGTGATATTGTGAACCATCTGCGCATCGGTGAATGCGACCTTGCGGATATACACGGACCCTAACCGATAGCCCCACTTTTCCGACAAGGGGGAAACGGTCCGGCGCACGGTGCGACTGAGGCTGTGGCGATCTTCTAACATCTTTTCCATCTCAAGATTGCTCAAGGTGGAAATGGTTGAGCTGGCAACGTTCGCCTGAAGAGAACCATCGGGATTGCTATTCACAAATAAGTAATCGACTGGCTCATTCACCTGCATTTCATACCAAATACCCACTCCCATGGGGGTGCCCTCTTCTGAATTCACCATCTGACTACGAAGATAATGCTGCCGCAGGGCCGTGCTGACATGATATCGCTTGCCGAAGAAGGGAATGAGCAATGCTTTGGGACCAAATTGCTTCACGGCCGAGTTTAAGCCCGCTTCATCAATGGTGCCTAACACCTTGCCGAAGAGCGTATAGACCTGCGTTTCGCATTCGGAGACAATGGTATAAATGCCGAAAGCGCGCCCTAACCCGAGCACGATGGGAATGCACGTGAGCCCGAGAAACGCGGCGATGGCCGCTCCAAAGACGTTGGCGGGATCGGCGGCAGCCGTGAGAAAGGAGAGTGTCTGCATGATCGTGACCTGTTAGGCTTTCTTGCTGGTTGTCTGCACCACACGAGCTGCCCGTTTCAAAAGCGGCACCCGTAGATTGCGTATGTAGGCCTCCAAGGCCTTCGAGCCCCCTTCTTTCTTGATGTGAGTAAGGGTCTCCGCGAGCACGCGCAACGGGGCCACTTCTGCTAGAGCGTTATTCGACGCAATGTCGACGGCACGTTTGCTCATGGTGATCTGTTGCTCCGCATCGGCGCGAGCGGTGCTGATGTCAGCGGCCACTTGGTTCCGCGTGCTATTGATCGCCGACAAGGCGCGATCCACTTCTGCAGGAGGATCGATTTCCGTGATCAGCGCTGCGTCGAGATCGATCCCATAGCGCCCCGATGTCGAGCGGCATTGTTGTTCCATGTACTCGTTCAAGAGAGGGAGATTCTTCCGCAAATCGTTGATCGACACCCCTTCAGAGAGGTCTACCGCGCTGGAAGCCGCCTCGTCATCGCCTTCCCCTACATCGGTATCCGTGAGCAGGCTCTGGCCTTTGGGATCCACGAAATTGGCAATGCGTTCTCTCAGAACCGATACGAAATAGCCCATGACGTGTTCGAGCGGGCTCTGCACACCGAAGAGGTAAGCGTAGAGATTATTCTCACTCACACGATAGCGAATTTGGCCATTCACACCCGTGGTCAGGTTGTCCTTCGTCACCGCTTCGATGGTGTCTTGATCTTTGGTAGGATCCCAAGTGAGCGGCACGGCTTGGGTGGCCACACTCACTTTGTGGACTTTCTGCCAAGGCCACTTGAAATACGGCCCTCCAGGTTGAACCACCTCGACGCTGGGATAATGATAGCGTTCCCGCTCGTCGTCGGAGAGGCTCTCATCGGCCGCTACGGGATCGCCGGGCAAGCGATTCGCCTTTCCGAACGTTGTCACGACCGCCCGTTCATCCGGGCGAATGGTGTAGAATCCTCCCACAAGAATGCGAAAGAACAGATAAACGGCAAGACCGGCGAAGAAAGCAATGAAAGGCATGAGCAGCGACGTGGGTTGGTGATACCAGTAGCCAACAGCATTTCCAAGCCGAGCGCAATCAAGTCATCCTCGAGGAGCAGCCAACCGTATTTCCAAGGTGAGGGCCATCCATCTTATCTCAAGGGGTCGAGCGAAGCGTATGGGCATTGGCCTCTTTCCACTGTTCAGCAGCCTCGGGATCCATCGCGAGAAGGCCGCTGATGATGCCATTTCGCAAGTTCGCCTTGGTGAAAGGATCTGCTTCTCTCATCCATCGACCCGTGGCGGCCGTGAGATCCTGCTGCGCCCAAACGTGCATGACGGCTTCTTGCATGTGGCTTGCTTGGGCTATTGGGAGGTGAGCGGTGTGGTTGAGTGCTTCGCGAGGATCTTGTTTTCCCCAAGCTTTGCCAATTTCTGTTAGGGCCGCTTCCACTTTGCGGTTACTCGATAGGCCATCGAGGGCACGAAGAGCCGCCTCGGGATCGCGTTTGGCCCAGGGCGCGAACATATCAGAGGGACCGCCTGGGTTGGCGATTTGGAGTCGACGCATGGCTTGAAATCCTAGGCTTGGGTCCAAGGCTAAGGCCGCTCGTACGGCGACGGGATTCCAATGGTGAAGCTGTTCTTGGTTCTCTTCCAAATACTGCAAGGCACGATGGGGAGCGCGTCTCATCCAATTCGCAAACAAGCGTTCACCAGATTCTACATCAACGTTATCCATGCTGAGAAAGCGTGCGAAGCCCTCCGGGTCGCGTCGGCTCCACAGCTCGATGAGAGCGGGCCGTAGGCTGGCAGGCAGATTCTTGAGCAGCCTAGGGTAGCGGTAGACGGGGGCCTGTTCTACGTGGGCTGCTAGTTCGAGGAGCGCATGGAGGGAAGCGATCTCAGAGTGGTGAGAGAAGAGGGGCGTGGGCGACCTTTGAGCGGGTAGCACCGAGTGCTCGCTTGCTGTGAGAGGCTGGAGTGGTGATCTTGTAGGGTCACTTCTCAAGTGGATAAAGGCTCGGCTCGTGCCGTAGCCTAACAGGGCCACGATGGTGAGGATAATGCAGCGACGAATCATTTCGTGAGTGCTTTTGTGAGGGCCTGGATGACCTGGTCAGCAGGTGATTGGGTATCGAGCCAATGTTGGCATGACTCTGGATCATTCTGAGCCCATGACTCGGCTATGCTCGTCAGTGCCTCTTGCTGATACTCATATGGAAGTGTGGATGCCCACGCCATCGCGGAGACGGGTTGGGCACGGGCTCGCGCTGAGGCGATGGAGGCCATCACCGCAGGCCGGTCGTCGGGGGCGGCAAAGGAGAGGCATTCTTCTAACGCTATCCACGAGATGCGAATGCGTTCCAATCGAGCCGCCGCCGTGCGCATGAGGCTTTCTTGAAACGGCTTGGGCGAGTTTTCCAAATAGAAGCGCCAATGCCCCGGATCACTGGATACGAGTGTCGCCGTGTAACGGTCCACTTCCGAGGTGGTAATCGGATGGTGTTTTGATAGAGTGAGCGCCCGCTCAAGCATTTCGGCGGGCGCGTGAATGCCGAGACCTTGGAGAGTGGGAATCCGGACTTTGCGGAGAAAGGTGGAATCAGGTTGTGTCTCGATCCAATCTAAGAGTTGTCGCGCGTTGGTCGATCCGAGATTCAGCAGGGTGGCACCGATATCGTTCGCGAGAACTTCTTGATGAGGATGCCCTTGCAGGCGGGCAATGGTGATCTGGGGCGACTCTAGAAGATGAGCAGCAAGGGCAACGCCATCAACGGCGGATGGTGGTTGCGTTTCCAGCCAGTCTAACACGCGATCAAGATGGTGGGAGGAGGCTGTGATCATGACGCGTTGGGGGACGGTGCGGAAGCCGTCCCCTGGCGGAATGTCGTGTGCGTGCGCCAGTGCCGCCTCGGGATCTGAGATGGCCCAGCCCTCTAGGACTTTTGCTAAAACGCGATTCCGAAAAGCGAGCGGTTCCAGGGAGTTTCCCCATTCCCAAGCGCTCTGGCCCTCGCATTGCCCTCGTTCTTGGGCAATCCCGATCAAGGCTTTTTTTCTGACAATACCATCGAATGTATCTGCCATGGCGAGCGCGTGTTGGAGATCTTCTCTGGCAAAGCGAGAGAATAGGTGGGAAATGGGAGAATCACCCACGCCGCCGACTCCTGTTGTTCCCAATCTGGGAGCAAGGCTGGCGAGAGTGTCAGGTGCCACAGGAATCAGCGTGTGGAGAATGGATTCTAAGCGGTTGCGAAAGCGCTCGGGATTCTGAAGCACGAGGGCGACACAGGCTTCGGGATCTGTTCGGAGACACTGTTTCCAGGCGCGCATGAAGGTTTCGAATGGCGATTCTACAAGGAAGAAATCGAGTGTGCCTGAGAGATCGGCGCGGCTCCATTCGGCAATGAGCATAGGGAAGAAGGCTTCACGTCGGAAGCCGTCATCGAGGGCTTGGATGGCGTGGTAGAGGGTAGGGAACGAAGCAACAGGTGGCCCGTGAGTGTCTTTGAGGTTGTGCCAGGCCAGTGCGAGTCCACTGAGGGCAGGCGGCGGTGCTGGCTCTGCTTCGGTGAGGGGCTGGGCCGTTTCTAGATGGGTGATAGGGTCATGAGCAGTTGGTGGGAACGCAAGTGGCAACGAGGCACTGACGAGCAGGACCGCAACGCTAGGTAGGAGAAGCGAAGGGAGAGCGGTCGTGTTCCCGACACTGGTTCCTTGTTCGAGGGACATTTGAGCGAGGGCGGTTGCATGTGCTTCTGGGAGGGTAATCATGACAAAGCCACTAAGAGAAGTGCGTATCACGTGATCACTGCAGTGGATGTCCCGCGCTTCCATCCATTTGCGAAGACGTTGCAAGGCGCGGGCGACGCGTTTCCGCGCGGCCTCCTCTGTCAGCCCCAAGGTGTTTCCAATGTCGCGGAAGGTCCGTTTCTCAAAGAAACGAAGAAGGACAGCGCTGCGCTCAAGCGGAGGGAGTGTCGCCAAAGCGTCACCCACAAAGGGATCCAGCGATTCTTGAGGCGTCCGATGGTGGTCTTAGTCTAGCATCATGGCAATGCATTCGCGCCGTTGGCGGGCCCGTTCTTGGGTGCGATATTCTTTCGCTTTAAGGTGAGCGGCTCGGAAGAGCCAGGCGCCAAGGGTTCCCGTGGGCTTCAGTTTTGAGGCCTTGGTGACGAGGAGCAGAAAGGTCGCCTGCGTGATTTCCTCAGCGGCCGAGCGCTCGCCCAGTTGGCGAAACGCGGCGCTGAAGACGAGGTTGGCGTGTTGCTGAACGATGGAGGCGAAGGCGGCCTCATCGCCATTCTCGACGTAGTGTTGAAGGTGTTGCCAATCGTTCATGTCCCCAGATCATGGGATCTGAGAACCGAAAGCGGACAACGAAATTGGCGAAATCTTCGCTACTAGACCAAGATCGGCTCGCGTTGGGCGGGGACGCCTTCGTGGGCGGTGTGCTTGGTGAGGTAGTAGTCGTAGCTATCGACGAGGGCGATCCAACTAGCCTCGATGATATTCTCGGAAACGCCGACGGTGTCCCAGCTTTCGTGCTCGTCTTTGGACACGATGAGGACCCGCGTGCGTGCGGCGGTGCCGGTGTGACTATCAATGATGCGCACCTTGTAGTCTTGGAGTTGAACCCGCTGGAGCTCGGGGTAGAAGGGGACGAGTGCTTTGCGCAGGGCACGGTCGAGGGCGGCGACGGGTCCATTGCCCTCCGCTACGGTGTACTCTCGCTGATCACCCACTCGGACCTTCACCGTCGCCTCACAGGTGGTGTAGAGATCCGTTCCGTGATGGCGGAAAGTACTGTGATACTCTAGCAGCTCAAAGAATTGGCGGTGATGGTTGAGCACTCTGCGGATGAGGAGTTCGAAAGAAGCCTCGGCAGCCTCGAACTCGTAGCCTTCTTTCTCCAACCGTTTGAGGTGTTCAAGAATCTCGATCACTTCGGGCGAGCCTTTGTCTAACTGAAGACCTAATTCTTCCGCCTTCATGAGGACATTGCTCCGACCAGAGAGTTCGGAAATGAGAATGTGTTGTACATTTCCCACCTCGCCCGGTTCAATGTGTTCGTAAGTGCGCGCCAATTTCTGCACGGCGTTCACATGCATGCCGCCCTTGTGTGAGAAACAGGTGTCACCCACGTAGGGCGCACGCGTGTTGTGTGCGCAGTTGGCGAGGTCATCGACAAAGCTCGAAAGCGATTTGAGCAGAGTGAGGTCCGGGACGACGGGTGTGTCGAGCTTCAGTTGAAGGTTGGGGATGACGGTGGTCAAGTTGCAGTTGCCCGTCCGTTCTCCATAGCCATTGATGGTCCCTTGCACGTGCACACTGCCAGCCTGGATGGAGGCCAGGGCATTGGCGACTCCGAGCCCGGCGTCATCGTGGGTGTGGATGCCCACCGGGATGGAGAGCGCCTCGCCGACGGCACGGGTGATTTCAGCAACTTCGTGAGGCATGGTGCCGCCGTTGGTGTCACAGAGGACAGCGATATCGGCCCCACCTTCTTCGGCGGCCTTCAGGGTGGCGAGGGCGTGGGCGGGATCATCTTTGTACCCATCAAAGAAGTGCTCGGCATCATAGACCACTTCGCGTCCGTGCTTCTTCAAATGCGCCACGGTGTCACGGATCATGGCTTGATTCTCCTCAGGCGTGGTGCGCAGGACTTCGGTCACGTGCAGTTTCCAACTTTTCCCAAAGATGGTGACGACTGGAGTGTTGGCATCGAGGAGCAATTGCACTTGGGCATCCTCTTCCACCTTGCGGTCCGCGCGGCGGGTGCTGCCGAACGCGGCAATCTTGGCATGGTTCCAGGTCTCCTTGGCCGCGAGATCGAAGAATTCCACGTCCTTGGGATTGGACCCTGGCCAACCGCCCTCAATGTAGTTCACGCCGAATTCGTCCAGTTTCTGGGCAATGCGAATCTTGTCCAGGGAACTGAATGAAACTCCTTCACCCTGCGTGCCATCACGCAAGGTCGTGTCGTAGATCGAGACGCGTTTGGCGGTATTCATGGAGGGGCGAGCGTAAGTCGCCCCTCCATGCTTGCAAGGTTTTTCCGGGCACAAGGCCGCCCTACGGCCGCGTCTTAGGCAATGCTAGGTAGGCCTAGCGTCCAACGCGAACGTCGTCGATATACCATCCAGCTCCATTGGGATCGGCATCCGCGCCACTGAGGAATTGGAACTCGATCCGGAATGGCCGTTCCAGATTGGGAAGCCGCATGCTGATCTCCGTCCATTCCGTCGTGTTCAACGTGGTCTCCGCAAAGAGCGGTTCGAGGCTCTGAATCAGGGTGCCGTCTTCTTCTAACAAACTCACCTGTCCGCCTTCACCATCGACGATGTCGAGGTAGTGCCAGAATGTGAGGGCTAGATTGCTCACTCCGCTAGGATCGATGACGGGCGAGCGCAGGATCACGCCGGTGCCTTCCGCATAGGGGCCATCGAGACCGATGCCGAAGGCGGCATCGCCTGTGCGCGCGCTCCCTGGCCCGCTCGTTGGCGTGCCCACTTCCCAAGTCGTGTCCGTGGCATCGAACCCATTGAAGAGAGCGACTGTCCAATCGGCAGCACCATCCTCGAAGCTCGTTTCGAGCAAAGCGGGAGGATCTGTCTGCGTGACCCGATAGAAGGCGGTGGCGAGGTCAGCTGCGGGCGAAGCCATCGTGACCTCGGCGGGTGCCGCTGCGGCGGGTACTTTGGTGAGGATGTTCTCCCAAGCCACGAGATTGGTGGACCGCTGGATATTGTAGAAACGTCCTGGGGCGGACGTCCATTGGATCGCGACAGTGTCATCGGCGGCGGGGGCGTCGATTTGAGTGATAGTTAGACTTGAAGTCTCGACCACGCTGATCCCCGCCAGACCGTTCTCGTAGATCTCACGAATGGCTTCCGCGTCGAGCGGGATGTTCCACATGGCGGCGTCGTCCATGGCACCATCGAAATCACGGGAATTGCCGCAGCATGGATCATAGCCAAGAAACCACGGGCCGCTCGTGCCCACAATCTTGCCCTGGTAGCCGCCACCGGAGGCCGATTCCTCACCATTGATGTATTGGGTGTGTGTCCCTTCCACGCCGTCCCAGACCATGGCGACGTGGTACCATTCTCCAGTGACGGGCAAGGAGCCTTCACTTGAATCAATGCCAGGGCCTTGAACTCGGGTGTCCAAATGATCGCCTTCGTAGGCGACGCCCCAACTGGTGTTGCCATTGTTGAACGAGCGCGTCATGAGGAGACCGTTGTAGCCAGAAGAGGACTGCTCTTCAGGCCGGATCCAAACGGAGATGGTGAGCCCTTCGAAATTGATCAGCTGACTGATGGTCTCGATTTCAAAGAAGCTACTCGCGCCGCTGTCCGTGAGCTGCGCGGCCCCACCTATGATGCCATCGACCCATTCGAGATCGGCTTCGTCTTCATTCTGCCACACGCCGTCATTCGCGGAAATGCTGTCTTTGGCAACGGGGCCCGCGCCATCGTCGAAGGTCCACGCGCCAATCAATCCTGCCTCTGGAGGCGCGGGGCTGGTGGGATCGTTAGGATCTGTGCCCATGGCAATCTCCCGTCCATCCTGGATCGCATCTTCGTCCGTATCGGCGAGGATGGGATTGGTCATGTGAACGTTCACCTCATCGCCATCTAACAAGCCATCGCCATCGGTATCCGCCTGGATGGGATTCGATTGGTGGACTAGCACTTCGTCGCCATCAGAGAGGCCATCATCGTCCGAATCTGCCTTGGAGGGATCACTTGCATTCTGGAACTCGACAAGGTTGCTGAGACCGTCTTCATCCTCGTCAGCGGCGGCGTCGGAGGGATCTTCTGGATTGAGAAATGCGAAGCCTTCTTCGTATTTGTTCGGCAGACCATCGCCATCGAGGTCATCGCCCAAGCTGTCCGGGCTGAAGGCCGCCGCGAGTTGGCGGATCGTTTCCGGGGGGAGCGGCCCATTCCAGATGGCGACTTCATCAATGAGGCCATCGAAGCCCCGTGTGTCGCCACAGCAGTTGTCATAGCCGATGTGCCAAGGGCCGGTGGTATCCACGATGCTTCCGGTGAACGCCCCTTCGGCACGGGCCGTTTCTTGCCCATTGACGTATTGGATGTGGGTGCCAGCATTGCCATCCCACACGAGGGCCACATGTATCCATCCTGCGTCTGGCGTGAGGAGATCGGCAGGGGAATCAATGCCAGGCCCTTCCACCCGCGTGTCTAGGTGATTTGCTTCTATGGCCACGCCCCAACTGGTATTGCCGCCGTTGAAGTCGCGGGTCATGAAGATGCCGTTGTAGTTGGATGAGGTTTGCGAGTCCGGATCAACCCATGCCGCGATGGTGAGCCCACTTGCGCCGATCAATTGGGGGATCGAGTCGATGAGGAAATAGGTCCCGCCGGAGTCGGTGAGTTTAGCGGCGCCATCCACACGTCCTTCCACCCATTCGAGTCCGAACTCAGGGCTTTGCCACACGCCGTCGTTTCCATTGATAAGGTCTCCTGCGGTCTCACCTTCCAACGCATCCAGAGGCCAATAGCCGACGAGTTCAGCAGGTGGAGCCGCATTCGGGCTGATCCCAGAGGCGAGTTGCGCGATGGCGGCATCATCGAGTGCTTCGTTCCAGATCGCCACGTCATCAAGGGTTCCATCCAGGTCACGGTTGTCCCCACAGCAATTGTCGTAGCCGATGTACCAAGGACCGCTGGTCGAAGCGATGGTTCCAATGAAGGCGTCCTCTGCACGGGCGGATTCGACCCCGTTCACATACTGCACATGCGTTCCGGCAGCGCCGTCCCACACGAGGGCTACATGGATCCAGCCCTGCTCGACGGTGAGCGTGCCTGCCGCGGAATCGATGCCAGGCCCATTGACTCGCGTGTCCAGATGATCGCCTTCCACAGCCACGCCCCAGCTCGCGTTCCCGCCATTGAAGTCGCGGGTCATGAAGATGCCGTTGTAGCCTGACGAGCTCTGGGACTCGAGATTGACCCAGGCGGCGATGGTGATTCCCTCAGCACCGAGCAACTGCTCAATGGTGGCGATCCCGAAGTAATTGTTGGCGCCTGCGGCATCGGTAAGCTTGGCGCCGCCGCCGACGCGTCCCGGCACCCACTCCAGGCTGCCTTCAGGGTTCTGCCAAAAGCCGTCGTTTCCATTGATCACGTCCACGGCAGTTTCTCCCTCCGTTTCGTCCAAAGGCCAGTAGCCAACCAGCTCGGCCTGGAGCGGGGTGACTGCGCCGAGAGTGGCGAAGAGGGGAAGGTAAGCGAGCCAACGCCGCGCGTGGACGGTCAGGTGAGCACATCGATGAGATCCTAGCATACGTATCAGTTAGTTGGAAGTGTTGGTCATTACTCGGGCGGGATCGAGAGCGTCCTTCATGGCAGAAGGTGCTGATCGAGAACAGTCGATTCGTAGAGAAGTTGCGATCCGAGGCTCATTGAGCCGTCTCAGCCAAAGCGCTAGAAGTCTTTAGGGCTTGCTTGCATTCCTTGCGGCTGCGGGTACCAAGGCACCAGCGTATGGTTCCCATCACAGTCGATCACGTGAGCAAGGCGTTTGGTTCCACCCAGGCGCTGGATGACGTCAGCTTGGAGATCGAGGCGGGAGAGATCTTCTTTCTCTTGGGGCCGAGTGGATGTGGGAAAACGACCCTCATTCGAACCCTGGCCGGTTTCATCCAGCCCGATGCGGGCCGGGTGTGGTTCGATGGGGTGGACGTGACCAACGTGCCTCCCCACAAGCGTGGCACGGCGATGATGTTTCAAAGCTACGCGCTGTGGCCCCACCTTTCCGTAGCCAAGAATGTGGCCTTCGGTCTGGAGCAAATGCGCCTGCCGCGAGCTGAAATCGATGCGCGTGTGACGGAAATGCTCGCATTGGTGCACCTGGAGGGTTTGGGAGAACGGGCGATCAACGCGCTGTCCGGCGGACAGCAGCAACGGGTAGCCTTGGCGCGCGCGCTGGCGGTGCGCCCGAAATGTCTCTTTCTGGATGAACCCTTGTCCAATCTCGATGCCAAGTTGCGCTTGGAGATGCGGGGAGAGATTCGGCGGCTATGTCAGGAGCACGGTCTCACCGCGGTCTATGTCACCCATGATCAGAAAGAGGCGCTATCCGTGGCGGATCGTCTTGCCGTCCTTGAGAATGGGCGTCTGGCCCAAGTGGGCACGCCCCAGGAAGTCTATCGCTTGCCGCACTCGACCACCGTGGCGTCATTCATCGGCGAGTGCAATTTCATTGGTGGGTTAGTGAGGGCTGTGCATGGTCGCGTGGCCCATGTGGACACTGATTTAGGGCCATTCGAAGGCTGCGTCGCCGATCCAAACTACTTGCCTAAGAAAGGTGACTTGGCGATCGTCGCCATCCGTCCGGAAGGTCTGGTGCTCGGCGACTTGCCTGCCGGCGAGGGTGCCAACACCATTGATGGCTACATTGCCTCTAGCACTTACCTGGGAGAAATGGCCCAGTATGAAGTGAAGGCGAGTGATGGCTCGTCTGTGCGCGTGTCAGAACTGAATCCCGCCAAGGTGCGTGAAGCGAGTCAGGCCTGGCTGCACGCTCGCGCCGATCCTGAGGACGTCATTATCCTCGAAGCGGGTCCGGAGATGGTGCAAACGTTATGATGCGTCTCTTTGTCATTCTCGGACTCCTGGTGGCGGTGATCAGCGTGCCCTTTGCGCTCAAGCCCACCTACGAACACGACCCACGGCTGGCAGAGTCGCCCTCACAGATTCTTAATATCATTACGCCCCACAGCGAGAGCATTCGTCGCGAATTGGGGGCAGCATTTCGGCAGCACGTGCGTGAGACACAGGGCCGCGATGTCTTCATCGAGTGGCGCGTGCCGGGGAGTAGTGAAATTGAAAGGATCCTCAACACCGAATTCACCTTCGCTTTTGAGCATCATTGGAAGCAACGGTTGGGAAGAAGGTGGACCCCTGAAGTGGAGGCCAATTTCAACAATCGACGGCTGGAACTCACTGAAGACGGCACCGTGGATACCCCAGGTCAGGCGGCGCGCCGAGCCTTTCTTGATTCTGATGTCGGGATCGGGATTGATCTCTTCTTTGGTGGCGGTGCCTATCCCTTTGTGGTGAATAGTGCCAAGGGTTATCTGGTCGACTCTGGCATTGCGGCGAAACATCCCCAATGGTTTACGGAAGCCATCATTCCTCAGGAAGTGGGTGGCGAACCCTTCTATGATCCCGAGTATCGCTGGATGGGAGCTTGCCTCTCCACCTTTGGTGTCTGTGTGAATGATGATGTGTTAGCCCGTCTCGGAGTCGACTCAGTAGAGCCTGATTGGGAACTCTTGGCAGATCCGCGGCTCTTTGGGGAAGTCGCCCTGGCCGACCCGACGGTGAGTGGTACGGTGACGAAGGCATTTGAAATGATGCTGCAGCAGCAGATGAGACGGGCCGTGGAGCGGCAGGAGACGACAGAGGCGGAGGCTCTCGCCGAGGGCTGGGAGGCCGGCATGCGCTTGATCCGGCGGATCGGGGCCAATGCGCGTTACTTTGCCAGTTTCTCCGCCAAGATTCCGGCCGATGTCGCTGCGGGAAATGCCGCCGCGGGCATGTGCATTGACTACTATGGGAGGACGTTCAATGAACTGCTTCAGGATGAGGAAGGGCGCTCGCGCATGCGATTCGCCACTCCCATTGGCGGGTCCTCAACGAGCGTGGATCCCATTGCCATGCTACGCGGAGCACCTAACAAAGCGCTCGCGCGCGCCTTCATGGAGTTCATTCTTTCGAAGAAGGGTCAACAACTCTGGGACTTCCGAGCGGGCACGCCGGGTGGACCGGTGAAGCAAGCATTGCGTCGGCTGCCCGTCCGCCGTGATCTCTATCAAGATCCGTATTTGCAGTATTTCGCCGATCCAGAGGTGCGCCCCTTCGAGAAGGCGGATCTCTTCTATTACGAGCGTGCCTGGACCGGCTCCGCGTTCGGAGCGATCCGCTACCTGATCAAATCCATGTGCCTGGAGCCACACGAAGAGCTCAAGGATGCTTGGGAAGCGCTCATTGCCAACGACTATCCCCCCCGAGCTCTTGCCTTATTCGACGACACGAGCCTCGTCAGTTATGAGAAAGCGCTAGGAGAAGTCACCGATGTTCTCAAACGAAGCAAACGCGAGCAGAGTCTCTACTCACGTGACCTCACGGAACAGTTTCGCGAGCGCTACCGTCGTGTGGCTGCGCTGGCACGTGGTCACTGACTTGAGAAGAGGCGCCCCAATCGGGCAATTCCCTCGCGGATCTTCTCAGGGGAGGCATTGGTGAAATTGAGACGGATCGTGTCTTTGCCAGAGTCATCGATCGTGAAGTGATCCACGGTGACGTAGGCAACCTTCTCCTGTAACGCGGTCTCGAAGCACGCGGTGGCGTCCATTCCATTCGGCAAACGTGCCATCAAGAACATGCCGCCCTGGGGGCGGGTCCAGGTGGTGCCTTCGGGGAAGGCCTCGTGCATGGCCGCATCCATCGCGTCTCGACGCGCTCCATAAGTCTCACGAAGATGGTGAAGATGCGCGGGATATCGCGGGTCCTGAATGACCTCCAGGATGATGCGCTGCCCAAGGGTGCTGGGATGGAAATCCGTCGCTTGCTTTAGGGTGAGCACAGCGTTGAGAAGGGGAGGTGGCCCTGTCATCCACCCCACGCGTAGGCCTGGCGCCACCACTTTGGAGAACGAACGCAAATGGACGACGTGATCTCCAATGCCCTGGGCTTGAGCTAGGCTGAGTAAGCTCGGAAGGGCCTCGCCATCATATCGCAAATCACCATAGGGATCATCCTCCACAATGAGGAAGCCATGACGTTCTGCTAGGGTGACCAATGCTTCGCGCCTCTCCAATGCCAGTACCGAACCGCCTGGATTCTGAAAGTTTGGCATGGTGTAGAGAAACTTGGGGCGCTCCCGCGTGAGGATCTCCCCAAGGGCGTCCGTGCACAGGCCGTTCCCATCCATGGGGATCGGGACGAAGCGCACTCCGAGCGGGCGCCAAGCGCCCAGAGCACCCAGGTAGGTGGGATTCTCCACCAGAATCGATTCCCCGCGGTCTAACAAGACGCGCCCTAACAGATCCAGACCTTGCTGCGCCCCGGAAGTGATCAAGACACGCTCCGTGGGGACGGAGACACTCTCTCCCAAATGGGCACGCAGGGCCGCCACCCCTTCGGACTCGCCATACTGCAGCGTGCGCCGCGCCTGATCTCCATCAAGCAATCCGGCGCTCGCCGTGCGGATCAATTCTTCGGGGAAACACTCGGGAGCCGGCAGACCGCCGGCAAATGAGATCATCTCAGGCTGGACAGCCGCTTTCAGAATCTCCCGCACCGCGCTGCGGCGGAGCCCGCGTGTGGTTGTCCCAAGAGTCTGCTGCCAATCAATCATGAAGACGCAAGGGAAGCACGCCGACCACGGATTGTCCTCCAGTTTCTCCTCATCTTGGACGCTAGAGGAGGTAGCGCTTGAGATAGTCCTCGTAGATGGCGCAGCGGAACGTGGGAAGGGTGCGGTCGCCAGTGAGGATGCCCGCGCTGCGCAGACGGAAGAAGTGCTCGGGCGGCATGTCGGGCGAGCCGTCTAACAGATTGCTGAGACTCCGAGCCAGGGCACGGTCGCCTTCATCGTAATTGAGGAGGAGATAGGTGAGTCGACGAAGGTGATCTGCAAACATGCCTTCGTCATCCGCTCCGTGAGCGAGAATCTGAGCGAGGCTGACACCTTCCACCGCGATGGCGTGAAGGCAGCGACGGATGAGGAAGGGGTGCCCACCGACGAGCCTCATCAGGGCATCAATCTCTTCGCCGCTTTGTAAGGGAAGGCCATAGCGATCATTCAATTCTTGGACTTCGCTCCGAGTGAAGTCTCGCATTTGCAGCAACTGACCCACGTTGAAGGGAGACATGTTGGGATCGCGAATAAAGAGGCTGGCCTCTGTCGCGTAGCTGATGACGAGAGTCAGCTTCGACCAGGGCTTTTCGGGATCCAGAGCTCGGGCATTGTGCCAGGATCTGAAGAGACCGAAAGCTTCACTGGCATAATCGTAGGCGAAGAGGCGATCCGCTTCATCGAGAGCCCAAATGAGACGCCCGTCAAGGGGCTTGAGGACCTTTCGTCTGACATAGTTGCCGAAGTTGTCATTGGGTCCTCTCTGGTCTCGCCAAATGTCTTCCGGGTAGTCGTCCAGTTCTAACTCATCTGCGAGTACGGCCCCTAGAGCCTTGTAGAAGCTTTCCAAGCTCTGCATGGACGATTCATCAAAGGCATTGAGATCACAGGCATCCCGTAAGAAAAGCTGGAAACCGGAAAGCTCACGCCGTCTAATCGGTGTGTGAAAACTAACAAGAGACGTAAAACTTCCCAGCCCCAGCCTAAATCGAAAGTAATCGCTCTGCGTC
>JAUIAH010000049.1 GCA_030425385.1 Verrucomicrobiia bacterium | reverse complement strand
AAAGGTGACCATGCGCCTGTTCGTGTTATCGTCGTAAGGGCCGGGACAATGATCGTTTACATTCATGCACCCAATATCGCACATTTATTTAAGATGTCTTAACTAAATTGTGCGCCATTCCTAACCGTGGCCACAGCCTCCCCACACTCCGGCAATAGCTGCGATACCTCTCACCATGCCGCCCCTCCAGAAAACGCTCCTCCTGCGTGATCGCTAGCCGATACAGGGCAAAGAATAGACCCCACACTGACCAACGCCAGATACTGGAAACCTCCAACACCACCCAAGACAACCAATAACTCAGGTAAGCCAGGTAGAGCGGGTTGCGAACCCAGCGATAAATCCCGTTCACAATCAGAACATTTGGCCCCTCGCCCGTTCCCGCCACCTCAAGTTTCCTTCGAGGAAGCGCCCACAGAGCCAGGCAGAAGATCAAACTTACACCCAGTTGCATCGCCACCGCGATCGCCACCCTAACCGAATGGGAAGTCGTTCCCACCGCAAATGCACCCGCGACCTCCCACATCCACCACACAAACACGACCAGAGACAGTCCTCGAAGCAGTTGGTTGAGCCAGGATTCGCCTTTAGCGAACCACCAAAACGAAGCCGCCGTAAAGGCCACGAAATTACCGACGGCCATGATCAAGAAGACCACCATCAAGATCACCCCATCACAAGACGTTTGCTAGTCGACGCTGCACCTCCTCGTCCCAATCCGGACACCTTTCTTCAAACCAGGCGGTCAGCTTGCGAGGAAACCCGGCAAGACACGCCTCCCCGTTCCGATGCATGTCCGAATAAACCAGATCATACGCATGCTCTAGACCCGGCATGCGTCGTGGCACCCCCAAAGCCGTCATCTTTAGCAACCGCTCATAGAACCGAAGATGCGACCCCCGAGCCGTCGCCAACCCCCAATCCGCTTCCACCGCACGAGCGGTCCGCACCTGGGCCAACATCAGCAGCAACGCCACGGTCGACCGATCACGGCATTCAGGAGCAATGGCAAATCGTCCCCCAACCGCCACCCGCTGTCGTCCTGACATCATCGCAGCCGGCATCACATCCGCAAACACCCCGAACTCCGGAGCATTATCATAGGTGAACACGCCATCCTCCACGATCTCCAATGAGAAACGCAACGTCCCCACTGGAAGCTCTCCATCACGCACGAGCATTGAAAAGACACCAGGACGCCAATCATAGCCATCGACAAATGTCTCTGAACCATTGACCACCAACATCCCATCGCCCCTGTAGGCGCAATAGCGCAAGCGTCCGACATCAGCAACTTCTTCCCTATTGGCTACGGAGACCACGAAGGCGCCCACCATCACTTCCCCCATTTGGAATCGGGTCGTTGGAAACCCTCAGATAAGGTGGACATCTCTCTCGCACAGCGGTCCACATATGCGCCTATTGGGATAAAACAGGGCCGCCTTCAACCACACGTAATAACCAGCGATCACGACCACCCGGGATCGGTATCACTGCCTGTGGCTCGGATATCAGTCCCGATACTGGTTTCCAAACAGGCGGTAGAACGTCGCTCGCTTGCACCTGAAAAGGAGGCTCACCACCATCCCATTCCAACAGAGCAACAGGACCACAAAAGTCGACTCGTGTGAAGTCAATAGCATTATTGACATTGACTCCGTTGCCCACAATCTGAAATCCCGTAATCCCGATTGATCTTGCAACAACTGTCAATCGAGATCCGGACAGGTTCCTATAGCGCACATAATTTCCTGTATCACCGTTAGAATCCACTTCCACATAGGAACCTGAATAGGGTTCCACAAAGAGGCTAACCCCTTGATCATTGGCCTCTAACGCTCCATCATTTCTTAGATCGAGATTGCAGTAAACGTATAAATCATAAGTCGCGTAAGCGATGTTTCGAACAGTGACTTCCGCGATATAATCGTCAGCTCCCGAGCCACTACCTCGAGGCATAATAAGCCCCCGCATCAACTGTGAATTCCCAGTATCGTTTGCCTCGCCACCAGCAACCGCAGGGTTATTGCTTTGCCAGTTCATTCGCATGATTGAAGGCAATCCGTTAGCATCAATCAAAAGAATAGGCGAGCCAGCACCCCCTTCTAGATTGTTCCAGTTCCTCTGGGGGACCACTCCAGCCAAGGCAGTCACCTTAGCCCCTACAGATTCAGCAATCCCACCAACAAAGTTCACTCCAACTTGAAAACGATGACTTAATTGCGGAAAAGCCTCTGGAGTCAAAGGATCGGCACCTGCGGCCACTTCTGCCTGGTCTTCGAAACCGTCTCCATCGGAATCAGGATCATTTGGATCTGTGCCATAAATAAGGCTCTCATCGCCATCGATAAGTGTATCCCCATCGGTGTCAGCGTTCAATGGGTCTGTAGCGGCTTCAACGTCATCGCTGAGTCCATCACTGTCCGAGTCCACCAATTGAGGGTGCGTCCCCATTATAAACTCCTGATAGTTTGTGAGGCTATCTCCATCAGGATCCTCTCCACCGTCGTCAACGCTTGGATCAAGATCACGTGGCACGCCCCGATCCGTCCCCAGCTCCCATTCGCCCGGTATCCGATCACCGTCTGGATCAATTGCCGAGACAGCCTCCAGCCGTACCCGATCGAAATGTGATCGAAGCCCCAACGCCTCGTCGCCAAGAACAATAACGATGTTCCCAACCGGTGGCTCTCCATCAGTAACCAATGTTAGCGTGACATCGGAAAAGGTGCGCAAGCGGGCGTGATTGAGAGCCACCGAATCAACACGAACATGGTGCGCAGCAAGAAAGTCATCCGACAGAATCAACTGATCTGTCGTAGTGGCATTCAAGAGATCATCTTCTGATCCCGGTTCAGCATCCAGCGTGGTAAACCCAATCACCGACCAACTTTCGCCGCCAGAAAAATTCGGAGTGCGGTAGCCTATCCCAACGGTCAACGTATAGGTCGTATTGGCCTCGAAAGGCACGCCGAGATTCTGAAAAATGTAGCTTCCAGATGCCACTCCGAGGTGCTGCACGCCTTCCGAAGCAAAGCCACCAATGTATTCAACGAACCGGTTCCAACTACCTGCGCCCATAGGGTCTTTCCAATGAGAACTCAGTGGATCATTTGCTGCAGGAAGATCATTGGTCCAGAAAATGCCATTCGCACCAAGAGCAGGCGTCTCAAAGCTGTGATTGCTTATTTCGATAGGAGCAGCCCACACATTGCAACTCCATGCAACAAACACAGCGACAGCAACTCCTGCAGCTCTATATTCTTTTGAGATGTCTTTCACAACATGAAATTTCTAATTCTTGCTACTGATGATCTACACGATCGAGGGCTCGCAATCGGAAGAATCGTATTGGCATTTCTGTTCGTGACAGTGGATAGACAATATCGTCTCCAGTTCCCTCCACCCGACCTAGCAGCATCCAAGAATCGAGGTGTTCGCTTGCCTCGATGAGATAACTTTGGGTAGAGTCTGAATGCCATCGAAGGCCGAATTGCTCGCGGAGATTACCGATCGGCTCCAGTGTCAACGGGAATCGCTCAGCTGCCTCAAGAGCCGCCGTCTCGATCACGTCCACCGCTCTCGTCCCATCAAGGAACCCGGGCACGGATGCCGTCAGGACGACTTGTCCACTGGCCCCTTCGACGCCATGCACACGGAATCCGATTTCATTCGAGGGTGTGCTGAACGTCCCATCTTCCAAGGTCACGGTGGCTGACTCGCTTGGGCTTCCGCCTCCCACACTCACCAGAGCGACGCTGGGATTGCTTGAGGTGAGCATCACTTCCACACCTCCGTGCGTCGACACACTCAATTGTGGGGTCACCGCAACAAAACTCCCCGATGGAACTTGGATTGAACCAAAGCCACCGGCAATCGTAATGGTCGGCGTTTCCACGCTAATCACCAATCCCCCACTCGGCGCTTGGAGAAATCCTGGAGCCGACGCCCTGATGACGGTCGTCCCAGGAGAAATCGGGTCAAACTCAACTCGACCGAATCCAGAGGACTCACCTTCATCCAGCACGACGTCAACCGATTGCCCGGCTCCGACAGAGATCTGGAGCTCGCCGATGGTGGGTTCACCGTTGCTCAATGCGAAGGTCACAGGACCCGTCCCAGCCCGGATGGCTTGTCGTGTCCAATTCCCAGTATGCAATTGCGCTTCTGGATTCCTCGCGATACCCACATCGATGTGCAGTCCGCGAGGCGGATCTAATGATTGCGTTCGCCCGACTAGTAAAACGTTGATGTAGGCCTGCTCCACCTCAACTTCCAGATTGCCAGTCTCAAAGCCCTCGGTAGTCGCCGTGACCAAGACGATCTCGTCTAGCATACTTACGCCGTTAATATACGCCTCAAACTGCGTCACCCCGTCCGCAACATCGACCGCGATGGTGGCCGCTCCAGCCGTGCTCGCGTCAGGGGAGACCAAGACATTCTCGGGCGATTGGCTTGTCAGCGTGACGGTCCGCCCCCCGTGATTGCCAGAACTCAAGAACACAGTGACTGCCTGTTGCAAGCCAGCGCCCACTCGAGTTGGGGCGAGATTGTTTCCAAAGAAGCGGTCAAACCCGAGGCGGGGGGCAGTCACTTCAACCGAGAGGTCTTCAGAAGCATTCAACCCGATTCCTGATCCTGTTAGAACGGTCATCCCAGCACCAAGAGGACGTAACTGAAGTCCCCCGTCCTCAAGCGCAGACGGTGACTCAAGCTCACCCTCAGGAATGGTAACCGTCAGTTCCTGACCCGAAGCGCCCGCCCGAACAAGCTCGGCGACAGCACTCTCGGAGTTAGAGACGGTGACCTCGATGCCACCAGTCCCCGGAGCCACCGCCTGACTGGCGACAAATCGGCTGGCTGAAGGAGCCAATCTGGCTATCACGCGCAGATTCGGCTCTAGAAAGTCAACGCTGGACCTCAAATTGCCAAAAACCCCGTCTCGAGTATCCAATCGAATCGACGGTTTCACGACGGTCCGATCGATCGAATTCCCCGTGTATCCAACACCACTAACAGAGACAGACGCAGATCCCTCGCCTCGTCCCTGCATGTAAAACGAAAAGTTTGATCTACTCGCTAGCACGGGGATCTCCACTGCAGCCGCTCCCACCGTCGTGGCATCCGGCGAGATGACGAACACGTCAGGATCATCACTCGTAACAGTAAAAATCGTCTCCTCGAGGGTAGGCGCGCTTAACGCCACTTGGATCAGCTCTTGAAGACCGTTGCCCAGATCGTTGAATGGATTCCCTATGGTTAAACTCGAACCCACGACCGTCATGACCACCGTTGACCTCGGGGATTCCCCCAAGGCATCCCCGGTGATCGTCAACGTGGTTGTCCCAGCATTAAGCGGCTGAAACACAGTAACTTTGTCCGTTGAGAAATCCTCATGGGAAAATGTCAGTTGGGCTTCCGTTGTCGGCTCACCATCCATGAGCCAAGTCCCAACCGAAGGGTCGCTTGAGCCGAAATTGGCCACAATGGGGTCGCCCACTGGCTGAACCCGTTGCGGTGACACGCCGCCATTGCCAAACGGCACTCCTAACTGCACAGAAACGTTTCGATTCCCTCCGAAGAGATCGAACTCAGCCATCTCACCGAGAAAGAGAAAACCAACCACCGGCGCCACCACTTCAACATTCAACACGATACTGACAAAGCCCGGAGCCGAAACCGTCACTTCGACTGATCCCTCTGTCAGCCCTTGGATCCATACAGGGAACACATCAAATCCATCGTCCAGGCTTCCCGTCGCTGTTGCCATGCCGACAGTGGATGCGTCAGGAGCCAACAGAGCCACACTCGGATCACTCACCGTCGCTGTCCAAGCGACTCCACCGTGATTGCTCTCCGAAAGCCGAAGAAAGCGAGGATCATGCAATCCCACCCCCACAGGAGGAGGAGTATTCGAAGAGTTCTCCTCAATCACAGGCGAAGGATTGACACTGACATTAACAGCATCTGAATGCAGCCCTCCAGGAAGCGTAGCGGTTACGGTGGTATTGCAAGGAAATGCACCTCCAGATCCTGCACGAACGGGCACCGTAACCTGGCTCAATCCCTCAGGAATCGTGGCTGACTCCGGAACGACAGCGCAGGCTAAATCCCCAACTTCCAGATCAACCACCACCCCACCCGAAGGTGCTGCCACAGGACTACCATTATTCTCTAGACGCAAGGTGATCTCGGCAGGAAACCCGGCACTAAAGGCCACAAAGTTCTCCACAATATTGATCTCCGCGCTGGAAGTCACCTCCACCGTGTCACTGGCATAGTCAGGATGCCGAACCAGAACCGTTGTCGTGCCAATGCCCACCCCTTCCACGGAGACGTTCACGGCCGTCTGTCCCTCAGGGATCGTCACCATGGCCGACGTCACGCCTACCACTGCCTCATTCATCGATAGCACTTCCACCTCCACCCCGCCTGCTGGCGCAGGTTCGGGTAAGATGGAAATCGGCAAGGAAACCGTGGAGCCAAACGCCACCTCCAAGGTCGCTGGCACGGAGAGTCGATCTTCAGTCACCTCCACAAGCACACTCGCACTCGCATAACCCACCGCGGAAGCCTCCACCGCCGACGTTCCCACCGTGATGCCGGCGACGGCTACCGTGCGTGCCACCTCTCCCTCTAGAAATTGGACCACTGGTGGGTCTGCAAGGCCAACGACGCCATCTAGCAGTGCCGCCAAATCGATCTCCACCCCACCCACGGGTGCAGGTGAACTCAGCCGCACTTCTAACAACGCAGCCTCTCCTACAGCAACCTTAGGCGTATTCAGCAGAATCAAGGTCATCTCGCGCCCAGCAGAAACCACGAAGCCCATGCCCGTCCCCGGAGAGACAACGGCACCAGCCTTAATCGCCTGGCTGATCACCGCCCCCGCGGGAACCGAATCACTCGCTGCTGTTGCCACCGTCCCTGTGGTCAACCCTGACGAGGCAAGCAACGCTCTCGCTTCTGGTTCAGTGAGCCCCACCACGGACGGAACCGCCACCTCATCGACCACCGTCCCCGCGATCACCTTCCGCGTCTGTTCACCGTTCACATCTTGCAGAATCACACGGAATCGAACCACATCACCGGCCGCCAACGCCAGATCACCAGCCAACGTTCCTTCCAAACTTCCCGTGGCTCCCTCGAAAACCAGTGCCTCTCGCACCTGCGCCCGCGCATGCGGCCGATAGTCCACGACCACCGTGCCCGTCACGGCTTCCTCCGCCTCAACGGTTAACGTGTAAGGCATGCCTGGCGATAACGGGCTCAAGGCACACGACTGCACCGCGGGGGCAGCCCAGGCCGCTTGGTGCACCAGCACAAGCATCGCCACCAATACACCCAACACCGACCGCCGCCGAGTCCCTATCAAACTAGCCAAGCCCACAAGGACCAGCACTCCAACACCCGGCTCAGGAATCATCGAGGGCCCTATCGTTGATCCTACTAAACTCTGCCCCGCAGGCCCATACTCCACATAAGTCGCTGGACCTGGAGGCAGCGCACTGGTCACCTCGAACCCATCCAAAGACGAACCAATCACGACGTCCCCGCCACCCGCCGCATCCACGGCAAAGAAATCCTGCGCCCAGAGTTCGACCACCGCGATTCCCCGATCCGCACCCCAGTCATCGCTCGATGAAAGCATATCGCCGCTCGGAACCACCACATCGCCGCCCTGTCCCTTATCCAACGGCTTCCAATCAATGTCATCAGCAGGCACGGCCAATTCCAATGACCAACTGAAGACATCAAAGGTCCCCGCAGTATTGTCGACTTCGTAGGAGTAGGTAAAGGTCCCGTCCAGATTAGTCATCGTCGTCACGACAATCGCTCCTTGAGCATTTCCAAGTGTAAACATCCCGATCGCCACAAGCAGTCTGCAAAAATAAGCCATAGTGGAGGGGTAGCGAAACTCTCAAATTACGACTTCAGGCAACCGCCCGGAAGCACACCTAGGGGAATATACTAGATTAAAGGAAGGCCCCAAAAATCAACACATGACTCGCTTCTCGGGTAGTGAAATCCCCTATTCGTTTATCCGGTCTCCCTGCCGACGTTCCAGAGGTCACCAAGTGCGACCATCGACGATCTACCCTAACCTATGAAGTTTAGCGCATCCCTCAATCCTCTCTATTTCCAGCCCTTTGTCACGGGAAAGTGAACATGCCTTAGGTAGCTAAGAGATTCCCCGAGTATCATGTGGCGAAGATTCCGAGAAGCCTCGACCACTGGCCATAGTGAATGTAGAAACTGTATCTTGCAATCTTACCATAATATTTATTGTGCGGAGTGCTCACTCGCCGTCATGATCCAAAACACAATAAAAACTTTCACATTGTCCCAATACGAGCTTAATTCGAGCCAAGGACCCGCAATCCGCTACCACGCTGCAGTCCCCCTCAACAAGAAATACGATTCTTGCTTGCAAATTCCACAACCTCGCAAATACACCCGAATAAACTGAATACTGCTACTGAAATCAATAATAAGGAGAGGCTCCTCCTGAATAAGTAGAGGTAGAGTTTTACACCTAAAACTAATACAACCTCCGGCGACGAATATATATTCGCAGACTTTGGAACTACACATTTCCAGTTATGATTTTAATTGCACCTATGATTGAACGATCCAAACAACTTCAGGCCATTATATTGAACGCAATAGGCTCTCTCTTTCTAATCTCAATCGGACACACCCAGACAATCCACCAGTTTCCAAAGCCTGACCAACCCACTGTTGGATCCTTCATAAAAGAATTAAATGGCACATTGCTTTTCCCAGGTTACAGCAATGAATCCGGAAGGGAGCTTTGGCGGTCCGACGGCACCGAAGCAGGTACCATCCTAGTAAAGGACATTGGCCCCACTGAGTTCGACGGTCTCAATATCGCAGGTGATACTCACCTATACAACGCTCATTTGTTCTTCAATGCAGACGTAGGCGATCATTCCACACTCTGGAAAAGCGACGGAACACCGACGGGAACATCACCCTTGGAAGATGCGTCAGGAAATAGTCTGAATGGAGGAAGCTTTATCAACTGGCGAAATACTCTTTACTTCTGGAGCAATCAAAATGGCAAACAAGGACTCTATCGGAGTGATGGCACTAACACAGGGACTTTCCTGGTCAGCGAATTCAGCGCCGACTACCTCCTTGAACAAATACATCCTATCGGAGATTACCTCGTCTTTATGGGCTATGATGAGGCCACAGGCTTGGAGCTCTGGAGAAGCGACGGAACCCCAACAGGCACTCAGATCCTTTTTGACATTCATCCAGGACCCAACTCTTCTGCTCCTCAACACTTCACGAAATCCGGCAACAATCTCTTTTTTGAGGCAAATGATGGCAATCATGGCCGTGAACTGTGGAAGACTGACGGAACAACAACCGGGACGGCATTAGTGAAAGATATCAATCAAGGAGTCACGTGGTCGAATGTTTCGATCACGATGGACTTCAATGGTTCAATTATATTTGTCGCTGAGGATTCGTTGCATGGCCGTGAGCTTTGGCGCAGCGATGGCTCGACCGCAGGCACATGGCTACTAAACGACTTCAAGGACGGCCCTTTCAACTCTCGTTTCGGCCCCTTCGCCAAGATGGGCGATCGAGTCTATTTCTGGGCAGATTCAGATCTGCATGGCTCAGAGCTTTGGCGAACAGATGGAACACCGGATCAGACAGAATTGGTAAAGGATATCTATGAAGGAAACAATGGATCTGACCCGTCGTGGATGGCATCGCTCCGCAATCAGCTTATATTTCCAGCCAACGATGGCATTCATGGCAATGAATTGTGGAAGAGCGACGGGACAGCCACAGGAACTCAATTGATCTTAGATGCCTCACCTGGAATATTCTCTTCATTCTTTGATCAACCGACAATGTGCTATGGAAACCTCTTTTTCCGAGGACTCAGTGATACTTTAGGTTCAGGGCTTTGGACAACTAGTGGTACCACCAATGGAACTTTGCGCCTCGGTGCCATGGAGCCGCTAAGGATCGCATGTTTGAACGGCGAGTTGATATATTTTTCCGACAATAGCGGCGGGGAAGATTTGAGGCGCCATCCATTAACAACATGGAACCTTACAATCAGATCCTCTCCTACAGGGGCGGGTGTAACATCAGGATCGGGAAGATACATCAACGGTGTCGACGTTCCAATATCAGCCTCCCCCAATTCAGGATATCGTTTTATTGGATGGGAAGATGGTCCTATTGAGAGTCCAAATGAAGTATCAACAACTATTCAGATGGTAGACAATTTCGAGCTCATCGCAATCTTTACAGATATCCCAATCCTATCCATACGAGACAATGCATACAACGTAATAGAATGCGGCGATGATTTCACGCATCCGGACGCAACTGCATTTGACCATACTGATGGAGACCTTTCCTCCCAGATATCTATGATTGGGCCACCTGTTAATCCCAAGATTCTCGGAATCTACCCTATCACATACACTGTTACTGACAACTCTGGAAACACTGCAAGCGTTACTAGAACCTATGAAGTCATCGATACATTACCTCCAACAATTAGCCTCAATGGCCCTAGCACTTTAACTCTTATCAAAGGAGATCAATTCACGGAAACCGTATCCGCACGTGATCTATGCGACGAAGCTGTTGACCTAATCATTGGCGGGGACATTTTGAACACAGAACAGGTTGGGTCATATACTTTAACCTACAATGCAATTGATTCTTCGGGCAATGTTGCAAGGGAGGTCCATCGGACCATAGAGATTATCGACAGCTTTCCTACACAAACGATAAAAGCATACAGGCTGGCACTTGCCGCTACTGCAGAGTTCACAGATTATCACGGTGGGAAAGCTGAGGCTCTGGCGGCTATGAAGGAGATAGTCGCTGCGACGAACAGAGTTTATCTACGGGACGCAGCGATTGAATTGCAGCTAATTGAGGATACCACACTGGAATCGATCATTTACACGGATCCCGATTCCGATCCCTTCACGCCAGGCGACCTTGCCACACAGCTTGCGGAGAATCAGGCGACTTTAGATGCTATCGTAGGCAATGAGAACTATGACATAGGCCATGTGTTGGGACACGTGGATGCTGGTGCCGGATTCTCGACGATAGGTGGCGGCAGCAGTGATGCCACCAAGGGACGAGGAGTGACTGAGGCTCCAGATCCTTCCGCAAAGAATGAGGCCTTCATTGGCTTGTTCGTTCATGAATTAGCCCATCAGTTAGGCGCGGAGCACACCTACAATGCGACAGAATCCTTCTGTGGAGATGAACGATGGGCCGAGACTGCGGTGGAACCTGGGAGTGGAACAACACTCATGAGTTATGCGGGGTCGTGCGAGAGTGCCGATCTTCAACCGGATCGTGATCTCTATTTCCATGCTTTAAGCATGGAACACTTACGAAACACGTTGGCGATCCCGTTCTCAACGAGAGCCTCTGCTAATACCCCGCCCGTCGTCGTGACGCCCGCAGGCTTTTCAATTCCAGCAAGAACTCCTTTTGAGCTCACGGCTGAAGGTATGGATGCGAATGGTGATCCTCTTGTCTATACCTGGGAACAAATGGATGTCGCAGAGGAGGCGATGAACCTACCGCTTGCCGACGACGGCAAAGGCCCCCTCTTTCGTTCTCTTCCGCCGTCACCGAACCCCCAACGAACATTCCCAGCCCTTGGCAACCTGTTGGATGGCACTACGAGCGCAGGCGAACTCCTTCCAACAAATACTAGGAAGCTAACCTTCCGAACGACCGCGCGTGATGATTATCCGGGAGGCGGGGCCACCGCATGGGCAGATGTTGTCCTTGACGTTGTCGATACGGGGCGAGCTTTTGAGATCACCTCCATGAACACGATGGCCACTTATGATGGAGGAAGCATCCAAACGCTGACGTGGGATGTGGCAGGAACGGATGGCAACGGGATCGATACCCCCGAGGTAGATATCTTTCTATCGATCGACGGTGGACTCCATTTTTCTTATCGTTTGACGACGACAGTCAATGATGGGACGGTAGCAATCACTTTACCGAATATTTCCGAGACCAATTGTCGGCTTAAGATCCAGGGACATGGCAATGTCTTCTTTGATATTTCTGATGAATCTTTTGCGATTGTCTGCGATCCCAACCAGCCCGGAGTGAAGCTCTTGGGGCTTAATGATCCTCTTCTGATTAGCGAAGGGTCCGAGCCTGGAAGCGATTTCTACATCGACACCTATGAGATCGCGCTCAACACGGATCCTGGAGAGTCGGTGACGATCCAGGCAGTATCAGACGACAAGATAGAATTGAGCTTGGATGGTGTCGATTTCACCCCTACGGTCGAGATGGCTTTCACGTCCACGACGGCTCAAACCCTTTACGTTAGAGCTATTGATGACGAGATCATCGGCGGAACCGAATTTGGCATCATCACCCATGCGATCACCGCCAGTTCAAGCAGTTCGTATCCCGAGGGGATGTTGATCAGTGCCATGAGAGCCAAAGTGAACGACAATGACCGTTTGCCGTTTGTAGGGGTTGGATTCAGCCTCGATGCAGAGTCGATTCCCCAACACTGGAACGCCGTGAGCAATTGGGATAATTCTGGCTCGAAGACGTATGAGGACCTTACGATGGAGGGAGGCGACGCTAGCAATGTTTCGTTAGCGATCCATAGGTCTGGCCATTTTCAATGGGGAAATGGAGCGACGGCACCACTCATTGGAGGGACGGTTCCTCAGCATGATCCCCCTCTTGACTCTCTTGATCACGTATTCTTGCATAATACCACGTCTGTGCCTCTCATTTTAACCTGGGAAGGTCTAGAACCTGAAACTGAGCACCTTGTCTATTTGTTGGCATCACAGAATTTTGGGCTAGCGATTGATCAGGAAGTTTTGATCACAGGAGGCGGAGACAATGATCCTACGTCGTTTTCACAGGTGGTTTCTTCAACTGCCAACCGCCAGTTAATCATCAATGAGGAATTGGGATCTTCATCTGAACCGCTCGAATCTTACGGAATCCCCGTAACGTCAACGCAATCGGGAACCGTTCAGATTGAATTGCAGGGAAACGCGGGCAGTGCTGGCGTCTTTCTCAGCGGCGTGGCGATTGAGCAAACGGAGGCTCCATTGCCTCCACCAGAGATCACCGTAAGGGACAGCGAAGATGGTGGCGCGTTGATTGATGCAGAGGGCTCTCAAATGTTTCCAGACGCCGTGATCAATGCAGGAAACTCCGTAAAGTCGTTTGTGATCCGTAATACGGGTGGTTCCGACCTTCGAGATCTATCTGTCTCCCTCACGGGCAATGATGCTTCGGGATTCTCGGCGAGTGATACCAGCCTGCCTTCTCTTCTCCAGCCTCTACAGCAAGCGGTGATCGACGTGTCGTTTCAGCCCACGAATTTGGGTGGACACGAAGCCACATTGTTGATCTCGAGCAATGACGCGGATGAGAATCCCTTTGAAATCGCGCTATCGGGCACAGGGATCACTTCTAGATCGGCAATGGAAGGCGCAATCGCTGAAGCGGGGCTTTCCAGTGAAGACACACTACCCTCGGCCGTGCCGTTCGATGACGGCGTGCCCAATCTGCTAAAGTATGCATTCAATATGGACTTATCAATGGCAGATCCATCTACGATGACACTCGGCGGGACCTCTGGCTTGCCGGGGCATGAGATTCGCACCGGTTCTGAGGGGGAAACGATTTTTCATGTGGAGTTTGTCCGGCGTCGCGGGAGTGGCTTGATTTATACCCCTAAGAAATCAGAGAGTCCCGACAACGATTCCTTTGTGCCGATGACGGGAACTGTCACCGTTACACCCATTGATGATCAGTGGGAACGCGTCTCGATTGATGAAATTTGCGCTCCTGGAACGCCTCGCTGTTTTAGCCATGTGGAAGTGACGCTGCCATGATGTGGGTAGGACATTCTCGTAAGTCCGTTTAGGGTTTGATTTCCGAAGGAAGATGCTAGACTGGTCGGGAATCTTTGTATCATGCAGGCTCATTCACCCACTCTGACATTTTCTCTTCTTCGCTTTGTTCTAGCCATGCTTTACCTCGTGCCTGGCGCATTCGTTTGGGCTGAAGAGGAACCGTTCGCGAAGCGGGATACGTCAACGACGATTGTTTCCTATTGGGATCACAATGGTTCGACGATGGGGCTCATTGTCGAGGGGAAGAAGCGAACGTTTGTCTATGTGAAGGTGAAGAAGGCCATGCAGCCTCATGTGAAGGCTGGAACCGCGTTGTTTGAGGGGACGATCAACGGAGAAGCGTATGAAGGGTATGCGCGACGGTTCAAGAACTACCAACCGTCCAAGGCCTATCGGGTGAAGGGGAAGATTTCTGATGGGCAGCGGAAAGTGACCTTGAAAGGAACATATGTTAAGGATGAGTCGGATAAGCGTATTGACGAAACGTTGGTCTTTACCTTCGTGGGGAAGACGCTTCCTTGATGGCATCGTAGTGATAGACGGCACCGGCGGCGGGGTGGTTTTTGCTGTCGTTCATGGCTCCCACTACCCACTGAGCGGTGGTGGCGTGGAGGGAGGCTCCGAATTGAGAGGTGGGGTGGTTGGAGGCGGGGGCGAGGCGCTTGATGGAAAGCACTTTGGCTTTCGTTGGTGTGTTCGCGTTTGGTTCTGTGAGATGGAAGAGGTAGACGGTGCCATGGTTCGGGCCTGTACTGCTGTCCGAGTGGGCGCCGACGAGGATGTGAGCGCCATGAACAGCAAGGCCGACGCCGAATCCCGTGCGGCTCTTGACTCCCGAGTGGAGGTCGAGTTGGTGGATCCATTGGTGCTTTTGGGCGTCGTAGTCGTAGATGCGGGCGACACCAAGAGCGCTTGGGTGTTTTAGTCATGTGGAGGTGAGGCTGCCGTGATCGAGATGGGCGACGTGAGGGATTCCCCTAACCGAGACAGGGGGAAGGGTTCGGATTCCGAATGCGTGTGGAGCGGTGATCCTGGTGCTCATGGATGCACCGATCGAAGCTCCTCTCCGTCATCCGTTGGTGGATCGTTTGCAGAGAAATTATTCCCTTGAGGTGGAGAGTCGCGAGGTCTGTGCGGGTGATGGTGCGGCAGAGGAGCGAGAAGACGTGAAGGATTTCAAGGATCGTGTCTATCGATACCGGGGCCTGCTCTCTTGCGAGAAGGACGGACGGATGGATATTCGTCCTGGGATGCACACTCGGTTTCTCGTGCGGAGGAGCAACGCTATTCAGGGAATGGTGGCGTTATACTTCGCTTCGCTTGGAAATGAGCCATGCATTTTCGAAGAACATCGTGAGGGACTATCCTGCGGTCAACGAGTGGCGATGAATGAGCTTATTGCCGGGTTGATGGCGAAAGAGCTCCATGGACGGCCTCCTGTGGAAGTCTCCCAATGGATGACTGCCCCTGACCTGACTGACCGTAGTCTAGGGCCGTTATTAGCCCTATTTCCTTGTGCATATCTTGAGGAGTGTGGAGGACGCTTCGCCGTGTGTGCTGCCAATGTGGCGAATGGAGCTGCGGATCAAGTTGTTCGATTGGGTGGACGTTATCTCGAGAGTCGTGATCAACCTTTCGAATTCTACTCCTTCCGTTTCCGTAGTGAACTCGCTATTGTCGGCTTCCATTCATCTGACCCTATTCCGGAGAGGTTGGAGCGGGAACGGGTGGGCTTAAGAAATTTCCTAAGGCCGCATGCTTTGCAATGGTCAGGAATTTAATAGGCGACCAATTCTTCTAGGTCGGCGTACTCGCCGATCTCAATTCGTTCTAATGATGAGGTGGCATCGAAGGCCTTGGTGAGTGGGTCCATGCCGATAGCCCAATTGGCAAGGCGAAGGTACATGATGGCACCGATGTTGGCACCTTCCTTGAGATCAGCCACGTTCTTTTGGTCCAATGGCACGCGTTCCAAGGCGGCGATGATTTGGTCGCCGTGAGGGAGGATTTCGTGAAAGTGTATTTCAAGGAACCTCGTGTTTGATCGGTTGAGAAAGGGGGCGTTTTCGAGGAGCTCATGGCCTAGATTTCCGGCTCCTGCGCCCAGGTTTTCAAGGACGCAGGTGGCACCGAGCCGGACGAAGGGGCGTTCTTCAACAATCTTGTCAAAGTAGGCCCACCAGAGACTCACATCCGAAGGGCACGGGAGCGGTTTCTCTTCCATCCGTTCAAGATCGACTTCAGCAACTCGATAGTGAGGCTCTTCCTCCATGGCAAAGCGAAAGAGAAACTCCCGAAGCGTCTGTTTGTTTGATAGACTGGGGTGCCCCGCAATCTTTAGAAAATGGCGCTGAACGCCTTTTGTGAGGTGGTATTGGAAAGAGAGGTATCGGATATAGATCTCTTTCGTCATGCCTCCCTCGTCGGAGAGCTTCACGAGCTGACTTCGAAAGTAGGTCTTCGCGTTCTCGACGATGGCAAGCACCTCTTTAATGCTGGAAGGTTTGGTGTCCGTTTTATTGTCCATGAGGCATGTTGTTAGTCTAGTTCGCTGCTCAGACGCACCGAGAAATTGACAGAAGCATTGAGCTTCGAAGCTAACATGAGTCGGCATCACTGATTTATTCCTAGGCGAATCCCTTACGATGGTGGGTATCACTTACTCGAGGTGGTTGGAAAGCATATGGTGTGCAGCTTGAGCGCCGGGCGTCTGTTTGACTTGGTTCATGATGCAGTGCAATCTTGAACCATGAAATCGATCACGATTCATCGGTTAGACGATGACTTGGAGGCTCGGCTTGGGGAGCTGGCTGCTCAGCGCGGCTTGAGTCTTAACCAATTGATCAAGAGCCTATTGCGGGAGCGTTTGGGGCTAGACAAGGCCCAGATCGACTTCCGAGAAGACTTTGAGGAGTTCTGCGGGCAGTGGAGCGATGCGGAAGCGGAGACGTTCAATCAGACGGTAGCCGCTTTTAATGCGATTGACGATGAGGTGTGGCAATGAGTTCTCGGATTGTTCTGGATACGAACGCCTACTCGGAGCTCTCTCGGGGGAATGAGGATGTGCTCGATGCACTTTCGCAAGCGGAGCGAACTTATGTTCCCGTCACGGTGCTGGGGGAGTTGTTGGCTGGCTTTCAAAGTGGAAATCAAGAGGACCGGAATCGGAAACAGCTGAAGCGTTTCCTACTGAAGCCTTCCGTACGCGTTTTGCAGACGACGGAAGCCGTTGCGGAGCAGTATGCGCAGATTGTGAACTATCTGAGATCGAAGAAGACTCCGATCCCTACGAATGATATTTGGATCGCCGCTCATGCCATGGATCGAGGGGCTGTGCTGGTGACTTTTGACAAGCATTTTTGCCAGGTCACGGGGTTGCGTTTGTGGCAAAGTTAGAAAGCAGCCAGACAAGCAAGTGGGACTTGTTCCGGAAATAGGCTAGGCGGCTGGAAGCCGCCGCTACGATTGCTGCTTTTTGACACAATAGGCCAGTGTTAGTCCGAGTTGAGCTCTCTGGATTCCAATTCTCCACGGAGGATGATGTCTGGGTAGACGGATAGGGGAACGAGTTTGCCGCCTGTGAATGAGGCGGAGGTGGGGACGTCGCCGTGCGATTGGAAGGTAACGGCTTTCCATTTCTTGTCCTGTCCGCGATGGAGGAGGGCGGTGTAAGTGGCGTCCAAGCCTTCCGGTTTGCCAACGAAACCTGCCCAGTCACCGTCAATGCGTAGGAATTGGACGACGAATTTGTGGGAGGAATGAGAGTCGGCGACACGGACAGCGTCGCAGATGGCTTTGCGAGCCTTTGACCCGGGCTTTGGTGTGTGGGGCTTGTCTGCCTGAACGAAGAATGTGAGGGAGAATGCGATCGCCAGGGTATGAATGGTGGCTTTCATGATGAGTGGTTGGGATAGTGAGGGTTCGCAGCGATTTGGCGAGCCAGGGATGGGCTGGGCGGCTGGAAGCCACCACTACGATTGCTGCTTTCCCACTCAAACCGATATGCGTTCGTCAGAATTCACCTAGGCTGATGTTTGCTTTGAAGGTTTTGTAGGCTTCCTGGTATTTCTTGCGGGCGGCTTCGTTGCTGACTTGGAATTCCCAGAGGAAGAGTGCGGCGCCGGGGTGGATGGAGGTAGTGAGTTCTTGGGAGCAGTAGCGGGTGTAGCTGGCGTCTTTGGAGGTAATGGTGATTTGTTCTTGGTAGCTGAAATTCGTGATGTCGGATTCGGTCTGGACGCGCTCGATGCTGGATCGACGTGAGGACAGGCTTTCGTCAGGGGCGACGATGAGGTCGATGAGACGTTTGAGAAGTTGCCTGGGGTAGTTGCGGCCGTTTTTGACGATAATCGCAAACTCGACGAGGCCGTCGGGGGAACGGAAGCGGCCGTTGATGAGGGTGTTGTCGTCACTGGAGACGAGGGGCGGGATGGATTCGAAGCCGGGTGGGATCCGAAGGTACGACTCAAGGCCGTCTTCGGATTTCTTGGGCCAGTAGGTCCAATCGGCAGGGGCGTCTGCTAGGGTGTCTCCTGTGGATTGATCGGCAGGGGCACATTGCGTGGAGACGAAGCCGATCATTGCCAGGGTGCTGAGGAGTAGGCGGTTCATGGATTGGGAATGAGTTCAGGTGATTCTTCGCGAGTAGGACAGCGTTGCCAATGCCTAGCATCCGTCAATTTCCCTGAGGATGGCTTAGGGGATTGTCTTAGTCTTAGATGGGGGCTGAACCGCGAGTGGACGCGAATGCCGAATGCCTGTACCTGTGCGGTTGGATTGAGATTGGGATTGGCGGGCGGTTGAACGGTGGCCGGAATCCTCACTAATTCGGCTATGGGTGGCTCGTGGTGTACGGTGGTCGGAATTCTCACGAATTCCGCTACTGGGGGCTGGGAAGCCTTTGGGGGCGGACTTCTTGCGGCTTGCGTCCTGGCTTCAAGCAAGGTAACCTTAGAGGGTGATTGCAGAGAGATTCCCTGAGTTAGAAAGCCTCAGCCCAAATGCTCAGTTAGAGCTCGCTGCTGAACTTGCAAGGAAGGCCGCCAGAAGCGGTGGGATTCCCTCTCTCACATCTCAGGCTGTCGAGCTGTTGGAAAGCCGCCTCGAACAGTTTCTGAATTCCCCGGAGTCAGGGACGACCTGGGAAGATCTCCGAGACCAGCGGGGATGACTCTGGAGGTCATTTGGACATCGGGAGCGTCCCAGGACTACCTCAACGCAGATGCGAGACTCGCTCCCACGAGCGCTATTGACGGTCTTGTGCAGCTGCTGCGACTGTTCCCAGAGATGGGCTCGCCAGAGTCCGACAAGGTGCGTCGAGCTCTGGTGGGGAATCGACGTGTCTACGGGCTCTTCTACTCTAGTGACGCTACACGAATCATTGTCCTGGCACTGATCGACCTTCGACAGTCCCCTGAAGCCATTGAATCGCTCTTACGTGACAGAGGCATCGATTCCTAACAAAACAGTTTCAATCATTGCCAAGTCATTGGGCAAGCTTGGATGGGGTTCCTTGCGCATCGCGCGGCGGCAAGTTGGCCGACGGGGACGTCGGCGCGCCCGGAGAATCTGCTTCTGTCAGTGAGATGTGGCTGGATAAACGTAGGCGGCTCCGGTAGCGGGGTGGTTGTCACTGTGGCCCATGGCTCCCACCACCCAATCGTGGGCAGTGGCGTGGAGGGCCGAGCCGAATTGGGAGTTGGGATGGTTGGTGGGCGGGATGAGACGTTTGACCGTGAGCACTTTGGCTTTCGTTGAATCATTTGGGTTCGGTTCCGAAAGTGCAAAGTGGTAGGCGGTGCCGTGCTGGGGGCCGCTGGAACTATCCGTGGGAGCGCCGACGAGGATGTGAGCGCCATAAACAGCAAGGCCGACGCCGAATCCGGTGCGGCTCTTGACTCCCGAGTGGAGGTCGAGTTGGTGGATCCATTGGTGCTTTTGGACATTGTAGTCGTAGATGTGGGCGACACCGAGACCGCCTTGGCCACGCGTGGAGGTGATGGCAAGCCGGTGCCCTTGGATGGCCCAGTGGGAGGATTCATAGTCACCGGGATGCTCGAGTCGTTGGAGGAGTTGCCATTGATTGGCGGCGGCATCGAGGTGGTAGCAGAAGGCTTCCCCCGGGGTAGGGGCATCGAGGCCCAAATGTCCGCTGGCGAGCAAGTGTGGGCCGTCCATTTGAAGGCCCCAGGCGAAACACCAGGCATCGAATTTGCCAGGATAAGCAATCTTCTGGTGGAGGGTCCACTGGCTGGTTCTTGTATCCCGCTTGAAAAGGTAGAGCATGCCTTGACGTTTGGAGTCCGGGATGGGTTCCAGCCGGGCTCCGATGGCTAACCAATCTCCTGAGAGGGCAACCCCACATCCAAATCGGACGCCTTGTTTGGGTGGGTTCTGAGCGGTTGGGCGGAGGCGTTGGATCTCCTTCCAATGGGATTGGCCTTCTGCGTTGGGCTGGTTTTCGAAGAGGTAGACAACTTCTGGTTTGGTAGTTCCATGAGCCTCGGAGTGCTGGGCGGCGACGGCGATGTGGTTGCCGCTGAAGGCAAAGGGCAACCCGAAGTGACTCCCGCCAGCATTCTCGGAGGGTTGGAGATGCTGGGTTTGTTGCCAGGGGCTTTGGGGATTCGGTCGGTGGTAGACATAGAGGGCTCCGGCGTTGCGCGCGGCTTGGTCATCGGACGGTGCGGCGACACAGAGCGTGTGGTCGTCTCCCCTGATGACTTGGCCGAAGTGATCTTCGGCCGGGTCAGATGGATGTTGGCCAAGGCGGTTGGGGATTGTCCGGGGGAGTTCGGTTCCGATGATGTTGTCAGGATCCCCCGTCAAGCCGATCACGGACACAGCCCTGACATTCCCACTCTCAAGTCGTGGCTTGCGGGCATCGATCCAATAGAACACTAGGGCGAGGATCGCGGACGCTAACAGAGCCGCGATTCCCGCAAGCACGCATAGGCGGGTGCGATGAACGTGAAGGTAGACTTGGAGCATGTTACCTTAGAAACGGATATAAACCACTGATAAACACTGATAGCGCACTAATAAGGAAAGAGTTAAGCAAAGATTGGCTCAATTCCTGCGAATGAGTTCTTAAAGTTCTGTAACTCTCTTTCCTTCAAGCCCTTGATTCGTGTTATTCGCGTTCAGCTGGAAGCCACCGAGAGTTGCTCAGCGGGAGATGAATATTCCTATCATTTCTCTGTGAGAGTATGGTTTTCAGGGTGCGCTTCTTGCGGGGCTGAAGAGTTGGATTTCGCGGAGGTGATAGTGCAGGGGTTGGTGTGCGGGTTGCGGATTGCCCTTGAATCGAACGCTGAGGGCGAGAGCTTTGGTGAGGACGGGGGTGAAGCTGTGGGTGGTGAGACGGGTGGCTTCTCCTGCGGCTCTGTGGGTGGTGGTGAGATTCTCGACGGGAAGGAGTTGGCGTTTCTGGATGGGACTGGAATCGCTGGGATTGGCGTAGAGGACGTCGATGGCGAGGTGCTCATGGCCTCCGTGGTGGGAGGCTTCGTGGAGGTGGAGTTGGCTGACAAGACGTGGCTGCGTTAGGGTAACAGCGACGGTGAAGGGCTGGCGATTAAGGTGTTCCGTTAGGTGGCTGTAGGTGTGATGATTCCCGTCGAGGGCGAAGATGGGAGGCTGATTGAGGCGACGGGGGTGCGGCCAAATGTGGATGTTTGCCAGGACGAGTGGAGGGCGGTTGCCTTTGGCGGCGGCTTCAAGGATGGGTGGGAGGTGGTAGGTGTGGAGGCGGTTGGCTTGCGGAGCGCTGACGAGGAGGTGATCTGTTCCGGCGAAAGCCAAGGCGTGACTGAAGCCTTCGCGGTAGTCGCCTTGGGAGGGGGTGAGGTAGGCGATGAGTTGTGGGGTGGCGGCTGGTGGCGTGGTTGACTTTTGATAGAGGGCAACGGCCCCGTGGTGGCGGCCGGGAGAGTTGTGGCCGAGCATGCCGACGGCGAGCAGGCCCTTCTGAGCGGCGAGCGAATGCCCGAAGGTGGGATGGACGACAGGGATGGGGGCAGGAATGGTGCCGACCCGCTGGTATTGCCCGTTGATGAATGTGTAGTGGTGGATGACGCCGATGCGTTCTTGATAGGCGACATAGGGATCGGCGATGTAGAGATCGTCGCCATCTGCAGCGAGCGCCTGCCCGAAGGCTCCGGGAGTGAAGGGTGATCGAAGGACTTGAGCGTGTTCCCAGTTGCGGTAGATGAAGACTTCTTTGCCCGTTCCGAAGATCAGTTGTTTCCGGTGGAGAATGAGGCTGTGCGCCGGTTGGATGGGAAGGCTGTGCTGGTGCGTCCACTGATGCTCATCGGTGCAGACGTAAACGTGCACGGCGTGTGGGTGGGGAATGCCCTGGCCAATCACCATCACGTTGTCCTCCATCGCGATCTGAGTGCCGTATCCAAAGGGTTGGGTGGCTTGGTTCGGCGAAATGTGATGAGGGCCTTCTTGCCATGTTAGACTCTCCGCATCTCTGGCGAACCCTCTGAGGACTCCGATGAAGGGTGTCTCCGCGCGGTCCCTGATGGCGGCGGCAAACCGATGGCCGGAGATGGCTGTCATGTAACCTAGTTGATGCGTAGTGCGAGGGCCTTTGATCGATAGATCTGGCCCACGTCTCCAGAATCCCCCATCAGCGAGATCGAAGGTGTAGAGGAAACCAGCGTCTTTGCCATCGGTGGGATCATGCGGATGACCAACAATGGCGAGATCACCGTCGGCAGCCAGGGTGGTGCCGAAGCCGAGGGTATCGAGGTGGTTGGGTTGCGGAGGAGTGAAGACTTGGGTTTCCCAGTGGGTACCCGGTGGGCGAACCACGGTGGAGGGTTGCTGGGCCTTTGCGAATGTGAGGCTCCCTAGCAAGATAAGGAGCCGCATGTGCTTCAGATAGACCGTCGTCATGTGCTAGAGCGCTGGGTAGATCTCAATCTCGTAAAGACAGGCGTGCACGGGCTGTCCGGGATGGTGAAAGCGAAGGGCGAGCGCGGTAGCTTGAATAGGATCAAAGGTAAGCGTGGCATGAAGGCTATCTCCCTGATGAGAATGGTGAGTGTCTCCAACGATGGCGCCATTGGGATGGATCTCTTCGGCTTGGAGAGCTTCTTGCGCTCGATCTTCCGGGGTGCCGGTGCGCAGGCCAGTGACCCGTCGCCAGGGGCGTTCACTTGGCGGGATGTGCGTGGGTGCGTTGGTGACGAGGATTTCGTAGTCGGGAGCAATGACGACATCCTGTCGTGTGCCTTTGATGAGACGGATCCGGTCGATGGTTTGAGAGGACTGGAAATCGAGCGCGATGGTCGCGGGCTCTCGGTTGTAGTCCTCCGTGAGATACGTGAATGTGTGAAGATCGCCGTCGACGACAGCCCGGGGAAGGTGTTTGTCACGAAAGCGAGGGTGGGGCCAGACGTGGACGTCTTGGATAAAGAGGGGAGGTCGGCCACGCGCGCCAGCGAGCATGGGACCGAGGTCGAAGAGGTGGGCTCTCGAATACCTCCAGGCACCGAGAAGGAGTTGATTCCCGTCCAAGGATTGGCTGATTTCTCCCGAAACGGGAGAGATTACCGATTGCAGGCTTCCACGGTGTTGCCAGCGCCCTTGGTGGTGATGATAGACATATGTGCTGTTGGGCCTTCCGAATGGCCAGGTGATGACGAGGAGAGAATCTCTGATGAGCGGGCTAGGATGCATGCCTGGGTCATGAAGCATCAGCGGGTCGGAGAAGGTGCGCTCTTTACGCCACTGTCCATTGGATCGTTGATAGAGATGGACGTGATTGAATCGGTTGCGCTCAAGGTGTTGGAAGTCGCTGATGGCGATTCTGTCGCCGTCTGTGCTGAGAAAGGTGCCGTAGTGAAAGCGCGCTTCTTGCTCGCGCAGCTTCTGGATGTGCTCAAAGGAATGGTCGAGATCCTGACGCTCATACACGTCTACGTGGGTGCCGTGCCCGATGGCGAGAACCTTTTCTGAGAGGGCGATGCTGCTCCCTCCATCGACGATGGTTTGAAGATGGTCCCAATCACCCTCGCTCCTGCGCTGAAAGAGGTGAAGGCGTTTGGGCGACCCTTCTCCGGCAATGAGCAGGTTGCCGCACAATTCTAACGGGATGCCAAAGTTGCGCCAAGTTGGCTTGAGCGCGCGTCTGGCGGCACGCTTTTGAGGACTCTGTGGAGAGGCGAGGCGGGCGGTCTGCTTCCAGGTGAGGGATTCTTCATCAAACTGAAAGATGAAGACCTCTCCATGTCGAGGTGAGCCAGCGTGGTCATAATGAAAGTCGGAAGCGATGGCGCAGGTGTGCCCTGACAGGGCGATGACGATGCCGAATCGATCTTCTGCTTGGTGGCCACTCTTCGGTCTTAGGTGGCCAATAGATTCCCATGGAGCCGTCGCGCTGGCACGCCGATAGGCGTAGACAAGTCCGGCGGCGTGCCCGAATTGGGCATCGCGACGATGGGCGACGAGGGCCAAATTGCCGTCGATGGCGACGTCGTGTCCGAACCATTGAGCGTGCCCACCTTGGTGTGAAAGCTCATGCGTTTCGGCGTAGACGCTCACAGGTAGAGCCTCTTTGTCGGCAGCCGAAGGTGACATGATGACTGGTTTGGCGACCATGTCAGGACCAGAACTGGCAGGGGGCGGCTCTACTTGAAGAAGCCACCACCCCGCAACGCAGAGGAATACCATCACGATCACGGCCCCTACACGCTTACTCAACCAGAGCGCTTTCTGAAAGCGGTGAAGATAAACTTGGAGCATAGGCTTGGCTTATGTTGGGAGAAATCCAATGAACGCATTCCCTAACGCGGCGTCGTTGTGGCGGCGTGCGCGCGGCCGACAGGAATGGCGCGCTTTCGGCGTCGTGACGAGCCGTGAATGGGCAGAGGATCGTTAGTCTCCATTGACCCAGAGGGTGGCAACTCGGGCGAGTTCAGCGGCGCTTTGCAGTCCGATCTTGTTTTTAATGTGTTCTTTGTGGGCTTCGACGGTTTTAGGGCTGATCGTGAGTTTCTTAGCGATAGCGCTAGTTTTGAGACCAGAACCGATGAGTTGAAAGACGTGGAGTTCGCGGTCTGTGAGACTGCTGACGAGACGGCTCCGTTCGTTGTGGTCGTCTTTGGAAGGACGGAGGCCCCGATCCACAAGCCGCATGGCGACTCGGCGGTTGAGGTAGAGTTCGCCGCTAAGCACCGTTTCAATGGCTTCTTGAAGGCGTTCCGTGGCTTCTTCTTTCATGACAAAGCCAGACGCTCCGGCACGGAGCGCGCGCTCGGCGTAGACGTCTTCATCCATCATCGAGATGACGAGGACTTTGAGATTGGGGTAGTGACTCTTCCATTCTTTCAGGAGGTCGAGTCCGCTCTCATGCTTGAGGAGTAGATCCAGGATCACGAGGTCAGGAAGTTCTGATTCCAATTGCTGACGCGCCTCCGCGATCGAGGGGACATCGGCATTCACGATCAGGCCCGGATTGGTTTCGATCATTTGGCGCAGGCCCGCCCGGACAATAGGATGATCATCGACAATGAGGATGCGTTTCTGTTTGGAAGCGTTCATGAATCAATAGGAGTGACGGCGGGATCAAATCGAAGGTGACAATGAATGGCAGTACCCGGATTGAGATGTTGAATTTCAAAAGTGGCCCCAATGGAATGGGCTCGGTGACGCATGATACGTAAGCCGAGGTGCGTGTTGATGGCATCGTCCTCTTTGTCAAAGCCGCTGCCGTTATCACCAATATGCAGACTGAGGCTACTATCAGCGGCGTGGTGGATGAGCGCTAGGGTCAACTCGGAGGGATGGCCGTGACGAAGAGCATTATTGATGGCCTCTTGGGCAATACGATAGAGTTGCGTTTCTTGCATGGTGGTGAGCACAATGTCATCCTTTGGCAGTTTCGTGAGAACCGAGATCCCATAAATCTCTTGAGTGACGCGTGCGAGGTGCTGCAGGGCCGGAATAAATCCCCCTTCAAATTCGCTCACTGGGTTGAGGCCACGGGCGAGGGTGCGCGACCGCCGGATGGCATCATTGGCAAGGCTGACGAGTTGGGCAGCCTGTGACGCGAGTTCAGGAGCGGTGTCTTTCGCGCGGGCGTGGAGGGCTTTCGATTGAAAGGCGATGCCGGTGAGGAGCTGCCCCATGCCATCATGCAGATCGAAAGCAAGTTGTTGCCGTTCACTATCACTGACATTGAGAATCTCTCGCTCTAAACGACGCTGTTCGGTGACATCTTGGACCATCACGAGGTGTCCTTGGCGATCGGCAAACTGAATGGGTTTCACCGTGTGCAGTTCCAGATAGGTAGGTTCCTTCCGTCGGGCAGAGGCTGCGGCTACCTGCATCAGGCGCGGGCCCACCTCTGGCGTATTCTTCATCTCTGTAAGGCATTGATGCCATGCCAGTCGGGAATCCTCGGTCAGCCACGCTGCGAAATCCTGCCCGATGAGCGCCGTTGGTGACGCCACTCCAAGAGATTGTGCTAGGGCTGGATTGGCATAGAGAATGGTGCCTTCCTGATGGATGAGCACGCCCTCGGGATTGCTTTCCATCATTTCCTGGAAATCACTCTTGAGGGCTGCCATCTCCCGGTAGCTCTCGACGATCTCTTGATGCTGCACGGCAAGGGTGGCGATTGCCTCTTGAGACGTCTGAACGGCACCGAGCCGACGGCGGCAGCGATGGAGGAGCGTTCGTGACGACGGCAGGAGAAGATCGATGCAGACCCCCTCCTCCGATGGATTCCGCACGGCGGCGTGAGCTGCGGGCAATCCGATGGCCTGCGGAATCGTCGCCAGTTGCCCAGCACACAGGCAATAGAATTCCTTTGGCACCCTGATGCTGGGCTCGGAACGGAACCTCAGTCGCATCCGTTCCGTGACGGGCGAGGTCATTGAGGGTAGATCGATTGCAATCCCGCGCTGAACCCTAGGCCAAGCGTGCCTGACATTCCAACGAACAAGTTGATAAGGGGAAATGATGCTTTTCGCGATGGGGAAGGATCGACGCGAGCCCATTCCAGCTCCCAAAGCGACCCAATCGCGTTCGGTCCGCACATCGCGCTTCACGGCCGTGAGAAACCTCGCAAAGGCATCCCAAGAAATGAACGCACCCTCTAGGTCGCCATTCCCCTGCCCTATCATCCATGTATCCACTGGATAGCCTCCCCGGCGCCCCCCGCGAAGGATCAGGGTGATCCATGCGGAAACGACGCCGAAAGGAATGGTGGGCGGAGATCTCATCACATGAAAGGCAGCAGCCCGATGACAGGCCCCCGCAAAGGGTAACTCGCAAACGTGCGCGTAAGGAAGCTTGTTCGATATCCGCGTGACTCTCGGACGTCGTCGTAGGGGAAACCCTTACACCTCAAGCAGCCTCTGGTAGTCCACCCTGTGGGTGCCGAGGCAACCATCGGCCATGGATCCAATCTTCGGGACCACTCGGTCCGCTCTACCAGGCGCGGAAGGCCTCGATGGCTTCGTAGTTGGCGAGGCCTAACTGATCGTAATAGCGGGCCACCGCGCGATCGCGTTGCCCGGTGCTCAACTCTTCGGTGGCGTAGAGGGAGACGGCTTTGACCTTGTGTTTGAGCTGATCCGGGCTCATGGGGACAGCCATGTCGATCTCATAGACGCCTAGCGGTTTCTCATTGGACCGGTAGAGCCACACACGGCAGTCTTGACGCCATTTGCGTTTGGCCACTTTCTCCATGACCTGGCGGAAGATGCTGAAACAGACACCACCGACGCTACTGGGGTCGGAGGCATTTCCCGTCATGTAGATCTGATGCGGACGGAATTTGGTGAGGGCTTCGCGTAAGGCTTCTTGATCGTCCTCCTGAGGATGGAATCGCCGATAGCGGCCGTTCTCATAGAAGGGCAGATCAAGGAAGTGGATTCGGCTTTCATCCAGTCCCGTGGCACGCAAGGCGTGCCGGGCCTCGCCTCGCCGGAGCAGCCCTTTGATGCCTCGCAATGATTGGTTGTCCTCACCAAAGGGGCCTTTCGCTTCGAGGTCGTCTAACAATTGACCTGCATAACGCACGGGCTCTTTCCAGGCACTGGAGGAACGGGTTGCCGCGAGTTCTTTTAACACATCGGCGAAATGCTCTGCGGCGTCATCGCTCACTCCAAGATTGCCAGAGGTGAGAAAGAGCACGTCCACAGAGTGACCTTGCTCCACGAGCCGATCGATAGTGCCCCCCATGGCGCGGAGTTCATCGGAGGGCTCTGGAGCGATGACGAGCGAGCGTTTGGGAAAGGGCAGCGCCCGCTCCGGGCGATAGCGATCATCTTCTTGGGGCTTCCCGCCCGGCCATCCTGTGATGGTATGCTGCAGCTCGTTGAAGATGCGGATGTTCAATTGATAGGCAGGCCCGTGCTCCGTGAGCAGATCACTCATCCCATGCTCATTGTAATCTTCGTCTAACAATTTCAAAACCGGCTTCTTGAGCTTGGCCGAGAGCCATGTGACCGCTCGGCGAATGAGTGATCTGTCCCACGTGGCGGTCCCCACTAGCCAGGGATAACGCACCCTGGTGAGGCTCTGGCTGGCACCGGCGTCGAGAAGAAATTGCGCATTGGCGTGCTTCTGAAGGAAGCTAGCAGAGATCGCATCCGTGACCTCACCTTCGACCGCTTGACGCACAATGTCAGCCTTATTCTCGCCCCAGGCCATGAGGACAATGCGGCGCGCATTCATGATCGTACCTACCCCCATTGTCAGGGCGAAGCGGGGCACGTTCTCGATGCCTTGGAAGTCGCGAGCGGCGTCCTCGCGAGTGATGCCGTCCAGGGTGATCATGCGGGTGCGCGACTCCATTGAAGACCCTGGTTCATTGAAACCAATGTGGCCGGTTCGCCCGATACCGAGGATCTGGAGATCGATGCCGCCTGCCCTCTCGATCTCGGCTTCGTATTCCTGACACGCTTCGAAAACGCGATCGCGCGAGACCGTTCCTGGTGGAATATGAATCTGTGAGGATGGAAGGTCCACGTGATCGAACAACTGTTCTCGCATGAAGCGGAAATAGCTTTCGCGGTGGGTGGGCTCTAATCCGAAGTATTCATCTAGATTGAAGGTGAGGACATTCTGGAAAGACAGCCCTTCTTCGCGATGGAGGCGGATGAGTTCTCGGTAGAATGGGACCGGTGTGGAGCCCGTGGCGAGGCCGAGGACGGCGTGTTTCGACTCTGCTTGTTTCTTCCGAATGAGTGAGGCGACCTCCACCGCAAGGACGCGGCTCGCCTCGCCCGCGGACGCATAGATGGTGGTGGGGACCTTCTCGAATTGTTCGGCTTCCGACTTCATGCCGCGAACGAATCGTGAAACGTGGCATTTGGCAAACGCTACCTCGGCATCTTCGGGGTTCCCCTTTGCAGCGCTTTACCCTATCTTCGTCTCATGCTCTTGCGACTTGCCCTTCTCCTCGCGCTTTCGGTGCTGCCCATGACGGCCTCCGAGAGTTGGTGGGCCTTCTCTCCCTTGCGGGAGGTCGATCCCCCTCCCTTGGATCAAGGAGCCAATCCCATTGATGCTTTCGTCTTGGCAACCCTGCGCGAGCACGACATGGTCCCCGCGCCGCCTGCCACGCGTGCTGCTCTACTGCGTCGACTGCATTTCACGGTCATCGGTCTGCCTCCCTCACCGGCCGAAACGGAAGCCTTTCTCGCGGACAATTCTCCAGATGCTTACGAGCGCCGTGTCGATGCTTTGTTAGACGATCCACGGTATGGCGAACATTGGGCGAGCATGTGGCTGGACCTCGTGCGCTATAGTGAGTCGGACGGATGGAACCAGGATGCGTATCGCCCTCACATTTGGCGCTATCGCGACTACGTGGTGGAGGCACTCAACGCAGACAAGGATTACGCCAGCTTTGTGCGGGAACAACTCGCTGGTGATGAGGTGCCTGGTGATGATCCCGCAGCGCTGACGGCGGCAGGCTTTCTTCGGCTCGGCATTTACGAATACAACCAACGGGATGCGCGTTCGCACTGGGATGACATCATGAACGAAATGACTGACACGGTCGGGGATGTCTTTCTTGGCGTGAGCATGGCCTGCGCACGCTGTCATGATCACAAGTTCGACGACATCTCACAGAAGGACTATTTCAAACTGCGCGCCTTCTTCGAGCCCATTATCTGGCGCGATGATTTGAAAGCGGCTTCCGAGGCACAGAAACGCGCCCAGACCGAGGCCAAGGCCGCATGGTTAGAGGCGACCAAGGAGGTTCGAGCAGAGATCGATTCATTGATCAAACCCTATCATGATCGCAAATGGCACAGCACGGTGGACAAGTTTCCTCTAGAGATTCAAGCCTGCTTTCACAAGCCGGTGAAGGAGCGCGACTCGTGGGAGCATCAAATGGCCTACCTGGTGTCGCGGCAGTTTGAAGAGGAAGGCGGCGGCCCTCTCAAAAGCATGAAGAAAGAGGACGAAGCGCGTTACCAGGCATTGCAGAAGCAACTCGCTGCCTTCGATCACCTCAAGCCAACGCCCTTGCCGCCGGTCATGACCGTCTCGCGATTCTTGGGGAAAGCGGCACCAACGCGCATCCCCGACCGCGATGGTACGCTCGTGGATGCTGGGTATTTGGAGGCGCTCCCTCGTCTTCCCCTGACGAACTCTGGGTCCAGTCCGCGAGAACAGCTTGCGGCGTGGATCTCGCATCCAGAGAATCCGCTCACCACCCGCGTGATGGTGAATCGGCTATGGCAACGCCTCTTCGGGCGTGGACTCGTTGATACCCCAAGCGACTTCGGACGCATGGGGCAATTGCCCTCGCACCCGGAACTCCTAGATTGGCTCGCGCGCACGTTTGTGAGAGACGGGGGGCATTTCAAAGCCTTTCATCGCCGCGTCCTCACGTCGCAAACGTGGCGCCAGTCCTCCCATCACCCTCAGGCAAGCATCTATCAGAAACGCGATCCCGGCGAGCAGTGGCTTTGGCGCGCCCCCGTGCGGCGTCTCCCCGCTGAAGCGATTCGCGACAGCATGCTCGCGGTGAGTGGTGAACTCGATCCCCGCCTGGGCGGCCCGAGCGTGGATGAGGACGCGCCGCGTCGCGGCCTCTATGTGAAACGTTTTCGCAATGACAACGACACCTTTCTCCATGCGTTCGACATGAGCCTCGGTCTGAAGAGCGTGCCAGAGCGTTCGCGCACCACCACCGCCACGCAGTCGCTCACCATGCTTAACGGCGACTATGTGCTGGCGCGTGCACGCGCTTGGGCACGCGTCCTCACCCAGGCACCCCTTGATCTTTCGCACCTCTTATACCAAGCGTGGGGACGGAAACCCACTGAGGCAGAGGTGCGCCAGGCTCAAAGCCTGCTAGGCGACTCGCCAGACGATGCCGCACTCACGGACCTCTGCCACGTTCTCTTCAACTCTAACGAATTCCTTTATGTTCACTGACAGACGCACTTTCTTGCAACAAAGCGGCGTGGGATTTGGAGCCGTCGCCCTGCAATGGATGCTTTCCCACGAACGGGCGCTGGCGTCTGGTCGGCGCTTGGAACACCATGCTGCCCGGGCCAAGCGTGTCATCTGGCTCTTCATGGAGGGTGGCCCCAGCCATTTGGATTTGTTAGACCCCAAGCCCCTTCTCAATCGCCTCGCCGGCAAGCCTCTACCGGAAGGGTTCAAGGAACCCATCACGGCCATGGGCGAGAAAGGCTCCCCTCTCCTTCCAGCTCCCCGGACGTGGAAACAGCACGGACAGAGTGGTCTCTGGGCGTCTGAATGGATGCCTCACATTGCTACCTGCATGGATGACATCGCCGTGATCCGTTCTTGCTGGACGAATGGTATCAATCATTCTGGCGGGGTGTGCCAGATGAACACGTGCACCAACGTGGCCGGGCGTCCCTCGCTCGGGGCCTGGGTGGACTATGGCCTTGGTTCGAGCAATGATAACTTGCCGAGTTTCGTAGTCATGTGCGACTCGAAAGGACGCCCCGTCAATGGTCCTCGCAATTGGGGTAGCGGATTCATGCCTGCTTCACATCAGGCGGTGCGTCTTCACGGGCATGGTCAGGCACCCATTTCTGATCTTCATGCTCCCAAAGATGCCAAGGCTTCCCGAGAAGTGGCCAAGCGCGACCTTATCCATGCCTTCAACGCGAGTCACGCCGCGCGCTACCCGCAGCAGAGCGAACTCGAAGCTCGGATCCGCAGTTACGAGCTTGCCTATCGGATGCAAGCGGAGGCGCCTGAGGCGGTCGATCTCTCGCAAGAATCAGACGCCACCAAAGCGCTCTATGGGCTCGACCACCGCGACACACAGGCGTTCGGGCGCAATTGCCTCCTCGCGCGTCGCCTCGTCGAACGCGGCGTCCGCTTCGTCCAACTCTACAGCGGCACCGGCAGCAAATGGGATTCGCATGCCGGGATCGAGAAGAATCATGCGCGGCTCTGTCGCAGCATGGACAAGCCCGTGGCAGGCCTTCTCAAAGACCTCAAACGTCGCGGTTTGTTAGAAGAAACCCTCGTCATCTGGGGTGGCGAGTTTGGCCGCACTCCCATGAGCGAGAAAGGCGATGGGCGCGATCACAACCCCACGGGATTCAGCATTTGGATGGCTGGCGGCGGAGTCAAAGGCGGCCAGACCATTGGCGCTACTGACGAGCTGGGTCTTTACGCGGTCGAAGACAGGATGCATGTCCACGACATTCACGCCTCCATTCTCCATCTATTGGGATTGGATAACATGACCCTCACCTACGATCACAAAGGACGCCCCGAACGCCCCACCATCAATGAAGGCGCGTTCAATCCGAAGCTGATCGGCGCTTGATCTGAACGGGACGGCGCTCAGTAGAGCAAGCTTTTGTCCGTGCCCACCTCTTCATCGCGGTGGATCCACACACTTTCCACGAGCCCGAGGAGGAACATGCAAATGATGACAAACGTTCCCCCAGAGCTGATGAAGGGCAATGGCAATCCCGTGATCGGCACGAGCTGAATGGCCATGCCGATGTTCATGAAGATGTGCACGAAGAGCAAGGTGACGCCTCCTACCACTAACAAACGCCCGGTTTGATCGCGGCTATAGAAGGCAATGTAGAGGCATTGTAAGAGGAGAAGCAGGAATGACGTGATCATGATCATGGATCCGCGATAGCCGTGTTCCTCTGCGATGACACCGAAGATGAAGTCGGATCGATCCACCGCCGCTCCCACCAGGCCCAGTTCGCTCATTGTCTTGGCATCCTCATCGAGTTGCTTGATCCGCGCGCCCTTGTGCCCCTTTCCTTCCCAACCACCGGAACCAATCGCCGTGATCACGCGGTGCGTGGCAAAGGCCTCATCCCGCGTATCGATCTCCTGTCCTTGGATGGCCTTCAGAAAGACGCGAATCCTGTCTTTCTGATAGTCTTGCAGTCCGAACCAATAGACGATTGGCATCAAGATCAGGGCTACCAATGTGATCACGGTGAGATAGCGGAACGGGATATTGGCCACCAGCAACATGAAGGCGGCCACGGGTGCCCACACGCAGGCGGAGCCCACGTCCGGCTCCAGCGCAATGAGGACAAAGGGCACGCCCACAATGAGCATCGAGATCACTAGACGCAGGAGATGATTGCGAAAGATGGGGTGCAGGCGGTGTAATTCGCCTAGGGCGACTGCCAAGAGCATGATCCCACCCACGATCGCCACCTGAGACGGCTGGAACTGCGGCAGACCAGGGAATTTCAGCCAGCTTTCAGCCCCCGAGAGCGTCGTTCCCATCCCGAGATGGAGCATCACCAGGAACACCACTCCCGCGAGATAGATGGGAACCGAGAGCCACCGAATCCACCGGTAATCGACCAGACTCGTCAGGAAGAACACGGCGGTGCCCAAAGCAATGTGGAGTAATTGCTTATCCCAAGGCGGCTTGCCACTGCCCCAGTCGTCGCGACTCCAACTCGCGCTGTAGATGGCAAACACGCCGAAGGCCAACAGCCCCGCCATGGTGATCACCACCACCCAGTTAAGACCCAGAAATTTGCGAACCAGCGGATTCATAAAGCGCATTTCAAGCTACGCACCGCCTCAAGCAGGCGCAAAGCAATTTCCCACACCACGCGGCGCCAAGTACTCAGCTTGCCGTCAGCATGAGTTCCCACTATCTTTCCCTTGATGACCTATGAAAACCCATTTCCGGGCATGGATCCGTGGCTCGAGCTTCGCTGGAGTGACGTGCACACGCGATTGCTTTCCAATATCACTGAAGATCTCGGGAAAGCGTTGCCGGATGGGCTGATTGCCCGTGCGGAGGAAGGGATTCTCCTTTCCGAGGACACCACAGCGCTCGCGCCGATGTTGCTGTGGCCCAATTGGACAGTTGGAAATCCGGTGTCGCTCCCAAATGGGAACCCGAATCTCGTCCAGCACCGTCGAAACCAGTGTGTGTTTTGTTAGAAGGAGACGACGAGACCAGTCGCTGGATCGAGATTCGCACCTACGATGGGGAGGTCGTGACCATCATTGAAATCCTCAGCTCTGCCTATAAAGGTCGTCACCGTGAACAGTATTGGGATAAACGTCAGGCCTACCTCAGTCAGCAGATCAATCTGGTAGAAATCGATCTCTTACGCCGCGGAGAGACCCTCTTTGAGATCCCCAAAGACCTCAGCGCCGACGATGGCAAACGCCTCGACTATGCGGTCTGTGTCAAGCGCCGCCATGAACGCCGTCGTCGCCATCTCTATCCCATCCACCTGCGCGATCGGCTACCCGTCATCGCCATCCCTCTGCGGGACGAAGACCCTGACATCACCATTGATTTGCAAGCCCACCTCAACCGCGTCTATGAAACCGGCCGCTACCGTTGGGTCACCGACTACGATAGCGCTCTCTTGACTCCTGAGCTATCGGAGGATGACCAACAATGGGTCGCCTCTTTGTTAGTAAAGGAGTAGTCCGCGTCAGTCGACGCCCACCCAGGAATCTGAGGCGTAACTGATTGCGGTTGCTTGGGTGTCGTTCCAATGGATGGTGTTGGTTGCCCCGGCTCCAACCTCCATGCCTGATTACCCCCATGCACCGCCCCACAATTCTCGTCTGTTGCTACCTCTACAGTCTCCTCTCAATCGTTTCAGTTTCCGCCGCCCCCGTCATCAATGAGTTCCTCGCCAACAATCGTGGCGGATTGCGCGATATCGATGGGGAGACCTCGGATTGGATTGAGATCTATCATGCCGGTCCTGAACCTGTGTCGCTGCTGGGGCACACCCTAACGGATGATCCTGAAAGGCCTGACAAATGGACCTTTCCAGAGATCACGCTTACTCCTGGCACATACCTCATCGTCTTCGCCTCGGGCAAAGATCTCCTTGAAGGCGAGGAACTGCACACCAACTTCCGACTGGGCGAAACGGATTACCTCGCATTGCGCACGCCCATGGGAGAGGTGCTGAGCGCGTTCGCTCCCACGTATCCCGAGCAATTCGAGAATGTGGCCTACGGCACCTCACAATCAGGCAGACGCGTGGTGACGCCTCTGATCTCGGGGCCTACGCCTGGCAAGGTGATGGTTCCCACGCAAACGCTGGGCGACGCATGGACGGAAGGCACGTTTGACGACGCGGCTTGGCCTTCGGCCATCACTGGCGTTGGCTACGAGAATGGCAGTGGTTATGAGGGACTGCTAGGATCTGGTGGAAACTTGGTTAGTCAACTGTTCGGGCAACGGTCCAGTCTCTACCTTCGTGTCCCTTTTGAAGTCCGCGATCTGTCTCAGCTTTCCGCACTGGAGTTGCGCATGAAATATGACGACGGCTTTGCTGCCTGGATCAATGGTCACCTGATCGCTTCGGAGAATGCACCAGCGGCGCCCCAGTGGGATTCCGAAGCCACCAGTAGCCATGATGACAGCAGTGCCAGCCAGTTCCAGACGTTCGAGGCGTCGGCAGCCATCCCTCGGCTGCGCCTTGGCACGAATATCTTGGCGATCCAAGGGTTGAATGTGAACAATGATAGTTCTGACATGTTGATCGTGCCCGAAATGGATGCGGTGCGGGTGGAAGATGTGGAAACAGGTGTGGTGGGGTATTTGCAAACGCCCACACCCGGGGCGATCAATGGCTTGAGCTTTGAAGGTTTTGTCAAGGATACCAAGTTCTCGGTGGATCGAGGCTTCTTCACGGAGCCCTTTGAAGTCGTGATCACGACGGCGACAGAGGGGGCGACCATTCGCTACACCATCGATGGCAGCACACCCACTGCGGACACAGGCACGCCTTACACGGCCCCGATCGCAATCGGGGAGACCACGACCCTACGAGCGGCCGCCTTTCAAGAGGGCCTCGTAGCGACCAATGTGGACACGGTGACGTATCTGTTCCTTGAGGACGTCGTTCACCAGTCTAGCAATGGCACCCCTCCTGAAGGTTGGCCTAGCAATGGCACCGTGGGTTCCCAATTCTTGGATTATGGAATGGATCCTGATGTGGTGAATGGGGTGCATTCACCTCCCGAAGTGGTCGCTTCATTAGAAGCTCTGCCGACTCTCTCGATCGTGACAGATGTGGATCATCTCGTGGGCGCGGCGGAGGGCATCTACACGCACGCGGGCAACGATGGGCGCGCATGGGAACGCCCGACCTCTCTTGAGTTGCTTCATCCTGATGGCAGCGAGGGCTTTCAGATCGATGCAGGCTTACGTATCCGAGGCGGATTCAGCCGATCTAACAATAACCCGAAGCATTCCTTTCGGCTCTTCTTCCGGCGCGAATACGGTGAGGGCAAACTTCGTTATCCCATGTTCGGGGATGAGGGCGCGGACGCCTTCGACAACCTAGACCTCCGTACGAGTCAGAACTACTCCTGGGCCTTTCAAGGCGATGGGCGCAACACGATGGTTCGCGATGTGTTCTCGCGAGATCTGCAGGGACGCATGGGGCATCCTTATACGCGGAGCCGTTACTATCACTTGTACTTGAATGGGCAATACTGGGGACTCTATCAAAGCCAGGAGCGCTCGGAGGCTTCCTTCGCCGAGACCTATATGGGAGGCACCCAAGAAGACTACGATGTCATCAAATCCTATGGCGCCGTCACAGACGGGACACGTGATCGCCACAGTGAACTCTGGGCAGAAGCCTCAGCTGGCTTTGCCTCGGACGCGCGCTACTGGCGCGTGCAGGGAAGGAATCCTGACGGAACTGTCAATGCCAATTTCCCACACCTTCTCAATGTGAGCAATTTGATCGATTACATGATCCTCACCTACTACACGGGCGATCGCGATGGACCGGGCTCTCGTTTCACTCAACCGAATCCTAACAACTTTTATGCGATCATCAATCGGGTAAATCCTGAAGGGTTCTTCTATTTCGAGCACGACTCAGAGCATGCGCTCGACACAGGCGATTTCGACATGACCTTTCCCTTCACCACGGGTTCGGGAGAGAACCAGTTCAATCCGCACTGGCTTCATGAGCAACTCGTAGCGAATGCTCACTATCGACAACAATTTGCCGAACACGTTTACAGGCACCTCTTCAATGGAGGCCTCCTCACCCCTGACAACGCCGTGGCGCAGGTGAATCGGCGTGCTGCTCAGATTGATCAGGCGATCATCGCCGAATCCGCGCGTTGGGGTGATGCGCAACGGGCGACGCCTTACACACGAGATGATTGGCTCGCGGCCGTGGAGAGCACGCGACGGTGGGTGCAGACACGCCGTGAGATCTTGTTAGAACAGCTGCAAGCGCGCGAATGGATCGACCCGGTCACCCCACCAGCGTTCACGCTGACCCCTGGCCCTGTTCCCAGTGGGTCCCGTTTGCAATTCCGTAGTTCAGAGGGTGAGATCGTCTACACCATGGACGGCACTGACCCGCAAAGCAGTGCGATGGCGGCCATCGCATCACCTGCCGGGGAAATCGTCACCCCACTTGTGCGCGAGACGCATCCTGCGACGGCGCTAGTTCCGCTCGGCAGTACACTGGGAGATTCGTGGCATCAGTTAGGCTTTTCCGACGCGGCTTGGCAACAAGGTCAGAATGGGGTCGGCTACGATCAAGGGAATGACTATCGCTCTTTCATCTCTCTAGATGTGGACAGCATCATGAATGATCAGAATGCCAGTGTCTATGTGCGGATCCCTTTCGACGTGGTGGACACACGCTTTGCCAAACTCACTCTTTCCATGCGCTATGACGACGGTTTCGTGGCCTACCTCAATGGCACGCGCGTGGCGGCAGCCAACGCACCTGGTGCCTTGGCATGGAATGCTGAGGCCACCGGCACCCACGATGACAGCGCCGCGATCACATTCATCCCCTTCGATATCAGCGCTCATCGGCAACATTTGCGCGAGGGCGCGAATCTGTTAGCCATTCACGGCCTCAATGCCGGGCTGGGCAGTTCCGACATGCTCATCAGCGCCCGTCTGGAAGGAAGCGAGACCTCGGGAGGGACCATCATCACGCTTCCCGAGGGCGAGGTCGTGGTGAAGGCACGCGTGCGTCGTGGAAATGAGTGGTCACCTCTGAGTGGGGGCTTATTTCGCGTCGGGCGCACAGCGGCCTCTGGCGCGAACCTCACACTCAGCGAGATCATGTACCATCCCGCCGAACCCTCGGAGGAAGAGACCGCCCTGGGCTATCGCAAAGGTGACTTCGAATACCTCGAACTGTATAATCGAAGCACTCGCACGATCGATTTGTCCGGGCTCACGTTCTTCCGCGGCATCGATTTCACTTTTGCTGACGGCGCGCACCTGGTTCCCGGCGCGCGCGGCTTGCTCGCTAGCAATCCTGACGCGTTTGCCATGCGATACGGTGCTGACCTCCCTCTCCTGGGCACTTTTGAGGGTTCGTTAGACGACAGTGGCGAACGCCTCGCTCTGGCCCGATCCTGGGATGATCTCCTCATCGATCTTCGCTATCGGGATGATGCTCCGTGGCCAGAAAGCGCCGACGGGAGCGGGCGCAGTCTCGTCCTTGTGAATCCCGACGACACCATGGATCTCTCAATGTCTGAATCCTGGCTAGCCAGCCTCTCCGCAACGGGTGCTCCTGGACTAGCCGATCCTGGCACCACTGAGATTCCGGATCCAGATCCGGATCCAGCTCCTCTCTCGCCCTATGACGCCTGGAAAGCTCGCCTGGGCGTGGACCTCGATCAGGGGGATCCCGATCATGACGGCCTCTCCAATCTGTTGGAATATGCCTTTGGACTCGCGCCTCATGTCCCCTCCACTCTCGACTTCACCCTCACAAAAACCCCAACGGCGCTCATTCTCGAACATCCTCATTCTTCTGAAGCCAGCGATCTTGATATCCGCGTGCAGGGTTCGGACGATCTGATCACCTGGCGAACGCTCCCGTTGACGGCTGACAAGATCACCACCCTAGACGATCGTCGGGTCTACAGGATCGATGACAGCGACATCCTTTATCTACGCCTCCACCTGGAAGTGATGGAAGATTGACGCCATCTCCCCTCACGGCTCTTCACGATCCCTCTTCTGTTTCTCTAGCATGGTGTCAAAGGCTCGCTTGTCCATGCTCGTCGCGCTTCCATCGAGAAAGCCAACAAGCACTTTGTCAGGAAGCCCTTCTGCGGGCACGAAGAGAATAATCGAGCTGCCTTTATCATTGTCGGTGAGGCCAGGGATGTACTGAAATTTCTCCCCCGTCGCCGTTTGCAACAAGCTTCTGTCATCGAGGTAATCAGGAAAGAGATCTTCGAGTTTGTCAGGAAAGAGCCCTCCCGTATCGCCCGAATAGAGGATCAAGCCGATGAGTAGGGATTGGATCCGCTTAATCTCTGGAATGGCCCGAGCGGTGGCACGCGCCTTCTGGATCATGGGAGTGGCCACGGTGGCGATGACCGCGATGGGTGTGATGGTGGCGAAGACCACCATGGTGGTGCTGATCGAACTAGGCGATTTGCTTGTGTAGACGATCCCCTCCGCTTCATTCACAAGCACGGATGCGGTCGATTGCCCAGCATCAATGCCCATCCAGTCGACCAGCCAATCAAGAACATCCTCGGGGATATCGCCATCCACGTCTTGTTTGATTGCCACACGATAGACGTTTCCAAACAAATGATAGGCTTCTTTGGACACATAGGTCATGAAACTTCCCTCCTTGCCCAGGCCTTCCATGACCCGTTGGAAGTCTGGTCGGTCTTGCAACTTATTGCTCTCCGCTAGAGCTGCTTCCAAGATCAAACGCCGGGTCGCCACATGCAACGCACCGGAGTCTTTGTCCCAATGTAAGACAGGTCGATAGAATCCAAGGGAGGCCTGTGGAGGCAACTCAATTTCCACTTCCTCAAACCCAGCCTCAGCCGTGCGTGTGACCATCTCCTCGGGCAGCGAGGCCAAGATGGGGTTGAGCTGCTCAAACAACCACGTTCCATCCTGATGCGTGATGATGCCGTCCAAGGCAGGCATCTCAATTCCGAGATCCGCAGGCAATGCCAACCGCTGCTCGCGAGGCACAAAGAATCCTGACACTCTTCCCGCGAGTTTTGTCAGAAGCGTTTCCGCAGTATACGGTGTATTGGGAATCGGCTGACGGAGGAATTTCATCAACGTTGCCGGCTCGCCGGTCGCCTTCTCGAGATGCTTATCGAGCGCCTTCACGAGCTCGGGCAGGGCTGCCAGCGCCCACTCAGATTCAAATGCCAGGAAGGCCTCTTGCGGTGCAAAGGTGGACACCGCGAAGGGTTTGGGATCCCCCCCGCTCAACTTCAGCAAGCCTGTTCGCTCGCCATCGATCGCCAAATAACCACGATTCCGATAGCCCTCTTCCACGGGCACAGAACTGAATCCGAAGGCCTCCGCCTGATGCAACCCCATTTCTAACAAGAGCGGTTCCAACTCCAAGCCTTCTGGATAAGGAATCTCGCCATCCGAAAGGTCACTGATCTTTGCCAAGCCTTCGTCAGCCTCGCTGATGAGGCTGCGCAATTCATCCTTCACATTGATATACCCGAAGACACGTCCTCCAGGATCGAGGCGCTTGGTCACCTCCTCAAATAAGGCTTTCTGCGCGGCCTCATCGGCTTGGAGGGTAAGGCTTGATGCGAGAGTGAGCGCGGTCAGAGCGATGGTGGGCAAGCACTGTTTGGTCATTCCCTCTTGTGCTCCAAAGCCCGCTGAGAGTCAATCCCAACTCACCGCGTTGGTTTCGTTAGGAATGGCGCAAGAATTAGTTAAGATGAGCTTTTAGAGGTTCAAATGGATAACATGTGTAGTTCCATTGCGGGAGCGTTTCCGAGTGCACCAATGGATAGCCGTTCGGCAATTCATAAGGGTC
>JAUIAH010000048.1 GCA_030425385.1 Verrucomicrobiia bacterium | reverse complement strand
ATTGGGCCTTTACTGCGGAAGGAGATTATGGCGTCACGTTTATCGTGAAGGCAATGCTAGCCGATGGCACGCCCATTGAAAGTGCGCCCACCACGCTCGCCTTTGAAGTGGGTCATCATGAGGATGATCATGACCATGACCATGGTCATGGTCACGGTGATCTTGCGGCAGGTCATGCAGGTGTGATTGTGGCTTTTGAGGATAGCGAGCTTCACTTGCATCTTTATGATCACGAGACGGAGGGGGAATGGGACCCCAGCGAGACGGTCTTGGCGGTTCCTGAGGAAGCTGAATCCACGGTTCCGGACAATGCGGACTTCGCATTCTTGGGCAATGTGGGTGATCCTTTATGGATTCTTCCGCAGAATGCGCAATCCGATGTGCTTTTCTTGGGCGTGGAGGCTGGGGAAATGGAAGCTGGCGTATTAATGGATGACGTTATGTATGTGGAACTGGTTTCCGTGGAGGGCCCGGGAAATTTCTTTGTCTATAACACGGATGGCTTTGGGGTGCCGAACGTGATGATCAATGCCGCCGACGGGATCACGAGCGAAGATCGCCTTACGGTTCCCGCGGGCGCGCATTTCCACGTCGATTGGGCCTTTACTGCGGAGGGAGATTATGGCGTCACGTTTATCGTGAAGGCAATGCTAGCCGATGGCACGCCCATTGAAAGTGCGCCCACCACGCTCGCCTTTGAAGTGGGTCATCATGAGGATGAGCATGAGGATGACCATGGTCATGGTCACGGTGATCTTGAGGCAGGTCATGCAGGTGTGATTGTGGCTTTTGAGGATGGCGAGCTTCACTTGCATCTTTATGACCACGAGACGGAGGGGGAATGGGACCCCAGCGAGACGGTCTTGGCGGTTCCTGAGGAAGCTGAATCCACGGTTCCGGACAATGCGGACTTCGCATTCTTGGGCAATGTGGGTGATCCTTTATGGATTCTTCCGCAGAATGCGCAATCCGATGTGCTTTTCTTGGGCGTGGAGGCTGGGGAAATGGAAGCTGGCGTATTAATGGATGACGTTATGTATGTGGAACTGGTTTCCGTGGAGGGCCCGGGAAATTTCTTTGTCTATAACACGGATGGCTTTGGGGTGCCGAACGTGATGATCAATGCCGCCGACGGGATCACGAGCGAAGATCGCCTTACGGTTCCCGCGGGCGCGCATTTCCACGTCGATTGGGCCTTTACTGCGGAGGGAGATTATGGCGTCACGTTTATCGTGAAGGCAGTGCTAGCCGATGGCACGCCGATCCAGAGCGATCCGACGGCTCTCAGCTTTGAAGTCGGCCATCACCACGAGGAAGGTGGCTTGGCCTTCACCTTCGAGACCTTTGAAGTTCCAGGCGCCACCGCCACGACCATCAGTGATATCCAGAACGATGGCACGTTGATCGGTCGCTACATTGATAGTGCCGGAATCAGCCAAGGTTTCATTCAGAACGGCGAACTAACAACGTTCAACATCACGGGAATTACCAACACCTTTCCCGGCGGCATGAATAGTGCGGGACAGATCGCCGGATTCTACCGGGACGCCGCAGACCCTGAGATCCAATACGGGTTCATTCGTGAACCGGACGGCACGATCACCTCCATCGAACCCGAGGGGCAAACATTCACCTATGCTTGGCGTATCAATGATAGTGGCCAGGTCAATGGCTATTGGTTTGAGGATGATCCCTTCTTCATTCGCAGCTTCCAACGCGCCACCGATGGCACCATCAATGATTTCGTCTTCGAAGGCTCGCCCACGGGTACCGTGACACGCGGGTTGAACAACGCAGGCGTGCAGGTCGGTTGGAAATGGACCGAGGACTTCAGCTTGCAAGGCATCACTTGGGATGGCGGAACCTTCAGTGAGCCATTCACCGTGGACGATTGGGCGCATACCTTGCCTGGCGACATCAATGACAAGGGTGAGATCGCAGGTACTGTGAACGACGCTAGTTTCACGCGCAATGCCGGTTTCTTCCGGAACGCCGATGGTGAAATCACGGTCTTTAATCCACCGGGGGCGACCAGTGTGGAAGTGTTTGGGCTCAATGACAACGGTTATATTGTCGGTGAGTATGCGGATGCTAGTGGCAAGGCACTAGGCTTCATCGCCCACCCGGCCGCTTCGCTCGCGCAGGGCCATGCTGACATTGGTATTGCCTACGAGGATGGGCATGGTGACTACGATTATGAGAAGCTCACCGCCGATGGTAGGCCGATGCGTTATCTGCTCGACTCCAATGACCAGGGCGACATGGTCGGCAGTGTTCCTAGCGAGCCGGCTGGTAGCCTCGATGGATTCAAACGATCTGCCGATGGATCGACTTCCTTCTGGATGACGCCAAACTTCTTGGCCTACCCCACTGCAATCAACAACGCTGGAACGATTGTCGGCACTAACATCCCGCTTGCTGAGGGGCCGCCCCAGGGGTTCATCCGGTCTTCAGAAGGGATCGAAACCTCTTACAACTTCCCAGAGGCGATTGGCACCATCCCATTCGGCATCAACAATGACGATGTCGTCAGCGGATTCTACATCACTCCCGAGGGGCGGAAAGGTTTTGTCCGCAATCTTTCGGAAACCCTTTCTCGGACTGTCGAGTTCCCCGATGCTGCAGAAACTCAGCTCTATGCTCTCAACGATCTTGGGCTTGTCGGCGGTGCGTCCTGGGATTCTGCAGGGGTGGCCTCACCGTTCCTTTATGACATCACGACCGAGGCATTCACGCCATTGCCGAAACCGACCCCGGACGACAACTACGTCGTCAGTAGTGTCAACGAATCTGGTGACGCCATTGTCTTTGGCTTAGCCAGCGCCGAGCTGAACTTCGCCGACGTCAGCAGTTTCTTTTATGACGCGTCTGAGGGAACACTTTCTCAGCTGAACGTTCCAGGAGCTGTCGAAACCTACGGGTATGACCTTCGCGATGATGGCTCCGTCCTAGGCTATTACCAGAAACCGGACGGCAGCTTTGGAGGCTTCAGCGCCGTTCCAGCTGGAAGCGAGTTGGAACTTCACATCCACGATGAGGAAACGGACACAGAATACGCGCCTAGCGCTATCGTTATTCGTCTTAATCCCGACGCCGAGCAAGCGATTCCCGAAACACCGGGCTTCGGCTTCTTGGGCGATCCTGACTACTCGGTGTGGATTCTTCCGCAGAGCTTTGACGAGCACCTGCCCTTCCTGGGATTGGCTGCCGAAGAAGTGCCTGCAGGAATGTTCGTGGATGACTTGGTCACCCTTGAACTCGTGAGTGTGGACGCTAGTGGGGACTTCTTTGCCTACACCACGGATGGCTTTGGAAACGTCACCGTGATGATGGATAGCGCGAACGGCATCGACCCGGGGCAGGACAAGATCCCAGCGGCTGTGGGAAGCCATCAACACCTGAACTGGGCGTTCAATGCGTCTGGCACCTACCGCATCGGCTTCCGCGTCACGGGGGCCTTGCAAGCAGGTGGCGAGGTTACGAGCGAGACCATGTTCGTCACCTTCACCGTCCCCGACGCGCTACGCACCCAGCCGGAGCCGGATCCCGATGGAGACATCGTTCGTGTGCGCCAAGGAGAGGTCGATTTGGGAGTGGCCTTTGAAGACGGTGCCTTTGACCTCCACCTGCATGACCACGCTGCCGATATCGAATACGAAGCTGATGAAGCGCGGGTGTTTGCCTCGGACGTTGCCCGATCAACCGTGCCTGAAGATGCCAACTTCAGTTTCCTTGGCATGCCCAATCAGACGGTGTGGATCCTGCCACAGCGCGAGAATCCTTTGCTTCCCTATTTGGGTGTCGCAGGCGAAGAGATCGAGGACGGTCTCTTTCAAGATAACAAGGTTGAACTCACCTTCGTCGGACTGTCAGGACCGGGCGACATGTCGATGTATGTCGTCGACGGGTTTGGAACGCCGGTTGTCTATTTCAACAGCGGAGATGGCCTAACGGAATCTGATCGCTACGAGGTTGGCGTCGGTAGTCACGCCCATGTGAATTGGGCCTTCACGGCCCCTGGCATCTATGAGGTCACCCTGCGAGCCTCCGGCACCCTGATCGATGGAGGCGCCGTTCAAAGCGATCCAACCACCTTCGTGTTTGAGGTGGAACCCAGCCTAGCAGACGTGCCTTTTGACCAGTGGATTCTCGACAATTTCGGTGCGACACCGGGCGACGAAGCTGGAGCCGAAGGCAACCCTGACATGGACGATCTTGACAATGTGCTCGAATTCGCCTTCGGAACCGATCCGAACATGGCCGACAGCACGGAACTGGTGGTCATCGATGATCAGACGCTGACGACCGGGACACCAACGCTATCGGTCGTAACGATGGGTGACGACGTGCAATTCACCGTGCGCTTTGTGCGCCGCAAGGACGCCGAGTCCGCGGGTCTCGCCTACACGGCTCAATTCAGTCGCGACATGGTTGCGTGGGAAGCTTCCGCACAAGTGCCCACCGTGGTCGCGACTCAAGGCGAATACGAAGTGGTGGAAGTCGATTACCCCTTCGCCTTGTCCGACGGGCGCAAGCCTCACTACTTCCGGGTCCTTGCTGAACTCTCTAACTAAACCACTGTCCTGAATCACACCCCTATGAAAGCACTTCTCGCGGTCACGCTCATCGCCCTAGCATGCACACCGTTTGCCCAGGGAGCCATTGCCGTCTTCGCAGACCAGGACATCCCAATACCGAACACCTTTGATGGCGTCTTCGTGGACCTGGAAACAGGCACGACCGATACGGCACCCTTCTCGGCTGCGGATCTCAACTTCTTCTTTGGAGGCGCGGGGATCAGCAACGACGCAGGTGGGGTGGTAGCCACTTCACAGTTCGTACGTTCGGGCACAGGATTTCTCGACATGGCCCTGAATGTCCCGGTGGGATCCACGATTGGCCCCGAGCCTTCTGTCTTCTCCGTCAGCATGGCAGACTTCTCCATGGGCTTTGGCGCCTCTGGTAGTCCTAACGGTCATCTAGGAACGGATCTCGGCCAGTTTGAGTCGGGTGAGCGTGGGTTTCTTGGTTTCTCAGTCGACCTGGACAGCGGCACCACGGCTTACGGGGTGATAGAGGTGACCTTCACGCCGAATATGGATGGTGGCATGATCCACGGCTGGCAATATGATGATTCCGGGGCGGCCGTCGACGTGATACCCGAACCTTCCACCAGCCTATTGCTTTTGTTAGGAATAGGGCTATGCCAGCGTCGGCGTCGGTCATCTTGAAGGGACGCGGTCTCCAATGTCATCTGACCCACCATCGCTTTGAGAGCTAAAGCATGCCGATGGAAGAAGGAGCCTTGAGAGAGCCTCGACTGGGTTGCACACCCAGTCGGCAAGAGGTCGAAGACGCCATTCAGGTAGCGTTGGCTCGGCTGTCTTCTCGTGGGTATCGACGGACACCGCTCCTGCAAACGGTGCTCAGGGAGATGGCCGCCCATCATTCCCCGGTGACCATAAGCGAGTTGATGACCTTACCAGATATCGGCGAAAGCGATCCCTCTAGCACCTATCGCCTGCTCAAGAGACTTGAGACTGAAGGGATTGTCACCCGCCTGGGAATCGGCTACAAAGCTCCCTACTATCTCATGGTCATGCCGGGGCATCAGCATGCTTACTTGGTTTGCAAGAATTGTGGAATCCTTGAAGAAACAGCAAGTCAGCCAGTGGAACGCCGTGACGAATCTGCTAGTCGGTTTGCGCCATGGACAGACGTGAAGCCCGAACTTTGGTACACGGGTATCTGTCCTGAGTGTCGGTGAGCAACGCAAAGGGCCGTGATCTTGAGACCACGGCCCTGACTTTCGTGACGATCTGTTAGTTGATTAATCAATGATCTCGTGAGCGTTTGCGACGCTCCGGATTGAGGAGCTTCACCATCTCGTCCTCGGCGATGGCAGGTGAGGCGAAGAGGCTGTCGTTGCCGTTGGGACCTTTCACCTCGCCATCATCGGCGATGGGTTGAGGCTGGACGGAGCCGTCCATATGACCGACGAGGGCCATCTGGAGCTTGCTCCAGGTGTGGTACTGGTCGTAGCGACCGAGGCCGTCGGTGAAGCCATCGGCAAGGATGGGAGTGTTCGACCGGTGGGAATCGGTGAGTCCACTCACATAGGCCCAATGGTTCTCCCCGGCCTCAAGCCAGGGTGAGGATTCGTCTGGCTGTTTGGCGGGATCGCAGAAGTAGCGATCACCTTGCACCCAGAAGGTCGTTTCCTGGTCGAGGTGTCGTGGCAAGAGTTTGCCGAGAGCCTCGTTGGCGTAAGTATCGCCTTCAGGGTAGACCCCTCCGTTCTCGGCCGCGTAGGCGGTGAGAGCGATGAGGATGTTCCGGGCATCGCTGCCCGCCCGCGTCATGCGTGCCTTGACTTGAGCTGTTTGGATGAAGGGCACCGATACCGTCGCGAGTGTGGCGATGATAGCGATGACGACGAGCAATTCGATCAGGGTGAATCCCTGACCTCTTGGTTTGATGATGTTCATGTTATAATGGCGTTTATGTTATGGTATGTCGTTATGGTGGAGGCGCCGTCTCGCAGAGGTGTTCTGGTTATTATTTTAGCGTTTATGGCGAACACGGTTTGCGATGGGCGTCGGGTGTGAAGGTTGCTTCATGCAACCCCCTCCATTTAGAAGGTCGCCTTGCAGGAGGTCGGCGGCAAGGGAAATGTTGGTTTGCCAACTCTTGAGGGGAGCTTTTCTCAGACAAAGGCTCTCTCAGGGAACGCTTTAAGGGCTATTGGGCTGGTGCCCTGACTCTTATGAAACCGCGTAATTGGATGCTCACTGGGGTGCTGACGCTTTGCATGGCGGGTGGCACTTGGATGATGATTGCTCAAGATGTGACGGATCTGGGAGGTCAGATTCCTCCGATAGCGTCGATGCGAGGGGGGTATCATTTCCTGACGTCCAAAGCCTATTCAGAGGCGGATGACAGACGGGTGTTGGAGCTCTTCCGTGGATTGCGAGTGACGGATGTGAGTGATGGGATGGATTCGATCGGGCTTCCCAACACGGGTTTGCTGGATCCTGACATCGTTCCCATGTGGGTGGGGACAGAAACGTTCTCCCATTGTTTCATTGGCATTGCGGTGACGGCGCGCTTTGTGCCCTCACAAGAACCGCGGACGCGGAAATCGGAGGGCGAGTTTGAATACTGGGCATTGGATTGGAATCAAAGCCGGGCCGGGGACCCTTTCTTGCATATCTTGCGGCCGGGTTCGGTCATGGTGATCGATGATGATTCGGGAACGGACTCGGGCACGGTGAATGCCAACAGTGTGCTGAACTGGACGGCGCGCGGATGTGTGGGGGTGGTCACCAATGGCGGGGCGCGCGATTCCGACGAGATCATGTTGCAGAAATCTCCGGTCTATTTCTCGAAGCCAGGTCGTGGGCTGCGGGCGGGCAGGGTGGAGTTGGAATCGGTCAATCGTCCCGTGGTGGTGGGCGATGTGTGTGTGATGCCGGGGGATGTGATCGTGGCAGACGGAGATGGCGTGGCGTTAGTGCCACGAGTGTATGCGGAGAAGGTAGCACGCTATGCACAACGGGTCCGCGCGTTGGACTTGGAGAATCGGCGTGGCCTTTATGAACAGCTGGCGAAGCCCGCAGATGCCTCCGTCCGATAGCGGGACGAGAGGCGGTGCGGGTGGGAAGAAGGTTCCAAGTTCGCCGTTGACTCGATCGCGCAAGTTGCCAGGCTTCGCGGGATGAATTCCGCTCTACGATCACGTTGTTTCCTATTCGCCCTAGCATTGCCCTCTTGGCTCGCCGCGCAGGAAGTGGACGAGCAGCCGATGCTGGACCCAATGATGGTGTTTGGTGAAGTGACCGACTATCAGGCGTGGCCGTTGAGTGCGAGCGCGGTGAGTGGGGAGGAATTGGTGACGGGGAATCGCCAAGATGCCAGGGAACTAAGTGAGGTGATTCCCAATCTGTCGATGACAGACACGGGGCTGCGTAGTTACGGTGATGTGGCTTCCATGCGTGGTCTGACAAACACGCCTTTTTTTGGTCCGCCGTCAGTCGTTCAGTATGTGGACGATGTGCCATTGGGAAATGTGTTCGCCTACTCGACTCAGTGGCATGCGGTTGATCGTGTGGAGGTATTCCGGGGGCCGCAGGGATGGCTCTTTGGGCGGAATCCGTATGGTGGTGTGATTAACGTGGTATCGAAGGCGCCGACAAACACCTGGGAGAGCCGCTTCTCGGCAAGTTACGGAAGCTACGAGTCCTTCATGGGAGATGGGATGGTGATGGGGCCTTTGGTGGAGGATGTGTTGTATCTGAAGTTGGGCGGGAGCCACTCGCAACGGAATGGATTTCTTTATAATTCAACGTTAGGAACGCATCCTGATGATCAGCAGCACACCAGCGGATCTGGAACCTTGTATTGGCGTCCCGGTCCGGGTTGGGAGGTGCGTTTGTCAGCCGCGGCGGACCAGTTTGACGACGGCGATGTGCGGCTGACGCCGTTAGGAGCGGATGATCCTTTCGAGGTGGCCTCTGACGTGCATGGGGAGTCCAAGCAGCGATCGAACAGTCAGGCCTTGCGCATTGCTTACGAAGGGGACGCTTACACTTTCCTCAGCGTGACTTCACGGCGTGAGTGGGAATTGGATCCCTATCACTTTGATCTCGATCTAGGGCCCTTTCCGGGCAACGAGTCGTTGATCATTCAAGAACAGGATTTGTTTTCCCAAGAGTTCCGTTGGTCTTCCGTTGAGGGGGGGGAATGGGAATGGACGGTGGGCGCCTATGTGTCGTCGACGGATGTGGAAGGCGAGACACGCCGCGACTTCCTCGTGCCGTTGCCTGATGGCAGTGTCTTCCCTGGATCGACGACGACAGATTACGCTTTGGACGAGGATAGTTATGCGGTGTTCGGCCAACTGTCGTACGAGGGCCTGGATCGGTGGGGCTTTCATCTGGGGCTGCGGGTGGACTACGTGGAGAAATCGATCAAACGCGATGCCTTTGGATTGTTAGGTCCGGTGCCGACGATTCGTGAGGATGAGGCGTATCTCTTTGTGAGCCCGCGAGTGGGCATGGACTATGAGCTGGATGATTCCTCGTTGATCTACGTGTCGACGGGATTGGCTTACAAGCCGGGTGGCTACAGTGCGTTTGTCGATGATCCTACCATTGCCGAATACGACAAGGAACGTTCGTGGACGACGGAAGTGGGTTGGAAGAAGCGCTGGGCGCAGGACCGGGTGCGCACAAATCTAGCACTCTTCTACAATGATATCCGTGACTATCAGGTCGAGCGCTCCTTGGTTGGGACTGATTACGCGGTCTTGAATGCGCAGGAGGCCGATTCTTATGGAGCCGAGTTAGAAGTGTTCGCTCAGCTTTCGGACCGGCTGTCTTTGGAGGGTTCCGTGGGCTATGTGAAGACTGGGTTTGACCGTTTCCTCGATCCGCTTTCGGGCAGAGATCTTTCCGGCAATGAGGCTCCTTTCGTGCCGGAGTGGGATGCGTCTCTCGCGCTGACTTATCGCGCGCGTTCTGGTTGGTTTGGGCGTGTGGAGGTGACGCACGTGGGCGAAACGTATTTCAGTGACTTTAATGAGTCACGCTTTCGAGAGTCGGGCTACACCTTGCTGAATGCCGCTGTCGGTTATGAGAATGACGGCTTTGAGTTCAGCCTCTTTGGCCAGAATCTTACCGACGACGTCTATTATCAGAACATGTCTCCCGATCTGAACGCGGGGACGGTGGGGGCACCGACAGTGCTCGGCGTGCGTTGTGGCCTCTCCTTCTAATGCAGATCTCCCTGAAGAGAGACGCCTAGCGAGGCCCGCGGAGCCGATCCCATATCTTGCGCCACGGGCCCCCGCCAGGGTCTTCTTCAGGTTTGCAGGGAGGGTTGGACTTCGTGTTGGCTGTCAGTTTACGTGCCTTCAGGCTGCGGTCGCGACACTCCTTGGAAGCCATCTCTTTGAGAGAAAGCCGAAGGTGGTGCTGCTGCTGCGATTTCCCATACCTGCGCATGTGGCACGGGATCTAGCAGATTTCCGATATTCTGTCGAGTAGTTTATCTACGGTTGTGTAATATTATGGCACACAAATGTAGAATTAGGTCATGCATGGCTGCGGTCGGAGAAGGCATACTTGTTGCCGCTGAAGACGTTGTGTGGGTCAAAGGACTGCTTGAGATCGGCCAGGGACCTACAAAAGGTGGGGGTTGGTTTAAAGCAGCCCGCCTCGCCCACCCCCAAGCGATAGGGGTAAACTTTCTCCGTCTCCCAGGCGCTGAAGACGGCCTCCACGGCATGCTGCGCGCGGCTAGCCTGGGTGGGTTGTGTCTTGTCGAAGGCGAAGTTGGTGATGAGTAAAGCGCTCTTCTCATCGATCAAATTGAGCGTGATGTTGGCCTCGAATCCGAAGGGTTTGAGCACCGATTCCTCCTTGGCAATGGCCCAGGCGACGATCTCTCCATCTAGGGGAAGGGCTGCGGAACAGAATCGGATCCCTGCTGAAGTCTGATCGATTTCTGCCGGATTTTTCAGAGGATCGAGGCCGACCGACCAAAGAGGGCTGTCCAATGCCCCATCAGTGGGATTCCCGTGACAAAGATCGACCAAAGGATCAAGCATGGCTTTGGTAAGGGGGTCGGATGCGCCTGCGGCCGCGTCGTCTCGCAGCAACTCGACATCAGCGAGGGCTTGCATCCGGGCATGGATCGCCTCGTGCGCGGCTGCCACCTGTTTGGCCGTTCCGAAGAGCGGACCCACGGCTGTCCAGGTCTCTCTAAATTCCCGAGCGACCAAGGATTCGACCTCGGTCCGCAGGGCAGCCCCTGGTGAACGGCCCTGCGTGAGGAGAGTCCGATAAACCAGTGGGCTGAGGGTGGCTCGGATCCTGCTCGGACTGCCCACGTGAAGCACGCACTCTACCAATCCCTGGCGCCCCAGGTCCCCGAGAGCATCGATGTAGGCGGCGAAGGCGCTCGTATCGCGCAGGCGAATCAGCAAGGTGGCGTGGCAGGGGCGGCGATGCCGAAGGCGGAATCCCGCCGCGGTCACGACGCCGAGGTTCGACTGATAGAAGAGACCATCCAGGGAGGGCCCCAGGGCATAGGGGTAGTGGAATTGGCTCTTGGCTTGAGGAGCGAGAGCACCAGGTCCGGTGCGGAGGAGTTCCCCGGTGCCCAGGACGACTTCGAGATCTGTCAGGTCACTGGTGCGCAGGCCGAAGTAACCGACGCCGCGCTCCAGACTGTTGCCAAGAAGGCTGGTCGCGCGACCGGCTCCGGTGACGTTCAGAAAGAGGGGCAACTCGCGGTCGCGTATCCAATCCGCCATCTGTCCCTGGGTCACGCCCGGTTCGATCTCGGCCACGGGTGAGGAAGTGGAAACGGCGTCCGCGTTGCGGATGCGGCCCATGCGACTGAGATCGAGCAGCACCGCGCCTGTGCGCTCGCAGGGAAGGCGCGAGCCATAGCCCCAATTGTGCCCGCGGCTGATGGGGTGGAGAGTCTGCCTGTGGGCGGCCGCGATACGAACCACTTCTTGCACCTCGGCGGTGTCTCTCGGGCGCAGCACGCCCGCCACGGTATGGGAGATGCCCGAGGCATTAGCCTCGTAGTTCGCCAAGGCTGCTTTCTCAACAATGATAGAGGATTTCCCCAGGCAGCGTTCCCAGGCCTCCCAACTCTCAGAAACAGGATTCATGATTTGTTAGGTGTCGCAAAGCACCTGACGATGCAACCGCGACAACTTTACTTAAACTATCAGTCGCCGTAAAGTAATTGGTCGTGGCCGCACTCCTCCATTCTCGACGTATCAAACCAGTCATCACCGGTTACGGCATTGTTGGGCCCACGGGACATGGCGTTCCGAAATTCTGGGAAATGGTGAAAGACGGTCGGAGTGCGATTCGCGAGATATCGTTATTTGATGCGTCACCCTATGCGTCGCGGATCGCGGGGGAGGCGGATACCTGCACCGCATCCGACTGGGTGGAACGATCACCCATCAAGTTTCAGCGATGCGCACGGCACACGCAGATGGCGTTGGTTGCCTTGGAAGAGGCTTTGTTAGAGGCGCGCCTGCCGGAGGGGCGGGGACGATTTGCGCCGGTGCACGTGGTGATGGGGGGCGGTATTGGCGCCTTCGATGTGGTCCATGCCTCAAGTGTTGCTCTGCAACGGTCGCACCGGCGAGCGAGCCCAGTCCTCGTGACGGCGGCCGCCCCGCAAGCGACGGCGGCAGCAATCGCAGGTTTGTTAGGGGATGCGCAATTTGTCACGACGGTCTCGACGGCGTGTGCCTCTGGGTTGGATGCCATTGGTCAAGCTGCCGAACTCATCCGGAGAGGAGCGGCTGAACTCGTGATTGCGGGTGGGGCAGATTCTCCATTGTCGCCGGTTCCATTCGCGAACTTGGTCGCAGCAGGCATGGCCTCGTGTCGGAATGAAGAGCCCGAACGCGCTAGCCGCCCCTTTGATCGCGATCGCGACTCTGGGGTGATTTCGGAAGGGGCATGCGTCGTTGTTCTGGAAAGCTTGGGCCATGCCCTTAGTCGCGGGGTCACGCCCAAGGCCGAGTTGTTAGGCTACGCCAACCAGATTGATCCGCCTGAGAGCGATCCTGGAATGGGATTTGTACATTCCATGCGGGCAGCGCTGAGGAATGCCGGTTGTCGCCCAGAAGATGTCGATCACGTCAATGCATGGGGGCCGGGGCATCCCGTGATGGACCGTATAGAGACGGAAGCCATCAAAGAGGTGTTTCAGCATCATGCATATTCGCTTCCCATCTGTTCTATCAAAGGCGTCGTGGGCAATCCCTTTAGCGCTGCGGGTCCTATGCAGGTGGTGACCAGCGCCCTCACGCTGAGTGAAGGCATCCTCCCTCCCACGGCAAATCATGACCATCCAGATCCCGATTGTGACCTTGACTACATTCCGAAAGCGTGTCGGGTGCAGGCCGTCTCTCGCGTGTTGCTCAATGCGCACGGGGTTGGCGGCGGTAACTGTTCGCTCGTGATGAGTTCCTTTGATCCATGACGCCTCTCACTGCAGCGCTGCTCATTGCTTTGGTGAGCCTCGGGCTCAATCTGGTTCTCGGTGTCTTAGTGCTATGGGCAAATCCCCATCGGCTGGCAAACCGCCAATACCTTGTCCTCACCCTCTTTGGTAGCCTGTGGCTGGGAGCGCTGGTCGCTTCCTTTGCCTCCAAGGAACCAGCCACCTTTCTTGCATGGGTGCGCACGGCTTCGATCATTGGATGCTTGGTGCCGATCGGATTTCGGATGGTGCGGTTGGCGGTTCTGTCAGGGGAATCTTCACATTGGACGCTGCTGAAGCAGTGTCGCTGGCAGTTTCTGGCTTACCTGTTTCTCATTCCGTTCTGCATCAGCCCTCTCTACATGGAAGGCGTGCGTTTCTTTCCCGGTCGCATTCCTGAACCTTCCGAGGGGGCGCTCGTCTTTCTCTTTCCCCTGTGGTTTCTCATCATCACAGGAAATGAAGTCTATCAACTGATCCGCGGACTCAGAGAGGCGCGCGGATTGCGCCAACTGGAACTGCAGTTTCTCCTCGCGAGTATTGGGATCCTTGTCGTGTTAGGCATTCTGCCGTCGATGGTGATTCCGCTTGTGGCAGAGGATAGCCAAGCCGTCATGTTTGCACCCCTCTGGGTGCTGCTGATGGATGCGGTCATCGCTTATGGAATCGCGACGAAGCAGATCATGGAAGTGCGCTCAGTGGTGCGCCGCCTAGTTTCGGGTCTTGCTCTTGCCTGCTATCTTAGCTCTTGCTATGCCCTTACCTATTGGGTGGCGAGTCATTTGTTAGGCGGTGCGACCTTCTTCCATGACATCACTTGGGCCAGCCTGTTGGCGACATTGGTGGTCGTGCTGACCATGGGAAGCGCGCAACACCGTCTGAAGATCTTTCTGAGTCGTGCCTTTGCTAGAGAGGACCGGATTGATTCCTTAGCAGGTTGGCGACGCGCGGCGGCCGTGACGAGAGTCGCCAAGGATCGCGGTGAGCTCTTCCAAGCTTTTGAGACCATTCTCAGAGAAGTCGCTGGGACGGATAGGGCTGTCGTGATGGAAGCTGGGGATAGCTCGCTCATCGAGACGAGGCTCCAACGGGATCGGGCGCCGCTTTCTTCGCATCACTTGAGTCGCCGTCGAGGCGGCGAAGAGAATGATGCGATCATGCGCGAATTGGCGACCAATGGATGGGAAGTGGCCCTGGGGATCCCTGGAAAGGAAGGTCTGCGAGTCGTGGTGTATTTGGCAGAACGGCTGTCGGGGCGCCTCTATTCCGAAAGCGATTTGGCGGCACTTGACGATCTTGTGAGGCGGTTCGGCAATGTGCTGGAGAATGCATCGCTTTCGACTGAAGTCGCCAATCGAGAGATCGTTTATCAGACATTGTTAGACAACCTTGTCAGTGGGGTGGTGGCTTTTGACATGCAGGGGCGGATCACCCATCGGAATCCTGAAGCGATTCGCCTCCTTGGAGGAGAAGGAGAAGGAGAAGGAGTGGACACTCTTCCGGAAGCCTTCAGGGCTTTGTTAGGCGATATTCTAGAGAAGGGACGCGAGGCGCGAAATGAAGAGTGGGAGTTGCTGGATCCAGATGATCCTGAGATCTCGCGATCCGTGCGCGTGGGTGGGGCGCCGCTGAGAGATCAAGAAGGGGTGCATCTCGGAGCATTGATTGTGATCCACGATATCTCAGAAGAGCGTCGACTGGAGAAGCATGTGCGTCAGTCAGACCGCTTGGCCACCATTGGCAAAGTCTCCGCGAGTGTGGCTCACGAGATCAAGAATCCGCTCGTGGCGATTCGGGCCTTTGCACAACTCTTACCAGAGCGAATTCAAGATAAAGAGTTCCTATCAACCTTCTCCAATCTTCTGGATGGGGAGGTGGAACGGATCAACCGCTCCATCGGTGGGCTGCTGAGTTACGCGCGCCACGAGCAGACCACACTTGGGCCCATCAGTTTGCATGAAGGGATCGAAGAGTCGGTACGATTGCTCGCTGCGGAGTTTCGCAAGAAACGGCTGGAAGTGGATTTGGACCTTCGAGCGTCGCCAGATCACATCATGGGGCATGCGGGACAGTGGAAACAGATTGTGGTGAATCTGTTATTGAATGCCAACGACGCCATGGACGAGAATGGGCATCTCAAGATCTCCACATGTGTGGGGAGTGATGCCGAGCTGGGCGACGTGATCGAGGTTCAGATTCAGGATGATGGGAAGGGAATGACCGCCTCACAGATTCGCAAAGTGCTTGTGCCTTTCTACACCACGAAGCCAGGGGGGACAGGGCTCGGACTATCGCTTACCGCAAATCTTGTCTCTCAACACCATGGAACCCTGCAATTCGAAAGCACACCCAACCAGGGGACGACTGCGATCGTGCGATTCCCAATCCGCCAATCGACAGCCAGCGAAACACCTCCTCGGCAGGTAGAAACGAGCCGAGCTGGATTATGAATCCCATTTGCTTGATTCACAGCAGCGATCCTCACTTGAGGCAACGAGTGACCGGGCTCCTGCACGGGCACGCCACTGGCAAGGCCACTCATGATATCACCGCACTGCTAGAGTTGGCGACCCGCCATGGGCCGGTCGTGGTGTTTGTCGATGCGACGAATGAGGATCTCTATCAAGCGGTCGAGAGCCTTCACAACACACCTCACCTTTGCCCTATCATTGTGATTGGGGAAGATGCAAGCGAGCCCATTCTGACGCTCGATCAGCGATTTGCCTTCGCCATGGTTTCGCCTGAGGCGACTAACCGTGCATTTCTCCGGCAGTTCAGTGTCTGTCAGAGCTTTCTCTCGACTGTGCGGACCTATCAAGCGCAGCTTGCGGAAGCGGAACAGCAGCGTCAGTGGCAGACGAAATCGACTCCCAGACCAGGGCAGGTGATCTGTGGACTGTTGCAAGCACTCACAGGGTTTCAATCTCCCACCGAACTCATCACGCGGTTCATGGATTGGTTGGAACAGCATTATGACATTGGACAGCTTGGTGTCTATCGGAGGAGTGCCTCAGGAGGGTTCGATTTGTGGATGGGGAAGCGACATGCATCCTTGCAGAATGCCTACCCTTCCGATCACGCCCTGGTGCGATATCTGGAGCAACGGCGTCAAGTCGTTCATGAATCGCTCTCAAGTCGACAACCGGAGGCGTTGCGATCGCTTTGTGAGAATATTCTCGCCGAATGTCAGGCACAGGCAATGATTCCGATGGTGGGTGAGGGTGGTCTGTTAGGGTGGTTGTTCGTTGGTCATGGCTCTGTTGAGGAATTGAGCCTCGATGACTTGAGAGAGTTGAGCATGATCACCAGTTGCCTCACCATCTTTCTGGAAAGGTCGGAGGTTCGAGTGGCCGATTCGAGCAGTGATGAGTTGAATGACGGGCTGCTAGATCGATTGGCGACGGCGGTCTTGATGCTTGATGAGAAAGGGTGCGTGCAATGGCAGAACTCTCATGCGAAGGAGTGGTTTCCAGACCGTTTCTCCAAGATCGTCTCGTTGAAAGATGCGGAACCCACCCTGTTCGAGGTGATTCAAGCCTCGTTGGCGGATGGCGGACGGAGCCCCCATCATTGGAAACCCATTGATGGCTATGGGCAATACGCGGTCACCAGTGTGGATGCCCAGGACGCAGCGAAGAAGCGCTTCTTGGTGATCTTGCGTGACGTGACGCCGGAGCTGGTCCTGGCATCGAGTCGCCAACCGGGTGGCCTGTCGCGTTCGACTTTGAGCACGAAGATTCGCGATCCTCTCGTGGCCATTCGAGCGTTCATCGATCTCTTTCCCGAGCGGCGGCTGGATCCTGCTTTCTGCGAGGAATTCATTCCTCTTGTATCCAATTCGGTCGATCGCTTGGAGCACCTCTCTGCGTCGTTGGATCGTCAGATTGGACGTGCGGGCGATGAGCCGGAGAGGACTCCCGAGTTTGCCTTGCGGCACCTGTTGGAGGATGTCTTTCTAGAAATTGGTGAATCTTTAGATGCTCGTCACGTTCACAATACCCGAGATGTCTTCCTTCGGTGGCCGCCGGGGCAACGCCGCGGGTTGACGGAGCGCTTGGCGCATCTGGCGAGTGCGGAGGATTGGATTGCGAATGGTCTGATGATTGAGTGGAAGGATCTTGGACAATCGCAAGAAGTGCGCTTAGTAATTCGCCGCCGTGTCTCGGTGGCGGTGGGACGTGTTGCTGGTTCTGCCTCCAGCGACCTTGCTCGCTTCATCGAGGATCTCGGTGGGGGCTTGGAGATGAATGAATTACAGAGCAACGACACTTACCATATCACGTTCCCCAAAGTTATAGTATGAAGAAGATCCTGGTTGTTGATGACGAATTAGGCACCGTGGAATCTCTCAAAGCGATCTTTCACGAGCGCTATGAGGTCCTTGTTGCGAGCGATGTTCGTCAGGTCTTTGACGTGCTCGCGTCCAATCGGATTGAGTTGCTCGTCTTGGATATCATTCTCCCTAAGGATGATGGTATCGAGATTCTCAAGCAGTTGCGCCAGCGCTATCCGAACACGCCGGTGATCATGTTGAGCGCCATTTCATCCACGAATACCATCGCCGAAGCGATTCGTTTAGGAGCGGTCGATTTCATCACCAAGCCATTCAACGTCAAAGACGTGCGGTTGATTGCGGAGCGCGCCATGGTGGTCGCTGATCAGAAGCGGCAGGTCGAAGCCACGCGCAGAGAGTCCATTGAGAATGGCTTCCTCCATGAGATGCCTGGGGAATCCATTGTGTATCGCAATTTCCTTCACGATGTGCGGCAGCAATCGATGAACAATGGGCACGTCTTCATCACGTGCGAACGCGGTGCGGGAGCCGACACCGTCGCCCGTTTGATTCATTCGATTGGTCTCCGATCGGAGTTGCCGTTCATCAAGGCGCAGTGTCTCCCTGGGCGTGAGCACAGTTTCGATCGCGAGTTCTTTGGAGACGAAACCGAGACGGTCCTTGATGGGGGCGATCTTGGGAAACTCGGCAAGCTGGATTTGGCAGGAGGTGGGACAATCTACATCGAGGATCTGCATCTGGTCCCGGCCAGTTCGCAGGAGAGAATCCTGCGTCTCATTGAGGAAGGCTGTTTTGTGAGAGAGCAGGGCGAGCTCGACGTGAAGACAAACTGTCGCGTGGTCGCCTCGTTGACCATGGGAAATGACAAGGCAATGCCGGGTCTAGCGGTGCCAAGGCTTCAGGCCCTAGCGGAAGAGCGTGCGTTAAAGATTCCATCTCTCCGTGAGCGCCCGGAAGATATTCCGTTGCTCGCCTATGCCCTTATCAACCGGCTGCGCAGTCGCATGCAGGTCGCCGTGAAGGATATCGATGCCTCCGCCATGGAAGCCCTGCGGAACTATGATTGGCCGGGAAATGTGAGTGAATTAGAGAATACGATCGAAGGGATCTTGTTCGTTCATCCTGAAATTGAAGTCATCAAGCTCGTCCATATTCCGCAGGAGATTCAGTGGAATCGCAAGGTGGCCGCGGAAGAGAGTCACAATGGATTCGAGCTGGGAACTTTGGAAGAGCGGACCGATGCCTTTCAGCGTTCATTGATCATCGAAGCGCTCAACGAGGCGCGCGGCATTAAGAGTCGTGCAGCCGATTTGTTAGGGACCACGCCGCGTATTCTCAGTTATCGTATGGATCAGTTAGAGATTGATCAGCGAGAGGCGAAAGGGCATGCCCGCGCCGCGCGCGGTAAGAGTAGTAAGGTCTCATCCGCCTCTTGACGACTTACGCAGAGACGCTGGCTGCTCTTGAGGAGCAGCATCTGCGGCGTCGTTTGCGCACGTTTGCGAGTGCGGATCAGCATCATCGGGTGCGCGATGTGGATGGGAACGTCTTCATCTCGTTCTCATCGAATGATTACCTCGGCCTGGCGCATCATCCTCGGCTGATAGAGGCGGCCCAAGAGGCCTTGGCGCGCCATGGGGTGGGGAGCGGGGCGTCTCGCTTGATCTCCGGTGATCATCCCTGTCATCGGCAATTAGAAGATGCTCTAGCGGACTTCAAACAGACGGAGGCGGTGCTCACGTTTGCCACCGGATTTGCTACTGCGGCGGGATTTGCCAGCGCCTTTCTCGATCGGTCCAGTATCGTCTTGTTAGACAAATTGTGCCATGCGTCTCTCATTGATGCCTGCCGTGCCTCTGCCGCGACTATCCGTGTCTTTCGACATCATGATATGGAGAAATTGGCTTCTTTGTTAGCATGGGCGCGCAAGCGTTCCCCGCATGGGGATGTCTATATCCTGACAGAATCCGTGTTTAGCATGGATGGCGATGTGACGCCACTGGAGGAGATCGTCAATCTCAAAGAGCGCTACGGGGCTAAAGTTCTGCTCGATGAGGCGCATGCGGTGGGAGTGTTAGGTCCAGAAGGGCGCGGATTGGCGGCCGCGCACGGGCTGACGGATCGCGTCGACTTTCATATGGGGACGTTAGGGAAAGCGATAGGCGTGAGTGGGGGCTATCTCGCAGGGAGCGCTGCGATGGTCGATATGCTGATCAACCGCGCCCGTAGTTTCATCTACTCGACCGCGCCGCCGCCCGCCCTGGCTGAGGCGGCACGTGCGTCATTGGCGATCGTGCGTGGTGCCGAGGGCGACGAGCGGCGGGAACGTGTGAGGGCTCGTATGAGACAACTGGCGGAGGCGTTGGCGCAGCCGCTGCCTCCCGCAGCCATCCTTCCGCTGATCTTGGGCAAGGAAGAAGACGCTCTCGCGAAAGCAGCTTCTCTAGAGCGGGCCGGATTTCACGTGCCCGCGATCCGCTATCCTACCGTGGCTCGAGGGCAAGCGAGGCTTCGTATCGCCGTTTCTGCCGCACACTCTGCTGAAGAGATTGATTCATTGACCGGAGCGCTCTCCGCTCAATGATAGCGGCATGGAACCCACCAACGCGCCGCCGCGAAAGCTCAGCCCCTGGCGTCGCCGCATTCATGACATCATCTTCGAGGCGGACACCTTCGCGGGCAAGTTCTTCGATGTCGTGCTCCTCATTCTGATCTTTCTCAGCGTGCTTGCGGTGATGTTAGAAACGGTGGAGAGCTTCAATGCGCAATATGGCCGGGTCCTACTGACGGTGGAATGGGTCTTCACGATCCTCTTCACGATCGAATACATCCTGCGCATCCTCGCCGTGAAGAAGCCGCTCCACTACATGTGTTCGTTCTTTGGCATTGTCGATCTTCTTTCGATCATTCCCACCTATCTGACACTGTTCTTTGTGGGAGATGCCCATTATCTCATCACGATTCGTGTGCTGCGGTTGTTGCGTTTGTTTCGAATCTTCAAGATGGCGCGTTATATCGGTGGGGCCAATTTGCTCATCTCGGCGCTGCGAGCCAGTCGTCCCAAGATCATCGTCTTCCTCTTTGCCATGGCGACGCTCACGATCATCATGGGCACCATCATGTTTATCGTGGAAGCAGATAACCCAGCGTTCTCTAGCATTCCCAAGAGTACATATTGGGCTATTGTGACGATCACGACGGTGGGATATGGTGATATTGTTCCATTGGATCCACTGGGGAAATTCATTGCCTCAATCTCCATGATCACGGGCTACGCCATCATTGCGGTGCCTACCGGAATTGTGGGTGCGGAGATCAGCCGACAAATGAATCACCCACAAGATTATAGCAATCGGTCGTGCAAGAACTGCAGTGCTCAAGTGCACACTTCCGATGCGCGCTTTTGTCGAATCTGCGGCGAGAAATTGAATGATTCCTAGCATGTTGCCGAAACTATCATTGAAACGTCCCGCCTTGATCGGTGTGGTCCATTTGTTGCCCTTGCCCGGGTCCCCACGATGGGGCGGATGCATGCGAGAGGTCATCGACCACGCGGTGGCCGACGCGCAGGCGTTTGTGAGGGGAGGGGCGGATGCGTTGGTGATTGAGAATTTCGGGGATGTCCCCTTTACCGCGGCGCGTGTTCCCGCGGAGACCGTGGCGGCGATGAGTCGGGTGGGCAGTGTGCTGCAGGCGGCAGCGCTGGAGATTCCGTTTGGATACAATGTTCTGCGGAATGACGCCCGATCGGGTTTGGGTCTGGCAGCGGCTACGGGAGGCGAGTTCATCCGCGTGAATGTCCACACCGGTGCCATGGTGACGGATCAGGGAGTGATTCAGGGACAGGCTTTTGAGACCATTCGCGCGCGGAACCACCTCTGCCCAGAAGTGGCAGTCTGGGCTGATGTGCACGTGAAGCACGCTCAACCTCTCGGCGGAGGACGCCTGGCGGATGCCGCCGAAGACACGCTCAAGCGCGGATTGGCCGATGCGCTCATCATCTCGGGAACGGCCACGGGGCAATCGGTGGATGTGGACGATCTCCGCCTCACGCGTCAGACCTGCCCGGACGCCATGCTCTTGGTGGGATCGGGAGCCTCGGAAAGCACGGCCAAACGACTGCTCGCCTTCGCCGATGGCCTCATCGTGGGGACCGCTGTGAAGCGAGACGGCGTTCTTGCGCATCCAGTTGACCCTCAACGAGTCGCTGGTCTACGTGCCGCCATGGACAGCGCCGATTCCTGACGTAAGTTAACGGGCATGTTCGGTATTCTGACGACTGTCCTCAAGTGGGTCTTTTCCAAGGCGGCGCTGATCCTCATGGTGTGGGTCTTGGTGCTCGGCGGTTTCGCCCTCTACCTGGCCAGTCAGAAGTATTTGGAGAAACTGCCCGAGCAGGTGGCGGAGAAGGAAGCTTTGGTGACAAAGCTTAAGGAAGACATGGGGCAATTGAACGACCGGATGCAAGCGTTGGAGAGCGAGTTAGGCGAGCAGCTCGCGAGTCTTGATGCCAAGCGCAAGGATCTGCAGGCCGATCTGCGGAGTCGCCAGAAACAGATGCGGGATTGGCAAGCCAAGCTCGATACCTTGAAGGGATTGAAGGCCAAGGTGGTGGAGGTTTGGAACCGGTTGAGGGGGATTGATACCGAATTCGAGATCCGGACGATCGAGCGACAGATCGCGTCGAGTCGGCAGCAAGAGGCGATGCTGCGAAAGCGGGTGACCAGCATGGATGCCGAGCGCGAGGCCATTCAGGCGAACGCCGATGAGCAGAAATCATCGCTAACGGAACAGCACGAATCGACCACGGCAGCCCTGGCACAGGCGGAAGAGGAACACGCTCAAATGAAATCGGAAGCTGAAGTCTGGGAGGGGCGAGTGAACAAAGGGCAGACGCTGCTCCGGCGGGCTTATGATCGCATGGGCAAGCCTCTCATTGTCCTCAGCTTATCGATTCTCTTCGTCCCCATCTTGGCCAAGATTGCCCTCTATTATTTCTGGGCACCGCTTCTTTCATGGGGGCGGCCGGTGATTCTCAGAACGCCAGCCCACGCTCCCGTGCGGGTTACCAAGACCGCGGTGGCGCAAGAAATTGTCTTAGAGCCGGGCGAGACGGCCACCATCCAGCACCGTTTCTATCAAGCTTCGGATGAAGATCTCACCAAGAAGACCAAATTTCTCTTCAGTTGGAAATATCCTTTCTCCTGCCTGGCCTGTGGCCTCTTTCTCCTCACGCGAGTGAATAATCGTGATCCCGAGTCGAAGCGACGCTTGACTCTTTCCAGCCAGAGCGAAGCGGAGATCGAGATGGCGATCGTGGAAGTGCCAGAGGGAGGAGCTTTGGTGTGTCGCCCAAGCTTTCTCGCCGCTATCATTCAACGGGATGGGGAAGAAACGCGCATCCGCTCGCATTGGCGTTTCTTCTCGCTGCATGCGTGGATCACCTTGCAGTTTCGCTATTTCGAATTTCGAGGACCCGCAAAGCTAGTGCTCTGGGCCTATCGCGGCGTGCGCGCCGAGCGTCTTTCGCAAGAGAACGTGCGCGAGGGGAATGAGCGGCGCACGAATCAATTGGCGACCATTGGCTTCACGCCCTCTTTGAGTTATCGCAGTCGGCGTTCGGAGACATTCATTTCCTATTTGCGCGATCAGAATCCCCTCTTCGATGATCTCTTCTCGGGACAGGGGATCTTCATTTGCCAGCAGATTTCGCGGGCGGAACACCACCGGCAGGCGGGCCATTTCTGGGCCAAGCTTTGGAATGGATTGACGAAGATCGTCGGGATCTGATCATGCGTATTCTTGTTGTTGAGGACCAACCAAAGATCGCGGGCTTTGTGAAGAAAGGCTTGGAGGAGCACGGGTTTGTCGTCGACGTTTGTAAAGACGGGGACTCGGGTTTTGAGATGGCGTGCGAGGAACCCTTCGATGCTATCGTCTTGGATATCATGCTGCCAGGACGTGATGGGCTGAGCGTCTTGCGAGGATTGCGTGAGCGTGGAAATGGTGTCCCTGTCATGCTTCTCACCGCTCGCAGTGAATTGAACGAACGCGTGGAGGGCTTTCATATCGGGGCCGATGATTATTTGACGAAGCCCTTTTATGTCGAGGAATTGGTCGTGCGCCTTCAATCGCTGCTTCGGCGAGCCTCGGGACAGACGAGTAGCGTCTTGCATGAGGCGGATCTCAAAGTGGATCTCATGACGCGAGAAGTGGAGCGGGCTGGGCAATCGATCACGCTGACGCAGCGGGAATTTGCGTTATTGGAATACCTCATGCGATCGCCTGGACGCGTATTCACGCGGACCCAAATCTACACACATGTCTGGGGCATGCATTTCGACCCGGGCACGAATCTCGTGGATGTCTGTATCCGCCGGTTACGCAACAAGATTGATAAAGGATTCGATCCGCCATTGATTGAGACGCTGCGAGGTGTCGGTTATCGTTTCCGGGCGAAAGCATAGGCGAATTCGCTTCTCTCTTTGAGCTGGCGGGTGTACGATTGCCCCGCCATGAAAGTCTCCCTGCCCTTCCTCCTTGCGCTCTCCCTTGGCTTGACGACGCTCTCTGCTCAGGTGCGCATCAATGAATTCTTGGCGTCCAATGTCACCAATCTCACGACGAAGGATCATCAGCACGAAGATTGGATCGAACTCTACAATGCGAATGATGTGCCGATCGACCTTGCTGGCTACTACCTCACCGATTCGGAAACGTTTGATCCTGCCAATAGCGAGACGTTCTGGCAGTTTCCTCAAGGGGCTAGTATCGGGGGTGAAGGCTATCTCATCGTCTTTGCTTCGGCACGGGAAGCGAGTGTTGAGGAAGAATGGCACGCCAACTTTCGGCTGGACCGCGATGGGGAACGCCTCGCATTGATCGCTCCGGACGGTGCGACGATCCTCACCGATTTCTCACCCTATCCGGAGCAGCGTCAGGATGCCTCTTATGGATACTTGAATGATACGCTTCATTACATGGCGCAGCCGTCTCCTGGTGCTCCCAATCGGGCTGGGGTCGACGGCTTCGTCGAGGATGTGCAGTTCTCGGTTTCGCATGGCTTTCACGAAGACCCCTTCATGCTCACACTTTTATCTGAAACTGAAGGTGCGGAAATCCGCTACACGCTCAGCGATTTGGAGCCGAGTGAGGGCACGCTCTTCACATCGCCAATTGGCGACGTGTATGATGGGCCGATTGAAATCACGAAGACGACGGTGGTGCGCGCCATTGCCAAGAAAGAAGGCATGGCTCCAAGTGCGATTCGCACGCGCACCTATCTCTTTCTCGATGACGTGATCCATCAGCCGCAAGAGCCGGAAGGGTTTCCTACCAGTTGGGGCTCTCGCCGAGCAGATTATGAGATGGATCCGGAAGTGGTCGGGCCGATCTATTCGGAGGAAGAGGTCAAAGCGGCGTTGTTGGCCGCCCCTAGCATTTCTCTCGTAACCGAGAACGACAACCTCTTTTCGAGGGATGGCATTTATACGAATTCACAGGCTAAAGATCTCGTTAATGACGGGATCGATGATCTCTGGGAACGCCCGGTTTCGGTAGAGTTCTTTGGATTCCCTCATGGGCAGACGATTCAAGCAAATGCGGGCATTCGCATGCAGGGCAATGCGAGTCGCAGTCCCAACCGCATGAAACACAATATGCGGATCATCTTCCGCCAAGCCTACGGACCCGGAAAACTCCAATTTCGCCTCTTTGAAGATTCTGAAGTGGAGACCTTCAATAGCATCAATCTTCGGAGTAATAATGGAGATTCCTGGATCCATCCCGGCGTGCGCGTGCGTGCTCAGTATATACGGGATCAGTGGCACCGCTATGTGCAATTCCTCATGGGGCAACCGAGCCAATCGCAGATCTACGCGCACGTCTACATCAATGGACTCTATTGGGGCATGTACCATGTGTTTGAACGTTTCGAAGCGAGCTTGCTTTCGGAACACTTCGGAGGAGATGAGGACGATTGGGATGCCTTGCAGGATACCCCTGCCTTTCAGGATATTGTCGTCAACGGAAGTGATGATGATTTCCGCCTCACGCATGACCTATCCAAAGCTGATCTCACGGTTCAGGAGAACTACGATGCACTCTTGGAGTACGTGGATGTGGATAATTTGATCGATTACTTATTGATTAATTTCTACAGCGGCAATGAGGATTGGGATCACAAGAACATGCGTTACGGACGTCGACGCAACGCGGAACCTGGAGCGGTGGGAAGTGGGTGGCTCTACTTTGCCTGGGACTCGGAACGTGCTGGATTGAATGGACTGCAATCGCAATCGTTGACCATGAACAACACGAATAAGCGCACAGCGCTTGGGCCCACCACGCTCAATGCGAACATGCACGAGAACCCAGACTATCACCTGCGTTTCTCGGATCGTGTGGTGCGTCATCTCTTTGATGATGGCGAATTGACGCCTGAAGGTGCTGCCAAATCATGGAATGATCTCGCGCAATCGGTTTATGAGCCACTGATTGGTGAAAGTGCGCGTTGGGGCGATCTTCATGTGGCGCGGCCAGAGACTCGCGAAGGCAATTGGCAGACGCAACTTGATAAAGAGAACGAGACCTGGTTTCCGGGGCGAACGGATGTCTTATTGGATCAGTTAGAGAATCAGGGATTTATTCCCAATAAGATCCCGTTTCCTCAATTTGAGCCTTCCGGTGGTGTGGTGGCACCTGGCATGGCGGTGAGCATGCGGATCTTCAATAATACGATCTTCTTTCCGGTCGAGGGTGATATCTATTATACCACCAATGGAACCGATCCGAGGCTTCCCGACGGAAGCTTGAATGAGTCGGCGAAGCGCTATGATCAGCATGCGCCTCCTGTGGTGAATCACACCATGACGCTCATGGCGCGTGTCTATGATGCCGCCAAGGGTGATTGGACAGCGCTCTCTGAGGCCGACTTTCATATGGCGGCTGTCCCGACGACGGAGAGCCTGATCTTCTCAGAGATTCATTACGCCCCGATGGGAGGGGAGGACGTCGTCGAATACGTGGAGTTGCATAATCGCTCTGATAAGACGCTCGACCTTTCGGGTGTGCAAATCACCCGAGGAATCGACGCGTATGTCGCCGATACCGCCATGGCCACGCTCGAACCAGGGGGGCATGCCTTGATCGTCTCGGATCGCGCTGCTTTTATGGAGCGCTATCCCGCAGTGGAGGCCTCCCAGGTGGTGGCGACCTTTGCCAATGATACCCGATTGGACAATGCGGGGGAGCGGCTAACGCTGCGGACGCGAAGCGGTCATCTGCTCCATACCATCCGCTACAATGACAAAGCTCCCTGGCCTGAGTTGACCGAGGGTGGATCGATCGCCTATCGCGGCGGAGCGGGGGCGAGCGTCGCCCATCCTGGCAACTGGGTGGCGTCTGCGTCTGGCAGTCCGGGAGCCGCACACGATTCTGAGAGTGGATCCGTTGCTTCCCTCAAAGCGTGGCTTGCAAGTCAAGGATTGGCGGATGCGCAGGCGCCGTGGGGGCCGCAGGGCGAGCCGGCGCTGTTGGGATTCGCCTTCGGGTTAGAGTCGCCGGAGGATGGGTTTCCCATTGGGGTAGGGCTCTCCGAGGATGCTGCCCGAGTCATCCTTCACTACACGCGGCGTGGCGGTCGAACAGATCTTACCTGGGAAATGGAATCTTCCCACGACTTGCGTACGTGGACTCTGGTGGAGAGTAGTATTGACGTGTTAGAAGGGGACGGCACGCATGAGCGAGTGCGCCACGAAGCCAGCGCCGTAGGTGGTCGCTACTGGCGCCTGCGGGTCACGGGGCAACCTTGATTTGAATGTGGCGGTATTCGACCTGGCCGCGGTCACCTTCCAGTCCAATGGGACCTTCGTCAGGGAGTTCGAATCGGTTCTCGATGACTTCATGATTCACCGTGCACACGGCGTGGTTGCCGTTGACTTGAACCGTGAGAGCATTCCATTCCATGGGATCGAATGCTTTGAGATCAGTGTAAGGTCCTGCGAGCGGATAGTCGCGCACTTGCAGTTGTTTCCCTCGCAGAAACACACCGCTATCTGCATTTGGCGTGGCGCGGAACTCTAGCTTTAAGGTGAAAGGAGCGTCGAAGGATTGGGTGGTCCACAGCTGTTGAATCTTCCGGCCTTCCGGGGGTGTCGTGACTACCAAGCGCCCATTCTTGGCGATATAGCGGCCGTCAGGGCTGGCAGAGCGTCCATCAAAGGCCACATCTTCTTCGATAAAAGGCCAGGGCGGAGCGTTAGGATCATTCTCCTGCCAGCGCTTGGCGGAAGCGCGCATCGCATCGGACGTCTTGCGATAGCCCCACCCAGTGAGGTCGTGTCCATTGAAGAGCGCGGTGAAGCCTGGCTCGGGAGTGAAGGAGTGAGGTTCCGTCTCGACGAATCCTAACGTTGCCAGGATAGGCCGGAGCGCGGCGGCCCATTTGGCATAACCCTTGCCGTTGGGATGCAGGAGGTCGGGAAATTCCTCTTTCTTGGCATCGCCCCTTTCATTAGCAAATAAGGTCCATGTGTCTAACACCGTCACCTGAGGATCGCCATGGACCGCCTTGCGATAAAGACGATTGATCTCACGGATCTGATCGGCCGGGCGACGCATGGAGGCTGAGGAAGGGAAGACCTGACAGAGGACGATCGGCATGTGCGCGTTGTGGGCCTTTAGGCGTTCGACGAGGAGTTTCACATTGCTGGCAATGACCGCGGGAGCAGCATTCTCCTCCAAATCATTAGTGCCGATGAGCAAGACAATGCCTTGCGGCTTGAGAGCGAGCACATCTTCTTGCAAACGCACCAAGAGCCCCCGCGTGGTGTCGCCACTGATCCCGCGGTTGGCACATTTGACTCCAGGAAACGCCTCGCCGATATCGCCCCATTGTTGCGTGATCGAATCGCCGTAGAAGACGAGCGCGCCTTGATCAGCCTCCACGGATTTGGCCCAAGCCTCACGCTTTTCTAACCACAGATCTTGAAACCAATCGTAGCGGCGAAGGGGCCCGGCACCGGGCAGTCCCTCATCAGAGGCCGGAATGGCGAGGGGGGGCTGTTCGCCACAGGCCGTGGCCAGAACCATGATGGTGAGACTGAGAAATCGAATCATCCCCTCCAATAACGCTGATTGGCTGCCTCGGCAATCGAGGTTGAATGATTGTCCGATCATTGAGAAACTACGTCATGAAATGGATGCTCACGGTGGCTCTCGCGCTCGGGGCTGGATGGGTGGGGCATCACCTGACGGCACCGAGTGCTGCGCCTTCGGTGGGTCCAGATAAGCCGCCGCCCGTGATGGCCGTCGGAAGGGACCATGCAGAGCCGGTTCCCCTGTTGAGCATGGAGGAAATCAAGGCCCTTCCGGTTGGCGAACGCATGACCCATCTTATCCTAGCATTGCCCAACGCATCGCTTGCCGAGGTCGAATCCCTCTATGCCTCCCTGGCACTTTTCGAGGAGGCGTCGCAGGTGGGGATTGCCGCGGCGGCGGACTTGGTGTTGGAGCGGTGGCTAGCATTGGCACCAGATCGAGCCCTTGCCTTCGTGCGGAAGCACACGTCGCGACTTACGCCTTACGAGAACCATGTGCCGCCCTTGAAAGAAGTATCGTTTCGAATGGCGGAGAAGGATCTGTCCTCGGCGCTTGCGATTCCCTATCAAAGTAGCAAGGTGTCGGCTGAGAGACTGATTCGGCATCGTTTCCGAGAACTCGCGAGGCGTGATCCTGAGGCAACCGTTGGGAAGATGGGCGGCGATGAAGACCAACGCCGAGTGGCTGCTTGCGGCGTGGTCGACGGCTGGGTGGAGCGCGATCCTCACGGAGCAGTGGCTTGGGCGGAGAGTCTGAAGGACCCTGCGATGCGTGCCGTGGTGCTCCCCGCGTTGCTCGACGCTCTCACAGCGAGTGGTCATCTCGCTTTCGCCAAAGAGGTGGCCATGCGTTGGCAAGAGGGGAGCTGGTTGAGTGCCCGCACCTTTCTGAAGAGCTGGGCGAAGGAAGATCCCATCGCGGCGGGTTCTTGGTTAGGCGTGAGAATCACTAGGGCGGATGGCTTCTTCTCAAGGGAGCCGTATTGGAGGCTTGGGGATTGGCCTGACAAACGCTTCTTTCTCGCTTTGGCGGCATCGTCACGGTGCGTTCATCACCCCGATGGAGGGCCTCGGAGCTTTCCTTCTGGCATTGGAAAGATGCTAGGGGAGCTGGCGGGAGATGATCTATCGGAAGCACAGGATTGGCTCCTCAAGATGCCTCCAAGCGTGGTCACGAAGCGAATGGTGCGTCAGTTCGTGGAGGGCTGGGCGAAACACGACCCGGTTGCCGCTCAAGCGTATGCGGAAAGGGTGCTACCATGAAGGCTGGGATCGTCGTTATCGCTGCTTTCTTGGTGGGATTGATAGTGGGTTGCTGGCAGGAGGTTGGTGAGCCCGATCCCATGCCGGAGCAATGGATGCCGATTTCAGTCGTTCCCGACAGTCGGGCCACTTCATCGTCACCGAGTATGGGCTTTCTATCGTGGGAAACGCCAGACTCGATCCTCGCGTTTCGACAGTCCTGGCAGACACACGGTGATGACCGAACCCTGAAGCGGCTCTTGATTTCCGAATGGGTTGCGTTTGATGCGGCGAGCGCCATGGCATATGCCCTCACGCTTGCGGGCGAAGATCGGCGGCTCTTTCTCACAGAGATTTTCCTCACGCAGCCCCAAGTGGGCTTGGGCCATCTGCGTGTGATCTGTGGGTCCGACCATCCACACGCGTTGCGAGTCACAGTGGAGGCTTGGCTTGAACGTGCTAGTGGTGGGGGCTCCGTGGAAATGTGGAGACTAGCAGAGGCCCATCAGCTGGAGGCGTTGTATCCAGAAGTGCGCGCGTTTGCCGATCCTCACCGGGCGCTCGCCGCGGCGGCCTTGATTGCCGATCCCGAAGCACGGGAAGAAAGGGTGGGACTGATCTGCCAGGCGTGGTGCGGGCGCGATCCAGTATCTGCGTGGTGTTATGCAAGGGATTCTCTCTCACTGTCACCATGGCGCGGCGTATCGTTTCGATTGTTCGACGACTGGATGCGGAAAGACGCACAAACTGCCTTCGCCTATCGCCATGACCTGCCTGCGGACGATCCCGATCCCACCTATTATTATGAGCGTTTGGGAAGTCATTGGGGAGAGGACGACGCCTTTGATGAGACGCTCGCTGCGGTCCGAGAGACAGATGAAGATCGTTGGATGCGGAAGTCTTTCGTGGAGGGCTTGGTAGCCGGTGGGACGATCACGCGGAGTGATCAGGGGCTCGCGCTGCTCTCACATCTGTCTACGGGTGAGAGACAGTCGTTGCTGTGGAAGATTCGCGACCTGCTCGTTGAAGAACGGGGTGTCGCGGTCGCGGTGGATTGGATCACGCAGATAGACGATCCTTATGAGCGCCTCGCCCTGCAGCGCGATTTCCCCCTGGCACCGATTGATGTGGAAGCCTACGTGGAGCTGATCGTGGCAGAGTCAAATCATGACACACAACTCGATACCCTGCGTGTGCTGGCGGACCAACCCGACTTTGGCAAAGGGCACTTGGCAAAGGTGATAGGAGCGATTCCTCAATGGCGTCATCGTGAAGCATGGTCACAGGCGCTTCGAGCGATGCCTCACAAAGAGGCATTCGCCTTTGGTGAGGATCAGGGTGGTGAGCTTTGGGATGAGATGCGTGACGGAGTGCTTGTTCGCTGGGCTGAATCCGATCCTCAGGCGGTCCTTGGAGTCCTGTCTGCTCATGAGAGGCGGTCACGCACGGCGATGAGGATATGGCTCCATCGGCATCCAACTGAAGCACGATCGTGGATCGCCTCGCAGAACGATCCAGCGTGGGGAGCCGTGCTCGCGTCTGCTGAGATCGACGTGGTGGCCAGTGAGATCGATCAGGAGATCTCTTCTGGAACGGTGCACTCGTGGACGGACCTTGTGCAACGTGCCCGAGGGAATCAGGAGATCATCTCCATGACAGTTCTCCGATGGGCCCACGCGGCACCTGAAGAGGTAGACGCATTTCTCAGCGATCCTGACAATCGTGCAAACGTATCTCTGGACATTCTTGAGGCTATCGAGGAGCGCCATGCATTCCTCAAGGCCGTACAGCGGCTTTCGCTGTCCAAAGATGGTATCTGAAGGCGAGCACGAAATTTCCTTGCCATGCTGCCAGCGCCCTCTACGAAAGCCACGTATGAAGATACGTCAACTTGGTTACCTTACTCTTTTGGGCAGCGCACTTCTCACTGGAATGGCGGGCGCCGCCATTGATGATGTCATTGCTTACTACCGCATGGGCGAGGAGGAAGGAGGAGCCGCTGAGGCTACCCCTGGCCCCCCCGTCGACTCCAGTGGCAATGAGAACAATTGGTCGGGCACCTTTCCCGGTGGTGGGAAATACAAAGAGGATGTGGCGGAGAATGCGGCCTCTCTCGCCGGGAGCTTTCTTTCGGTGGACTGGAGCAATCGCGGGCAGTGGCGAGACGACCCGCTGCAATTGCGTCAGGAAGATGATTCCTTCGATCCGGTGGAATTGTTAGACAACTACGCGATTGAAATGTGGGTCAAGCCCTTGAACAACACCCAGAACAATGCCTGGATCTACGGGCTCGGCGGACCCAATGGTGTGGGCCTCATTCAGCAGGGCGATGTCATTCAGGCGCGTAACACCTCCACCGGTGCCGAGAGTGACTTTGGTGAATACACCCTCACAGATGCTACCTTGAATCAGTGGGTGCATTTGGCGGTGGTGGCAGATAATGGGACCGTGAAATTATTCGTGGATGGAGAATTGGCAGCCGAACACCTCGATGGTGGCTCTCCCGTTCCTCCCGGTGATGCTCAACGGATTCACATGGGGGTGAATGCCGGTGGCGGCGTGCATTGGAACGGTTTCTTGGACGAAGTAAGGGTGTTCCGCTTTAGTGGACCCTTTGATCCAACAGACTTGTTAGTGAATGAGGCCCAGTCTGAATCCAACATCAAGGATGTGGTCGCGTTCTATCGCATGGGCGAAGATGAGGGTGGCACCGCGGGCAATTCTCCTGGACCTCCGGTGGACTCTTCGGGGAACGGCAATGGGTGGTCGGGAACCTTTCCTGGCGGTGGCACTTACATCGAAGAGGTGGCGGAGGCCGCCGCAGGGAAGACGGGCAGCTCCGTCGCCGTGGATTGGAGCAACCGTGGCCAATGGCGCGACGATCCGCTTCAGATCTTACTGGAGGATGGCTCGACGGCGGATGTAGATCTCTCTGACAATTACGCCATCGAGATGTGGGTGCGTCCGCAGAACAACACTCAGTCCAATGCTTGGCTCTACGGACTTGGCGGCCCCAACGGGGTGGGTCTCATTCAACAGGGTGATGTCATTCAGGCACGCAACACGTCCACCGGCGCCGAGAGCGACTTTGGCGAGTATGCCCTCACTGATGCTACCTTGAATCAGTGGGTGCACCTCGCGGTCGTGGCAGACAATGGGACCATGAAGTTCTTTGTGGATGGTGCCCTGGCAGCCGAGCACCTAGATGGTGGTGCGCCCGTGCCTCCGGGCGATCCCCAACGGATTCACATAGGAGTCAACGCAGGCGGCGGCGTGCATTGGAATGGGTCCCTTGACGAGGTGCGGATCTTCACGTTTGAAGGCGCCTTTGATCCGAATACCTTGCTCGTGAATGGCGGCCTGCCAGCTTCTGGCCCATCAGATATCAAGTCGACCTTCGGAGGTTTCCCTCTGCTTCGCGTGGACGAAACGGCCACGGCGACCTTGCTCTTACAAAACACGGGTACGGACGACCTTGTCGTGGACGCTCTTGAGTTGACGGGTGAGCAAATGGCGGCCTTTGCCATTTCTCCCGAGGCTCCGGCCTTGCCGATCACCTTGCCGAGCTTGGAGGTGGCGCGGATCCCGATCACCTTCACCCCTGGCGGCGTCAATGGCATCCAACGTGCCGAGATTCGCATCACGAGCAATGATCCCGATCCGCTCGACCCTGACAGTGTGGTTGCGTTACAGGGACAGGCATGGCGACCAGATGGCCTTTCTCTCCATTGGCCTTTGGATGAATTAGCACCGAGCGCGGCCACGGATCTCTCTGGCAATGCGCTCACTGGCACTTATGTCGATGGGAATGCTTGGGGATTTGGTGAGGATCCCATTGCGGGCACCGAGGGAACGGCCGTCCTGAGTGGAGAAGAAGGGTCGACGTACTTGGTAGCCTCCCCTCCTCACACCGCGAGCTTCACCTTCTCCATGTGGCTGAAGCCAGACAATGGAGGCGTCTTGCTCCATCAGACCCGCGACTTGGCTCAGCGAAGCAAGTCGATGATCGATTTGGAATTGGGCGGCGATGGCAGCCTCACCTTGTTCATCAATGAGAAGGCCATCTTCTTCACGGACGCGGACACGGTACCCATTGGGGAAGTGACGCACCTCGTGCTCACGCATCGCGATGACGACGGCTTTGGAACCGGGACTGCCGATCGGACGCGTCTCTACATCAACGGCGTCCTCCGTGAGGAGGCCACCGATACGGCGGAACTTCCCGTCTTTCCGGAGAATGGTCCCTCGAACGATACCTTGTGGATGGGGGTCTCGTTGTTAGGCGGAGGGCTCTATCGCGGCGTCTGGGATGACATTCAGAAATACGATCTCGAGGTGACCGAGGACGAAGTAGCCTCCATGTACGCTAATCCTGGAACGGTGGCGCGCTTCGACGATCCCAACCTAGCCTTGGGATCTCAAGTCATTCTCAATGGCCTTAGCAAAGCCTCCCAAACCATTTCCCTGCGTTTCCGCAACAGTGGCCTAACAAATCCTCTAACATTGAGCAACGTGACGCTCACCGATGACACTGGCGGACGCTTGAGTCTCGTGAGTTTTCCCACGGAGGCAATCGCACCAGGAGCCGCTGCCTCCATTGAACTAGCGTTTGATCCGCAAGGACAGCCCGGTACCTTCGTGGGTCAGCTCACCATTGCGTCAGATGATGAGAGTCAGGCGGAACGCACGATTGAGTTGCGACTCAACGTGGATGCGTTGCCCATTCTGGGCGCTCATTATCCGATGGATGAGCGTGAGGGCACGCAGCTCGTCGATGTGTCAGGAAAAGATCGCCAAGGCACCTACGTCACGGCGGCAGGAGGCTCCTATCAGTTAGGCCAGGAAGGTCTCGCCTCTGGAACGGCCGTCCGTTTCGACGATGCGGGGGAATCAGGGGTTGCTTTCGCCCAAGTAGATCGCTTCGGCTCCTACGATCAGTTCACCCTGTCCTTCTGGGTCCAAGAAGCAGGAGGGGAGATCGGGGCCGTGCTCGCCGCACAAGGCACCCCTGAGCCCGGTGAATCCCCCATTTGGGCCTTGGCCATCATCGAAGGGCAATTGCAGATCTTGTTAGAAGGTGCGCCAGCGGGATCGGGCGCCAGTCTTGGCGCCGATGAAGCCCATCATGTCGTACTGTGCTACCAGAAGGGCGATCCCGAGAGTCCCGATGCGGATTTCCTCGCACTCTATGTCGACGGTGAAGAGACAGACCGGATTGATGGTCTCGCCGCCTTGGATGTGGAACCCAGTTTCCCCATCTACTTCGGTGCCTACGGAGGCATCCTCGGATTCAATGGCACCATGGACGATGTCCAATTCTATACGAAAGTGCTCAACGGGGAGGAACGCGATTTCCTCACACAGAATCCAGGAACGACTCTGGCATCCTTTGGGGCGCTTGATAGTGATGGAGACGGCCTCACCGATGAACAAGAAGTGACCCTCGGCACGGACCCGACGCATCCCGATACCGACGGGGACGGTCTCTTGGACGGGCGGGAAACGAACACTGGCACTTTCGTCGATGTCAACGACACGGGGACGAATCCGTTAGAAGCTGATAGCGATGGTGATACCGTGCCGGATGGCATTGAAGTGGAGCAAGCGACCAATCCCGTCGATGGGGAAACGGCACCCGCCGTCTTCGTCGTGCGCAATGTCGCCTACGCCGGAGGTTTCGCTGACATCGATGACGCGGTGGAACGTCTCGGAAGTGGTGGGGCGTCACTCAATGCTTCGGTGACTGGTCATGCCACCATCAATTTCACGGACAACGCGAGTGGCAATTTCGTGGATGGCGAAGAGCCCTTCCCGGTCTTTGGCGTTCCCGGGGAACATGACAATTTTGCCATCCACGCCCGCGGGGTCGTCGCCATCCCCGAAGCTGGCAATTGGACCTTTGGGGTGAATTCTGATGACGGATTCCGTCTTCTCATCGATGGCAACGTCGTGGCCGAATTCGCTGCACCGCGAGGGTCCTCTGACACTTTCGGAACGGTCCAATTGGCGGCGGGCAAACACGCGCTGGAACTATACTACTATGAGAATGGTGGCGGTGCCCAGGTGGAACTTTTCCAATCCACCACGGTGGATGCCTTCAGTGACGTGCCGGTAGAGGAAATCGTCTTCGACCCCGAACAGTTTGCACTCGTGGAAGCCGCGACACCTCCTGCAGATAGCTTCTCGCCCGACGTGATGGAGCCGGACGGCCTCGTGATCACGGCTGTGTCACTGAGTGAGGGTGGTCAGGAGGTGAACCTCACGTGGACTTCCGAGGAAGGCGCTTCGTATATCATCGAAAGCTCGTCCACCGCAGAAACGTGGTCGAGCGTGGGTGATCCCGTCACTGGTCTTGCCACGGCGACCAGTGCGAGCGTCGCCAAACCAGCGGCGCCCGTTCAGCTCTATCGGGTTCGCCGAGCCGAGTAGACTTTGTTCCCATAGCGTCAAGGAACGCCTCACCGATTCCGGTGGGGCGTTTCTGTTTGCGAATCAACTTGTGTGCATGCGCCGAGTTGGTGGTAGGAAGGTTCTGTCATGGACGCCTTCGAAGCTAAAGTCATCGCCCTTATCGCCGAGATCGGTCCCGTCGAAGCGTTTCGTCAATTGACGGCGGCCAATGATCGCGAACTCCTCAGCCCAGTGCTCGACAATGGTCGACGCTTGGCTCGTGAGCGGACACTCATCTACACGACTTTGGTTAGAGAATGGGCGGCGAAACAGCATGCCAGCTTTGGCTATGACAAACCCTTTGCTGTGGTTGCCCTGGGGGGTACGGGTCGGATGGAGATGACACCTTGTTCTGACAATGACTTCGCGTTTCTCTTTGAAGATGCGTTAGAAGATAATGCCTTCCTCCTCCATTTGCAGGAACAAATCCTCTACGGCCCGTTCAAGCAAGCCTACGGTTTCAAGTGCGAGTCACTGCCTTTCACTCTATCAGACATCCCAAACTTAGACGGGAAACAGCTCAATGCGTTTCTCGATATGCGACCGGTCTATGATCCTGATGGGTTCACAGATCTCTTTCGGGAACGGATTCGAGATGTCTATGATCCGTTCAAGCATTTCCTTCACCTGCGGGCGTATTGGGAGGAAACGTGGAAGGAAGCCGCGCTTGAGTGTGAACGTCTTGACCGCTTTGATATTAAGAATCAGGGCCTGCGGGTCTTTCTCGCCGGCATCTGGCTCCTGGCCGGCGAGCGCTTTCAACCGAGTTGGGAGATCTACGAGCATCCCGTCTGTTCAGAGAAAGACCTCGCGGCTTACGCCTTCCTCCTGCGTATCCGTGGGTATGCACAGTTGCGGCATCCGAATCTTCCCCCTGGCGCGGCTCCTGGCAATCATCCAGAAGATATCCTCACCTTTGAGGACTTCGTCTCATTTGGAGAGTTGTTGGGTAATGATGCCAATGAGTTAGAGAAATACAATTTCGCTAATGCGGTGCGTGCCCGATTGCTTTCGGCACGGCGTCGCGTGGGACGCTTTGCGCAGGGGGTGATGCAGCGAGCATTGCGAGATGGGCGTCCCATCCGTCGTGGGAGCCCCATCGTGCTTGGGTTAGGAGGTCTCACGCATGCCCCATTGGATGCTGACTCCCCTTCGAAGGAGGAGAAGAGCGCGGCGGCCCTGTCCTTGCTCGTGGCTTCGCGGCGATACGGCTTGCCGGTGGATCCTTCCGAGCTTCATCACACATTTCTCAATATTGGAGAGTGGCTTGTCCTGACACCACAGTTGGCGGAACTCTTTTACGAAGAGCGTGGCAGTCTTGCAGAGGTCTTCGCTTTTCTGGCGAGCACGGACGGCGCCGAGGAGCGTTTGTTCCCGGGGTATGCCAAGTTTGAGTCGTCTCTCGATGGGCGGGTCATGCATGAACAGCGCTTCCTGCGGGGAGCGCTGGAGCGGGACAAATTGCGTTTGCTTGAGGAGTATGTGAGGGAAGGGAAGCAGCGCTTGGCCCAAGCCGTGTCGGAGTACAAACTCACGGATGTGGGCAAGAACCTCAGTGTCCAGGTCGAAGCGGCCCTGTTGAACGCTGATCAGCTCGCCGCCATTCGGCTGGCGTTGAAGACGAAGCGCCTCCCTCTCACGGAGGCAGATCTCGAAGCGCGTGAGGATGAGACGCGGACCATCTATGAACGACTTTCCAGTGGGATTTCGGGAATTCCCTTGGAGGAATACTACGAGCGCTATGCCGAACAGGGTGGGTTTGCCGAGCCGACCCTGGCCCTGACGCAATTCCTGATTCAGAATCAACGAGCGTTCCGTGAGTTTGCAAAGATCTCGGTGGCGTCACAAGAACAAGTCGAACGCTTTGTCGATCTTTGTCAGAGTGAGGAATGGTTGCGAGCGCTCTATGTCTTCAATCATGCCGATCAAGGGGCGTGGCAATCGCCCGATACAAGCGCCGCTTTGCTTCCAGATGGCTTTAATGTCAGCGAACTCTACATCAAGGGTATTGAGCACTATCATCCGCGCCCGGGGATGCAAGAGCAGATGGTCCGGGCCGGGTTCACGCCAGATCATTTGGACGTTCTCGAAGATCTCAAAGGGATCTTCACGGGTGCCTATCGGGAATTGTCCCATCGCTTTCTCTATCATTTGATCGAGTTGACGGAGAATCCTGACAAAGGCCCCTTGGTACGGATGATTTGGGACGGGCCCACGAGCATCGTCGGCGTGGCTGCGAAGGATTACCGTGGACTGGCGGCGTCGATCACGGGTGCGCTCGCGGAAATGGCGATTCCTCTCGTGCAGGTGCACATCTTCTCGGCCAAACGCTACGGATTGGCGCTCGATTTCTTTCATGTCGACCTCCCAGACCGCTCCAAGGGGCCTGAAATGGTGGCGTTGATAGATGAGGTCATTCGAGAGAAGCGCTACATCAATGCTGGCGATGAAGCCGAGTTAGTCGAGGTGCGTGGCAAAGTCTCTCTTGAACCTTGGGACGACGAGGGGCGCTACCGCTTGATGGTGGAGACTGATGGCCAGGTGAACGGAACCATCCATGCCCTGACGTATCGCCTCCATCAACATCTGGGCGCCAATATTTCAGGGCTCACGGCATACACTGTTCGGGGGACGGTCTTTATTGCAGTCTATCATGACCTCCCGGAGACCCTGACTCTTGAGGAGGCGAAAGCCATCGCTGCGGAGAAACTCGTGCGTGCTTGTGCTCCCTGATCGGCTTCGCGCTTGCTGCTGTTCGTGTGATTTCATAGAAGAATCGGATGTTATGTGATCTTCGGAAGTGGTCCGTGGTGGCCCTGAGTCTAGCATTCGTTTGTCTGACAGATGCTCAGCAGAGAGCGCTATCAGTCAAGCGTCGAACGGTTGCGTTGTCGATCCCAGGACCCCAGGACTCCGCGGGAGGACTGCTCGTGGCCGATGTGACGAACGATGGGAAGATGGATTTCCTTGTTACTGTGCCAGGGCATCTCGCAGTGGTTGGAAATGACGGGAGAGAGTTGTGGGCGAAGGAGATTGATATCGGTGTGGGTGGTCAGAGTGAAAGTCAGGGACTGCCCGGCCATGATGGGCCAGGTGTGGCCGCTGGCGATGTGGATGGCGATGGCAAGGCCGAGATTGTCTATCTCACGCGAGGCGATTCGGTCGTCCATGTGGTGGACGGCCTGACGGGAACGGAAGAGGCGACGGCGAGGCCGCCCGTTCCCGAGGGCGCGGTGCGCTGGGAACAGGCCATGTTGGCGGATTTCCGTGGCTCCGGCGGTGACCGCGATCTCTTGCTCCAAGCCACCAACGCCAAGGGGTATCGAACGGGGCGTTACCTTGTTGCTTACGCGATCGACGTTCTCGTGCAAGGAGGGAAGCCGCTCTGGTCGACCGACGCCTTCTCTTCGTGTGCGCACAACGGCGCGCGCCTGGCGGACCTTGATGGCGACGGGCACGATGAAGTGTTAGGAGAGGTGCTACTCAGTTCGGAAGGTAAGCTTTTGGCGCGACCGGAGCGTTTCCGCGGCCACATGGACAGTGTCTTTGCCTATGATGTGCGCCCGGAGATTCCTGGGGTAGAAGTGATCTTGTTAGAAGAAGGATCCAATCACGTGCAATTGCTAGGAAAGGATGGAGTGATCTGGAGGCGTGCTCATCTTGGAGCCGAGGGGCGTGGCCGCGAGCCACAGAATGCCGCGATTGGACGATTTAAGGAAGGTGACGACGCCATGTTCATCTGGTGTCGTTCGCGGAATGCCAAGCACCAAACCCCATTTGTCTTCGATGCTCATGGAGAGATGGTCTTTCACTACGACATGGATGCGGTGAAACCTGAAGGATGGACGGATTCCGGGGTGGAAGTGATTCACACCATCGATTGGACAGGCGAGCGCACGCAGTTGGCTTGTGCCAAAGAACGGCATACCAATGGGCACGTGGGCATCTTTGAGCCCTTGTCAGGGCGATTTGTGGAACGTTTCCCAGTGCTAGCGGACCGGCTCTATGTGGCCGACGTTTACGGGGATTGGCGTGAGGAGGTCATCGTCTTGCAGGGGAATTCGCTCTTGGTTTTTGAGAATATGGCGGTCAATCCACGTCCTGATGAGCCCCGAAGATGGAGTGATCGGAACTACCGTCGTTTGAAACACTGTCACAACTACTATTCGCCATAGTGAAAGTTGGGTTTTCAGATAGATAGATAGAGATGAAACGTTCCCGCGCAAAGAAGACGAGGAAACTCGTTGCTGGCCGCAGAGAGCCGTCTGGACGCCATCTGGCTACTGAACGCCAATGGTTAGAGAACTATAATCGGGCGGCAATGTTGTACGACCAACATGGTCACTCCTGGTGGCAAGTCATCCCCCAGCAAGACGGGTCATTTGTCCAATGGTTGCAAACTCAACGCTACAATCAGAAGATTGGAAAACTCCGGCCTGACCGCAAGTCGATGCTTGAAGAGATTGATTTCTGTTGGGATCTGCGCGAGGCCCGTTGGATGCGGTTTTATGAACGGGCGGCCATGCTTTATGAGCGTGACGGGTATTTCTGGTGGGAGCCGATTCCGCCGACGGATTCGAGTTTTGCGCATTGGTTGAATGCCCAGCGCGTTGAGAGACGCGCGGGCACGCTGAAGCCTGAACGCGAGCGCCTGCTTGAGGAGATCGATTTCTGTTGGGATACAGGAGAGGCGCTCTGGATGCGGACTTATAAACGTGCCCGCGAGCTCTTTGAACGCGAGGGGCCTATGTGGTCAAGGACTGCGTTGGCGGACGACCCCGTCATGGAAAACTGGATTTATGCACAGAAGAGCTACCATTGGGAGGGCACTTTGGATCCCGAACGGAAGGCTTTGTTAGATGAGATTCGAATCCAATGGCATGCGTATGACGATACCTGGGAGCTTCGATTGGACCAGGTTCGGGAATTGGTGCGCAGCAAGGGATATGCGCGTTTGGCGCATGAAGCCGAGCCCGCCTTGGTGGAGTGGGTGACTGTGCAGCAGAGGAATCGCCGCACCTTAGGCGGCGCAAAGAAATAACTTACCGAATTTAATTAGGAATGGTTAAATAGTTTGCTACTGTGAAAGTGTGGCAGATGAAGAATTAGTCCAGAGAATTCGAGAGAAGTATCGTTTGATGCT
>JAUIAH010000072.1 GCA_030425385.1 Verrucomicrobiia bacterium | reverse complement strand
TCAGGGAGCATCAAACGATACTTCTCTCGAATTCTCTGGACTAATTCTTCATCTGCCACACTTTCACAGTAGCAAACTATTTAACCATTCCTAATTAAATTCGGTAAGTTATTTCTTTGCGCCGCCTTAGGCAGCTACCGGGGAATAGTGAAGAGCCAGAAGCTGATCAGCGCGCAATGCTAGCGTCGCATAAGTCCGGCCTTCATTGTCGCAAAACTCAACTTCAAAGACACCATCCCCTAACTCTTCAATGATCGTGCCTACCTGACCAGCCACCAGACCTTCATCAAACGAGTCACCCACGAGTGCCACCACAGCTAGGAGTTGGAATTCTTTGTTCATCGAGTTCACAGTCTGGGTAAGGTATCACTTGACGTAGCACGTTGTCAATCGCGGTGCTTGTTCAGCCATCTTGAGGATCCAGGCTCTGAGAACGATAGCCCCCTTGCCCTTCCTCCGAATCGTGATCTCGACTTTGTATCGCTGACCATACTGGTCTTTCCTACCAATTTCACAAGGACTAGACACTATCAAATCCTTGATCTGCGTTCTTAGTTCTTCAGCATCCTCTTGCGTGTATCCAAGCGCTTTCTCGAAGACACGCGCCTTATGCTTTCCTCTTGGGTGATTGGGGTTAAGGCAATAATCCCGTAGCTTTGCGATATCAATGATCGCATCCTTTGCGCTAGGTAAAGTCATAACATGGACATTACAAACTGTCAGGACAGAACATTCGCATCGAGCAGCAATCCGCTCATAGTTCGGCGGGACGGATCGGTGAACGAACGCGTTCGGGCCACTCAAAGTCCAAGCCTGCGAATGGAGATTGAGGCAGGGTTTCACCTAAGCTCCGCCGCACTTTCAGCCGTTCAATCTCAGGCTTGCCAGCAAGGACGAAATCCCTAATCACCTGATTCTGATCAGGTGGCCGGGGTTCTTCGATGATCGTCGCGATGCCCATCTATGGATCCTATCAGAACCGAAGGTTCTTGTCATCCTTCGAATCCAACTCTTCACACCTGATGGACGGTGGGATCGTCGCGGTGTTCCATAGTCAAGAAGTCGTTTCTTTCTCTGCCGCTTTCGGGTCCAGATTGCGCTAGAAAAGCGGTAGAGGGCTACCGCAGTCCATAGTTCGCCCAGCTTTGTTGCCTTGTCTTGCGAAGTGGCCAAGGAAACCACCCCAACACAAGGGGCAAAGTTTCTCTGTTACAGTTCCCATCGGTTCCGGATTTGGAGGGTGAGCACCAAATGACAGTGCTCACGAATCCATAAATCAACTAATTCTAACATCTCCGCCATGAAGCCAAATCCAACCTATTCCTACTTCAACATTTTAATGGCTTTAGTATTACTGTTAGCCAGTGTATCCTCCCAAGCAGATAGCACTGCCAACGAAGAAGAAGCCCTCAGCCTCGAACAGATGGTCACTTCCACGGAAGGCGGTGCCGTAACCGCTTCTCCCGAGATTGAGAGCTACCCCGTTGGTACCGAAGTCACCCTGACAGCAACGCCAAATCCTGGCTATGAGTTTGCTGGATGGCTTGCCGAGAAGACAGCAATCCAAGCCGTCGCACTCTATGACAACATCGACAATCCTTCGGACTACAACGTTCATCCGATCGACGAATCAGCTTCGTCGCGTGGCCAAGACATACGCTTAGCCCAGCAGTTCCTAATGGGTGGCCATTCGGTACTCAGCCAGGTCACTGTCTCTCTGAGGCGCCATGGAACGGTTCGAGGAAGCGTCGCTTTCGAACTCTGGAGTGATAATGGCTCTGATGAGCCCGGGGAAAAGATCGATGATCTGGGCGTCATCCCTGATGTGTCGACAATCTTCCGACCGACTCGCGGTTGGCCCGCCAATAAAAATGACTACGAACTCTACACCTTCGGTACTGATGTCGCCGGGCTTGAGCCAGAAGGAAAGTATTGGGTCGTTTCCAATTTCCAGGGAATCACATCAACGTTAGCGGAGGGCAACACTATACCCTGGGCGATCTCCTGGTCTGACGAAGGTTCAGACGGAGCCGCCATTGCTCTTGGTTGGAATCCGACCAGCAGCGGGTGGGTCGAATTCTCGGGAGTATTCCCTGGGCTCTCACCGATCTGGCATTTCCAAATGCAGGTGCTCACGCTGCCTGAGGCCAAAACCGAAACCGAAACCGTCACTTTGGAGGAGAACACTATCACATTCCCAGTCGAGAATGGCTTGAAATTGACGGCCACATTTGCTGAAGCCGCACCGGCTTCAGCACTGACTCTTGCCATGACCGAAGACGGCGCAGTCAACAACATTTCCCCAGACATGGAGAACTACCCTGTAGGCACCGAGATCACCGCGACCGCTCAACGTGAAGAAGGCTTCGAGTTCGTCAAATGGACCTATGGCAATGAAGAGTTCACCACCAATCCCGCCACCATCGTCACCAAAGAAGGAGCAACCCTAACACCCATCTTTGCCAAGCAGCAAGCGGAGCCCATCAGCATCGACATCGCTCCCGCCATGGCCATCAGCTGGGACTCCCAGAGCGGCAAGATCTACGAGATCCAGTCGAGCACCGACCTGGAGAACTAGGTCATCGAAGCCGAGGGCATCGAAGGAACCGGCAAGACCGCAACTCACTTCTTCCTCCGCACCACCTCTGAGATCTACTATCGCGTGGCCGAAGCCCAGTAGTCGGCACGACCGTAGTGAACGCCTTCCTCACGTCAGGGGTTTCGTGAGGGAGGCGTTGCACTGGAGCTCTTGTCTTCTGATTTTCTGACAATCGTTGGCACGATTCGGAAGCAAACCGCGCGTGTATAGGTGAACCCAATGACTGAATGTGCCATGCCTTTGCCTGACCTTTGGAAGCAACTCTACGGCTACCTGCGACGCTGCGGTGCTAGCCATCACGACGCTCAGGACTGGACCCAGAATGTCTTTGCGACCCTCGTCGCCTCCGGAAAGATCTCGAACCAGGATGACGAGAGCCTCTTGAGTGAGGAAGCCAATCCCATCGGTTACCTCCACAAGATGGCGCGGCACGAGATGATCGATCAGCATCGCCTCACGCAAGCGCACAAGCGCCAACGCCCTGACGATAATCAAACAGGCTACGAATCTCCATTGTCTCCTGACAAAGAACTCATGCAGCACGAAACTCTAGGAGAGTGGCAATCCCAGGTCGATCGACTTGGCAATGAGCTCCACACGACCGAGAAGAAAGCTCTCTACAGCGACGTTCGCCCGTGGTTGTTCCCAGGAGACCGTTCCGAGAATCTCATCGACATCTCGCGTGAACGGAACCATAGCCTTTCCGCCACCAAAGTGCAGATTCACCGCTGGAGAAAGCAACTGATTCAGCGCGTCCGTGAAGCTCTCGATCAGCAAACAGCGGCATGATTCGCGAAGTAGGAGTGCCTCGGCCTCGTGATTTGGATAACGACGAGGCCTAATAAAAGCCTCCAAAAATCGGAGGGATTTCTCGTATGATGGTCCGAAGACTGTGCCCGGCTTCCTTTAATTGCCTATCAAGTGCCTCATCATGCTCTGGATTAGCCTCAAGCACCATCTCTACCCATACTCGAAACTGTTCCAAAAATCGTTCCCTATAGGGGTGGCGCGCATCAGACCAATGCCGAAGCAGACGGGCACGAGTCTTGGGGCGTTTCCATAACATTCGGCCATACTGAAGTCGTGACCAATCATCGGGAACCCAATAGGGATCGAACACCTTCCCGCCTTCAGGGCATTTCTCTAGCATCGTCATGAAGATGGTTCCTCCGCTATGAGTCCTATTTGCATTGCCCACTCATGGTGAGAGCGGTCCCTTGGCTCATTCCGCTTGAGCTTTGGCGCAAGTAAATCTTGTGGAGATGGCACAATGAGCGAAAGTTTGTGATAGACCTCTACTGAGCATCGGTCCCGCCATCCTTCAGGCAGATCTCGAAGTGCCAGATCAGGCATGAGATTCACGTGCCAACCGTGGGTCTTCTCGAATTCACTACCAATAATCGACTCATAGGCAAGCTCCGCAATAGCATCGCTAAAAGTGATAGGGTCAACGTCCATGCTCATCTCGGGCAGAGGAATGTCTTTCTCTGCCTGATGAGCATGCCAAAGCAAAGCACCCGAGCCGATGAGAATCATCTCCGCAGGTTCGGCTAACTGTGTTCCCCAATCTACCAGCCAGCCGATGATCTGATGAGGGTGTGACAATTCGCGTCGAGGCATTGATAGGCATATTACGTGCAGGGGATTGGTAAGCAAGTGTTCGATCGCCCTTCACTGATGGCGCTTGAACTAAGCGGTCAACACCCCTCTTCGCCAAGCAGGAAGCCCAGCCAATCAGGATCGACCTCCCATCCTCTGTGGCGATCAGCTGGGACTCACAAAGCGGCAAGATCGACGAGATCCACGAGCACCGACCTGGATTACTTGGATATCGAATCCGAGGGCCATTGAGCATCGATGGGACCGGAGAAACCGCGACCTACTTCTTCCTCATCTCTCACATCCGAGATCTACGATCGCGTCGCCGAATCCCAGCAATAGACGTAGCCGTTAGGACGCCTTCTTGACATGGGGGTTGCGTGAGGAAGGCGTTTTAGTTGATCAAGCCGTCTCGTCGAGGATTTCATCGAGGCCTTTCAATCGATAGGACTCACAAAGTTCCCTAATTTCTTCGAGATTGGCTTCCTCGTTTCTCGCTAACAGTTCGGCGATGTCGGCTTTCGATTTCAAGCCTCCCGCATAGAGCTTGAGGGCGATGAGATGCGGAAGCGGGGTGAGACGCAGATTGCTATTTGAGCGAACAGTTAGAGTTGCCGCTTGTATCGCATCAGAAATCACCGCGGGGAAGGTTTGCCCAAAGTTGACGATCTGCACCATGCCAAACGGCCCAATCACGTCGATGACACCCGAAAGTGGGTCGTCAGCCTCGGGTTCTCTCAATTCGATTTCGAATCCTCGCCCTTGAAGTGCCTCCGCAATCTGACGGAGAGACTTGACGTCCGTGTTGATTCCAAGATCAATGTCTTCCGTAAAGCGCACATAGTGATGCGCAGCAAGTGCTAGTGCTCCAATGACGACCGAATCAATTTGGAGCTCTTGCAATATCCCAGCAACAGTCTCCGCAGCATCGAGGATGGCCTCTGGATGGCTCATTCAGTTCCCCTCGATAGGAGTGGGCTGAAGCTCAGCGAATTTTGACTTCATTGCTAGTGCTGCAAGCATCCGTTCCTCAACCGACATCCGCCGAACACGCTCCATTTCCGCCCTGAGTGAAGCATTCGCACAGACGCTTGCACGCCCCGTGCGTGGTGTGGACTCTTGATCTCCAGAGGACATTCTTGACTTTTCAACAGCATTGGCAGCTTTTCAAGCAGGACGCCCGCCCTTTCAGAGAGCTACGAGTCACGTAAGAACATGGTATTTCGGGTTCTCGACGGCATGGAAATGTGTTCACCATGTCTCCGAACACCCGTCCAGCATGTCCTTGGAACATACAAGGGCTACCGCAATCCATAGGAAGCGTCTTTCGGAGTGCGGTAGCCCTCTGCCCCTTTTGACGCATTTTACCCCCTTTGAAATGCGGTTATTGATGCCGATACCCTATAAAACAAGGCCCGTTCGGCTATTCGCAAATTTCAAGCTGGTGGCTACACAGCCACCTGCAAGAGGTCAAGGATTTGAG
>JAUIAH010000047.1 GCA_030425385.1 Verrucomicrobiia bacterium | reverse complement strand
ACGCAAAGGTGACCATGCGCCTGTTCGTGTTATCGTCGTAAGGGCCGGGACAATGATCGTTTACATTCATGCACCCAATATCGCACATTTATTTAAGATGTCTTAACTAAATTGTGCGCCATTCCTTTCACAATGGCAAGATCGTGCCGGCCAAAGGGTTCTGCACCGATGTCTTCTTTGACCAAGCCATCAAGTTCATCACTGACTGTGCCAAGGAGAAGAAGCCCTTCTTCGCTTACATTTCGCTCAACGCCCCGCATTCGCCTCTCCACACGCCGCAGAAGTACTTGGATATGTACAAGGATCAGTCTGACAAGATCGCAGCCTTCTTTGGCATGATCACCAACATCGATGAGAATGTGGGGAAGACGCGCGAGGTGCTGAAGTCCCTTGGCATCGAGAAGGACACCATCTTCATCTTCACCACCGACAACGGTACTGCGGCAGGCAGGAAGATCTTCAACGCAGGCATGCGTGGCGGGAAAGGCAGTCCCTATGATGGCGGGCACCGGGTGCCCTTCTTCGTGCACTGGCCTGCCGGTGGTCTGACAAAGCAGCATGATGTGCCCGAACTCACGCACATGGTCGACATTGTCCCTACTTTGCTAGAGATGACGGGGGTGAAGAAGCCTCAGGAAGTGACCTTCGACGGCGTCTCGATTGCTAGCTTGTTGGATCCTAACAAGAAGGTGGATTGGCCCGACCGCTATGTCATCTCAGACTCCCAGCGGGTGCGTGATCCTATCAAGTGGCGAGGTTCATCCGTGATGTCGGAACAGTACCGGCTCATCAAAGGGAAAGAGCTTTACGACATCAACGCCGATCCAGGACAGAAGACCGACATCGCGGATACCAATCCCATGGTCGTGGAGAAGATGCGTGATTTCTACGAGAAATGGTGGGCCGAGCTTGAACCCACGTTCTCACAAACCACTGAAATCTATCTTGGCCATCCAGACCATCCCGAGGTCACCCTCACCGCGCACGACTGGATCCAGGAGATCTATCCACCGTGGCATCAAGGCTCCATTCGCAGCGCCAAGCGGTCACAAGCGAAAGACAATCCCATACACGAGGGACACTGGGCGGTCAAAGTGGTCCGCGATGGCAAGTATCGCATTTCACTACGACGCTGGCCCGCCGAATCCGGCGCGGCGATCAACGCCGCCTTGCCTGCAGAAACGAATGTGCCAGGTGCCTCCAAAGCCTTCCGCGTTGTGCCTGGAGAAGCCATTCAAGCCACTCACGGAACGTTGCGTATTGATGGCAAGGATCTGGAAACGAAACCCGTGAGCGAAGGCGCTGCTGAGGTGTCGTTTGAGGCTGAACTGAAGGCGAGATCCTACAGACTCGCGCCCATCTTCAAGCTCACGGATGGCGAAGTCGGCGCCTTCTACACCGTCGTCACTTGGATCAAATCCTAGCAATGACGTTATTTCGAATCACCTATCTGGCACTGTTCGGCTTCGTTCCCCAGGGGCATTCGCAAGACACCCCACCGAACATCATCTATCTCATGCTGGATGAGTGGGGCTACTTCGAATCTGGCCACATGGGCCATGAGGAACTGCTCACGCCAAACATCGATCAGTTCGCCGCCGAGGGCATGCGTTTCACCAACGCCTATGCCGGCGCGCCAGTGTGTGGCCCAACGCGGAGTGTTCTCCTCACAGGACTGCACTCCGGTCACACATCTATGCGCTCGAACAACGGCTTTGCTCCCATCCGCGCGGATGAACCGACCTTGGCCAGCATGCTGAAACCGTTCGGCTACGCCACGGGAGGCTTTGGCAAATGGGGCATTGGCGGTCGGGGCACCTCCGGCGTGCCGGAAAAGCATGGCTTCGACACGTTCTTTGGCTACTACGATCAGGTCCATGCCCACACCTTCTATCCGAGTTACCTGATTCGAAACAGCGAGGAAGTGCCCCTCCCTGGCAATCCGAGTGAGAGTTTCTACGAAGGCGAAACGCACGCCCAAGTTGAGATCTTCAAGGAATCGCTCCGATTCATTGAGGCGAACAAAGACAAGCCGTTCTTCTGCTACCTGCCGTGGACGCCGCCGCATGGGCTTTGGGGAATCAATGAAGACGATCCCTCATGGAAGTTGTTCAAAGACAAGCCATGGAAAGCCGGGCAACGCACTGATCGCGACGCTCGGGTTTACGCCGCGTTCATGCACATGGTCGATCGCCAACTCGGTGAGGTCCTGAAGCTCTTGAAAGAACTCCAGTTGGATGAGAAAACCCTCATCTTTCTCTGCGGCGACAACGGCGGCCAGGCTTACTTCAAGACCGACGAACGCCCGCACGGCTTCTTCGGCCCCAATCTCAACCCTGCCACTGGCGAACGCTTTCGCGCCGGAAAAGGTTCACTCTACGAAGGTGGCTTGAAAGTGCCATACCTTGTCCGTTGGCCCGGCCACATCAAGGCGGGTTCTGTGAGCGACCACTTGCTCTACTACCCAGACGTCATGCCCACCCTAGCAGAAGCCGCCGGAGCGACTTGCCCCAAGACGGACGGCATATCTTTCCTTCCAACCCTAACCGGCAAACAGAGCGAGCAAGCCCAGCACGATCATCTCTACTGGGAGTACGCTGGCCAGACCGCCGTCCGACAAGGGATGTGGAAAGCCTGTCGTAGCAAGAAAGGCGATTGGGAATTGTATGACCTGAACAAGGACATCGAAGAGGAGCATGACCTCGCGGAGGCTCACCCTGACAGACTTAAGAAGTTCATTGCCCTCGCAAAAGCCGCCCACACTCCGATCCGTCCCGGCGAAGTCTACGACCGCAAGCTGATCGAGAAAGACCGACGCCAAGCGCCTCACCAAAGAAACTCAATCCGGCCTAAAGGCAACGCACCTCAAGAACAGCGTTGATCTCAAGTGGATCATCCGCGATCCATTGACGATCAACGATAACTCGACTCAAGAGATCACGCGAACATCTTGTTAGCCTAACGGATCACCATCTCTCCAGACTGCACCCCAGGGCAATCAGAGCAGCAATTCAGGAATCACTCCAAGATAATTCGCTAGCCACATACTGCTCTTTCCTATCAAGCCACATCCAGAAATGAGTGAAGACTATTTCGTTGCCTAGTCCGAACAGATTCAACGAAATACTCGCTGTAGTGTCTCACACAAAGACACAAAGACACGAAGCAGCGCGATGGATACACGGAGTCCCTTGGATTTGCCGATGGTGGCGTGACTTGCGGCGGTTGGGTGGGCTGCTTTGGGCGCCGACGGGGACGTCGGCGCGCCCGGGGGGCTGCTTGTCTTATGGGGTTTTCTTTTTGATGAGGCGGATACGGTGGGCTTCGCTGTCGCCGATGTGGATGTTGCCTTCGTGATCGACATAGACGCCGTGGAGTCTGGCCATGGCGCATTGGTGAGGGTGCCCGTTGGGGCCGTCGCCTTTTTCGCCGGTGCCGGCGATGAGGTCGAGGGTGCCTTTGTGAGGGTTGTAGACGCGGACGGAGTGGCTTTCGGTGTCTGCTAGGAAGACGTCTCCGTGGGGGCCGATGCTGACGCCTTTGGGGCCTGAGAGGGTGGCTTCCTTGGCCGGGCCGCCGTTTCCGGTGAATCCTTTTTGGCCGGTGCCGCCTTCCCAGTGGAGGGTTCCTTTATCAAGGTCGAGTCGGTAGAGGCGATTGCCTTCGCGGAGGGCTAGCCAGAGCTGCCCTTGGGTATCGAAGTCGATGGCTCGAGGTCCGTATAGGGGGGCGTTGGCGAAGGCTTGGCCGTCTTGTGGAAGGCGTTTTTCTCCGGTGCCGGAAACGGTGGTGACGGTGCCATCCGCCATGGAGATCTTGCGGAGGCGGTGATTGCCAATGTCACAGACGTAGAGGTCTCCTTTGGGCCCGAATTGGATGCTATGGGGGCGGGAGAAGGTGGCTGCGATGGCGGGGCCTCCGTCTCCTGAGTAGCCTTGTGCTCCGGTGCCGGCGATGGTGGTGATGCGCCCGGTTTTTTGATCGATTTTGCGGATGAGGTGACTGCGCATTTCGACAATGTAGAGGTCGCCTGCTTTGTCGAAGCGCACTTCGTAGGGCTCAAAGAGGGTTGCTTGGGTGGCGGGGCCGCCATCGCCCGTATGGCCGCTGACGCCTGCGGTGCCAGCGACGGTCGAGATGATGCCTTGCGGCGAGATCTTGCGGATGACGTGATTTCCGGTATCGCAGATGTAGAGGGCTTTGTCAGGGCCGCGGACGAGTCCGAACGGGTTGTTTAACTGAGCCTCGGTGGCGGGGCCTCCGTCACCTGAGTAGCCGGGCACGCCGGTGCCCGCGATGGAGATGATCTCTGTCTCTTGGGCGAAGAGCGGCCCTAACAAGAGGACGGAGGCCAGGACAGATGCGTGGAGGCTGGCTTTCATCCTTCGATACGCACGCCGATGGTTTGCAAGCGTTTAAGTTGTTCTTCTTGCAAGCTGTCATTGCCTTTGAGGTAGAGACGGAGAAATGGGGCAAAGCGGGTGTCTCCCTTAGCATCACGCTCACAGGCTTCAATGAGTGGTTGGAGATCCGCGACTTTGTTGTTGCGCATGTCGAGGAAGCGCACGTCGCGAATCTTGTCTAGCCCCTTGAGATCGGAGAGCCCATTGTCGCGGATTTCCAGACTTTGGAGCCATGGCAACTGACCTACGACGGAGATGTCTTGGATCACATTGTCGCCAACATAAAGGGACCATAGTTTTTTGAGGTCGCCTAACATGCTGATATCTTTGATGCGATTGTCTGTGAGGTAGAGGGAGTTGAGTTTCACCAGTCCCTTGATGGGGGTTAGGTCTTTGACGCGATTGTGCTCGAGGTTGAGGTATTGGAGGGCGGCGAGGGTGCCGATGGGAGTGATGTCAGTGATGTTGTTCTTTTCCAAGCTGACCGATTGGAGGCGTTTGAGGTCTTTCATGGGGGTGAGATCTTCGATCTCATTCTCTGCCAATCGGATTTCCGCTACACTGACACAGTGCTGAAGTCCCTCCAGGCTTTTGATGCCCAAGCCGTTCCCGTGGATGACTGATATGTTGCGAACGTCTTCCGCCGTGACGGGCTTGTCTGTGCCGCGTTTGGAGAAGACCTGCTGGCGGACGGCGGCTTCGAAGTTTTTGTCTGGGAAAGCGGAGACTTCCACCTTCTCCTCTTTCTTGGCGTCCTCGTCCTTCTTGTCTTCTCCGCGTGCGGGCGGGAGCACGAGGAGGGTGGTAGTGAACAGGCAGAGGATCCAAGAAGGTTTTATCATCGTCATCGTCATCATCATGAGTTGAGCTTTAGAGAATCGAGCGCGTGGGGGCAAAGAGATTAGCGTGCTTTCCCCCGATAGAAACCCGATGAAAGAACGTGGTTTCCATTTGTTGAAGTTATGGTAAGTATAAAGAAATGAGCAAGGAATCGATCATGGTCTTTTGCGGCCTCGCGGCGTTGATTTACTATCTCTTCCCGCGAGAGAGCGATTATCGTACGGGCGGCTCTGCGCCGGTGGTGATCACGCCTGCGAATTTCGAGAGTGAGGTGATCTTGAGTCGGGAGCCCGTTCTCGCGTATTTCTGGGCGCCGTGGTGAGGTCCTTGCAAACGTGTGACACCGTTGGTGGAACGAGCAGCTGATGAGATGGGAGCGGGAGCGAAGGTCGCCAAGATCAATGTAGACGACAATCAGGCGTTGGGGCCGCGTTTCGGCATTCGGGGTATTCCCACGATCCTCGTCTTCAAGAATGGGCAAGTGGTGGAACAATTGCGCCCCAGCAAGAGCATGGCCTCGCAGGTGCTGCGCTACAGTGGGTGATCTGGCAGGCGCGGCCTGAAGGTCTCCCCTGTGCGGGACGATTCGTTTCTTGAAGAGGGGCGAGATGCGGGCCAGCCTTGCGGCCCAACCATGACGGACAAAACGAATCTCAAACACTTCTTTCATCCTGCGACGAACCGCACGGTGATGATCCCGATCGATCACGGCACCTTGTTGCCCGTGCCCGGCTTGGAAGACACAGGCGCTCTTATTGAAGAACTGAAGCCCTATTGCGATGGATTCATCGTGAACTTGGGGGTGGCGCGTGCCTTCCAGAAACAACTGGAAGGGAAAGGGGTGGTGCTGAGAACCGATACTGGCAACACGTGCATTGAGAACCACCATACGGATGGCTCATTCCGGATCTATGGGATCGAGGATGCGAAGGCGGTGGGGGCGCACGCGCTGATGAACATGACATTTCCGGGGCACCCTCGCGAAATGGCGAATCTGATCGACTGCGCGGATCTCATTTCCGAGTGCCTGGAAGCTCCACATCCGATTATGTTAGAGGCCTTGCCTTATGGGCTTGGCAAGTCGTGGGACTACACTGCCGAGAAGATTCATTTCTGCATTCGGTTAGGCTGCGAACTGGGGGCGGATGTCGTGAAGACGGCCTACCCTGGCGATAAGGAGGCTTTTGCTAGAGCCGTGGACGAGGCCTATGTCCCGGTGGTGATTCTGGGCGGGGCGGCCTCTTCGAATCCGCACGCCTTGCTCCGCGACGTGGCGGATGCCTTGGAGGCGGGAGCTGCGGGCATCGCGATCGGTCGCAATGTGTGGCAGGCACCTGATCCTGTGGCCATGGCCAAGGCGATGCATGCGCTGGTGCACGAGAATGCGACGGCGGAACAGGCCATTCAGCTTCTGGGCTGACCTTTGGAGCCATGGAAATCACGAGATTTCTTCACTTGCCCTTGTATCGAGTAGAGGAATTGGCACCATTCCAATACAACCATACTGACAAGAATTTGGACCTTTGATTGAAGCGTGACTTCGGTCACAGCGCGGTATCCCATTGGGAAAAGACTCGATCTCACCCCATGAAATCGCCGCTTCTTCTCACGCTACCCCTTCTCGCTGTCATCACTTCGTGCTCTCTTCAAGAGGGCGATCCACCGGTGCCTTCCGATGTGAAGATTCCCATGCTGAAGGGGAAGGTGACCGGGCACACGGGGAAGGGACGCACGTATGCGGTGCTGTATGACCTCTCCGCGCGCCCCCCGCGGCCGATGGTGGATCAGTTAGTGGGGCGGGCACGCACTTTTGAGTTTCCCAGCCCAGTGCGTGGTGAGTATGGCGTGGCGGCCTTTGAGGATTTGAACGGCAATTATCGTCAAGACATCGGTGAGCCTGCGGGGTATACGCGATTTCCCGCGATCAGTCCTGGGCCGAAAGGTCAGGCCCCGGTGATTGCGAGTCGACACATCTACCTCCGTCCGCGGCACAAGCGGATTGCCAATCCTGTGGTCTTGTCGCCGCAAGCAGCCAAGAAGCTCGCGCGGATGGATCGCGAAGAAGCGAAGGCCGCACCTCCCGAGAAGAAAGCGTCGGCTGCCCAGGCGGCACCGCCTCAACCGCGTCACCCCGCCTCGGGATCGATCGTGAGTCTGAACGATGGGCGCTTTTCTTCCAGTGCTGCTGAGTATGGCTATGCCAATCCCAAGGAGTTCCTCAGCCGGCACGGGATGGGGCTCTACCTTACCGATGCCTATGTTTCGAGGAAGCGTCCGGTGGTCTTTGTCCACGGCATTGGTTCTTCCGCTAGTGAATGGCGTTCGTTGGTAGGCCGGCTCGATGGCGGTCGGATCCAACCCTTGATCTTTCACTATCCGACAGGAATGCCGATTGAGGACGCAGCGGTGACGCTCACCAATGCGCTGCGCGGTTTGCAGAAGCGCTATCGTTTCACCCAGGTGGACTTCGTGGGCCAAGGATCTGGAGGGCTCGTCGCGAACAGTGCGGCCCGCCAGTTCGGGGGCGGGAAAGGTCCTCGACGCCTGGTCACGCTGGGCACCCCGTGGAATGGCGTTTCCGTCACTTCCTCACAAGTGCGCCGTTCCCATGCCTCCTGGGATATCCGCTCGGGGAGCGCCTCACTGCGGGCGGCCCGTCAGGGATCCAGTACTCAGCATCACTTGCTCTTTGCCTATCAGAACCCTCAAACCCTTGCCACGCAGCTATACGGGCCCGTGCAGGATCATGCCTCACGCGTGGCTGGGTTCAACACGACTGAGAAGGGGCTGCTGAAAGATGCCAAAGCGGCGACCTATGTGGGGCAGGCTTTGCGTTGAGTTAGTCTGAAACGGTGACTTGGAAGAGGCAATTCCCAGCTTCCACACCGGGCAATTCTTCCAGCCCTTCATGGCGCACGCGGAGGGCGCCTGTGCCTTCGAGGGGAATGGTCTCGCCCTCGCCTTCGATCTCCTCCCACGTCTTTCCATCGATCGAGTGAAAGACCTGGTACTCGATGTTAGAGATCTCTGGTCGGAGATATTCCAATGTCAGGGTGCCCGTTTCGAGATCACGCAGGAGTCGCACGCCAGGGTTCTCCGTGGTGCCATCATTGCCCACTAACTCAGTGGTGTTCGGCTTCATCCACAAGGCATATTCGATGAGATTGGACCAGCCATCGCTGTCGTAGTCGGCGACGCGGTCGGAGAACTCCCCTTCCAAGGCGTGGCTCAGGCGCCAGGCCTCGTAGGAATCCACCGTTTCCTCGGGAATGAGGCGTTCACTCCGCCAGATCTCCCCGCCGTTGCCAACGCTGATCAAACTGCCTTCGTAGGGTTGGAGGTCGAGCCGCCAACTCCAGGGTGCCGGCGCGGGCTTGGCCAACCAGGATTCGCCATCGACCGAGAAGAGCAATTGATTGGCACCCTGGGCAAAGTTTCCCTTGGCCACATAGACGCCGTCAACGAATGCGAGGGCGGGCATTTCATAACTACGATCTGGCACGACCGTCGCCTTGGACCAGGTGGCGGCATCGGGAGAGGTCCACAACCCTTCAGAGAAGGTCCATCCCGAATTGATGTAACGATCGTGCACCCAATGGAGGTGGTTCCATCCTAACGTATCCACCGTGCCCGCGGACCAAAGCAAGCCATCAGGCGAGGTCATGATGCCATCCCAATGCGCGGCGACAAACAAGTCATCGCCACGCGTCACGCGGCGAAGGGTTGCGGTAGAGACATCCTGCGCGACTTCCGTCCACGTCGCTCCATGATCAATCGAGCGGATGATCAGGCCACCCCGCCCCCCGGCAACGGCGACGTTCTCGTGGGAACACACTGCTCGCAGATCCGTCTGCGCCCTATCGGCGATCCAAACGGTCGACCACTGCTTTCCGTCAGCGGAACGGAATGCATAGGCGGTCTCATCCAAGACACCCACGGCGATGAAATGGCTCCCGGTGTAGGTGACGTCTCGCACACTGACATGATCCACACCTAACATTTGCCCTTCCCAGCTCTTTCCATCATCCGAGAAGAGAACCGTGCTCTCATTCCCCACCGTGACGAGATCGCCATTCTTTCCTAGCGCAATGGCGAAGAGAATTTGGGTGCTATGACTTTCAATCTGCGTCCATTGATCCAAAGGATCGGTGATCTCTACCGTGATCTCGGTGAGAAGCACGCCGCCGCGCCCGTCGATGGCGTGTAGTTGCAAGGAGAAAGGTCCTGCCGTGAGCCAATTGAGCGAAGGGGCATCGGCGCGCACCCATGGTGTATCGTCGCCGCGATCCCACCAGAACGTCATGGTGTCACCGTCAGGATCCGATGTGTTCGTTTGGTAGAGCCCAGTCTGGCGAGCCGCTCGGGCAGTGGGTCCTTGGATGGAACCGGCAGGGGCTTCATTGTCGGGGAAGAAAGACCCCGAAACCAAGGTCGCGGTAAGTGGTCCCTGAGCGGAAAGCAACCGACCGGCTCCATAGGCGACGACGCCGTCAGCAGGCAGTGGGGCACTCGCAATCCGCGTCCAGCGTTCCGTATCATCATGCCAAACGTGCCAGCGATCCTCTCCTGTATCGGGTCTAAACTGGGCGCACACCAAGCCATTCACATCGAAGAGTCCCACCACAGTCCCCGCTTCATTCAGCAAGGACCCGTCTCCATTCCGTAGCTCGTGCTTTTCCCATGGATCGCCGGGAAAGGACACGTGCGTCTCGCGTCCGCGCCCGGCTGTCACGAAGATGCCCTCTGGCAAGGCAAGCATGGCTCGCTGCGCATTCGCATATTCTCTCACAATTTCCCAATCACGGCCATTCTCTGATCCATAAAGAACATTCGGCGTGAGTAAGCGCCAATGTCCTGACAGAACACGTAGACTCTCAGCCGCACTCGCCCCTCCGTAGGTTGCGGACTCGGGCAGGGTCCTTTCGTCCCAAGTAACCAGGTCATCCGTGACCAAGATGTTTCCGTCACTGAGCGCGATGACGTACTGCTGGCCATTCCATCCGGCTCCCTCATAGGCCCGACCGCTCTCGTCCAGGCGTCGCCGTTTCCAATGGCGTCCGTCTGGAGCCGTATAGATCACCCCAACCAGCGCCTCCTCAACAAAGGCTTCGCCCACCAAGACAAACTGCTGGCCATCCCAGAAGAGCGCCGTCACACGAAGACCGGGAATTTCTAACACAGGCCCCATCCAGGACAATCCATCCCAAGACCAATAGAGCACCCCGTCATCATCCTCGAGCGCCCCGGCACGGGCGCCTACAAAGAAGTGCCCTTCCACATGGTCTGCGAAGGTGAAATGATAGTCACTCTCCACAAGCGGATCGATGACTCCTTCCGTAAAGGACGCGAGAGGACCTGCTACCGTCACATCGATTGTCTCTGACGTCGTGGCATGGAAGGGCTCACCATCGTCGACGATGACGTGCACGTGATAGGATCCTCCGGCAGGCCAAGAGTACTGGACGCTATTGGTCTCGGTGCGGATGACGTCACCATTAGAGAAATACCAATCGAAGGTGAGCGGATCATTGTCGCGGTCGGACGCCGCCACTTCATACACCAGCTCGACCTCAGCGTGAGGCGTGGTCGGACCGGTCACGTCCCCGACAGTCGGGGGCGAGTTGGTGGGAGGACGAACGGGCGTGGCGAAGGTGGCGAGTTCAAACGCCACCAGCATGAGAGTCATCGTGGGGGTCACACACTCAAGAAATCATGATTTTTCGTAATTTCCAGATTATAGAGAATGCTATGCCTCTTGCTGAAGGAAGGATTCTGGCCCTTCCTCGTCATTCGCACGCTTTTGTCGCGCCTGCGCGACCGCGACCGCATTTGCGAGAGCCTCTCCCTGAATTGAGAAAACCGCGGACTACAAACCCATGACGAGAGATGCCCGCGCGGACGAGCCTGCGATATCGATCAGTTCCACCTGGAGGTCACCGGCGCGACGCACTGCCCGATCCATGATCAGGACGACGGCGTGACGTCCTTTCTCGAGCGCGATGGTGGAGACCTCTTTCGCGGCGGCTTGGGTATCGCCCACGAGCACCTGCAGGCCTTGAGGATTCGCGATTCGCAACCCAATCTCGCCAGCGGCGGCGACATCGATATCGAACTTGGCGAAACTCAAGTCATTGTTGAAGCCCTTATTGATGCCGATCTCGGAAAGCGGCAATTGCCCAGCCACCGTGCTATAGGCCGACCTCCATGGCAGCGCCTCGCCTCGGCCCAGCATGGCTTGACTTCCATTGCGGCGAATCCAATGACTCACATTGTCATCGTAGGGCAGCACGCGCCAGCGACGGACGAAGCGGTTTGCAGGCACTTTGTAAGGACCCTCCTTGCCAAGCTCTGAGAGAAAGCGGACGAGATCCACCAATTCGTCTTCTCGCAAACTCGCGGTGAGGCCCGGTGGCATGAGTGAGATGGGAATGATCTCTTTCTTACTCAACGCGGTCGCCTTCACCGTTTGCTCACTTCCATCTGCGAGCCGAAGGACGATCTCGTCATCGGACTCACGCACAAGACCACCGGTGATCACTTCATTCGTCTTGGTCGTCAAGACCGTCGTGTGATAGCCCTCTTTGATCTTCTTGTTAGGTTCCAGAAGGGAATCCACGATGTAGTCAACGGGTGCACTAGATCCCACGCTGAGCATGTCAGGGCCCACGGCTCCCCCACCCCCACCGATAGCGTGGCAGGTCTGACAGGCAAGCGCCTCACGACGGTAGACGCGTTCCCCGCGGGCAGGATCGCCGTGCTCTCGCACTTTGCCGACAAACGCCTTCATCTCATCGGGAGTGAGTCCTTGGGTAATCGGCTTGAGCTCGCCCCATTTCGAAAGCGACGCCACCAGGGCCGTTGTCTCCCCGCCACTCGTGCCCGCTTGTTGCACGGTTGCGGTCGCCACATCTGACGCCAAGGGCTTCTCCTGCTCCTCAAGAGCCGCGCTGAGTGCTGCGGGCCCTTGTTTCTGCGAAAGAAAGGCATTGAGAACCCTGTCAGCGCTCTCCTCTGAATTGGCAGACGCGAGCCAAGCCGCCCCCGCGGCAGCTCCTGCCTCGAGATCAATCGCCGCCAGTCCGGCCACTGCCGCTGCTCGAGTCGCCGGGCTGTGTGTGAGGTCTGCGGTGATTCCCTGCAACGTGGTCGCGGCCGCGCCGTCGCCAAAGTAAGTAAGCGCACGAATGACCACCTCAGGCTGCTCGCCTAACTGTTTCTCAATGGCGGCCCGGGCATCCTCCAGTTTCCAAGCCCCTCCTAACAGAAGCGCATTCGGGATTCCTTTCTCGATCAGCAGGACGAGTTTCTCCGGCTCTAGCGACGTTGGCTGCACCTTGCGCGTCGTTACCGCTTCGACCAATCGCGCCAATCCCGCATCGACTGCCTCCACTTCTGGCTCGGTGAGCGCATCCGCATACAGAATATCAAGCGCGGCGGCATCACCTACCTCTGCAAACAGCGCTGCAAGCGCGCTGGTGTCTTCATTTCTCGCCTCGGCTTCCTGATAAGATTCGTAGAGAAAGCGAATCGCTTCTGGCTTCTCTGCCGCGGTGAGAACGAACTGCAGGACCTTTGGTGTCAATGACAGATCACCAGCTTCCAAGGCAGGCAGCCAATCCTTCTCCAATTCACGTGCCGTGAGCCAGAGAGCAAAGTCGATGTTCTCGTCGACCTCCTGTTGATACGCTCGCATGGCGAGTTCGAAAGCAGGTTGCCCTCCTTTGTTTCGCAAGGCATTGACTGCCTCCAATCGCACTTGAGGATGGGCATCCCCCACGGCAACTTCCAGCAGACTAAGTGCATCTTCCACCTGATCGTGCCAATGATAGAGCACGCGAACAGCCGCCGCGCGCACCCGATGATCATCATCTGCCAGCAATTCGCGAAGGAGTGGCTCATGCAAATGATTGACTGCTTGATGAGCCCACAGCAGCTCTAATTTATCCTCTGACAACGCCACGTTTGCTAACATTTCCTTCAACACTGGCAAGACGGCGTCTTGAGGAGCTTCTCGCAAAGCACGCTTCGCGAAATGCCGTGTGAGCCCGTCCTTGGATCGCAACTGGTCGGCAATCTTTTCCAGGGGCTGATGGGTCACCTCCGGGCGCGGCGACAGCGGGCGCCCTTTGTAGGTCACCCGCCAGATGCGCCCATGGACATGATCACGCCGCGGATCACGGAAATCCACTTCTCCGTGCTGGATGATCGGATTGTACCAATCGGCGATATAAAGAGCGCCATCTGGCCCGATCTTCACATCAATCGGGCGGAACGCACCGTGGGTCGTGCGAATAAGATCAGGAGCCTGACGCGAGGTGTAGCCACTACCACTTTCACTCACCACGAAGCGATTCACACGATGCCCACGGAAGTCATTCGTGATCAAGTTCCCTTGCCAATCCTCGGGGAAATGAGTGGAGTCGATCACCTCCAAGCCGCACTGCTTGGGCTGCCCGGGATTCAAGCCGCGAAGGAGGCGCTTGGCATTGTAAGCGGTGACAAAGGTGCTACCAGGAAAGACATAATTGATCCCTTCCCCATAGGCGCCATCAGTCGCAAAGCTCTGGCCATAGCGGTTCCAGGCGTGTCCCCAGGAATTGACAAATCCCCTAGCAAAGACTTCCAACTCCATCGTTTCGGGGCGAAAGTGCCAGATGCCTCCAGCCATGAGGCGCCGCACGCCGTGTGGCGTCTCCACATGAGAATGGATGTAGATCGATTGATTGAAGTACAAGAGTCCCTCGGGCCCGCCTCGAAAGGAATGGATGATGTGATGGGTATCCTCCGTTCCGAAACCACTGAGCATCACGCGACGACGATCCTCACGCAGGTCGCCATCCGTATCTTCGAGAAAGAGCATTTCTGTGGAATTGGCCACATAGACGCCGCCATCCCCGGGTAAGATACCGGTAGGAATCAGCAAGTCCTCCGCAAAGACCGTTGATTTGTCCGCCTTGCCATCTCGATCTCGATCCTCTAACACAATCACTTGATCATCGGATCGCTGGCCCGGCTTGATATGCGGGTAGAGGCGCGAACTGACCACCCACAGCCGACCCTGCGCATCCCAGTTCATCCCCACGGGTTTCGCGATCATGGGGTCTGACGCGAAGAGATTGATCTCAAGATTCTCGTCGAGGACGAAACTCGCCTCTTGCGCCGCGGGGTCGGGCTTGGGAATGGCGTCGAGAGACAGGTTGTTCTGAGCCCAGACACTGCTAGCACCTAGCAGAATGGCGAGGTTGATAAAGGCTTTCATCAATTTCGAATTGATCAGCATTAGGCGCCGGGTTGGAGAGTGGCCTGAATCCGGCTGAGCACGGAATCGATGGCTTGCTCTTTCGCCTTAATGAGAGGGTCAAACTGCGGGATCTCGACCGCATTCTGCCCCTGTTCGTGTTTGCGGAACCCATGCAAGTAGGTCTCGTTCTGCGGCCGCCAGCGATAGAAGAAATAGCGATTCTTTGTGAGCACGTGTTGGTGAAGTTCCGATGAGAAGTCCCAGGGAGCATCACAACCGAAGAGGGCAGCAAGGGATGGGGCCAGTTGGCGGTAACCTTCCTCAGTGAAATGCACCCCATTATCCGTCCATGGCGTTGACCGCGATGCTCTGCCACTGCCCAGCGCTGCGAAGAGATCGAGGAATGGGTAGCCATTCTCGTCGGCAAACGCTCGCAAAGCATCACGATAGTGAGCCAAGCGCTTATTCTGAGCGTCCATGTCCGGCAAGGGTGCCCCTAGGGTTTCGCAGGGAGGCGGCGAAAGCAGGACGATTCGCGCCCCGCCGCTCGCTTTCGTTGCCATCTTGAGAAGTCGGGCATAGCCCTTGAGAAAGTTTGAAAGACCTGACTCTCCCTCAAACGCAGCGACAGCTCCATAGTTCGCCACAATGACAGTCGGCTGGATCTCTTCCAAGTGTCGCTGTAGGCGTTCGAAGCCTTCTTGCGGCGGCCCAAAGTAGGAGCGCGCGTGCCCAAAGACGGTGTCGCCGCTCCACCCGAGATTGCGAAAGGTGGCGCGAATCCCCTTGGCGGCGAGTCCCTGCGTCAGCGCCGTTTCCACATACCCGTAGTTGACGTCGCGCTCAATGAAGGTGTTGCCTAACATGACCACGTGGTCGCCATCTTGAATGAGGGGAGCGGCGTCCGCTCCCTTCTGCCTTGCCGCTTTCTGGAGATGCACAAACGTTCCTTTCTTATTACTAGTGACGATGTCAGGGCGTTCATCTCCGTTAAGATCAGCAACTATAAATTGCGTACCAATGCCAGAGTCCGTATCAATCTGATAGGGAATGAAGGCTGCCTGACCAGACTCTCCTCCTGGCTTGACCTTAAACCAGTAGAGCACGGCGGGTTCTTCTGCCCCTGGATCTTTGCCGTTATGCGCATACCAGCGTTTGCCCGTGATGAGGTCTTTGACACCATCACCATCCACGTCCACCAACTGTGCCGCGTGTGCCTGGCTGAAGGCCACTCCATGCGGATTCTGTTCCGGCTTGTCGCCCGTGATGATATGGCGTTCCCAAGTCCGACGCCCCGTCTCGTCCAGCGCGCGTTCAAACCACGTGAGCCCATAAGCGTGTGCTGCGGCGCTGGTGAAGATGTCCTGATCGCCGTCACCGTCGAAATCGTAGGCAAACATGTCAGCCCCGCCTGGTCCCGAGAACTGGAAGCGATTGCCCTTCCACAAAGGATCGCCTTCCAGAGATTCCGGTTGCCGCCACCAGCGCTCTTTCTCTAACAAATCCACGCGACCGTCACCATCCACATCGCCCAAGCCCAAGCCGTGGGTGAACTTTCCTCCAGTACTGCCTTCCGGCGAAATCAGATGCACCTTCCAGGGAGCGGTCGGTTTGTCAGGGTCATATGCGGCGTAGGCAAATCGACCACCCACTGAGAAAACCAGTTCGGGTTGTCCGTCCCCTGTCAAATCTCCAAACTGAGGCGATTCGTTGTCCACGACGTCGGTGGCTCGGTGCTCCTTCCACGGTCCCTCGCCCTCCCCTGGATTCTCATACCATGCCGCATGCTCGCCGGGAAAGGTCACCCGGAGGACATCGTCGAAGCCATCGCCATTGAAGTCATGCGCCCAGGTATTGAAGTTTCGCGAATAGCCTTTCACCGGGAAGGCATCCGCCTCATAGATGCGCTTCCGCTCTTTGAAATCCGGTCCTGCATACCAGAACGGCCCACCAACCACATCCATCTTGCCGTCTTTGTTAAAATCTCCAGCTGCGGCCCCTTCAGCGTGAAACTCAGCAGACAGCTGATGACGTTCGAAGATGGGGACATCCTGGGCAACGGCCGCCCCGGTCAGCAACGCAAAGAGGAAACATCGATTCATGACCGGCACGCTAAGAGAAGTCAGCGACGGCGACAAGCCCTGTCGCGAACTCCCGTTCATTGATGTCATCGATGTTTTCGAATAAACATCGATTTCAAACACGCTGAGATCCATGACAAGACTCTCCCATGTTCATTCTATTAGCGATCATTGCGGGGCTCATGCTGATGGTAGAACGTCTCTGGCCGGGGCAAGCCTTGCCATCCTCTCGCGGGTGGTGGCTTCGCATTGCTCTGGTGAACCTGACGCAGTTAGGGATCGTTCTCCTCGCGGGCCAGACCTGGGATCAGTGGTTCCGAGCGTGGTCACTCTTGTCCGTTCGTGCGTGGCCTGTGTGGGCAGAAGCGAGCCTGGCCTATCTGATCTCGACCTTCGTCTACTACTGGTGGCATCGGGTCCGGCACGAGTCCGATTTCTTCTGGCGGCTGTGCCATCAGTTGCACCACTCACCACGACGCATCGAGGTCCTCGCAAGCTTCTACAAGCATCCCGTGGAGATCACGCTGAATGCCCTGATCAGCTCGAGCCTCATCTACCTCTTGTTAGGCTGCTCGCTTGAAGCGGCAGCTCTTTACACCGGCATGACGGCCGTGGCCGAATACTTCTATCATTGGAATATCCGCACGCCTCGCTGGCTCGGCCCTTGGTTTCAACGACCAGAATCTCATCGGGTCCATCACCGCTACCAACATCACACCCAGAACTATGCGGACTTGCCCGTGTGGGACCTCCTCTTCGGCACCTATCACAATCCGCATGAATCACCGAAACAGTGTGGATTCGATGCGGCGAAAGAACAGCGAATCGGCCAGATGCTTTGTTTCCAAGACGTCCACCAGCCGACCAAATTGCCGCTCACTTGTATGGGATGCCGCAAACGCTGGGCTTGCATGCATCAACGACGCCAACCCCTGACAGACTCATGAAATCCTTCTCCCTCAATCTGCGTCACCGCAATGTCATCGCTCTCACCCTGTTCCTTGTGGGCCTCCTGCAAATGATTGGCTATCTCAGTGGGCATCGCGCGCTGCGTGGCATTGGTCTGGCCTCTGGCATTGCCCCATTCCCCAAGGTCTTCTGTGAAAGTGATGGTTACGAGCCCTTCGCGGCACGCTTCGCCATTGAAGCCACCGATGCACAGGGGAAAACCCAGACCATGCCTCTCACGGCCGAGCGTTACGCCGGACTCCAAGGTCCCTACCAACGCCGCAACGTGATCGGAGCTGCTCTGGCCTATGGACCCCGACTACCGGACAAGCTTCGGGAACGGCTCTACACCCAAATGATGAACGTTGATTCGCCACTCCGCGAGGAGCTTGGCATTCCGGAAACCTGGCGAGATCTCCACGTCCGCATCACCGCAGGTGGAGAAGGCGCCCCCACAGAATGGCTCTATCCCCTCACACCCCAACACCTATGAATGCGTCCACGGCTCCCGTCTCCCCCTGGCACTTTGCTCTCTTCCGCATTGTCTTTGGCCTCTACCTTCTCATCCATTTCCTGCAACTGTTCCCGTGGGCGGGCGAGGTCTTCTCGCGTGACGGCTTTCTCAGTGATCCTTCTCTGAATCCTGCGTACGGGCTCTTTCCCAATCCCCTCGCGCACTGGGACAGTCCGCTGGCCGTGCAGGCCTTCCTGATGCTCGGCATTGTTGCCGCAACCTTCTTCACGGCAGGTTTGAAACGCCCTTGGATGGCAGTGGTGCTTTGGTTCGTGTGGACGGCGCTCTTCCATCGCAACAATCTCACCGCCAATCCTTCCATTCCCTACATAGGACTTTTGCTAGGGTTGTGCGCCTTGGTGCCGACTGGAGAACCGTGGTGCTGGCGCCGAGCTTCCCGACCACCTGATTCCCACTGGTACATGCCCATCTGGGTCTACCACGCGGCATGGTGGCTGCTGGCCGCAGGCTACTCTTTCAGCGGCTGGACCAAGCTCCAATCACCGAGCTGGCTAGATGGCACCGCGCTCCGATTCGTGCTGGAGAATCCCCTCGCTCGGCCCGGTCTGGCGCGAGACCTGCTTCTCGCCTTGCCCGATCTCACCTTAATGATAGGCACGTGGGGAGCGCTCCTCGCCGAATTGCTCTTTCTCCCCCTAGCAGTCTTCCGCAAGATGCGTCCGTGGATCTGGCTCGCGCTCCTGCTGATGCACCTCACTCTCATACTCGTCATCGACTTTGCCGACCTCAGTCTGGGAATGCTCATCGTTCATCTGTTCGTGTTCGATCCTCGATGGCTCCGGCCGAAACGGCCGCAGCGCGGCAAGCTGATCGCGGCCTTCGATGGCACATGTCTCTTGTGCCAGCGTTGGGTTCGCATGGTAGCCGCAGAGGATCACGCTGACCTCATTCGTTTCACGACTCTCCAGGAGCACTCTCATCTATCGACGTCGCCCACCATGCTCGTGTGGTGTGATGGCCGGACCTATCGCCACTCCTCCGCCGTCATTGTTCTATTAGAAACTCTCGGAGGCCACTGGCGCGCCTTGGCGATGCTCATGAAACTGGTTCCGCGGGTCATCCGAAATCCGCTCTACCGACTCGTCGCCAGATTCCGCACAGCCCTGCAGAGAGCAGACGCCACCTGTGGACTTCCCGACCCCGCCGTGCAGCGCCGCCTAACTGATGAACTGCCTTCGCTCTCCGAAACGTCTCTAGCGCGCCATGTCACCGCACCCTGGGGCATCGGCATGCGAAGTGTTCTCGTCATCGCGGCTGGCGCTACCGTGCTCTATCAACCGGCGCAAGGTGCGTGGTTCCCGTTCACGCTCATGGAGCGCGCACCCCAACGAGGCGAGATGGCAGCATTCCAAGAAATCAGCCAATTCGCGGCAAACGATTCCACATCCTATCATTCTCAAATGGCGTCCTTACGTCCGGGAGACGTCATTGCCTTTCACATGCCCCGCAAAGAACGGAGGGACTACCTGCTGCGAGGCAAGATTCAGAAGCTCCCTTACGAACTCTTTCGCTTTGGTCACCTCGCGCTCGTGGTCGACGATCCGCATCAACCCGGGTCGCTTCGCCTGCTTCAACTCGCCATGAAACAGCCCGCCCATATCGACGAGGATCTCCGTTACCTCGCCGACAAGCATTGGATCGCTTATCGCCCCACCCAAACCGTGCATCGCAAACGGCTGCAGATCTTTGTCACGCACGTCTTGGCCAAGGCCCATGACCGGCGCAAGGCCTATGACTACAGCGGCGCTTTCGGCTTCTACAACAATGCCAGTATCGAGCCTAACACCCTTCAAGAACTGCATCATGAGTACACCTGCTCCACGCTCATCCTCGCAGCGTTGCACTATGCCGGTCACTCGGTCGACGGGATGCATCGCGATGGATTCCTCGACATTGTCACCCCTGCCCAGGTGATTCGCAGCCGGGTTCGCGCACCCAACTGATCACTCCATGTTAGGCCAACCCATGGTTCGGCAAAGCTTCTTCACAGCCTTCAGGTAAGCACGCGCATTGACGTAAAGGCTATGGCGATCAGAGTCCAGGTAACGGACGCCCCCGGTGAGATCAGGTTCGGGCTCGGCAAGGATCCTTTGGAGTGTCTGCCAGGCCTCACCATCTTCCTTCTGCGCAATGATCCCCTGGGCGATCAACTGAGCCATCTGATCAAAGAACTTGTAGGCGCCACCATTGGTCTCGATGAAACCATTGAGAAACAGTTCCGGATGATCGGGCAGAAACACATTCAGATACGCTTTGGGATGCAAACCCTCATACGAAACCATGCCTTCAGGCAAGTAAGGGATGGAACGATGATAGCCCGTCGCCAGGACGATCAAGTCCACCTCCAAGTGAGTGCCATCCACGAAGTGCACCGATCTCCCATCCAAACGCGCAATGTCCGGCTTGGCCTGAAGATCCCCATGTTGGAGATAATGCAAGAGCTGCGAGTTGATGATGGGGTGGCTTTCGAGAATTCGATGATCAGGCTTGGCGAGTCCCAGCCGACGAAGATCGCCTAACAAGATGCGAAGCAAGATCGCTGTGGTGAACTGCTGCAGGCGTAGCGGCATCCACGCACTTTGCTCCCCAAAGACATCGATCGGCGTGCCAAAGAGGTGTTTCGGCAGGAGATGGTACCCTCGTCGCAGACTGATGGCCGCCGCCTCGGCATTGGCAGCGGCATCGCAGGCTATATCGACCCCGGAATTTCCCGCGCCCACGATCAGCACGCGTTTCCCTCGGAACGTCTCTGCACGACGATACCCGACCGCATGCATGATTCTGCCCGCGAACGTCTCTTGCCCTGGCAAGGACACTACTTTGGGTATCCACGTGACGCCATTGGCGGCAACGAGCCAGCGGAATCCCGCATACGTGCCTTTGTCAGTCTCAATGGACCACCGATCATTCTCGTAACGTGTGGATTGCACCCGCGTATTGAACTGGATGTGCTTTCGCAAGCCATGGGCATCCGCGAAACTTCGAATGTAGGCGAGAATCTGCCGATTCGATGGGTAGTCAGGATACGCGTCCGGCATGGGAAAGTCCTTGAAACCTGACATTGTCTTAGACGAGATGAAATGGGCGCTCTCATACATGGGAGATCCTTCATTGTCTGGGTCCCATATCCCGCCCACGTCCAGGTGCTTCTCAAGGATGGTGTGGGAGATCCCACCGTCCTGAAGCGCTCGTGACGTGGCCAATCCTGCCGGTCCAGCCCCGATGATACAAACGTCCGAATCCGTCATGGCATGGATGCTAGGGCACCTGGTTGGGATGAGAGTGATGCCAGTGTTGGCGTGCCTTCTGTCGCAGCGTGCCTTCGTGGCATTCCACCAAGCCACGCTCTTCTAATCCACGCAGATACTTCTCCATGCCGCGTTTCCCCAGTTTCTCAAAGAGGGGCACCAGGCGCCGCTGCAGATTTGGAAAGAGCATGCCAAAGCGGGCAATGAAGGAATCACTCGTCTTGGGGTAAGACTCCAATCGCGGGTGTTCCAATTGCCGAATGACCGATTTCAAGACGGCGGAAACGGGCTGTGGCTCATCAATGAAATTCAACACCGACCCGCCATCCAGAGCCTCTTGCCGCAACATGTAAGTGTCCGTCGCGGTGGGCAGCACGCAACTGATGGAGATCCCATGCCTGGCCTCATCCAAGGCGAGCGCTAGCATGGCGCCCCGCAGACCAAACTTTGCGGCACTGTAGATCGGCGTCTCTTTGAGCGGGGTGATCCCGCCCAGCGACGTGATGGTGATGATGCGAGGATCGTCGGCGCGCTGAAGCATGGGAAAGGCCAGGCGCGTGAGAAGAATGGGCGACTGCATCACCACAGCCAACTCCCGTTCAATGCAGGCAGTCGACCGCTCTTCAAACGGCGTTGTATTGGTCATCCCAAGATTGTTGATAAGGACATCACACCCTCCAAAGTGCCGCTCCGTTTGCTCTAACAACTGCACGAGGACAGATTCTTGAGTAAGATCGCCTCCGAGAGCAACACAACGCTCCTCACCCAACTCTTTCGCCAAGGCCTCTCCACGCCGAAGATCCACATCCGCGATCACCACGCGCATCCCATTGGCGTGCGCATGCCGTACGACGGCACTGCCAATGTCCCCTGCCCCACCGGTAACGATGGCAACACGGTTGGCGTATCGGAAAGGCGGTCTTTTCATAGCATCTCTAGTCTAATACGATATCGTCGAGGAAGAATCCGGCTCCATTGGGCGCTTCATTGTCAGAGCGAAACAGCCACTCCAAACGCACCTGTTGCCCTAGCAGCTCTTCTAAGATCGGCGTCTGATAAAACGTCCACCCGTCCGTCCTCGTCCACAGAATCTCGTCGATCGAGGCGAGAGTCGCGCCACTCTCGCTAAGGAAACTAACTTGCACCCCCTCTTGCCCTTCCGTGACATCAACGTGATACCAGAAACTTAGTGTCGCACGCGCTTTATCCGTAAGATCAATGAGAGGACTGCGCAGGGCGACATTAGCGCCATCCGTGTAGGACTGTCCTAACAGGGTTCCGTAAGCTTTGCCACCGGAATGGGCTGCATCGAGATCTGGAGCCATCGGCGTGCCCCACTCCCACGTGGTATCCCCGGCGAACACTTCCGTCGTCCACCCATCGGCATCGCGCTCAAAGTCTTCGCGAAACAAGGGAGGCGCTGGAGCCACTCGGTAGAACCCCTTTCCCGGAGCACCCACGAGAACGGCAAACTGCCCGTCCGTGAAGCCTAACGGCACGGATCCCTGAGCAATCACCGCCCAATCACGCAGATCCTCGCTTGTCTCTAGCACATAACGACCACCTGCTTGCAACGACACCTGATAGTCCAGTGTCAGGGTCTCAGTGTCATCGACCTGCCAGGACACCACTTGGGGACGATCGATCGGTCCGCTAGGATCAAAGGCCAGATAGCGATCATAGGTCGCATCCGTGGACCCCGCAGCTGTGCCCGCATTGTTGAAGAACCCACTCACCCCTTCTGGATACCCATCGTCCTCGGCTTCCAAGATGATCAATTCTTCTTCAGGGATGGCGGCATTGGCGATGCCTGCAGAGATCTGGTTTCCAATCGCGGTGAGCCGAAAGCGATAGGTCTTGCCGGGTTCCATGACGACCGGACCAGACGCAAGCGTCGCATTGGCTTCGTTGTCCAAGCGACTGAGGTAGGCAGCAGACTCGTCTGTGTCTAACGTCAACGCATACCCCCCTGTGGTGCCGAGCCCAAGGGTGGTCCCCCTAGCAATCAACCCAATGTCTTGTTCCAAAGCCGGATCCCAGGCCACGATATCGATCAAGGTCGTGACCGCCGTGTATGAAGTCGATCCGTGAAACAGGCCAATGCGGGATGGGCCCACTGCCTCCGGATTGGGCGACGGCGCGGATTGCAAGCGAATCTGATTCCCCTCTGGGAAAGTGATCGTCGAGGGAGGTGCCCCCACTTCAGCCAACACATCCAGGACAGTCCAGCCCTCAGCGTTCCCATCGTCGAAGGCGTCGAATTGCGCGACGCACGGAACCCCTAAGACCATCAAGATGAGTAAGATGCAAGGCTTCATGGGCCTGGATGCTGGCAGAAATCCAGAGGGGAGCGAGCCTAAAGTTTCTAGCCGAGATTGACGAGGAAGCCGAACTTTTCTTAGACCGGTGCATGCGCGCGCCCACGGTTCTTGCTCTGTTAGCCCTTCTCTCCTTACCACTTTACGGCGGCATGCTGACCGTCGAAAGGGATTCCGAAACCGGCTGGGATATCTACGAACTCACTCAGGGTGACACCAAAGCCACGCTCGTTCCTGCTGCGGGTGCCAACGTGGTTTCGGTCATCCGCGGTGGTGTGGAATATTTCCATCAGCCCACGAAGCTCTCAGATCTCCCCGGTGTCCGTGCGGGCAATCCCATTCTCTATCCCACTCCGAACCGCATCCGCGGAGGCGCGTTCCATTATCGCGGAAAGCGTTATGTGTTTCGAGAAGGACCGGGAAATCACATCCATGGGCTCGTGAATCGCGCCCCGTTCACCTATCACTCTAGCATCGTCACCGCAGACTCTGTTGCGGTCACGGTGGCGCTCCGATTTGACGCTACCAAGGAGTGGGGGCGCCTTTTCCCATGGGAACACAGCTTCCGCATCACGGTGACGGTCCGAGAAGGACGCGTGCGGTGGGACTATGAGATCGACAACGACGCGAGCGGCCGGACCCTGCCCTTCGGCGTCGCCTTTCACCCCTACCTTCTCTACCAAGGCACTCGGGAACAGGCCTTCTTACACGTTCCCGCCAAAGCGCTCATGGCAGCGGAGCATCAATTGCCTAACGGAAAGCTCTTGAGCCTCGATGGGCATCCGCTCGACGCTCGCGAACCGGTGTCCTTGCACGGTTATCAGGCGGACGATGTGTTCTACGGCATGACGCCTGACAAACCCACCACTGTCACTTTTCGAGACGTGGGGCGTCACGTCCGTTTCCATACCTCGGAAGCCTTCACGCACCTTGTCGTGTGGACTCCCAATCAGCCTTTCATGAGCATTGAGAACCAAACTTGCTCCACGGACGCACACAACCTCTCCGACCAAGGGGCCGGAGAGGTGGCGCACCTGCAAGAATGCCCACCTGGCGAGAAACGCCGTGGATGGGTCGAGTACGAATTTGACTAACGATTGTCCTCAAGCGCATGTTTGAGAACGTCGTCGATGGTTTTGACGGGAATGATCTCCAATTTCTCGCGCACCTCATTCGGCAGTTCCGGCACGTCCTTGGCATTCCCATGTGGAATGAGAACAGTCTTCACACCGGCGCGCAGGGCGGCGATTGTCTTCTCTTTCAATCCCCCGATCGGTAGAGCCAAGCCTCGCAAGGTGACCTCCCCTGTCATGGCCACGTCATGACGCACCGGTCGATTGCTTAACAAAGATGCTAACGCCGTGAACATGGCGAGTCCGGCTGATGGGCCGTCCTTAGGAATGGCTCCCGCGGGAACGTGCACGTGCACGTCTTGCTCTTGGAAGATCTTCTTCGAGATGCCTAACGCTTTCGCGCGATTGCGCACCAAGCTATAGGCAGCTTCAACGGACTCTTTCATGACGTCGCCTAACTGCCCCGTGAGTTTGACCCGCCCCGAGCCCGGGTAAGCGATGGCTTCAATGTGGAGGACATCGCCGCCGACAGCCGTGTAAGCGAGGCCATTGACGATTCCGGGCTCACTCCGCGCGACCTTCTGATCACGGACATACCGTTTGGCTCCAAGCCGATCTTTCACCACTTTAGGCGTCACCTTGACGGACTTGCGCTCGCCTTCAGCGATCGACGCTGCCACGCCGCGGGTGACCGCACCGATCTCGCGCTCCAGGTTTCGAACCCCAGCCTCCCGCGTGTAGAACTCGATCACCGTATCAATGGCGGTGTCTGTCCACCGGATCTGAGCCGGCTTCAATCCGTGAGCCTCACGTTGTTTCACCGTCAGGTACTTTCTCGCGATGTGATGTTTCTCTGTAGCCGTATAACCCGGCAGTTGGATCACCTCCAAGCGATCCAACAAGGGAGCCGGTATGGCGTCCAGGTAGTTTGCTGTTGTGATGAAGACCACTTGCGAGAGGTCGAATGGCACATCGAGGTAGCGATCGACAAAAGTGCTATTCTGATTGGGATCTAACACTTCCAGGAGCGCACTCGCAGGATCCCCGCGGAAATCGGAACCGAGCTTGTCGACTTCATCCAGCAGGACGACTGGGTTACGCGTTCCGGCCCGTCGCAGTTCTTGAATGAGTCGACCAGGCATGGATCCGATGTAGGTGCGTCGATGACCTCGAATCTCGGATTCATCTCGCAGTCCGCCCAAGCTGATACGCACGAATTCTCGGCCTAATGCTTCCGCAATGGACTTCCCAAGGCTTGTTTTACCAACGCCTGGAGGTCCTGATAGGCACAGAATGGCTCCCTGGCCATCGGGCTTGAGCTTTCGGACGGCGAGGTACTCGATGAGGCGCTTCTTCACTTTCTCAAGACCATGGTGGTCCCGATCAAGGATCTTGCGCGCTTTCTTGAGGTGTACTTTCGAGTCACTCAGCTTTGCCCATGGCAATTCTGCCAGAGTCTCTAGATAGGTCACAATGACAGAGTGCTCTGGGCTGGCGGGTGGAATCATTCCGAGGCGCTTCAACTCGCGATCCGCTTGGGCACGGGCCTCCTTGGGTAGTTGAGCCGCGTCCAGACGCTGCCGCAGATCATCGATCTGCTCTTCACTCCCGTCATCCTCACCGAGTTCCTTCTGATAGGTACGAATCTGCTCGCGGAGATACGCCTTCTTCTGCGAATCCGTGAACTCCGTCTGAAGATCGTCCTTCAATTTCTTCTGCAGATTGGCAATGTGCAATTGATCCTCAATGAAGGTTTGCACACGCTCGAATCGCGCCTGGACATTCGGCTGCTCTAACAAGCGCTGACGATCCGCCATCTCGAACTTGAGATTGGCCGCAAGGACATCTGTTAGAAGAACCGGATCTTCGATCTGTCGCAAGACCTGTTCAGCCTCGTCTGGAATATCGTCATCGAGGGCGATGAGCTGGAAGGCAGAGTCTCGCAGATTACGCATGGCGGCCTCCCAATAGGCGCCATCATCCTTGGGCAGATGATTGAGCATCACGCGGAAGGACGCATTGAGGAATGGCTCTGTCTGATCGAATGTTTCTAAATGCACGCGCTCCTGGGCTTGGGCCACCACCGTGAGGTCGTCCCCCTGACGAGCCACGCGCACCAGGCGCACGAGCGTGCCCACTTCAGGGAGCGCTTCCGGGGTGATCGTCTCCAGTTCTGGATCTTCCTGCCATACGAAGACGACATGATGGTGCCCATTCACAGCCGCTTCAATGGCTGCGACATTCTCGGGCTTGTTAAAACGCAAGGGCGTGATTGTTCCAGGGAAAACCACGACATTCCGCAATGGAATGACGGGGGCCGCTTCCGGCAGGGGCCCGTCACTGGACGGGCCCGAACCACGGTTAAGGGGGACAAGATTACTCATCGTCATATCGGTTGTCTGTTAGGCTGCCTTTCCATTCTCCGTCTCAGCAGTGGCGAAGGTGAGCTGATCACCCTGCACGCCCACGTGGACGGTATCCCCTTCGCTGATCTTGCCTTCCAGCAGTTGCATGCTGAGTTCATCCAACAGGAGCCGCTGAACGGCCCGCTTGAGTGGGCGAGCACCATAGACACTATCAAAGCCTTCATTGGCCAGAAGCTGGATGGCGTCCTCACCAAGTTGCAAGGCAATGCCCATCTTCTCAGCCCGTTTCCGCACCTGCTCAAGCTGGATCTCCACGATCTTGTTGAGCACCTCACGATCAAGCCGATCAAAGATCACCGTTTCATCGATCCGATTGAGGAACTCAGGGCGGAAGTGGCTCCGCAACGCTTCCGTGACGCGTTTCTCGCGCTCCTTGGGATCATTCTCCTCAGTGATGAACTGGCTCCCAATGTTCGATGTCATGATGACAACGCTATTGGTGAAGTCGACCGTGCGACCTTGGCCATCGGTGATGCGACCATCGTCCAGCACTTGCAAAAGCACATTGAAGACTTCTGGATGCGCCTTCTCCACTTCATCTAGCAGAATCACGGCGTAGGGACGACGCCGCACCGCTTCGGTCAACTGGCCACCTTCCTCGTATCCAACATAACCCGGAGGCGCTCCAATGAGGCGTGCCACGGCGTGTTTCTCCATGTACTCACTCATGTCGATACGGACCATGGCACTTTCGTCATCGAAGAGAAACTCCGCGAGGGCCTTGCTCAACTCCGTCTTGCCGACGCCAGTAGGGCCCAGAAAGATGAAGGAGCCGATGGGTCGATTCTCATCCTGGAGACCCGCTCGCGCACGGCGGACAGCGTTGGAAACAGCCGTGATGGCTTTCTCCTGGCCCACCACACGATCATGGAGCCGCTCCTCCATGCGCACCAGTTTCTCGCGTTCGCCTTCTTGCAGACGCGCCACGGGAATGCCTGTCCAACTGGCGACCACCTTGGCCACGTCCTCTTCAGTCACTTCTTCCTGCAAGAGCTGTTGCCCCTGCTGCACCGCTGCCAACTGGCTCTGATGCTCTGCCAAAGCAGCCGTCTTGTTAGGAATGAGACCATACTGAATCTCGCTTGCGCGCGCCAGATTCCCCTGACGCTGTGCTTGTTCCAATTCCACCTTCAGGGCTTCGATCTCTTCCTGCAATTTGCTCCCTTCCAGGATCGCGTTGCGCTCATTCTGCCACTGCGTCTTGAGCTGATGACTCTGCTCTTTCAGATTCGCCATCTCACCCTCGATCTTGGCCAAGCGCTGCTTGCTGGCGTCATCTTTCTCCTTGGAAAGCGCGCGTTTCTCCATCTCCAACTGCATCACCTGACGCTCCAGCTGATCGATCTCCGTCGGCATGGAGTCGAGCTCGATCTTCAGACGCGAAGAGGCCTCATCCACCAGATCAACGGCTTTGTCAGGGAGAAAGCGATCGCTGATGTAGCGGTCTGACATTTGCGCTGCCGCAATGATGGCATTGTCCTGAATGCGCACGCCATGGTGCACTTCATAGCGTTCCTTCAATCCTCGCAGGATGGCGATGGTATCTTCCACACTGGGCTCTTCCACGTAGACGGGCTGGAAACGACGTTCCAGGGCCGCGTCTTTCTCCACGTATTGGCGATACTCATTCAGCGTCGTCGCGCCGATGGTCCGCAGTTCTCCACGGGCAAGCTGTGGCTTGAGGAGGTTCGACGCGTCGACCGCCCCTTCCGTCTTGCCAGCTCCCACAATGGTGTGGAGCTCATCAATAAAGAGCACAATCTCACCATTGGAATCGGTGACTTCTTTGAGGAACGCTTTGAGCCGATCCTCGAATTCACCACGATACTTCGCTCCCGCGATCATGGCTCCAAGGTCCATGGTAATCACGCGCTTGTTCTTGAGTGAATCGGGCACGTCCCCACTCACAATGCGTCGAGCCAAGCCTTCCACGATGGCGGTCTTCCCGACACCGGGTTCTCCGATCAAGACCGGGTTGTTCTTCGTCCGCCGCGATAACACTTGCATGATGCGACGAATCTCATCGTCACGTCCAATGACAGGATCGATCTTGCCTTCGCGGGCGCGCGCCGTCAGGTCCTGACCGTACTTTTCCAAAGACTGGTATTTCCCCTCTGGATCCTGATCGGTCACTTTCTGACTCCCGCGCACGGAACGCAGCGCATCTTCTAACGCTTTCTTCGTCAGTCCCTGACTGCGCAAGGTGTCGCCAAGCGTTGATTTGGAATCTGCCACGGCGAGGACGAAGTGTTCCACACTGAGAAACTCATCGCCGAGCGCCTTCATGGCTTTCTCAGCTTGCCGGAGGGTCTCCGATAACTCACGGCCAATGCTAGGGTCCGTCCCTCCTTGCACGCTGGCCTGACGTTGGAGAAGATCCTTCACGCGGGCAGCCATCTGCTCAGGCGGGATGCCAACAGCCTGCAGTAGCGGACGGACGACCCCATCCGCCTGATCCAACGCCGCCGAGAACACGTGCGCGGGCAGGATATCGCTATGGCCCCATTCAGCAGCCAGACTCTGCCCTTCGTGGAGAGCCTCCTGCATCTTTACGGTAACTTTCTGTGGATTCATGAAATGCTTCCTTTCTTAGGTTTGAATGATTCAATTGCCGTTCAATCAAGCATTCCGCGTGCCACGACCCTTATTCCAACTTAAATAACTGTTTGCTAACGAGTTATGAAATCATTAGCATGACCCACAATAGGGACATTGTGGCCCTATTGGAAGCTGGCCCTCTTAGCATGTGCGCCATTTCAACCCAGACACCATAGAGATCGTCCAGGGCTTCACTCTGCCACCATGATTCTCCCGCCCCTTCAGGGCGGCTTTCACTTGGGACGAACAACACCCAGGGCTGAAGCCCCGGGCTTCACTCCCTCTGCCCTTCAGGCCGCTTGATTCCACTGCCGTCTTTCGGTATGCTTCTTCCCTTAGCCTTGGCGAAGGCTCGCTTCATCAAATCGAATGGACACCCCATGCCCGATCATCCCATCTACTCCATGGTCTTTGCGGAACTCTATCCGCACTATGTCAAGAAGGCCGAACGCAAGGATCGGACTCAGGCGGAAGTTGATGAGATCATTTGCTGGCTCACGGGGTATGACGCGAAGGGACTACAAGAACAATGCGATTGCCAATGTGATGTTCGCACTTTCTTTGATGAATCTCCCGCCTTTCACCCTAACAGCACCCTTATCAAAGGTGTGGTGTGCGGTGTTCGCGTCGAGAACGTCGAGGACCCGCTCATGCAGCGCATTCGTTACCTTGACAAGTTGATCGATGAGCTTGCCAAGGGGAAGGCCATGGAGAAGATCCTGAGAGCGTAGCCCTACCAATTGGCATCAGCATCTTCGCTCAGCTTCGTTATCGAGCGCTCTGAATATAAAGAAAGCCTCCCGCACGTCTATACGGGAGGCTCTGAATACGTGTTATGGTTTGCGCCGCTTCCTAACGCGCACTCTGCACTGCGGCGCGGTAATAGCCGACATTGCCAGACGCGCGCGCAGCATCCGTGTCTGTGTAAGTGCCCGTCACATCAGTTGCGATCGGCGCCCAAGTTTGGAGGTCGGTCGAGTACTCGACGTCATAGGTGACCCCATCTGGCAGTTGCAGGGCCAAGCCTTCCGCAGTGCGCGAGACTCCGGTGATGCTTGGTGCGTCTCCCGGCACTTCGCGCTCGTCGAACGGCGTGTCTGCTAGGATGGCTATCGCCTCTTCACTCAAGGCGGTGTCATAGGCGGCCCAGCCATACATGATCGAGCCATCGCCCATGGCATCGACGGGGCTCGCTACCCGGGCTGCCATGAGATTGGCTTCCCCTGAGAGTCCCAGCGCCCCATCGTGGCGGCCCACGTAGGCGCCATTCACATAGAGCCGCGTCTCATTGGCTGTCGTGTCACTAACAAAGACCACATGAACGTCTTGATCGAAGACTGAGGCAACACTTTGGCCATCCACAGCAGTGAAGACATTGTCAGCCACACCAAAGTTGGTGGTGCCAAAGATGCCCTGCTCGTTCCATTGATCCAGTTTCAACCCCCAGAGCTCACTTCCGGCAATCGCCGTGGAAGCGCCTCCTTTCACGGCATTGAAAGAGAATTCAAAGGTGCTATCTCCGGTCAATTCACCGAAGTCGACCACGGTCGGCTCCGTGTAGGGACCACCCTGGGCCACCGCTTCCGCACGCGGGTCACCACCTGTCCCGCTACTTTCCACACCTAAGATCTCCACCTCAGCAATCTGCATGCTGTTGGTCGCGCCTGCATCCTTGAGCGTGGGGAAGATAAGCCGGTAGGCTACATAGGCGACCTCGTTCTCGAAGCTCACTTCCTGATGCGGAAGGTCTGTCGTGATGGCCAAATTGCCTCCTTCATTGCGCTCTGAAGGCAGGGCGAGATCACCTGAGGAGATCAACACGAAGTCGTCAGCCCGTGGTCCGATCAGGGATCCCCACAGTTCATAACTCGCAGGATCTCGCTCTTCGACATCATTGGCAGGATAAAGCCGCAGACCCGTGACGACAGTAGGTCCGACACGGGGAACCACCGTGAATCCCGAACCCAAATCGAGGAAGTTCAGATACTTCTGACCGATATCATTGATAGCGTTGGAAACTCCTTCGGCAGCGGGCGGTGCCCCGGCATCGCCGTCACCATCGTCCTCACCATTGAAGACAAGAATGGTGTCTAACGGATCGGTCACATCTTTAGCCAACTCGGGATCGACCACAGGTGGATCTGGTTCCGCGACCGATTCTCCTGGATTGGCATGGAGGAAACTCACTTCCTCTGCGGTCAATTCACGGGAGTAGATCTGCACGTCATCGATGATACCCGTGAAGCCGAAGCCACCGTTCAAGGCGCCAATCTGGATGACGGAGGGCTTGAGATCCTCATAGCCATTCCCGCCTTCTGTCTCCGTGAAGAGTTCACCGTCCACATAGATCCGCGTGCGTGTAGAGCCTAACTCAATCCCATTCTCGTCCAATTGAGTGATCACCACGTGATGCGGTTGGCCCACGACGAGGACGGGGTCGCTCTCGATTTCAGGCTCTTCCTGCACGAACCACAGCAGCGGATTGGTATCGCCTACTGCATTGGTCGCGAGTGCGAAAGGATCGCCCGCAGCCGTGCCTTTGGCCAGCAGCATAGAGGCACCTGCATCGGCCGCATCTGGCTGCACCCACATGGAAATCGTGAGATTCTGTAAGGATGGGATGCTGGCTTCGGCGTCCAATTGTCCAAAGCCCCCGCCTCCCGCAGCCGGGGAACCACCGTCATCGAAACGAACCGCTTGCCCCGTGGCCAAGCCTGTCTGCCCGAGCGCGAAACTCCCCGTCCCAGCAGCGCCGTAGGTGCCATGGTAACGCTGACCGGAAGCGTCTACCATCACGTCGCCTTCTGTCTCATCCATCTGATAGTGAGCCACGAGTCCGGAACCATTGTCGATCCGCGCGGAGATATCGATGGTGAGCAACGCTTCGCCCCCGTCATTGCTTCGCACCTCGAGAGCAGCCTCGAACAAGCCAGTGGTTCCCTGAGGATCAAACTCAACCACAATGACGCCTTCCTCTGCGGAAGCGAGCGTTTCAGGAAAGGTGACGACCTGGAAGAAATCGGCTTCAGGTCCTACCGGTGTCACACTTTCGATGACGAGGTCCTGTGTTTCCCCACTATTGAAGACGGCCAATCGCCGCTCTTGTTTGCCACGTTGCCCCCCAAGATCCCCAAAGACATTCCGACTGGAAATGGTCGCGTTGGGATCATCAAAGAAAGACACGGGAATGCCAGCAGCCGTGGGCCCGCCTAACAATTCGATTTCCACGTCAGACATCTTGCCCTCACGGATTTGCACGCTGTTCACATACCAACCGCGCTGCTCACCATCATCCCCATCCGTGAAGAGAATCGCGTATTCGTCTAACAATGCCCGACGGGGCTGATCCAGGCTGTTCTGCACCCAGTCATCCTGTTTCACACCATCGACATACTTGGTCACGAGACGAGGATCACCGGCGAGATCCACCGCGAAGACGATACGATGCCATTCAAATGGCGTGAAGCTTCCATCGCCCACGTAGCCGCCACCACCTTGACCCATGTTATTCCCCTGCCAGAAGAAATCGCCATCCCCAGAGTTCGGGATCACGCCATCCGCACCTGGCCGAGGCGAATCAATTTGGATGATTCCCGCCGCGCTCCGACCTGTTTCAAAGAGCATCACATCGGCAATGAGCGTGTACTGATTCACTCGTGTGCCCCCACCGTTGGGATCGATGCCGTGATACATCACATACCCGATGCTCGTATCGGCACCCTCCGCTTCAGGAACCACCATCACTTCAGCTGGCTCACCATTGACATCGGGAATGCCCAGGGCCGTCGTCGTGCTAAACATTGTGCGGGCTTCTAAGCCCTCTGACAAATACTCCATGTCGCGCCCCACGGTGGCTGAGAGATCGCCATTGAAATCCCACTGTCCGGTGACGCGAGTCACTCCTGCTCCGGCAGAGATCTCAAAGTCCCAGGTGCGCTCATAGTCACGTCCAGCGGTGTCTTGAAACACCACGCGCACGGCATTGGCGAGATCCACGCGAGCAGGATTGGGCTGATAGGATATCGTGGTGCGTCCGTTAGCCGAGGCGATGTCGGCTTCCCCTGTGATCTCCAACTCATTGTGAAAGATCTGCAGAGTCCCTTGATCAACGAGAGAGGCATCGTCTTCTAACACGATCTCTAATTTGTCAGAGGCCGGAATGCCTTTCGATCCAGGCTGAGGCCGGATTTCGGCAATGTAAGGGTGATTGTGATTGGTCGACGTGCTCGATTGAAAGGCCTTGATCGCACGGGCGTCATCGGGATCATTGATCAGAATCTTGTCGCCCGTGGCCGCATCGACAGAATACCACTCCAGAGCAGCGCCAAGGACATCCTGCAGGAAGACGAGGCGGAAGGGATAGAGCCCATCCTGCGGCACGGTCACCGTGTAGGTGAAATCGTTAGGCACGGAGGAGAAGGCTGGAGCGTCCACCTTGATATATTCCGCCACTTCCAGATTGAGATAGTCGCGAGGATGGGTGCCTGCCGTGACGACGAAGAAATCGTCCCCGCCGACATCGGTCCGCTCCACCCAGACCTGTCCACCAAAGGTGTATTCGCCCGCGGCGAGTTCTAGATACGTCACCACTTCGGCGACGAAATTCGTGGTGTGCCCATTCTCACCCGGAATGCCCGGAAAGAGCGCGTTGGGCTGGAAATTCGTGGTGGGCAAGGGCTCCTCGCCATCAATGGGCTCCATGGGTTCTTCCACAATGGCATCACGCTCGAAGTTGATGACGCTCACGCTGAATGAACCATCCGGGTTGGGTCCCGGGGTCGCCTCATTCTCGATGAGGACACCGAGTTCATCACGCAAGGTTCCGTTCAGCTGAAACACGCCACGATTGAACGTCGGCGGCAAGGGCTGCCCATCGGACTCGTAGCCTTGAGCGGTTCTAACAATGAATCCAGGATCGCGCCCGCTTCCAGGAGCTCCCGCGATGTCTTCTGGTAGGTCGACAGCGAGAACAGGACAAGCAGCAAGCAAGACCCCGCCTAACCAAGAAGAGTAGCGGAGAGCTTTCATACAAGGCGTAACCGACTCACGCCCACCCCGGTGTCAACTAGAGACTAAGGGATCCGAAGCACTTGGCCTTTTCGGATGGTGTAGTTCGAAAGGGAATTGACTCGACGCAAGTCATAGAGGCTCACATCATAGCGCCGGCTCAATCCAAAGAGGGTATCCCCTTCCTTGACCATGTGGAATCGTCTTTCTGAACCCCCAGAACGACTACTACTACCAGTGCTCGCCACAATCCCAGAGGACCGGCTTCCTTGGACCCAATCCTCTCGATAGTTGCCACTCGGATCGAAAGGATAATCCGAACGAGACATGCGGTGCGGTGGTGTGGCTAACGTGTCTTCAATCCCCGATGGAGCCAAACGCCCTAACTGACGCTGCACCTCACGTGGCATCTTCCGACCATAATTCTTGGGCGGGGGGCTTGCGCAATTTGCTAGAGCCACGATCCCGGCGACCACGAACACGGTGCGCTGCAGTCGCTTGACTATGAGAACAACGCTAGACATGATCTTGAGGAACGGGAACAGAACGTCGAGGCACTTCTGCCGTGCGATCACTGATCTTCACGGTGATGGAATCCGATTGGAACGCTCTGGTAAAATCACTCCCTGGAAAGCCTCCGAAATACTCTAACTGAATCGTTTGAGTCAATTGTGAGGGCGAAATTACGGGCAAGTCGTCATCCGGCAACGGGGCACCGACCAGGGTCGCACAACTCAGTTCGACTACCGAGGCCCCTTCTGGAAGCGGAAACCATTGGCCTTCCAACAGCGGGGTCACCCAAAGTGTGTGGGTGGTCGTGGCCAAGCGTTGGCCCGACTCATTGCGCACACGCAATCTCAGGTCATCGTAGGCTGACCCAAAGAAGCTCATCACCTGTTGAGTCTTTCCTGAGCGATTCTCCACCCGCAGCCGGCACATCGTTCGCAAGATGAAATATTCCTCCTCGGCGAAATCATCCCCACCATCCTCTGTCGCCACCCGGTGCAAGGAGGCCTCCGCATTCAGGATCTTGAGAGCGGCAGGCGTCGTCGTAGGATCCTCCGTCGGCCCCAGGATGGGCAACGTGGAGCAGCTAGCCAGGGCAACGACCCAGGCCGAACACAGGAGCAGGCGGAGAAGATCCATGAATTTCCTAGCATGGAAGCTGACCACGACCTTGTAAAGCCCGCTTACGTGCGGGGCAGACATTCCACGTTGCGCATGACGGCAATGGTGTCTCCAGCGTCCGTTTCCAAATAGGCATTGAGCCGAAGCTGCTCAAGGGAGGAATCCACTCCTTCAAGGACACAGCGCAGCGCTTGATTGAAGTTTGCATTCGGCTTGGTGACAAATTCCCCGATCGAACTCACGAGATATTCATTATCCTGAGTGAAGAGCCCCCACACGAAGGCGAGTTGCGTCACCCCATCGATCATGGCCGGATGGAAGAGGTAGGTGTCCTCGGGCCAGCCACCTTCTTCTGGCGGGACGAGACGTCCCAAGGCCCCCTGAGGCGAGACCCCTTCCACACGATGAATCACTTGGAAGGCAGGCCCATGGAAAAGCGCACCGGGTCCATAAACGTGACTTCCCGTCCAGGCCGTGCGCTCCAACTCCAACTCGGGCGCCCGCGTCAAGCCGAGCGCTTCCTCGTCTTCGACCTTCTCTAACACCGCGCCATAGCGCAACTGCCCATCCATATCTAACAAACGCATGGACGTCTGCCCGCCCCACTGAAAGCCGTTGAGAGAATCCATCACTACAGAGAAGGGAACGCTCCCCTGATCGTATTCTGGTAGAGCTATGCCTTGTAACTGTTGAAATTCACGGCAGCGCAGCAACGTCTTGGGACCGGCTAACTGGCGAGCATGGCGGAGGAACCATTCCATCACCATGACCCCTGGCACGACGGCCACTCCTTGGATCTGATGATCTTCCAGCTGGGGCACTTTCTTGCGATTCACCAGGACCTCCGACATCCCATTGAAGTAGGAGGTATGCAGATTCGCAAGGCCCTGGGCTCGACGAGGACCGATGATCACCTCGGCATCGCCACGCGGATCCTGTCCGAGTTCGTCGACCAAGACACGGCCCGTTTGCCAACGCGGCACCAGATCGATGCCTTGGGATTTCAGCGCATCTCTAGCAGTTTGGCCAACCGTCCCATCATCGCAGAAGGCCCAATTCACTGAGCGGACCACACACTGTCCTCCGCGACGATGCGCTTCTGCGCACGCGATGCGGTTGAGAATTTCGTTCGCCATCGCATAGTCCGCGTTGCCAGCTGATCCACTTTCGTGAAGCGACGGCGAGAGAAAGCCGATCAGTTGAAGCTGATCCTGCTGCGTCAGTTTGAGTAAATTCTTCACTCCCGTGAGATTCGCCGTCATCACCTGGGTGAACTCTTCTTCCGATTTGGAATCGATCCGGCTCTCCTCTCGCGTGTTGCTGCTGTGGAGGATCCCGGAGAGACCTCCCCACTCACCACGCACCTGTGTCAGGATCGTTTCCAGAGCCATGGCATCCGTCGAGTCCACTGCGAAGTAACACACCGTCGATCCCACGGCGCGGAGTTCTTTCATGAGGAAACGCACCTCACGTTGGGCCAGAAGCGTATGCAGCTGTTGCTCGATCGCTTCTGGGCTTGTGCCATCGGGCTGCTGCTGACTGAGCTCGACGAGCGCTTTCCGTAAATCATCGGTATCCGTTAGCGCCGCGAAGGGGTCCTCCGCCTCCTCCTGGAAGATGACCGAGCCTAACAAGACAAAGCGCAGCCGCTTTCGCTTCGCCATTTCTAACACTAGCATGGTCATGATCCCCTGCCCCACACCGTGCACGACCACAACGCCATTCTCGTCCACGCTCAGAGAGCATTCCGATCGTTCTGTCAGATCTAACGCTTGCGTCAGGCGCGTCCCATCGGCACTCAAGCCAATCTCGACTTCGGGACCACCAGCCGTCAATTCGCGGAGGATTCGGCGTGCCAGGGCTTCAGCCGAACGCCCTTCGCGTTCCACATCTAACGCTTTCACTCCCAAATCGGGACACTCTGCTGCCATCGTCCGCACCAGTCCTGGCAACCCTCCAATCCAGGCCTCTTTCTGTCCCTGCGCACTGAGGCCAAAGTCTCCTCCCGTGTCTTGCACCGTGACAAAGAGCCCACGCCGATCGGCCAGGCCTTGCATGACTGACCGCGCGGCTTGGAAGGCTTCCATCTGGATGGCCAGAGCCTGCTCGGCGCTGGAAACATCTTGTAGTCCTCCCAGAAAGATCACCCCGCGCGCCTCGGGCGGCACGGTCTTGGCTACCTCAGCGTCGAACCCGTCTGCGACTAACAATCCCTTCAACGCCTCCGCGACGCGCCGCCCATCCGGCACGATGTAGATCTTGTCCACATCGTGCAATTGGGGAAGGCCCAGTCCGCAGGGCGGGGCCACGTGTCCCCGGAGCACATGCCGATCCACGGAGATTTCCGTCTCGGCAGGCTCAGGCGTCGGTGCTGGTGCAGGGGGCGTTTCAGGCACGGGTGCAGCCTCTACAGCCTGAGGCACCTCTTCCTCCACCGCTTGAAACGGAGAGGCCACTGGACCGGGATCGCCCGCCGGTTGGAAAGGACTCACCACATCGTTAGACACCGCTTGGAAAGGGGATTCCACCGGAGCAGAAGCCTCTGCTTGTCCCTCATCCGCAACCGTAAAGGGCGAGGAGGGCGCGGCCTCACGAAAGGGCGAATCGGGTGGGATGACCGGTTTGCTAGGCGCTTCCTCGGCTACTTGAAAGGGAGAACTTGGAGCGTTGGAAGCTTCTGGCGTCTCCGCAGGAGGGGCAGGCGCGGGCTCTACCACTTCCACCTCGATCTGTTTGGGCTCATCAGGCTTGCTCGTGTAGCCAAAGAGGCGGTGGAGATCGACCAATTCTCCAATACGCGCCAAGTCCAAAGCGGGCGCTTTGGGAAAGCGCTCTGTCATTTCGGCAAAGATATCAATCAGCTTGGGAGGCGTGAGTTGGAGCTTGCGACCACTCTCCAAATGCTCTTCTAACATTTCTACAGGATACCCAGTCTTCGACGACACAATCCGCAACATGCTCGACCGCTCCACCAACTCTGGTTCATCGGATGGCGGCGACGGCGGCGTCTCAACCACGGGTTCAGGTTCGGGCTCCTGGTCCTGAACCGGCGCGACTGCTTGGACAGGCTCAGGAATGACGGGGGTCACCTCTTGAGCACTCACCGGCGGTATCGATACAGCCTCCGGCGCAGGCGGCATCGATGGCAACGGGGGCAAGTTTACCGGCGACACGGGCGCCTCAGGAGTCGCCACTTCCGCTGAAGGAGATTCGGTCACCACAGGGGCCGCGGGCTCGGGCACAGGAGCCGTTTCGGCGGGAGCCTCCGCAACAGGAGGCGTCTCCAACACAACGGGAACAGGCACTGAGGGTGGCGTTTCCGCTAGGGGAAGAGGCGTGCTTTCCACCACCGGCCCAGTTGGCTCTTTGGGAGGCAAGACGGGCGTTTCCGCCACAGGAGAAATCGTTTCCGCTGTTGGTGAAGGCGTCAGGGCTTCGGCGACAGGTGTGCTCGCCGTTTCAACTTTGCCTAACAGACTTCCTTCCCCACTCGGGATCGAACTGGGCTTGGGAGCCAAGAGACTCTGAGAGAGGCCCAGCTTGCCCGTGCCCATGGAGCTGCCAAGGAGAGAGGCTCCCGTGGCCGCCAGCCCGAGCAGTGAGGGGCTTTCGACTGCCTCCTCTGCCTTTGGAGCTTCTTCCGCTGGCGCACTCTCCGCAGGCGAGAGCACCGCTTGAGCCGTCTCCGTGGGTTGGGCCGTCCGGGTAGGCGCCACAGGGCTCCCTGACCGATGCGCCAAGACTTTCTCAGCTGCGGTGGTGTTCGCTCTCGCAATGATCACGTCGGCCTCGGCATTGGCACGAGCCAGCAACGCTTCGGCTTCAGCCTGCGCTTGCCCCACCACTTCATCCGCTTCGGAGCGCGCGTTCCCAATCAGCCCGTCGCCCTCGGTCTTCGCTCGCTCAAGCGCTTCCTCTGCTTGAGCACGCGCGGTTTCGAGAAGATTCTCAGCCTCCGATTGAGCGCGATTCGCCAATTGCTCCGCCTCTCCCCGTGCATGGGCGGCCACCTGCTCGGCCTCGCCACGCGCTTGCACCACCACCTGTTCCGCCTCGGCACGCGCCCGTGTCCACACCTCATCATGCGTGGATCGCAATTCTTCCCCAAGCCCCACACGCAGTTCCTGAGCGCGCTGCTGCAATCCCGCATAGCCCGCGTTCACCGCCTCCTGATAGGCCACATAGGCCTGCTCACACTCCCGCCGGAAGGCCTCGAAGAGCGCATCAAGGTGCTGCAAATTCATTTCAGGGCCTGTCTGAGGAGCGTCTTCGGGGGCCGTGGTCGATGGATTCATTCTCTAAAGATGATTATAGAAATTGGAGCGATTTATTCAAATACTCCTAATTACCATAGAATCAATATAGAAAAGCTAGCGAATTCATCCTCGCGCGCATGATTCTCAGCATTCCGAATCGTCGCGCTCGCAGCTATCCTAACACGGGCATTACACAGAAATTACAGCGATGTAAGAACCCTTCGCCTGCAAACAAACCCCTCAGGCACGGGCGCTGATTCTCCTGATTGAACCTTTATAACCACCAATCCATGACAGAAACAGCAACTCCACATCGCCTCAAATCCTCCCTGAAACTCGCTGCAGCCCTTGGCGCCGGAGCCTCCATGGCCTTCTTCGGCACCATGGCGCTGCAAGGCGAGACGGCAAAGCCCCTCTCCTCCATGATCCAGCGTGACGCCAGCCCGCCCGATCGCGAGGGGCCTCTCGGCGGCTACGCCGACATCGTCGAGCGGGTGGCTCCGAGTGTCGTGAGCATCGCCACCTCCACCAAGGTAGCCACCGCAGCGGCATCCCAGGATCCCTACGCCGACGAACTCCGCCGGTTCTTCGGTATTCCCGATGGGCGACTCCCACAAGGGGCCATTCCCAGACGCGAAGGCATGGGGTCCGGGGTCATACTGACGAGCGATGGCTATTTGGTGACGAATAATCACGTCATCGATGGAGCCACCGAGATCAAGGTCTCCCTCCCCAACGACAAGAAGACCTACGACGCCGAAGTCGTGGGAGCCGATCCCAAGACAGACCTGGCCGTCCTCAAGATAGACGCCACTGACCTCCCCACCATTTCCGTGGCAGATAGCAGCGTCATGAAAGTCGGCGATACTGTCTTGGCCATCGGTAATCCCTTCGGCCTCAGCCAAACGGTTACCTCTGGCATCGTCAGCGCCCTCGGCCGCTCGAATATGTCCATTGTTGACTACGAGAACTTCATTCAAACCAACGCGTCCATCAATCCCGGCAACTCCGGCGGCGCGCTGGTCGACAACAAAGGACGCCTAGTGGGCATCAACACCGCCATCCTCTCGCGGACTGGCGGCAACGTTGGCATCGGATTCGCCATTCCCATCAATATGGTCGTGAACATCGTCGACCAACTCATCACCACCGGTGAGATCCAGCGCGGGTATCTAGGCGTCATGCTCGGCGACCTCACGCCCGATCTGGCCGAAGCCATGGGTGTGAAAGATGATGGGGTCCTCGTCAATACAGTCCTCGACAACACGCCCGCCAAAGAAGCCGGTCTTGAGGACGGTGACATCATTGTCAGAGTCGACAACCAACCAGCCAAGGACATGCAGAAGACTCGCCTCTATGTCAGTAGCAAACGTCCAGGCTCCAAACTCGACCTCACCGTCATGCGTGACGGCAAGGAAACGCCCATCGCCGTCACCATCGGCCGTCTACCAGAAGAAGGGCAGTTGGCACAAAACGGATTCCCCTCACGGAATACCACACCTTCCAATGGACCCGAACCCTTCATTGAAGGGCTCAAGGTAGACGACCTCAAGGAACGCTATCGTCAGCAATTAAATGCGGAAGAAATCGAAGGCATCGTCATCACGGAAGTGGCTCCCGATTCGGAAGCCGCCACCAAAGGCCTCAAAGCCGGAGACATCATCACCGAAGTCGGGCGCACCAAGGTCGCTTCCCTCAAGGACG
>JAUIAH010000071.1 GCA_030425385.1 Verrucomicrobiia bacterium | reverse complement strand
TCACCCCCGAGCAATGCCTAACAGGACAACGCGAAAGCATCAAAAACGAAAGACAACGGAAGCTCCGAGAAGCCACCAAGCGACGTCGAGAAAAGAAAGCCCTGGAAAATCAGGACAACCAGGGTGACCTTGCATCGCTTGAGAAAGCAAACGCTGAGAGAGCTGAAGAGCGCTCAACGGAGGAATACTCAAGTCAGGCGACGACGAGGCCATCAAGCCAGCCGGAGCACGAGTCGGGGGCCGAAGGCTCCCGGCTTGAGACTGCCTTAGAGGAGCCTGCCATGCCTCCAAACTTACCTGCCGCGCCAGCGGCTTGAACCGAACCTAGAGAGACGACCAGAGTCACTTAAACTCATCCGCCAAAACATACATTCTCGCTGAACCAGTACACGACGAAGCCGTAGATTCATTCCTCAATCGGGCACTCCAAATCGATTCAGCACAAATCGCGGGACATCTACACGCCGAATCCATTGGCGAGCTCTGAATCCTAACATGTACTACCGATGTAATGTGAGTACTACTACTCCACAAGACCAAGGCCAGGAATCTGATTCCTATGGCGTTCTCGGCATGTACTTTCGTGCCATCAAATCCGTTGCTGGCAAAGGCGAGGATCTCACGAGCAAGTCAGGTTCTCCGGAGGATCTTCGAGAAGTCGTCGACCTGCTGAAGCGAACGGACTTCGCGAAATTTGAAGCTGAGATCGCTGCGGTAGAAATCGACCTGGAATCACAGGCGGAGCAGGTGGTGACCGATGCGGAACGCCGTGCTGAAGATGCTGCTCGCGAGGCTGAGGAGCTGAGGAAGCGGCTTGCTTTGAGCCAGCGTTTCCAGCGTGGACTGAAGACGAACACAGTTACTCAACCCGCACTGAATGCCTAAAACGCGAGAGCCCCGACGTTAGCGGCGTCGAGGCCCTCAGTGCTCAAATTACATCAGCAATGCATTTTGAAGGCGTAGGGTCGGCGCGAGTCGACTCTACGTCAACCCAGAGCTATGTTCGGATACGTCGAACGGATCTTGGAGTCGCGCGAGCGGCGGGCCTTGATCCGTGATCAGCGGGCGCTTCTACGCGCAAAGACTCTAGCAGAGAGTCATCGAGCAGCCTTCTCAGGTTGCCAAGTCGTTCCAGCAGGCCATGCCCTTGTGCGGCCAGCTGGCTTAGAAACCGTGATGGACTTGGTCCCGACAGCTCAGGCTGTGGGCTTCTCCGATCAGCTGTCGGGAATCCCAACACCTTATCAGAACGTTCCGTCAGTAGATATCGTCCAAGCCTGCCTGAATCCTCAACAGGCTGTCAGAGTGATCTCCGGCCAACGTCAGGGCAAATCCTGGGTGGTGATGCACATTGCTGCCGCTTGGCTTGCGAAAGATCGTGACGTCTACGTGATCGGCCCAAAGCGTCGGCCTTCGGAATGGATTGGATGCAATCGGAAGATCGGGCCTTGCCCTTACCTGATCGGTGACGCGCTTTTGAGCATTCAGGATCTTGCGCTTCAGCGAATGGCTGAGGGCGAGAGGAAAGGCATTGGGGGAGAACAGTGGCCACCCGTGATGGTGGTGTTAGACGATTGGTTGGCGGCTGCGGCGATGTTTCGCGACAAGTCGTTGCCTGAGGAATACCAGGGCCTCCCAGAACGCTTTATTACCGACGCTTGCGTGGTCATGGCGAGCCAGAATATCAGCGTCTACATGATCGCTCACGCTGATACAGCGTCAGCCATGAACGTGGATAAGATAGGGGCAGCCTTAAAGGATGACACCTTGGGCATCTGGGTGCGGAAGCGAGATGATGGGGAGCGCGAATATGGAGTGACTCTGCCGGCCGAAAAGGGATGAACGAAGGAAGGGGTGATGCGGTATCCGCGGTATGGGTTCATTCCTCAGGGTTCGCCGCGGTGGCCGGATACTCCGCATGATACCTGCCATGATACTCAGGGCGAATGTGCCGATGAGGGCCCAAATCAACGATCGGCGAGGCGAGTATCGGCCCAAGTATCCGTTCTCCCGGCAGCCCCTCCACGTCGGATCAAGGTGTGGGATCGATCGGGAAAGAGCCGTGAGATTGATCTGTCCGAGCGCGATGGCGAGTTGGCTCGGCGAGCGTATGAGCGGCGTGAGGCGGTCAAGGATGTGATTGAGCGCATGGCGCTGAAAGGGTCCAAGCAGACGCGTGCGGCGGTGGCCTGCGTTTTGCTGCGACTGCCCTCGCCTAATTACCAAATCGTGGAGGACTGACATGATAACGATTCACCGCAATGGCTGTACCTTCGTGATCGATTACGATGATGTCAGCGACACTTGGTCCTGGGGCGATCATCTGAGAGTGCCAACTTTTGAGATCCTGAATGCCATCCTCATTCTGATGGCGCACTCGGAAAGCAGAAAGGAGGCGGCATGAACGAACTCTATGCCTTCGCACTCCTCTCGCTTCCGGTGCAACTGATCTCAATCGCACTCCATCGACTCTGGGGCATGTTCGTGCTGCCGATGGGGCTCATTGGCTGCGTGCTGTTGGTCGACCTGAAGGAATACATTGAGAGGCACCCAAACATTGAGAATGTCCGATGGGGAAAGGAGGACTGGCTGTGGTAGAGGAAGACGTCTTGTTCGAATGGTGTTTCGAAGACGAGGCCGAAGTTGTGAAACCGTTACATCAACGGAATCACAAGAATCGGCTCACTGATGAAACAGTTGCGCTTCTGGCGTTCGTCACATTCACCGTCGGCGCCATGATCTTCTGTGGCGTCGAAGGCCTCTTGGTCTGGTGGCTGCATGTGAATGGTTTCTACTGATGCCTTTGTCAGGTCTTGACATTGTCACTATTCTAAGCAGGTCACGAAGTAGTGTCCGCTCACTACACCTTTGATCCCAACCGAGACTGTTACTGGGCACACCCTGTCGACGATCTTGAACCTGAGGTGGAGGCGCGCTCAACCATTGACGTCTGTCGTGATTACGCTGCGTTTGCCCAAGAGGCCGTGTACTGGGTCCTTGAGGCTCCCGATCCTTATAGGATTGGCTGGCAGATTACCCGAGTGACAGGCATGGCCTGTGACAGCTATGCAGCGGCTTCAGAGCGATTTGATTCGTCTCCCCTCACGCTGTGGGCCGAAGGCTCAACCTACTATAGGGCTTGGTGGTCGTTGGACGCCGATCCAGAGCCACGTCGTGCCATGCGAAAGTGGCTCTACCAGATGGCTTCCCATTTGGCAGCCGCAAAGAACCCCAAACTGGCCGTCTATCAATGGGCCTACAGTTGCGGGGTTGAAGTCTGGGGAACTATGAGTATGCGAGATCGCGCCAAGCTTCTCGGCGTGACCGTGGAGGCTATCTCAAATCCCAGTCATGAACTAGCACTCACCTACGGCTTCGAGTCGAACACGTCCGAGTGCCCTAACCATTACTTCATCCAACATGTCCACTGATACCGAACTTGTCCCAGCAGAGGTCGACCCGACCGGCCAAGAAACGATCGATCATCTTGAGACTCTTCATGGCGAACTTGAGGAAGCGGTCAAGCAAACGCAACTCTATGCCGAAGAGGCTCTGGTGAGCGTCCTTCAGCTTGGGGCGACACTGGGTGAAGTCTTCACCACCTTGCGGAGTGCTCGGCCAGTGAGGAACGTCAAGGAGTGGTGTGAGGCCAACTGTGCCTTTGGCTACCAGAAGGCCGTTCAGTATGTGCGCATCTATCGGGAGCTCGAGCCACGGCTCGTGAGTGATGGTGAGGGGGCGCGGCTTCCCAGCGCAGAGGAAGATCCGGAGTTTCAGGCGTTCATTGGGAAGAGCCTGAAAGAGCTGCTCCCATTCTTCGAATCGGCTCAGCGGAAGAATTCGAAACGGTCCGCCGGTGGTGGCCTGCCGATCTGGACAAAGCCCGTTCAGGGAGCCAGTCGTGCCGTCGCTGCAGCGCTTGAGAAGAAGCCTCTGGAGGATATGAAGCCTGCCGAACGGGAATCGCTTGAGGTGTTGATCGAGCCGATGGTGAAGGTGTATCAGAGGATTCAGGCATTGCGCTAACAAGAAAGCGTAAAAAAGCGTTGCCAAAACCGCTGCTTTAAGTCTAAACAGCTTTCCAAGTCTAACGCATTCCAACAATTGAAGAAGCATGACGCTGCCGCTCCTAAAACTCCTAACACTATCTACATTAACCGTTTCGACCGCTTTGGCGTCAGGAATCAACACTGAAAAAGTCACGGTTTGGCTAACGCCGGAGACTCTCCCCGAGGGGGAGCTAGTGCGTTGGGGCGACACTCTGCCTCCATGCCGTCTCGCATTGGGAGGATCGAATAGCACAAATCGCCCTTCAACCATACGATCCACAGATTTTTTTAATCAGATGGCGATTGAGATGGAAGAGCACGATTTGCTAACAATCAAATCCAACGGAGAACACCTCCTTGGAGACTCCTTCGATGGGGAATGGAGCGGCTTTGCTATGGCATTTGCAATACGGACCCCTGATGAAATGCCGACAAATTGGGGCACTCTATTCACCAGCGGGCTTTATAACACCAACGGCTTTCGATGTGCTGTTCTAACAGATGATAAGCTGATGTTTAGTAATGTTCAAAGCGGAGGATCGGGTCAATCTGCGCTTCATTTAAAGACTATCAACGGACTTCTAAGGCAAAGGAACTATGTGATACTGGTTAACTACGATGCAAGTTCCCTGAAAGGCACGCTTTGGACCACTGATTATGGAACCAGCGATGACGGCATCCTTAAAAGTGATCCGGCGGTCGTGGAAGACGCAAATGCTAGTATAGCCCTAACGGCTGATGATATCCTGTCAAGCATTCCTGGAAACACACATTTGAGGCTGGCTGGCCTCCGAGGTGATATTATCCTCTTTGATCAGATGCTGTCACAAGCGGAAATGGAGTCAACTTTCGAATACTTGACTAATCGGTACGTCACTTATAACGACAACGATAATGATGCAATTCCCGATTGGTGGGAGAACATATACGGTCTTGACACCAACAATACAAATGACGCATTAGAAGACTTCGACGAAGATGGGCTCTCTAATCTTGAAGAGTTCACTTCGAATCCTCCGTCATCTCCGTTAGATCCTTTGCCAAATATTCCAAGTAATGGGCTAGTGGTATGGCTTAGTCCTGATGATTTACCCAATGGTGAATTTGGCCATTGTTGGATTGATCGGGCAGGGCGTGTCGGCCACGACGGATATCACAATAGCACGGGAGGGTCGACTCACCCCTTTGTCGCGCCAGAAGCTTTCAACGGGCAGAATGCTCTCGTCTACGATACGGACGACTGGATAAATATTATGACTCACAGTGAGGATATCCTTACGCCACATGATAATGGATTCACGATTGCCTTTGCAATAAAAACCCCTGCCATTATGCCAGAGACATCATGGAACACGATTCTGACTAATGATACTTACCAGGCAAACGGTTTCCGCTGCGTCTTGCTCAATACACAAACGTCACCTATGAAACTCATGTTCTCTAGTAGCCTTAGCGGAGGTGCGTTGGACCTCCGATCAATCGAATCTTTGAGGGCGAACACCCCCTACGTTGTGATTGTCAACTATAGGCATAACGGCATCTCAACGCTGAGCATTAACGGCATGGAGGAAACGACTTCGGAAACCGGTGATGTCGTCATTGGGAACAGTTTAGATTTTAAGGGCTATACGACAGGAAATATTACGCAGCTTGCTGGAATGAGAGGGGATATATTAATCTACAATCGATCTTTGAATGCCAACGAAGAGGCGGATCTGCGCAACCATCTTGAATCCAAATATCTGCTCGATTTCACAGGCATCCCGTAAGAAAAGCTGGAAACCGGAAAGCTCACGCCGTCTAATCGGTGTGTGAAAACTAACAAGAGACGTAAAACTTCCCAGCCCCAGCCTAAATCGAAAGTAATCGCTCTGCGTC
>JAUIAH010000046.1 GCA_030425385.1 Verrucomicrobiia bacterium | reverse complement strand
CCTTAGAGGAGCCTGCCATGCCTCCAAACTTACCTGCCGCGCCAGCGGCTTGAACCGAACCTAGAGCGACGACCAGAGTCACTTAAACTCATCCGCCAAAACATACATTCTCGCTGAACCAGTACACTTCTACACTCCCCGTTTCCAAAGCAGATAGTTTCTGTCCCTATTCATTCCTTTCCTGGATCCAAAGGACAGAAAGGCAAACCGGATCGCGCAGCAACTTAGTCGTATGCTAGAAGTAAGGAGAAGCTCGCCATAAGCCCACGATCAAGTAGAAATGCCTGATGACTATGGCAGACGATAGTTCAGGTGATCTTCATGCGCTATCTTCAAGAAAAATGCGCGATTTCCTGGAAACAGTTTCCACTCATTCACAGACTCCAACTCATCACTTTCCATCGGTGTCCAGAAGCGCGTATCATGACTACCACCATCTAACAGAAAGTAATTCTCAAAAATCTGGGAACCCTCATCACGATCTCCTGCCCAGATCTGAATCTGATCAGCCTCCAGCGGCTCAGCACTTCCAAGAAAACCGTTCTCAATTTCTAACACACGCTCCTTTGGCGTTCGATCCATGGGCGTCGACGCAGCGATGAGATTAAACCCTTCACTCAGTGGTTGAATGAAGGCTCCCTGCCGCAGATGCCCCGTTACCAGCATACTGGATTCACCAGACTGTACCGCCCTATGGAAGAAACAGCCAACGCCTGGATGGATGATGACATTGTCGGCAGCCTCCAGTTGAAGATCATTGGTGGCGGTCCACTGGTGGTGGTCACCTGCCTTCAAGAGGAAGTAACCGTCGTAGCTGCCGTCTCTAAAAATCTGTATCGTATCAGCATTTGCGAGATCGCTGCTACCAATGAAGTCATCCTTCGGATAAGCAGTTCCCAAGGTCCAATGTTCGCGAACGACGACGGTTGCCCCTACTAAGCCTTCGTCGACAGGCCATGCCGTCAATGTGTTATGAAGAGCTTTCCATTCGATCACGAGTTCCTGGTCAGTTGACCGATCTCGATCCACGTTCAACCGGTGTCCCTCATAAGGTCCACTCGTAATCTCAACGTAACTTGGCGTGCCAGCACCTAACGGGCTTTCGACCCCATCAGTCGAGAGAATGAGTCGCTCATCATCCACCTTAGCAATAGAGCCAGCGAGAAAAGGAGCCCTATTTAAGCTCAAGCCATGCGTCTGATACCCTGGACGTATCATCGTATGATACCAGCCTAACACTGGGGTGGTCGTCTCGTAGTTCCATTCGTGGTGACGTATCCGCAACCGCACGAACCCACGCTCGAGGCTTACTCCTTCCTGCTGCTCAAGTTGTCGATAACGAACGTGTTCGGTAACATAAGACGCCAAACTCACTTCTGGATCCGAGATCTGCAACCAATCTTCAAGATCATCACTCGTTTCTAACATGTAGCTCACTTCGTCCAACCGCGCGGGTCGCTCATACCAAACATCGAAGCTCGTACCGTCCTCGGACGGTTCTAAATGGAGCCCTAGATCGCTCATGACCGCATCGTAAGGGTTGGTGCCAAGCGCATACTCAGCAGTCTGGTCGAGTAAATCGCCATCGACGTTATCATGTGGCTGAACACGATCAATGACAGGAAGCGGTCGTAACGGTAAAGGCGTCACGCTGACGTTTCCCTCCGTGATTACTGCAGCACTAGAGAAAGATTCCTGCCGGGCCCTCACGAAAGCCGTCGTCGCTGGTACTCCGAGGACCTCGACTTCAGCAAGTGATAGGTAGTTTGAGCCGCTCAATTGAATCCGAACGTAACGCCCCGATCTAGCCACATCGACGCGTTGAGCAGGCGAAGGCGCTGCCGTAAACTGCTGACTGAACACCCCCGGCTGGCTAGTACTGGCGCTGAGATCAGTCGACTCGAACGGCACACTACTCACGAGAGCATGGTAGTTGCCCAAACGGTCACCACAGCAATCCGTCCGATTCCACACCTGCAAGTGACTAATCTCTCGCTCTTCACCAAGATCAATCTCCCACCAAGCATTCACATTGAGTTCCGTATGAGTCACACTGCCATTATTCCAACTCCCATCTCGGCTGCCGTCCCGAGCCAGATCGGCGACAAAGGCGCTTCCGTAGACGCTTGATTGGGTCGCGGTAGCCTCTGGCAGAACCGCGTAGTTGATCAAGTCTTGGCTAGACGCTTCAACCGTAACGTCTTGATAAGACGCAGCCAAAGCGTCATCGCTCGTGCTCCAGTTTTCAGGCAACAAGCGAATGGCCCACAGATGATCAGCCCCAAGACGTGCGTCTGGAGCAATCGCTACGATAAATTCTTCGCTACCGAAACCAGGTCCCACTTTGGTCATGCCCTGTCCAATCAGGCGCCAGTTATCGGCAGCATCGTGCAGCCAGATTCCAAGGTCGCGGCGAGCCGTAGTTTCATAGTCCATGCGGACCGAGACATTCTCACCCTGGATCACGACACTTGGTGCCTGGACATTGGTGAGGACATTCTGTGTCGCTCCACTTCCGGTGCCCATCTCGACCGCCGCCTCTCCATACCTAGCATCGAGGGCATCATCCGCTGAACTCCAATCTATCGGCAACAAACGTAAGGCCCAGACATAGCCACTACCGATCCTCCCATTGGCCAGCATGGAAATGTCAAACGTATGCGAGCCAATACCGGGGCCCACAACAACGCTTCCCTGCCCAAGAGTCGCCCAATTGTTCTGAGCATCGTGCAGCCACACCCGCAGTTCGCGTTGAAGGGTGGCCTCATAGGGAACTGTTAAGGTCACCGTCCCCGGACTCTCCACCGTAGAGGGGAAGCCCACCGAGCCCAACAGATCCTCGGTCGGTTCTCCAGTGCCACCATCAGCAACCACGGTGGCATCTCCATAGGCCTGACTGAAAGCATCATCAGCGCTGGCCGCATCCGTAGGCAGTAAGCGGAGGGCCCACACATAACCACTGCCTTCACGCGCACGAGCCAAGATTGGTAAATCAAACACATGCGTTCCAGCTCCAGGTCCGACACTGACGTCCGCCTGACCAATCGTCGCCCAGCCATTCTCACCATCATGGAGCCGAATCGACAACAATCGTTCGTCCGAAGCTTCGTAGGGCACCTCCAAAGTCACGACGCTAGGGCTCGTGACCATCGAAGGAAATGTCACCTCTCCCAATGCATCCTCACCAACCACTGGATTCACAGTGATCGTTACCGAAGCGGAATCAGATCCGGCCACATTGCTCGCTGTCAGTGTATAGGTGGTCGTGGCCGCAGGAGTCACCTCCACAAGGTTCGTACCTATAACGTCCCCGACTCCCTGATCGATCGTTAGAGACGTGATCACTTCGCCTCCATCATCAACGTTCCACGAAAGCGTCGAACTCTGACCAGCATCGATCACTGGGGCCGACGACGCAAAAGCGTTGATTCTTGGTAGCTGTGGCGCATCGGCGACCTGCCACCTAAGAAACGCTGTCACGTGATCCTGGCCGTCACTAACCCGAACACTCATTGAACGGTAGCCAACCTCACCAAAGGCACCAGAGATCACCCCTGAAGTGGCATCAAAGCTAAGCCCACTCGGCAGGTTCAAGGCAGCGAAAGCCAAGGGGTCGCCATCCGCATCAGTCACTGGCACCGTGAGATTCACAGGTTCACCAACAGCGATAGGCTGGACGCCGAGATCGGTGACAGCAGGCGGCTCGTTGGCAGGAGGATCGACGAAATAGTAATACGAGGCGTCCAACGCCACCGCATTGCCGTTTCCGGAATAGTCCGTGAAGCCATTGGCCGGAGTCGAGACCGTGACTGGACCAGCCTCAAGACCGCGAATAGTAAAATAATAGACCCGCCGCGGCGCCCTCGAATAAATGGGGGGAGGACTACTAGACGAGTAGCTACCTTCGATGATTTCGGAAACGATGCTGCCATTGGTGACCACGAAATCCTCCGGCTGTAAGTCCAGAAGGACTTCCGTTGACGCGAACCCGACTAGAAAGTCTGAATTCGCACCAGTGCGTTCACCTGGTTCCAAGGTCATGCTCCGACCACCGGACAGGCTGATGGATCTAAAGTGGATCATCGGCGCTTCCGCATCTTCCACCACGGTGATGGGAAAGTCGGCAACAACTGGATCAGGTGGAGGATCGACGAACCACACAGAAGCGGTGATCGTCGTGTCCTGGACACCGATCGGAGCGTCAGGCTCAATCGTTCCGAATAGAATGTAGCCTCCTGAAATTGAGGGGGCTATGCCCAGCGGCAAAGGGCCACCCACACTGAAGTTGAGAAAGCCGCCTGTGTCATTAGTCGCCTCGAACGGAACACTCACCCAGTCACCGCGCTTCACCGTTATCGGCGATGGCAAGGTTAGTGTCGGTTCAGCACTAGCAGTCGCAACAAAAGCAAGCGACATGCCCATAGCAATCGACCGAATGCCAATGGGTAAGAAACTCTGAACGAGAAGAATCCAATACGAGAGAATAGAATACATTTGAGTCATGCCTAAACGTGGTAAAAGTGAGAGCGCTGGATCAATAACCCTATCAATACAAAACATTGATCACATCCCCAGCAACATCCCTGATTGATTCGTAATCTCGGTTGTAAGGCGCAATTTGTCAATCTTTCGACAAATATCAGAATGCAGTAAGTGATAGAATTCGAGACTTCTAGAAATCAGGACGTCCGGCTAGAGACTGACCGCCAACTAGCACGGGAAACGTTAGAGCTTGCTCTGCTTCATGCCCTGCGTCCTGCGTGAAGGCTAGTCTCATGTTGGAGCCTAAAAAACGCTCCTTCGACTTCATCTTCCACCCGTTCTCAAACGGCTACGTGGACAATGTCCTACCCGTTTGGCGAGAAGCTTATCGGGTCCTGAAACCGGGAGGCACGATGATTGCGGGATTCATCAATCCATGAGGGGCGGTTCATCTTTGATCGCCAGGTGAAGGAGAAGTTTCGGGAGTTCCTAGTGGCGCATTGTGCATTCGCTGGGGTGGAGTTGATCACGTGGTGCTGCATGTCGAATCACTTTCATCTCTTGGTCCAGGTTCCGAATGCGGAGGAGAGTCGAGCGGCGTTGGATGATGAGGAGATCCTGCGGCGCTTGGGCTTGGTCTCGACCGGGGATCGGGTGGAGGAGGCGCGGCTGATGATCGCGCGGATGAAGGAAGAGCCTTCTAAGAAGGGTTATCTGGAGTATCGGGAGCGCCTGCTCTCACGGATGTACGATGTGTCAGTGTTCATGCAGGAATTGAAGAAGCGTTTCACGTGGTGGTACAACAAACGCGTGGGCAGGAAAGGGCCGCTGTGGGAGGATCGGTTTAAGAGTGTGTTGGTGGAGGGCGATGAGAAGGTGCTGCTGACGATGGCGGCTTACATTGATCTGAATCCTGTGCGTGCTGGATTGGTGAAGGATCCGAAGGATTACCGGTGGAGCGGTTATGGAGAAGCAGTGGCCGGGAAACGTGAGCGTCGTCTGGGGTTGATGAGAGCGTGTGGGCCGATGACGCGTGGCGAAGCGCGCTATTGACGTTCCTAGAAACGCTATCAGGCATTCTATCGTAAGTAGTTGTATGGAGCGGGCGAGGAGAGCCCGCTAGAGGATGATGCGACCTGCAAGCGTCGCGGCGCTCATGGTGCGAAGGCGGTGACGCGTGCGGATGGCGCGTTGAGTGTGACGCAAGTGGTGCGGGAGCGGCTGCGGTATTTCACGGACAGAAGCAGATAGTTTCTGTCCCCATTCATTCCCATGCTAGGCAACGCCGGATTCAGATCGATTCCGACGACTTCTACCTCGACCTCCTCTTCTATCATCGACGGTTAAAACGCCTCATCGCCATCGACCTCAAACTCGGCGACTTCAAAGCGGAATACAAAGGTCAAATGGAGCTGTATCTACGCTGGCTCGCCAAGCATGAACAACAATCCGGTGAGGGATCACCGCTAGGGCTCATCCTGTGTGCCGGGAAGAAGCAGGAACAGATTGAGTTGTTAGAGCTGGGCCAATCGGGGATTCATGTGGCGGAGTATCTCACGGAGTTGCCTTCAAGGGAGTTGTTAGAAAAGAAACTGCATGCGGCGATTGAAATGTCGAAGGCGAGATTGGAAAGCAAGGAGGAAGCGAGTGAGTGATTCCCCTGAAGCATTCCTTAGGGGCCCCATTCCAAAGGGATGGGATTGTCGCGGGGAGACATTCCTGAAGGGTGGAACGTCACGCCATTTGGAGAAGTCTTCGATTTCGTCATGGGTCAATCGCCTCCCTGGGAAGGCTGCGAGTTGAGAAAGGTCAAGGTTCCCGTCTTCGTATCGATGGCGAAGGCGCTGATCGAGGCCTTGTCTTCATTGACCGCGTAGAGAAAGGGTTTGTTCGGGTGAAAGGCGAGGAAAGACGGATCGCTGGCTTCCACGGCCAGGGTCGGCGGCGTGAGGGACCCGTCCGCGAGGTTCAGTTCGCATTGGTAGATGCCTTTGCTGTCTCCTTTGCTGTAGGTGCCGAGGTAGACACGAAACTTCTCCTGGGCCGAAGCCGATGCAGCCAAGGTCACGAGAAGAAAGGCGGCAAAAAAGACCGAATGTTCATGGATTCGGTCTACCCGATAAGGCCGATGAAACCAAGCCAAACAGGGGTGTGGATTTTCAAGCAGACATTTTCTGTCCCCATTCTTCTACACTCCCCGTTTCCAAAGCAGATAGTTTCTGTCCCCCTATTCATTCCTTCTGCTCGTGCATAGTAGATAGCTTGCAGGCCATCGGCTTCGCCAGGGATAGAACTAGCAGAAGAACCATGCCCATCCTTGCTTCGTGATACCATAGAGAGTCACTCCACCTCTCCCACCTTCTAACACGGACCCTCAGGCAGTCCTATCCGTCTTGAAATGAAGTCATCAGCGTGAAGCATGTCTCACTAAGAACGGCGGCTGGAAGCAGAAGGCGACTCTTGACAGGACCTTGACTACACAGAATACTCTAACTACTATCACACAAAAGAAGATTTGACTATTCCATCTAGTTCCAGTCGTAAGCGTTCTCGGTCTTCCACTGCGCTTACCGCTATCGATTTATTCGCAGGTGCGGGCGGTTTGAGCTGCGGTCTAGAGCAGAATGGATTTCATGTCTCAGTAGCTGTGGAGAAGGACGCTACTGCGGCCGAGACTTTTGCGATTAACCATCCTGAATCCGAAGTTATTCTCGAGGATATCCGAAAGATAACAGCCACCAGAATTCTGGCTGCCGCAAACATGTCGATCGGAGAGCTAGATCTTCTTACGGGCTGTCCACCTTGCCAAGGTTTCTCCACGTTAAGAACCCGCCAGAAATCATCCTCCGTATTTGACCCGCGAAACGATCTTCTCTTTGATTTCCTTAGATTAATAAGGTCACTGAGACCGCGTGCTGTAATCTTTGAGAACGTGCCGGGATTAGCAAAGGACTGGAGGTTCGGAGACTTTGAACGCAAGCTAAAAAGTGCAGGCTACGGTACAGCAGTATCTATACTCGATGCAGCTGACTATGGCGTGCCCCAGAGACGAAGGCGATTGGTAATGGTCGCATATCGCGGCGCGACCCCAGCTATAGACTGGGTGGGTCTACGAGAAAAGAAAGCTACTGTTGAAGAAGCAATCAAACATTTAGAGTTACCAGGGCAAAGTGGCGATGAGCTTCATGATTACCCAGATAAGAGGTCCTCATCTGTGCTCGAAAGGATACGGGCTACGCCAAAGGATGGAGGTAGTCGATCTGACATAGCTGCTAAATTTCAATGTAAGTGTCATGGAAAGACAACGGGATTTCGAGATGTCTATGGTAGAATGGCGTGGAAAGCAGTTGCGCCAACTATTACTAGTGGTTGCAATAATCCATCAAAGGGGAGGTTTATTCATCCAACTCAAGACCGGGCAATAACTCTGCGGGAAGCGGCCTTGCTGCAGACTTTTCCGCCTGATTATGTTTTTCCTCTCACCAAAGGCAAGGGACAGGTGGCTGCTCAAATTGGAAATGCGTTTCCTCCTAAGCTCATAGCTCCTGTTGCCAGAGTTGTTGCGCAACGATTAAGTAATGAGTAGAATGTTGAAGCCTATCGGGAAAAGCGTAAAGATACTGGAAGGTCAACAGCCTCATATCTTGGGATTGCGATTTCCAAACTACAAGGGGTTCAATAAGGATGAAGAAATACGATTCGAAAACCCATTAACTCTTCTATTGGGAAGAAACGGAACAAATAAGAGCTCTCTCCTGCATGCCCTTTATGGGGCGCCTCACCGTCGTAGCACGGGAGACCTTTGGTTCGAGACAAAGGTAGATTCTATTCCAGCTACTAGAGACGGGCTGAAGCAGAGTGTTGTCCATCGTTATATGAATAAAGATGGTGTTGAAGTCGAATGTTTCAAGACACGAGCACCACGTAAAGAAGATCCTGACTATTGGGAAGCTGCAAAACAGTCAAAGAAGTATGGATTCCCAAAGGCTGGGGTCCGAGTGCAAGGGGTGTCCCTCGAAGTTACCTATTTGGACTTTAGAGCTGAGCTGCCGGCGTTCGATAAGTACTTTTATTTTCCTGATGAACATCATTTACGCCAGCGCGATAGCTATCTGAAGAAGGCAAAGCGTTGGATCAACAGCCGAAGGAAATGGTCATACGGAAAGCAAGATTACTTGCGTCGGCGTTCCCAGATTCTACAAAGAGAACTGGATCAATCAGGCGAATTGCTTCCTGATGAAGAACTCGAATTAATTTCATACATATTAGAGCGGGAATACAAATCGGCCACTGTTCTTCAGCATGCCATCTTTCACGGGCACAATGGGTGGACAATTCGATTTGCTGTTTCTGATTCAGCAAACTATTCTGATGCTTTTGCTGGCAGCGGCGAGTCTGCAGTCACATTGCTAGTTCACAAGATTGTCAATGCGCCAGACAATTCTCTTGTGCTTCTGGATGAGCCTGAAACATCCATACACCCACGGGCCCAACAACGCATGGTGGAGTTTCTGGCAGACTACTCTGGCAGGAAGAAACTCCAGATCGTAATATCAACACACTCACCTTATTTTGCAGAGAATCTTCCTCAGCAATCCATTCGTCTTCTAACGCGTGACGAGCAAGGTCTCATTTCGATACGCGATGACATTCCTTCGAATGAAGCCTTACATGAGATAGTAAACCGTCCTTCGGGAAAGACGATATTCGTGGAAGACGCGCGGGCAAAACATTTGGTTGTCCAATGTTTGAAGCTCTTGCCTAGCCACGCGTTAAAAGAGTTCGACGTCCGCGTGAGAAATGGTGGCACATCAAGGATCTATCGTGATTTGGTTGCTTTTTCTAACATGTCGCTTGTTGACGTTTTTGTGATTATGGACGGAGATCACAAACCTGAACGAGATATACCAGAAGCTGGTGCACTACCAACTGGTGAGGCCGAGCTGAAAAAGCTTGTTCAAGATCTCACAAAGGGTAATAACTCCAAGGGACCAAAGCTTGATTTTGCTTCTTCCGATGAAATTAGGGATTACGTAAACTTCTTGAGGACCAACGTACGGTTTTTACCCGCGAAGACTCCCGAAGAATACGTTTGGGATGATAGCGCAGCCGAGGAGCTGTTAGGAAAGGCCTTGCCCAAGCAGTTCTCGGATGAATCGGATTTGAAGCAACGGCTGCTCATGATCGCTAGCGAAACTCCTTACGATCCTGACGATGTTTTCAAGAATCTGTTTGCGAAGCTTATCAAACGTAGGGATTCCCGTTACGAAGAGCTAAAGAACACTTTGTCTGAACTGCGGAATGCGTAGTAAAGATAGAGGTTGTCGTTCAGCCGTCTACTCATTGAGGGCTTTCCGCCTTTGTGGTAATCCCATCCGCCTAGGTTCACTTTGAAGAAACGTACGACGCGCTCTGTCACTCGAACAGGGATCCGAGGTCCGAAAGAAATGAAGAATCTTGCCTATAATAAAGCTCAGACCACTTGCCCTAAAGACATGTGCCATCTAATGCAGCAGGATCTCGAGGTTATTGACTGTCCCTTTGGGGAGTTCATTCTTAGCGAACGGTTTGGTTGATGCGCGTCACCACGGTTCTGTAAGGTGGTGTCCTATGCGACTCTTGCTTCCCGTTCTCTTCCTTGTCCTGGCTTCCTTCGCTAGGGCTGAAGACCTCAAGGTGATGACCTACAACATTTGGAACGGGGCTGACGAAGAGAAGCACGGGCGCCTTGCTTCATGGATCCAAACGCAAGATCCGGATGTCCTCGCCCTTCAGGAACTGGTGGGCTTCAGCAAGGAGAAACTCGCCACGTTCGGGAAATCCTGGGACCACCCTCACGCCTTGATCCTCAAAGAAGAGGGCTATGCGGTTGGGCTCACCGCGAAGAAGCCCATCACCTTGGTGGGTCGCTATCGGGAGGGACTCTGGCATGGGGCACTTCATGCAACGGTCGGCAAGATCCACTACCTGGTGGTGCATCAGTGCCCAGGGGACTACAAGGTTCGGCTACGAGAATCCAAGATTCTCACCGAGGTGATCGGCAAATTGTTCGCCGATAAGCAGCACGTCATTGTCCTCGGCGATTTCAACGCGCACACCCCTGCGGATAGAGCCTTCCTCGACAAGCAATCGGCTCTGATCGAACGGCGCAAAGCGTCGACCTTCATGAAGGATGGCCAATGGGACTACCAAACCATGACCCACTACCTCGATCTCAACTTGGTCGATCTCAATCTCAAGCATGCTCCCAAGAAGAACATCCACCTCGGCACCTTCCCGTCGCGCGCGCTCCGTCACGCCCGTTCGGAATCCGAACGCCAGAAATTCGCCGAACGGATTGATTTCATCCTGGCGTCCCCGGATCTCGCCAAACGGTCGACCAGCTCCAAGACGCATCACGACGAGATCTTGAACAAGATCTCTGACCACTACCCCGTTTCCGCTTCCTTTCAGTTGGGTAGATGATCATCGTGCCCCTCCATCGGCTCTTCACTCAGCATGCGGGAGGTGGTGACAATGCGAGGAACTCTTGTAGATGACTGTGAGTGGGCGTGCTTTTTGGGACGGACGGAAGCAGGTGGAGATCGAGGAGGTAGACTTCGAAGCGATCGCCAGCTTCCCCACCTCTGGCTCTTCCGGCTCGATCTTGATCGGATTGATGATGTGTTTGCAGAATGCCATCTTGCAAACATGGCGACGGGTGTGATCGCTCGACGCTCATCAAGTCGATCGTGCGGCGAGGGATCAAGGCGCTTCGTCTGGATCGCGCGGTGGCGGCTTATCGTGCGGAGGAGATCACGCTTTCGCGTGCGGCGGAGCTTGCCGGGCTGAGCGCTTGGGATTTCCTGGCATTGATGCCCAAGGAGCAGCTCGATCTGCACTATGGCGTCTCTGAGTTTGAAGATGATTTGCAGATGCTAGAGCAACGTATTCCAAGCAAGTGAGCGTTGTTGTCTGTGATGCCAGCCCTCTGATCATCTTAGCGAAGCTCGACCGGCTTCACTTGATCACGGACCTGCTTGGGAACGACGTCGTGGTGCTGCAGTGTGTGGCTGATGAGGTGCTTGGTGAACGCGCGGGCACGCTTGAACGCCAGCGATTAGATGGCTTCCTGAGTACGGCTGCGACGGTAACGGCGTTTGAGGATTCTGACATTGTGGCGAATGCGCTGAGCGTTAGTGATTGCTACACGCTCACCTACAGCATACGAAACGCGGCCGATTGGTTGCTGGTCGATGAAAGACTGATGCGCCGCGTGACTACGGAGCATGGGATTGCGGTGATGGGGTTTCTTGGGCTGCTGGTGGGCGCTGCCAATCGCGGGATCCTGACACGTGCAGAAGCAGAAACCTTGGTTCGTGATGCCGTTGGGCAGCATGATCTTCGAATTTCGGTGGCGCTTTATCAACGCGTGTTGGATGAACTTCAGGGATAGGAGACCCTCCGATAGACCTGCCTACAGGGTTGGCGAGAAGGAAGCAAGCAGGTGAAGAGAGCCTCACGCAGAGACCCGGAGGCGCAGAGGAGCCGAACTGAGGGTCACCTAACGTAGTTTTCTAACATCGTCGCAATCGCATCCAGCTCCTCCTCGTAGCCATCGGCTTCACCATGATTGATGGTCCGGCTGAGATCGCCAGTGACCATTTCGAGATCAAGCGAGGAGAACGCAACCACTCGATCACGTTTCTGATTCCGAAACTCGGTAAGCTGGTCCTTCAGCGATTCCCATGGATAACCGTATTTCAGAATAAGATGCCGCTCCCATTGGGAGAGCGTGATGGCTATCTTCCGGTCTGAACTCATTTGCAAATCATGGTATGGGAACGGAGAGAAAGCCGGTCAACGAGGCAGTCTACACGCGGCGGATCTCTGGTGCTTAGTCATCACTGCCGCGTGATGTTGCTTGGGCTCTAGGCCGTAATATATAAATATAAATTAAGGATCTTTGAAGAGATTCTCAACAGTTAGCCCATCGTAGTCCTGATTATGGTTGAGATCTTCGGTGCACAAGACCGTCGCACCACAACATTTAGCGGCAGCAATGATGCAGGCGTCCCAAACAGAGAGCTGGTATCTTACCTGAATCGACGAAGCTTCACGAATGAGTGCCCCGTCTTCAGGAACCACCTTCCACCAGAGGTAAGGCTCCACGATCTCCCAGGCATTGGCTCGGTCGTAGCCTTTGCCGAGCAGGACACTACAAAACTCCTTCAGTACTTGCGGGCTAATGAATGGATAAGGTCCCTGGTCCCAAATGGTGGTCACTAGCTGATTCGCGATTTGATGTTTCTCGCTAGCATCCGTGTCATGAGCGTAGACGAGCACATTTGTATCGATGAAGGTGTTCTCTAACTCCGTCTTCCCACGCGTTCTTCATGAAGTTCTTCCCTCTGCACGCTCTCCCCGCCTAAGGCTTTTGGCTTTCGCAGAGCCTTGAGTGCTCTCTTCCGAGCAGCGTCGTGCTCGTCGCTCAGGCCCTTCTGAGAATCTGCTTCTAGAGCTTCGAGTTCCGTGAATCGTTCGATCGAAAGCATGACTGCGACCGACCGGCCTTGCTTCGATATGATCACAGGCTCACGCCTTGCCTGGTCAATTAATGCTCCAAAGCGGCTTTGAGCTTCTGTTGCGGGAATGGTTGCCATTTGTTTAAAATCCCTAGTTTGGGTAAATTACCCATTCTGGGCGCTTGGGCAACAGCCCTTGTATCACGTTCCCACACGGCTACCTCTCAAGAGTCACCACCAGATGAGCTTCAAGATAGCCAATGTATCCCAGTAGACTGCGAATACGATGACCCGGATCAGTGACGATCCTCGCGGAGAGCATCCCAGAACTCCTGCGGTGTACTCGGGGCTCATCTACGTGGACACTCGCAGCGGTCTCCCTCGCTGTTCAGCTCCGAATGGGCAAGCTGGTTTCCCACTTTCTCAGCCAAACAGTTCCTTGCGCGCTCTCCCCTTTGTTGGCCAATCCAAAGGGGCGACCACTTGCCGAGTTCTCCTCAAAGCCGGGATCAATCCCGAGGCGCCAGCGATGGATGCATTGAAATCCGTGACATCTAATACATCCTTGTTCGCATGCTTGCCGCTTTTAGTGGTCGATCCGTAGATCTGACCGGCTTTCACGCCAGCGCCTGCCATCAAACACGTAAAGCCGTCCGGGTGGTATTTCCTGACTTTGTTAGATTTACTTCGGGCTTCCGGCCGAACTTGGTCGACACCACGACCAAGGTGGAATCCAGCAATTGTAGTATTCCCAATCGCCCAGGTTCACTTTGACGAAACGCAGGCCGAACTCTATCACTTAAACAGGAATCCGAAGGGTAAGCAGCATGACTTCTTGCGAGGCTGCCCATTAACTCGGAATTTCTTCATTTTTCCGAGATAATGGGTTTGTCTAACTCCGAGAAACTGCTCCACCGAGAGCTTGTGATTCTTCAACGCGTTAGCATGCCCGAAATCTCTACCCGATTGTTCACCACTAGGTTGCGGGTCATTTCCTGGCGTTCGGCTTCGTCCATGAGATGCATACGAAACAATGAATCCTCGCGCAGAGCCGCGGAGGCGCAGAGGAGCTATTGAGGAAGCTGATTGACGATCCATCTATCAAAAGACCCCAGCCTTTCTCGGGCGGGTTGGCGGTGATCAGGACGTGGTCGGACAGGTCGTGGTAGGTTTCGTTGCCGCTGTCGTGATGGACTAGATCAGCGGATTGCGCGTTTGAATCTGGGGAAAGCGGCTGAAGTCACGATCGATCGTCCAGAGTTCTCGAACACCATGAGTGAGGCAACAGGCAGCGATCCTCGCGTCATGAATCATAGGACCGATCACTTTGCTGGATTCGGCCACTGCCATCACTTCCTCGATGTGCTCTGGAGATTCCGTTAGGACACGAAGGCTGGGAGATTCACGCCAGGCGGCAATTTGTTGGGCCGCCTGAGGTGGGGTCGATGGGCATTCCCAGATCTTGGCATGGGTCGCGATGCCGTAGAATTCGATCAGGCTATGGTAGCAGATAAACCATGGAGCAGCCGCTTCGGCCAACTCACGAACGCAAGCTTGCGCCTCGTCATGGAGGCTTGCGTCCTTGCGGTGGGCATGGACAAGAATGTTCGTGTCTAACGCGATCACGCTTTGTACGACGGCTCTCGTTGCTCGTTGATGGCGTGATTGATCTCTGAGCTGGACACCGTTCTGGTTCCGCCACCGACGGATGCGTCCCGGAGCTTGAAAGGCTTCGGGTCCTCCTGCAATGCCTGCTCCAAAGCAGAGATCACCAGGGCGCGAAATGTCAGCTTACGTTTCGCAAGGCGGGCTTTCACTCGGTCCATGAGCGCGTCAGGCAGTTCGACAGTCGTTCTCATGCATAAAAGCATACTTGCTCATGTGCCGATATGCAAGCTTGGTGCTCCCTGCTTTGGGATGTTCTACGTACCAGGAGTGAGAAGGATGTTTGCTAATCACAGCACCTGAACAAGTATAAGGATGCTTGAAATCGTCATTATGTGGATTAAATTTCCATATAGTGGCAATTACAGACAATCTTCCGAGAGATAGACCCTTTGACTACCAGCTCGCCATGGATCGGCTGGCCGCCTATCGCTATCCACGCAACAAGCTCCGTCAGCTCCGTGACGCAGGCGAGATCATCCGGGTGAAGAAGGGGCTCTACATTCCGTCAGCGCCAAGTGCCGCCTCTGCGTTGGTGGACCCTTTGGTCCTCGCAGGGCTGATCTATGGACCGTCTTACGTGAGCCTTGAAACCGCGCTAGCTCATCATGGGCTCATCCCCGAGCGCGTGAACGAGATCACCAGCATGACCACGAAGCGATCGCGGTCGTTCGAAACGCCTGTCGGTCGGTATTCCTATCATTCACTGAATATTCGCGCCTTTAGCTGTGGGGTGACTCTTGAAGAAGCGACTGGTGGCAGCTATTTCCTAGCGACACCGGAGAAGGCACTGTGCGACCGGCTCGCACGAATTCCTGGTGTCCGTGCCCAAAGAGAGATACCTGCTCTGCTGGAGGAGGACCTTCGGGTAGAGCTGGTCGGCGTCATGCGTCTTCGAGCGAGCGAAGTCCAAGAGATCGCAAAGTGCTATCGACGGAACACGGTGACCGCCTTTGCGAAATGGCTTCAACGTCAACCTATCAAAGACCTCACCTCATGACCCATCCGCTAGATTCTCTGTTGTCGCGTTACACGCCATCGACTCTATCAGACTACGAGAATGCTCTCCGTGAGATCGTTCAAGAACTCGCGCTTCTCGGACTCTGGCGATCCAAGTTCTATGAGCATGCAGCCTTCTATGGGGGCACCGCGCTACGGGTCTTCTATGCCCTACCCAGGTTCTCGGAAGACATGGATCTCTCGCTCATCGCCCCTAACGCTGAGTTCGATCTCGCCCCACATCTCGACGCTGTGCGGACGGAACTGATTTCGTTTGGATTCACCTTTGAGGTTGAGCGGAAAGTGAAATCCAACTCAACGGCAATCGAATCCGCGTTCATCAAAGAGGAAACGAAAGTCAATCTCTTGCAAGTCGGAGCGCCCGACCACCTCAGAGATCGGCTACCCAAACTTCAGCGGTTGCGAATCAAATTGGAAATCGATACCAACCCGCCTCCAGGTGCCGAGTTCAAGGTCGAAACCTTGCTCGTTCCCATCCCATTTCAGGTCAAGCTTTACACGCTTCCATGCCTCTTCGCGGGCAAACTGCACGCGTTGTTATGCCGCAAGTGGAAGCATCGTGTGAAGGGGCGAGATTACTACGATCTCCTTTGGTACCTTGGCAGGGAGACACCCTGTCATCTCGCGCATCTCCAGTCACGCATGGAACAAACTGGTCACTGGGATCCTGAGAAGAAACTGAATCTGACAGCCTTGCAAGAGCTGCTCACCGACCGCTTCGAATCGATCGACTTTGAACAAGCCAAATCCGATGTGCGCCCTTTCATCAAGGATGCCAATGCCTTGGATCTCTGGAGCCAGGAATTCTTCGTTTCAATGATAGATCGACTCAAAGTCCTCTGAGCTGAAGTCGTGCAGAGGAAGGTGCCATTCTTGGTCACCTCAGGACGAATCCTCGTGCAGAGCCGCGGAGGCGCAAAGGAGCTATTAAGGGAGCTGATTGTCGATGCGGTCACCGACTCAGAGATTCTCCTAATCGGCGATGACTTCGTTGGCCGGGCGCACATCGTTGGCCTCGACTGCCTTCAGGCTCAAACGGACGGCTTCGACCGAATCGAGATCGTCTTGGGCCTCGGCCAGGCGTTCATGCTCCTCGCGCTCTGAGATCTCCAACTTCCCTGGAGGGTTGAGAAGGATGTCTGCGAGTCCTTGATTCCGCGCCTTTGGCAGCGGGCGGAGAACGATCTCGACATCGAGGAGGTCGACTTCGAAACGATCACCAGCCTCTAGGTTCATCTGATCTCGGATCGCCTCGGGGATGACGATCTGACCGTTCTGGGCAAGCACTGCTGTCATGGTGGGAGTCTCCTACAAGGTGGCGATCGTTTCAATCGGTTGGCCTCTGATTCCAAGAGTCACCTATCCTAGGGTCATGTCAGGATCGACACTGAGGAAAGCGGCGCTGGCCGTTTCGATGGCCGACCAAGGCTCTGGGGCTTTATAGCGGATTCCATACGCTTACAAACCCGAGCCCCTCGAAGTCCTTCGTATTCATGGTAGCGAACTCCGTCACACCGTGTTCGAGTAGTGTCAGAGCGGTGCGCACATCGTAGAGCTTTCGATAGGCAAAGTCGCCTTTCCCCGCTTCACGCCAAAGCCGGTCATGAAGCGAGCGGCTGTTGGCCGCGAAACCGATCAGCATCCAGCGTGGGTGATTCCGATAGGCTTCGATGAGATTGAAAGCAGCTTCTGCGCTCAGCACTCCTTTCTTCGCGGTAATGGGATTGCGAACGAGCCGGTAGAGTTCTGCTAGGACGAATTCTGAGATGGCAACCTTCTCGGAAACTCCCTGCGCTGACAACCAGTCGTAGGCCTGACGATTCAGCGGTGAATCGGCGTTGAAAGCGTGGAAGAGGATATTGGTATCGATCGAGATCATGAATTGGCTGCTTCAAGCTCGGCACTGCCTTCCTGCGCCAATCGCTTGAGTTCCTCCTCAGAAAGGTCATTCCAACCCAGCGCTTGTGGCGTTGGGGGAAGCCACGGCGCATCTTTCTTCCCACGATTGAGGACAGTGACCATGTGCTCGATCCCTCGGCGGGCGAGTTCTGCGAGGGACATCTCTCGCTCCTCGCAAAGACGCTTGGCCTCTTGATAGAGCTCATCGGGAAGTTGAATCTGTGTGCGTATCATGATAGAAATAAGCCATCAGATTTAATGATGTCAAATTTACATCAGATTGCACGATCCGAGAGATCTGATGAAGTGGACCTCGAGTTGACGATGTGTTTACATTTACAGAATGCAATATTGCAAACATGGCGACGACGACCATTGCTGCGCGGGTTGGGGCGGAAGAAGCTGCTTTGATCGAGACCCTTGCTGAGATGGAGGGGTGCGATCGCTCGACGCTGATCAAGTCGATTTCCGGCGGGGGATCTAGGCGCTTCGCCTGGATCGGGCGGTGGCAGCTTATCGTGCGGAGGGGATCACGCTTTCGCGTGCGGCGGAGCTTGCCGGGCTGAGCACTTGGGATTTCCTGGCATTGATGCCCAAGGAACAGCTCGAATTGCACTATGGCGTCTGTGAGTTTGAAGATGATTTGCAGATGCTAGAGCAACGTGTGTCAAGCAAGTGAGCGTTGTTGTCTGTGACGCCAGTCCTCTGATCATCTTGGCGAAGCTCGACCGTCTTCACTTGATCATGGACCTGCTTGGAAACGACATTGTCGTATTCGTATCGATCGAGATCAGGGCTTGGCTGCCTCAATCTCGGCACTGCCTTCCTGTGCCAAAAGCTTGATTTCCTTGGGAAAGGTGCTTCTGTGAGAGTCGCTAGGGATCGGAAGATGACCTTGCCGTAGCGGTTCTGATAGGGCGTTCAGAGTGAGCGCCGGTGTCTCGGTCAAATCGAGAAACTAACCGCATGGTGGCGTTCCTGATCGCGGTTGAGTTTATCACAGACGAGTTCGCAGAGGGGGTAGATGAACTCGTCATCAATGGAATAGTAGCTGGCGGTTCCGCGCTTCTCGCGCGTCACGATGTTAGCGTCAAACAGAGTCTGCAGGTGCTTGGACACGTTCGCCTGATTCATGCCGAGTTCATCGACAAGTTCACTCACATTCTTCGGACCTTCGCGCAGGCATTGGAGCAACTGAAGTCGAGTGGCATCTGCAAAGGCGCGAAAGAGTTGGGCGATGACCTCAAACGTGGCGCGATTGGCGGCTGGCGTGCCTTCACAGGGTGAGGTGGATTTCATGGTTCACGTGTGGATGCTTCGGCTGCATGATTCAAATCGATCTTCACTCGAAAGGCGCCGCGGAGATTACCCTCGGCATACCCCCGAGCCTTGTCTTCTGGATAAGCCTCTTCCAATGCCTTGAGCACCGATGGCGGGAGGGATTCGGTGGGGCCGTGGCAGTTGAGGCACACCGCCTGGATCATGATGGGCCGATAGTAGCGTGCGGCATGCGCTCCAGTAGGGACGACCGTAGGCGTGGGGGATTGACCGGTGTCATGAGCTCGTTGCCATTCGGTAAGGATCTTGGTGTCGACCGCGTCCGGGGCGTTCTTGGCATTTCGCGGTTTGAGAGAGGTCCGTCCAACGTCCACGCCGTCTCTGTCCCCGTGGACGGCCGCAGTCAGGGGCTGAGCAATGGTCTGGCAAACCGTCAACGCCGCCGCGGGGTCGCCGCCACTCAGCGCCGCTTTCAACTGTGTGGAAAGTTGCTTCATGAGTTGATCTGAAAGCTCTTTGCCGATGTTCTCACACTGTTGCCTCTGGGTATCCGTGAGGGTGATCTCCTCAGGCTTCGGCTTGTCGGCCGGGGAGGATTCGGGCGCAGATTCCTGCGCGTATGCAGGGACCCAAGGGGCGATCAGGCAGGCAAGGACTGCGGAGAGGGTGAGGGGAAAGCCATTCATGACTGGAATCTATGCCATTGCTGGCCCATCATTCAATTCCTTTAATGGAATATAGTTAAAGAAGGGTGAGTGTTGCCATCGAGGCGCTTTCAGTGACCGGGTGTGCCTCCGGCGGTGGTGCTAGCGCGCCAGTGGGAAGCATCGTTGACATCGGCATGCGGGGCGTCGGGATTCCTCTCAAGGCTGGGCCCTTGCCCATCGGCTTCCGTCGGCCAAGGGAAACTGTCATCATAGCGGATCTGAAGGAAGGGGGTGCCCTTTCCGACTTGGAGGCTGAGGCGTTCACCACCGTTGTCGAGTTTGCCAGAGGTCCAGGTGCCGATGAGGGCTTCTTTGGCATTGGGATAGGCATTGAGGAATCGTGCCCGATCATTGGTGATGACGATGCGCTGTCCTGGCTGCAGTTGTGTGAGGGTTGCTTCGCTGAAATGATAGTGAATGCCTTCTGAGAAGGCGAGCGGGCGGAGATCAAGAGGACTTTTCCCGATGTTGGTGAGTTCAATGTACTCTGCGGCGTGCGGGCCGTCTTTGGGATGATACATGATTTCCGTGATGGCAAGGCATTTTTGATAGGGCGATGCCTCCGGTTCAGGAGCGATGAAGGTGATGGGTTCGGACCAGTGGCTCCAGCGTCCTGAGTCATCACTGAAGCGTGCGCGGAGGCGGTAGGTCCGGCCAGGATGGAGGGGAATGGCATGGATGTCGATGTCGCTTTCGAACGATGTGAGGATTGGGCTTTCCCAAACCGTTTCCACTTCATAGCGATTGGCGTCGCCCGCGACGTGGCTAGCGATTCCTGGGTGATCGATCTCTCCGATCCGCCAGCGCATTCCCCCAAAGGTGTCGGCGCCTTGAGGGTCGTGATAGGGGCCACAACGAAAGGTCAGCGAGCTGTCCTGTCCGAGGCGCTGGATCACTGGTGTCGACGGAATGTGAGGGTCTTGACTGTCCAGAGCGAGCTGGCGGTAGCCAAGCCCAAGCCAAGGCTGTCGCTGATCGGGAGGCATCTGGCAAAGATAGTCCTTGAAATACCGCACGCGGCCAGCAAAGCCAGGAGGATCGAGACGCATGCGATAGCCATCGCGTTGGCGGGGCACAGGGATGTTTGTGAGGAAATAGGTGCCGCGATGCTGGGGAGTGGTTTGGGGATGATGATTCCAAAGGAACTGATCGAGTTCGGCGAGGTTGAGCCCCGCCATCGGGCCCAGCCCAGCGATGAGTTCGTCAACTAACACAGTGATTTGATCGCGAGTGAACAATAGATCGAGGAGTTCACGAGCTTGGTTGGCGTAAGCGATCTGATAGTCGGTGTGTTCCAAACAATGCTTGAGGAGCGTTTGCCAGCGGTAGCCATTGGGATCGTAGAGGATGGGTTGCAAGCAAAGGTCGGTGTCCCACGGGAGGGGGCGCCAACCGTCGACTGGGTGGCGGTAGAGGAAGTGATTGTGGTTGAGTTTCTGATCGCCTCGTGCGGTGGCAATGCTTAGGGCGTGGTAGCGATAGTAGTAGTCTAGATCGATGGCTTGTGCCCACCATGATTGAGATTGCGAGCGGTGAAGCGATTGCCAGAATTCGGGAAATGTCAGGCCAGGAGGTGCTGGCACGATGGCTGCGCGTTCGACAGAATTACCACTTTGTGAGATCCGGTGCAATTCGCCATCGGGGAGATCGTGATTGTCTAGCAGAAATCCATCGATCGCTTCAAAGGCCATGTAGAGCCCCCAGAGATCACCCGAATACTGATCAGGCGTTGTTTCCTCAGGCGCATCGACTACTCGCCAGAGCACGTGGGCGGTATCGGGGGCCGGGATTCCGGCTAATTGATAGAGTCGAAACGCCAGGCGCTCGTTTAAGGCGGCGTTGCCACGGAAATGAGGATGATAGGGAGCCGTCCCAGGGTTGAGATTGAGCCGTTTCCACCGTCGGGCTTTTGGGCCACCATCCAAAGGGCTGGGGCGGAACTCATGCGTGCGGTTGAAGTTCAATCGCCACTTGTTCTTACCGACCATGTAGGTGGTGGTTTCACCGCGATTGCGAAAGCGGATGTGATCGTAGACATGGTCGTCCACAACAAGTGTTCCAGGGAGAAACTGCTCGTTGTAGCGATAGCCATATTGAGAGTTCTCCACGGCTTCATCCTGGGCGATCAGAGTCAGGTTGGGCACGCCTTCCATCAAGGTAGCGCTGAAAGTCTTCTTGGGTGTTCTGCCAGGAATGTTGGCGCCGGTCCACGGGGTTGGGCCATCGTTCACGTAATAGGCGAAGTTTGGCTGGGGATCATCGTTTGCATAGGGCACGCGCACTTCTTCTCCCAAGCGATCTTGGGCGACGAGGCGATAGCGATAGAGGTGGCGATGACGGTGATGCTCTCCGGGGAGGTCGATGGAATAGATGTCCCTCTCTCCGCGCATGGGTAGCGTCGTCCATTCCTCGGCATAGCGCGCATCTGTGAGGGCTATATAGTCGCCGGGTCGAACCGCTTGCCATTCTAACATCACGGCAGCAACGCCATCAGGATCGGTCACTTTAGCAGAAATGCGAACGGACTGGCCGGATCGCACGCGCTTGGGTTCGTGATCCACTTGGCGAATTTGTGGGGGAGGAGTAGGGTCGAAAGTGTGGTTGGGTTGGCCGGGAGTCGGGCTGGGGAGCTGTAGATCGCCGCGGGTCTCCGCAAGCGCCACATCGATGGAGAAGTCAGAGCTGGTGGGATTGCCATTCACGCCGAGAACCGCAATCAAATTGTCTCCATTCTGGAGGAATTGCTGTGGTTGAGAAAGCACGATCTCTTCCCAAGCGGCTTCGTGATTGCGAGTGGTCTGGGCACGGTGACTCGATTCGTGAGCGGGAACCCGGAGGCGAGCCACTTCCCTGCCATTGATCCATACGATCGCACCATCATCAGAATAGACACGAAGGGTGATTGGGCGATCAAGCGGATGATCGGCGGCAATGTCGACATGATGCCGCATGAAGACGGTGGTGTAATTGCCTAACATGTCCGTGAGGACGGTGCGATCATCGCCATCCGCATAGCCAATCGGTGTTTGCCCCTTGGCCCAATGGCGATGGTCAAACTCGCGGGATTTCCACTCGCGGGGTGGCTCGCGGAACCCTTTGAAATAGCGCCAGTGCGGGTCTTGCGGCGCAAGGAAAGTGACAGGGTCTCGGGATAAGCGGATTCTTGGCAACGAGGCGCGCCACGACCCTCCCAGATCGTTGTCCAGGGTTGGGTGGATCAGTCCCATGGAGGCGCCACCTCCGTCAGCCAAGCACGGCCAGGGAAATCCGACGCCATAGTCGACCACATCCCGCTCACGACCCTGCGGATCTGTCAGGATAATGGCTTCACCATCATTATCCAGCTTGCCTGTCCATGGTCCTAACACGATAACATCGAGATGCTGATAGCGCGTAGGATCCTGGGCAACGATGAGGTAAGCGTGTGGAGCCAGGAGGGTTCCGGCGGGAAACGTGAAGTTGATGGCCTCGGTCAATTGCCATGCAGACAGATCAACGGATTCATCGCCATGGTTGTAGAGTTCGATAAACTCTAACGGTTGTCCGCGTTCCTCTGGATGATAGTGGATTTCGTGAATCACCACCTCAGCGGTCGCCAAGGGTATCCAGATCATGGAGAGCAGCCACGGCAGTCGAGTCATGGGCACTATGGTAACACGGGACGGGGCGAAGCTAACGGAGAAATTGTGCGGTTGCGGTTGCGCTCGGCGTGTGCGTGACGTGGAGCATGATGCACGTGTGGACGAAACGAATCGCGCCTGATGAGGAAGCTCTTTGGGAAACGCGTATGGAGATGGAGGCTGAGGGCCGATACGCGATCGCTCAGGTGGTGGGTCAGCGTTCCCTCAAGTTACAGGTTTACGCAGAAGAGGTGGCCTTAGCAGAGACGCTTCATAAACGTTATGGCGGAGCGATCGAAGAATTGGCTAAGGAGAGCTGGATCGCGCAGGGAAGTCCTGGCCCAATCCTCGTCAAGATTCGCGACGAGATCATAGTGACCTCGCATCGTGAGCCCGCCGACCGCGCGGCACTGCAAGAGGAGTATCCCGGTCGATGCATCCTATCGATCCCGCCTGAGCTAGCCTTTGGAACGGGGGAACACGAGACGACGTCCACCTGTCTGAGGTTCCTGGTCGATGTGGCTCGGGAACGCCAGGGAACGCCGTGGGAGATGTTAGACCTTGGCACTGGAACCGGGGTCTTGGCCATTGCCGCGAAGCACTTGGGGGCGCAGCGCGTCTTGGGCTGGGAGAACGATCCCTTGGCCGTTCCCGTCGCTGAGCGCAATGTGAGAGAGAATGGATGGTCTGCCTCGGACGTGCAGATAGCCAATCAAGACGTCCTCACTTGGGATCCGGAAGGTCCCAGCTGGGATGTGATCACGGCCAATATGTTCTCGGAAATCCTCATCGCTTGTTTTCCCAAGATCCGTCGTGCCCTGCATCCAGAGGGAACGTTGCTCATCTCGGGAATCCTTGCGGAACAAGCCGAAGAAACCCTGGCGGCCGCCGCCACGGCGGGATTCACCATGGCGACGGTCAAACAGGTTGGGAAGTGGGTCACGGCTCGAACCGTGTGAGGCTCTGCTAGCCCCCGATGCGTTCCAAACGGTAGAAATAGATATTACCCGTCTTGGGTAGGGTCTGCACCGTCACGCCCTGAAGAGTGGAAGCCTCGCCACTGACAAGCTCCCAATCGATCAGATTGGTCGAGCGTACCAGACGCACCTGAGCGGTCTCATTCCAGAAGACTTGAACTTGTCCATCGCCAAATGGCCGGATCTGGATCTTTGGCAACTCTGAGAGGATTGGCTCTAGAATGGTGAGCGAACCGTTCTCGTAGGTGATCACGTAGTTTGCGGCTTCGGCTCCCGATGCCGTGATGGGATACGTGCCAGGAGCGCTCTCTTGAGTGGCTTCCGTCGTGGCGGTAGGAGGGGTGTCAAGAATCGTGCTGTCTTCATCATTGACGAATCCCTCAAAGGTGAAGGTGAACTCCGGATTGGGAGCGTCAAACGCGCGCTCCGCATCGGCAACACGAATGGTCAAGGGCGCGGGCTGAATGCTCACACTTTGTGTGAGACTGGCCATCGTATACTGCGTCAGGTCAGTTGGAGTGAATGTCGCTACAATGTCATGATCACCCACGGCCAGGATCGTTCCCAAGTCTGGCTCATAGGTGAAGACACCCTCTACGGCCACGTCGTCGATCGACGCCGTGACGGGGAGAACGTCTGTCGAGAGAGGCGTGCCATAGATGAGTTCGCCCATGTCGACTGGGGTGATCGTCGGCGGCACGGCAGGAGCCAAGGTGAGGGTGCCCTCTTCATAGGTGATGTCGTAGTTGGCAGCCATGGCCCCGCTCACGACGATGGCGTAGGCGCCAGCAAGGCTGTTCCCCGTTGCTATCGTGGTAGGCGATGGGGCCATGGTCAGGACATCGGCTGTGTCACCATTGACGAACCCTTCGTAACTCACGGTGAGTTCAGGCAGATCCCAGATGGGCATGTCGAGAGGCATCCGAGCGACTCGGAAACCAACATCCTGGACCTCTGTCGAGGGCGAGAGAGCGAACTCGTAGTTGCTCGCGAGGAAATTCTCGGGGCCATTCCAGTTGCCACCGCGGATGATTCGGGCCCAATCGGTGAGGGCGTGTTCCGTCCATTCGGAGGCGTTGCCCGCCATGCCGAAGGCACCGTAGTGGGAGGCGCTGTCGGGTCCAGCACTGCCGACGGTGGTATAGAGTCCATCCTCGGGGCCAAGGGCGAATGAGGTGGGAATGTTATCGATCACCCCGTCCTGGGTCACATCCCAATCGGCGTTCCGGCCGAAGTTTGCCACGTTGGCAGTGTTGTTAGTCACATTGCCAGAAGCGTCGGCGAGAGCGGGCTCGGGAGCGGTGTCCGACTGGGTGGCGTAGCGCCAATAGCCGGGGTTCCCATTGGACTTCTCGGGATCGTAGAAGGCTGCTTTGTACCACTCATCCTGGCTCGGCACAAAGTAGCGCGCCCCGGGCTCTCGAATGATACCATTCGCCAGAACGGCTTCTTCGTCGCGCAAATCATACGCTCCTGCTTCGGTCGTCTCGGCGCTGCGCGGGCCCTCTGGCATGCCATTGTGGAGCCAGTTGCAGAAACGGCAGACATCTAGGAAACTCACAAAAGCCACTGGTTTGTCCGCCATCAATGGCTTCGTCTCGTAGCGGTAGTTTGGCGCCTCGCCTAACTGCACGATCCCGCCACGCGTCGAATCGCCCATCGCAATCGTGTAGAGAGGTTCTTGCACTGTGAATCGCGCGCTGAGATCGGGATCGTCTTTCGCGACCGCATTGAGGAACTGCGCGTAGATCTCATTGGTGATCTCGTGTTTTCCGATTTCGAAGGCATGAGCGACACTGCCATAGGAAATGTCGCGTCCAAAGGGGTCTCGTCGAATTTCGGGGAGATTGTCAGGATCGCCCACGAGCACAAACTCGATGGGAACGATCACGGGCTGGTCGCCAGATGGCAAGCCCTGCTTGTCATCCGCGCGAATGATGAGAGGGGCTTTCTCTACCGTGAGGGTCACTGTCTTGGTGGTTTCGTTGAGGCCATTGCTAGGGTCCTCGGTGAAGAATGTGACGGAAAGCAAGTGGGTGCCTGCGTTGAGTAAGGTATCCGCACTCGGAGTGTAGATAAAGCTGCCCGGCACGGTCTCACTGAGTGTGGCATTGAGTTGGGCCTCTGTCAGGGGAGTGCCATAAGTGATCGGAGCGGGTGGTGTCCAGAGAATGCGCGGCCCCGTGGGCGCGAGCACTGTGAGGAGGCCATCGATGTAAGAGAAGCTGTAGTTGGCGGCACTGGCACCGCTGGCCACGATAGGGTATTCGCCAGGTCCACTACTTGCGTTGGCAGTCGTGGCAAAGCTGGGACTGGTCTGAAGACTTTCGGGACCATCGCCATTGACGAATCCCAGGTAGCTAGCGGTGAACGGCGGGTTGGAATCTCCCACAAATCGTGAAGCCGCGTTGGCCTGGATCGTCAGAGGGGCGGGAAAGACGGTCAGGGTCACGGATTGGGTGGCCGATTGATAGGCATTGGGGTCGTCTGGGGTGAAGGTGACCTCCAGGGTGTGTTGACCAGCGCCTAACACCGTGCCGAGGGGTGGGGTGAAGGCGAAGGTGCCCGACGCTCCGCTCGCAGCTGTCGCACTCAATTGGGAGTCGCTCAAAGGCGTGCCATAGGTGATGGGCTCCGGCGTCGTCCAATCGATCATGGGCACCTGAGGGCCGCCGGTTACCGTGATTGTCCCGTTGACGAAGGTGATGTCATAGTTAGAGCTCGTCGCGCTATGAGGCTCAACGGTGTAGGATCCCGGAGGGCTTTGTGTGTTGGCTAGGGTGGACACGGAGACCCCGTTATCGAGGTCGGCAGGGCCTTCATTGTTCACGAAACCGATGAAGTGCGCTGTAAGAACGGGGTTCACCTCTCCGTAGGCACGTTCATGAGAATCAGCGACAATTTGGAGAGGCGCTTTCAAGACATCGATGGTGACAGAGGTGGTGACCTCTGGCTCACCAGGGTCGTTGGGGTCGAATGTCACGCCGAGCATTTGATTCTGCCCCGCGCCCAAGATCGTGCCCAGAGGAGGATCATAGATCAGGGTGCCGTCCGATCCGAGGGGCACAGAGGCATCCAGATGACTCGCGTCAAGGGGGGTTCCATAAGTGATGGTGCCCGGGTCATCCCAGGTGATCTCCAGGAGGGGATGGAGTTGGAGTCTGACATAACCGCCACCCTGATTGGTATCGGTCACCGCCTCCACCTGCACGGAAAAGATGCCTTCGGCGAATTCGAATTCGCCCGAACTCCAGCGGTCATCAGCGAAGGCCACATCAGGATCTCGGGTAAACTCAATTCCAGGGATGGGCGTGGAGGTCGTCCCGTAGACCGTGGAGCCGTCGGAGAGGGAAAAGGTGTCACCGATGTCAAAGGCATCCGTGATTTGAAGCACGCCAAAGGAACCGGAGGGTACTTCAAAGTTGAATGGGCCTTCGAGTGCGTCGAAGCTTCCCGTGCTTCCAAACCAGCGGAAGTGTGTCCAGTCGGATCCCGATCCGAGAGTCGTGGTGGCCATGGCGCTCCATGGGAAAAGCGCAAGGGCAAGGAGCGCCATCCACAGGCGCCGGGGGTTGAGTATGAATGCTAACATTTCTTAACTGTTGTGTCATTGGGGTTGAGTCGTCAACTGACGGCCAGGGGCATCCAGCGAGAAGTTCGGTCGCGAACGTTTCGTTGAGAAAGCTAATTCGCCTTGCAAATCTCCCTACCTTCTGCCTCTTATTTCAGTGATCAGCACGAGTTGACTCCCCCTAGTCGACCACGAAGTGCGATGTGACAACCCCTTCTATTCATCTACCCCAAACCAACTGTCGTTTCATGTACCGGTGCTCACCACAAAAGCATCCAGTAGCCATAATTTGCCTTAGAGTTAGTCTAGCCAGTTTAATGGCTTTATCGACTTCATGGGCCTTGACCTACGAGGAGTGGGCGGAAGATGAGTTTGGCGACGCGGATTTACCCATCGCGCAAATGCTGGAAGATCCAGATGAGGATACCCTCACCAATTTGAGAGAGTATGCCATGGGCACCGATCCTCAGAAATATGATCCCTGCCCCATGGACGGCGCCGTGCAGGAACATGACGGCGAGGATTACCTCACGGTGACGTTTCCCATTCAACCTGATGCCGAGGACCTCGTCTACTTTGTGAGGGGAGCGGACAGCGTTGGTGATCTTGAGAGTGGCCAACTACTCTTTCGCAGAGAGGCGAACGGTGCCTTTTCGAGTCGGCAGGGGCTTCTGTCAGAGGATGGCGACGAGTTCACGGTGGGGGATATTGATCATCCTTTGTCTTCAGACGCGAAGCAGCGTTTCCTAATGGTCTTTATTCAGGCGGCGGAGTTTATGGAGTTCGTCACCGTGGGCAGTCCGGGGAACACGCCCGTGACGAATACCGGCATTGGGCAGCCTCCTGTCGTGGGGCGCGTGGATCGGGCTTTTCAAATGGGTAAGTTCGAGGTGACGAATGATCAGTATGTGGCTTTTCTGAACGCGATTGGTGGAAACGATGAAGATCGCGTCGTGTATGTCCCCCAAATGATGGCTTCGCTGACTGGGGGCATCGAGCGCCATGGAAGCAATCCACCGTTCACTTACTCGGTGAAAGAAGATATGGGGAATAAGCCCGTCAATTGGGTGTCCTTCTGGGCCGCGCTGCGATTCTGTAATTGGCTCCACAACGGCCGTCCCACGCCCGCCGATCGCGACATGAGTCCCGAAACCACCGAAGACGGCGCTTACGATCTCACGGATTCGGGAGCCATCACCCTCAACACCGTTCGGCGCTCGCCTGGTGCCAAGTATTTCTTACCGAATGAGGACGAATGGTTCAAAGCCGCCTATTATCAATCGAGCATTGCGAAGTATCGCCGTTACGCGACAGGGTCCAATACGGTGCCGACAGCAGCGACGGCCGATATGGACGGGAATGTCGACAACCCTGGTCTGAATGTGGCGACGTTCGATGATACCGACGACGAGCCGCGACTCGCCCTGGGAACGGCGGTCTGGGATCTCGATAATGATGGGCAGTTGGATGATACCGAGCGCCAGGGGATGGCGACGACCGTTGGGAGTGGTGGGAGTCTCAGTGGTTATGGGGCCGCGAATATGACCGCCAACATGCAGGAATGGATCGAATCCGTCGCTGGCACGGAGCAGCGCGTGATGCGTGGTGCCAGTTGGAAGCTGCGCGACTTTCAACTGAGCAGCAGTTATCGGTTTATTGGCTTTCCTGTCTTGATCCGGCGGGACTTGGGCTTTCGGGTGGCACGGGCAGTGCCGGATATTGATTTCGAGTTGATTGGAGCATCTACTCTCAATTTGGAATGGGATCCTGTTCCAGATCAGAAAGTGCGGATCGAGGCGTCTCCTGATTTGCTCAATCCCGATTGGAAGCCGCTCGGTGATGGCCTTCTCAATGATCAAATCAAGACCCTGCTAGATCCTGAGATTGGGAACGTGGTCAGGCGGTTCTATCGCCTTGTCGTGATCAAGTGAGGTAGTCTTGGGAAGGGAGCATTCACGAGGAATGCACCGTCACCTGGGGGCCGCTTCGCAAGGCGCGCAGTTTCTCAACGCCTTGCACGATCCCTTCCACCGCGCGCTCTAGCTCCTCATGGGTGGTGAGTCCCGATAGCGAGAGTCTCAAGGTTCCATTGGCACGCTCGCGATCGAAGCCCATCGCTTCCAGAACAGGCGACATATGAACGGCTCCGGTGTGACAGGCGGATCCGGCAGACGCACAAATGCCCGCTTCGTCCAATAGGATCAGCAGGGCGGCGGCATCGATCCCTTGAAATGCAAGATTGGCCGTATTGGTGAGTCGGTGTTTGGGGTGCCCATTGATCATCACGCCTCCTAGCCGTTCTCGTAGAGACTTTTCGAAAGCATCGCGCATGTCCCCGAGCTTGAGGTGATCATGGTTGACCAATTTCGATTGCATCAATTCAGCCGCTTTTCCGAGTCCAATGATACTCGCAACATTCTCTGTGCCGCCGCGCCGCTTCTGTTCTTGGGCGCCACCGATCACGCGAGGCTTCAGGCGCACTTTCGAACTGGCATAAAGCGCGCCCACGCCTTTGGGCCCATGGAATTTGTGGCCGGAAAGGGCTAGGAAATGAACCCCGGCTTCACGCACATTGATTGGCGTCTTTCCCACCGCCTGCACGGCGTCCGTATGGACAAAGACACCTTTGCCTTCCAGTCGAGCTACGAGTTCGGGTATGGGAAAGAGCACGCCTGTCTCATTGTTGGCCCACATGAGAGAGACGAGAGCCGTCTCTCCCGGCACAACCGCGGCGTCGAGCGCGTCCTCATCGAGCATGCCGTCGGCGTCGACGGGAACATAAGTCGTCCGATACCCGTTCTCGCGCTCCAGCATCTCATAGAATTGGCGCACGGCAGGATGCTCCACGGTGCTTCCTACGAGGTGTTTGCGATCCGGAAGGCACGCCGTGCAAGAGGCGATGGCCGTGTTGTCCGCCTCTGTCCCGCCACTCGTGAAGATGATCTCTTCCGGATGCGCCCCCAGCAATCCCGCAACTTGCTCGCGTGCGTGATCGACTGCCTTCTTCACCTGGCGTGACAAGCCATAGCCGCTGGACGGATTCGCATAGGCGTCGGTGAGATAGGGCATCATGGCATCCAAGACGTCGGGATGGATGCGCGTGGTGGCATTGTTGTCGAGGTAGACCATGCCTCTACTACGGCGGCTACGGAGGAAGACGCAAGTGCCCGACGCCATCACGATGGGAAGCCGGATGGTTTGGATCTCCATTATAATTTCTGCGAATACTAGCGTTGAAAGAGTCTAAAAGTATGGAAATTATACGGAGAGAAAGTATGCAAACGCGTGCGCTTCCTACTGCTTGTCCTCTGCTGCTTGGCCCCCTTGGGGAGCCGTGGGGAGGTGCAACTGCGACTCATCCATCTGGTAGGCGAAGACCCGCTCACCTTCGATGAGTTTCGATTGGCCAACGCCGCGGGTCAGCGAGTTGCCCTCCATCGGCTCGACTATCTCTTGTCCCAGTTTGCGCTGCGCCGTGCGGACACGGGAGACTGGGTTGAGGCTGGTGACCGTTATGGCTATGTCAGTGCGCGGCAGGGGCGCGATACGGTTACTTTGGGAAAACCTCCCAAGGGTACCTATGACGCCGTCCGGTTCACCATCGGGCTGCCCGCAGAAGTGGATGCCAGCGATCCCAATGGCTATCCACCGGACCATGCCCTGCATCCTGAAGTCAATGGGCTGCATTGGGGATGGCAAGGTGGCTACATCTACCTCGCGGCTGAAGGGCGGTATCAGTCTCGCAAAGGAGGCATGTTAGGATATTCCTATCATTTAGCGAATGCGAGAAATGCCGTTGAAGTCGTGGTGCCTTTGCAAGTCACCTTGCCGGGGCATCGCTCGATCGATCTTTCCATGGATGTAGGGAAACTAATCGCCTTTGACTTTGATCGGGATGGCAACTCAACGCATTCGCGTGAGGGCGACCCGATCCCAGAGAAACTGACCACGGCTCTTCGCGCGGCCTTCGCTTTTCGAGAAGCACGATCCGATCGCTATCATGAGATGGAGTCCCTGGAGCAAGCCGTTCCTGCTTATGGAAGCCCTCACCTATTACGCATCACGAAGCGCTTTCCAACCGTAGCGCTGCCTGCGGACAATCCTCTCACGCGCGAAGGCGTGCAGTTAGGAGAGCGCCTGTTCCACGATGTGCGATTGTCCAAGGGGCACGAGCAGTCCTGCGCGAGTTGTCATCAGCGCTCGCATGCCTTTACCGATCCTGACAAACAACTCAGTGTGGGTGTGGAAGGGCACGAGGGGAAGCGCAATGCCATGCCGTTGTTCAATCTCGCCTGGAAACAGCGCTTCTTCTGGGACGGACGAGTATCCACTCTCAGGGATCAAGTCTTGCACCCGATCCAAGACCCCTTGGAAATGAATGCCTCTCTTGAAGTGGTGATGACTCAGTTAGGCCAAGACGATCACTATCCTGCCATGTTTGCCGCGGCCTTCGGTAGCCGCGCGATCACTCCGGAGAGTCTCGCCAAGGCGCTGGAGCAATTTCTCCTCACGCTGGTCAGCCAGGAGGCGAAATTCGATCGAGCCGCTCGCGGTGAAGAGAGACTGACGCCACAAGAGCAACGCGGTCTGCAGCTATTCGTCACGGAATACGATCCCAAGAATGGACTCTACGGGGCCGATTGTTTCCATTGCCACAGTGGAAACCTCTTCACCAACCATGGCTTTGCCAACAATGGGCTCGACGCCTCATTCGAGGATATCGGATTAGGGAAAGTGACAGGAGAGGCGGCAGACGAGGGGAAATTCGCCACGCCTTCTTTGCGCAATGTGGCCGTGACAGGGCCCTACATGCACGATGGGCGCTTTGCGACGTTGGAAGAGGTGATCGATCACTACGCTCAAGGGGTGAAGCGCTCCGAAACCTTGGATCCAAACTTGGCCAAGCATCCTGAACTGGGGCTCGAACTGAGCGCCGACGACCGCGCTGCCTTGATCGCCTTCCTGCACACCCTCACAGACGAACGCTTTCTGCAAACCGCACCACACGCTTTCACCACGCTTAACACCCAACATTCGCCATGATGGCTCGCCGCACACGATTCCTGATCCTACCATTTGTCTGTCTCAACGCTCTCTGGGCGGGTGAGAATCACGATGATGATGATGCCTTCTGGGCAGACGCGGCCGCGCTTTTGCCTGGATTCACGGGCACCCCGGCTGAGCCCGGGGCATCTGACCAGGATGGGCGCTGGAGTGGTGTCATCAACTGGCCGCATGTGCCCGTCTCGGCCGCCAGTCTTCCCAATGGCAAGATCCTCACATTCTCCGGCCAGGAGCGCGGGTCGTGGCCCGGCACCAAGACGCAGACTTACTGGACCATCTACGATCCCGAAACGAATCGCTTTGACGAAAGCCTCTATCTCAATCACGAAATGTTCTGCGCGCATCTCGTCATGCGTGCCGATGGGATGGTGCAAACGGTAGGAGGGCGGTATACCATCGAGCATAGCAGTGTGTTCGATTTCCGATCGAATGAATGGAAGCGGGTCGATGACATGGAGGATCGTCGTTGGTACACGACCTCGGTGGCCTTACCGGATGGCGATGTCTTCACGGTGGCTGGCAGTGGTGGCGAGAACACGGCGGAGCGTTTCTCTGACACAACCCAAACCTGGCGTAAGCTCACGGGAATCAATTGGCAGCCCGTCTCAGGTGCCGCGGGATTCGAATCCCGTTGGTGGCCGTATGTGTTTGTGGCCCCTAACGGAAAGCTCTTTCACTTTGGTCCTACCGAAACCATGCACTGGGTGGATCCTGACGGCAATGGATCGCGCACTTCTGCTGGCCTGAATGTGCCGAGCAATCACTATCCTAAGCACGCTGGCGTCACCATGTATGACTCTGGCAAGATCCTGATTGCCGGAGGAGCGGCGACCACCAGTGGAGGCAGCACGAACAAAGCCTACACGGTAGATCTCAATACCAACCCTCCCACGGTACAACAGGTGGCGTCGATGCGCTATCCGCGACGCTTCTCCAATGCTGTGGTCCTTCCCAGCGGGGAAGTCATGATCGTGGGTGGGAACACCTCAGGCAAGAAGTTCAACGATGAGGGAACCATCCTGACACCCGAGATCTGGAATCCTCGCACCAATACATGGCGTGAAGTGGCAGACATGGCGCGGCCTCGCAATTACCATTCCGTGGGGCTTTTGTTAGCCGATGGGCGCGTCTTTGCAGGTGGGAATGGTTATCCCAATCCTAACCAACAGAATGGCGAAATCTTCACGCCGCCTTCCCTCTACAATGCGAGTGGCCAGTTGGCGAACCGTCCCGTGCTCAACACTGCGCCTGAAGTGGTGTCGTGTGGTTCCGTTTTCGAGATCGAAGGCACTGCTAATTTGAAGAAGTTCGCCGCTATTCGACTCCTCGCCACAACGCACGGCTTGTCCACGGATCAGCGGTATCTGCGTCTGCCATTCTCCGAGACGTCGACCGGGACTTACCAACTGGTGGCGCATCCCAATGTGAATGTGATGGTCCCAGGGTACTGGATGATCTTTGGCCTCGATGCCAACGGCGTGCACTCCAAGGCGAAGATCGTTCAAGTGACCAAGGCGGGAACGAGCCCCAGTGCTGGATTGGAAGCTGACTATCACAACGGTGTTTCCTTGGCTAACAAGCAACTCGAACGCGTGGATCACCGGATCGACTACAACTATGGGACACTCGGGCCAGATGCCGCCGAAGTTGGCAATGACAATTTCTCGATCCGCTGGGATGGGTGGGTCGTCCCAGATTACACGGGCACCTTCACCTTCTACACCAAGTCAGATGATGGCGTGCGCTTGTGGGTGAACAACCAGTCCTTGGTGAGCAACTGGACCGATCACGCGCCGACGGAGAACAGTGGAAGCATTGCGCTCACTGCTGGCGTGCCCGTGCCTTTGCGCATGGAGTTTTACGAGAGGGCGAGTGGTGCTGTCGCCGAATTGCGATGGTCGGGACCGGGAACGCCCAAACAGATCATTCCTCAGAAGAATCTGCGCTTTGAGAATCCGTCAGGCTCTGCAGCGGTCGCCGTCGATGATGTCTTTGAATTGTATGTGAATGGGGATCTTGTGAGTATCGGGACGGAATGGAATCAGGTCTCACAAGTCAGTTTTGAGACGGGTGCGAGCACCGTGCTGGCCATCCGTGCCTGCAACACAGGGGGCGGCTTCTTTGCACTGGGCGATTTCATGATTGCAGGGGAGCGGGTGGTCACCGATGCCTCCTGGAAAGTGGCAACCTCCGCGCCGAGTGAGTGGAATCAGCCGGGTTTCAATGATGGCGCTTGGGCGTCGGCAACCGACTATGGGGGCATTCCCAGTGGAGTGGTGGGCATGCCAGTGGGATCTCCCGCAAGACGGATCTGGGCCGCGGATGGCAATGCTGAAGAGGTCTTTCTGCGACTCACCACAGGCGGTCCCCAAATAGGATCACTTGCAGATCGCGTGGACACCGTGGGGCAAGCCGTAGCGCTGACAGTCCCGGTGACGGCTCCAGCGTCATCGACCCTAACATTCTCTGCCCAAGGGCTGCCTGCCGGAGTTGGAATCCAGCCGTCCACCGGACAGATCACGGGAACGTTTGCCGGGGAAGGGATCTTCACGCCCAGCGTCACCGTCGAGGATCAGAATGGCCTCACGGCTTCGGCTGCCTTTCAATGGGTGGTGCGTTTGCCAGGACAAGGGGATGGCACCATTCTGCGTGAATGGTGGTCGGGCGTGACGGGTTCGACCCTGGCTGACCTGTTAGGAAATGGGGATTATCCCTTCAACCCGACGGGCTCCGAGCTGGTCTCCAGTTTTCCAGTGGGTGTGAATTCAGCTACCAACTATGGCAGCCGATTCCGCGGCTACGTGCACGCGCCCGTGACGGGATCCTACCGCTTCTGGCTGAGCAGCGATGACGAAGGGCGCCTTCTCTTGAGCACGGATGCTAGTCCTAACAATAGTGCGGAAGTGGCCTCGGTCCCTTCCTGGTCTGGTGTGAATGAGTGGACGAAGTTTCCAGAACAACAATCGGCGGAGATTGCCCTGGTGGGAGGACAACGTTACTACCTCGAGATCCTGCACAAACAGGGAACGGGTGGGGATCACGTCAATCTTGCCTGGCAGATTCCGGGTGATGCTGGGTTGAGCGTGATGGTGGGTGACTACCTTTCACCCTATCAGCCCAACCGCGCGCCAGAGATCGCTGCCCTTGCGGACCAGGCCCACACGATCGGGCAAACCGTGGACGTCAACTTGAGTGCCACAGATGCCGATAGCGATCCTGTCACTTTCGCGGCGAGCGGATTGCCCGGGGGGCTCACACTGGATGCCGCCACGGGTGCCATTTCAGGCACCCTCAATGAGGTGGGCGTCTTCCAAGTAGGGGTGAGTGCCAGTGACGGGCAACAGACGGGCACCATGAGCTTCGCCTGGACGGTCAATCCAGAGCTTTCTGTTCCTGACATGATTCCTAGTGCCTCGGCCTTGGGTGTTGCGATCACCTTCACGGCATCGCCCAGTGGTGGAACCAATCCGCGGTACCGTTGGAATGTAGGTGATGGCAGTGGCGATAGCGCCTGGTCGTCGTCGCCAACGTTTAGCCATACTTACGAGTATCCAGGCCGTTTCCTGGTCCGATTCACGGCCACGGACGATTCCGGCGCGGAAGTGTCCACAGCCTTTGTCCAGAATGTCTATCCAGAACTCCTGGCAGAGCGTCCCACCCTTTCTCAGAGCGTGATCTACGAATCACGCGATGGAGGAAATGACCGGGTGTGGAATGTGAATCCTGACAATGATACGGTGAGTGTCTTTGATGCGGTGACGCACGCGAAGGTGGCAGAGATCGCCGTCGGCGCCAGCCCACGCAGCCTTGCCTGGCACGCGGTCTCAGGCACCGTGTGGGTGACGGTCAAGGCGGATGCGACTCTTGTACGTATCCAAACGAGTGATTTGACGCGACTCCCAGACCTTCTCTTGCCTCGCGGCTCACAACCGCATGGGATCGCCTTCGATCCTCAAGGGACGCGGGCTTACGTGGCCTTGGAAATGTTAGGTCAAGTGCTACAGTTGGACGCGAGTGGGACAGAGTTAGGCCTTGTTTCGGTAGGAACCACCCCGCGACACCTCTCCGTTTCGAGCGATGGTTCCAAAGTGTATGTGTCACGATTCATTACCCCGCGCTTGCCGGGCGAAGCCACCGCGTTTCCCGAGGTGGCAAATGGAGGTGGCGATGTGATGGTGCTAGGAACGGCGCCCTTGGACGTGCTCAAGACGATCACGCTTGCGCATAGCGACGAACCGGACTCCGGCGGCGGTGGTCGCGGGATCCCGAACTACCTTGGACCGGCAGCGCTCTCGCCCGCTGGAGACATGGCATGGGTGGCCTCCAAACAGGACAATGTCTTGCGCGGCACCTTGCGTGACGGACGGGGATTGACGCATGAGAATTCGGTGAGGGCTGTGACTTCGCGGCTCGATTTGGTGGCCGAAATGGAGGATGCGGAAGGCCGGATCGATCACGATGACGCCGCAGTTCCGAGCACGGCGATCTTTGGCCCCAATGGCCTCTACGTCTTTGTGGCTCTTGAGGGGAGTCGTGAAGTGGCCGTGGTAGACGCGTATGGGAAGCAGGAACTCTTTCGCTTTGACGCCGGGCGCGCCCCACAGGGACTAGCGCTGTCGCAAGATGGGAAGCGCTTGTTTGTGCACAATTTCATGAGCCGAACGGTGAGCGTTCACGATATCAGCGCGGTGATCGATCAGGGCTCCGATGTTGTGGGATCATTGGAGGTCTACAATGCGGTGGGCAATGAACAGTTGAGTTCACAGGTTTTGTTAGGGAAACAGCTCTTCTATGATGCCAACGATGATCGCCTCTCACGCGAAGACTACATTTCCTGTGCCAGTTGCCACAACGACGGCGGGCACGATGGGCGCATCTGGGACATGACAGGATTTGGTGAAGGGTTGCGTAACACGATCGACCTTCGTGGTCGCGGCGGCGTGGGCCACGGCCCTCTCCACTGGTCGGCCAACTTTGATGAGGTGCATGATTTCGAGAATCAGATCCGCACGCTGGCGCTTGGCAATGGGCTCATCACGGATGGTGATCCGCATCCGCCCTTGGGCCTGGCCAATGCCGGGCGCAGCGCAGCGCTTGATGCCCTGGCCGCTTATGTGTCTTCTCTCACAGAAACGCCAGCAAGCCCCTATCGCGATGCCAATGGCGCGCTCACAAGTGAAGGCATGGCTGGACGTGACCTGTTTCGAGCCAAGGATTGTGCTAGCTGCCATGCTGGGTCCCGTTTCACGGATAGTGGGCCTGACAGCCTGCACGAGATTGGAACCATCAAGGCATCTAGTGGCGGGCGTTTGGGTGGCGCATTGACTGGCATTGACACGCCGACACTCCGCGGCCTCTGGGATGGAGCGCCGTATCTGCATGATGGCTCTGCCGGCTCGCTGGCCGAGGCCATTGCTGCTCACAATGGCTTGTCCGTGACTGGAGAGGAGATCGATCGCCTGGTCGCCTATCTCTTGCAGATTGACGGAGGAGAATCGACGGCCCCTAGCAATGGTGCGCCGTCACTTGAGAATCCTGGCAACCAGGTGGGCGAGGAAGGATCGTCTGCCAACCTGGCTTTGATGGCGGCGGATCCGAATGATGATCCGCTCACCTTTAGCTCGACCTCGCTCCCGGCAGGACTCGTGATCGATCCTAACAGTGGGGTGATCTCGGGTGTCTTGCAAGCGGCGGGAACCACCAACGTGACCGTCACGGTAAGTGATGGCGTCGGTGGCAGTGACTCAGTGAGTTTCACCTGGACGGTGAATGCCGTCAATCCAGCGGAGAATGACTTGATCACAGCGATCGACGCTCCGGCAGTCGTTCAGCAAGGGCAGAGCGTGGTGGCAACCGTGGACTATGAAACGACGGCAGCGCATGAACTCTGGATCTGGGTGCAGGATTCAAATAGTGGCTGGCGCACGGTCGCTACGGATAACCTGACATTATCGCCAGGTATCGGATCGCATACCTTCAATCTCACCATCGCGGGGGATGCCCGAGTGGGAGATGGTTATCTTTGGGTCGTCCGTTTGCTGCCGCAGGGTTGGAGTTCGGCTGAGGATGCATTGAGTGCGGACTATCTTCCGGTGACCGTGCAAACGGGATCGAGCGGTGGTGGAGGGGAGCCCACGGCAGATCAGTTAGGCGGTGTCAACTTCCCAGGGCTAGTGAACAGTCCGGGTTCGGTGACTCTTGAAGTGCCCTACGAGGTCACAGAGACGCGCGAATTACGCGTGTGGCTGCACGATTCCCTGAATGGCTGGTTCACCATCGCCCAGGGGTCGACGGTGGTGGAGCGCGGCTTTGGGACACACACCTTTACCATGCCCGTTCTGGCAGACGCACGTGTCGGAGACGGTTATGTGTGGGCACTGCGTTTGCTGCCAGTGGATTGGGAGAGTGCCGACGATGCCCTTGATGCCGACTATGCAGATGCGCGAGTCGAGCGCGGCTCTGGAGGCGGCGATCCCACCCGTGATGTGTTTGTCAGTGTGAACGCGGTACCGACAGTGCAAGCTGCCGGGACGACCTCCATTCTCATCGAGTATGAAACGACGCAGCGCCGTGAGATCGGTATCTGGTTGCACGATGCCAATGATAACTGGAGCACCATTGCTAGTGACATCCGCACAGTGGAAGCGGGCTTTGGGAATGAGGTGATCACACTCGGAGTGGCGAGTGATGCGCGCTTGGGAGATGGCCATCTTTGGGCGATCCGGCTCCTGCCTGAAGGGTGGTCGACTTCCGATGATGCGTTGGACGCATTTTATCAGGACGTGACGGTACAAGAGTTAGATGATGGAAACACCTACGTGAATCTGGTGGATCAAGGAGGCGTGACGGCTACCCAATCCAGTGTGTTTGGAACCGCATTCACGGCGGATCTCGCGATCGACGGCAACACCGATGGCGATTGGCGCAATGGAAGCGTCACGCATACGGAATTAGACATCCATGCGTGGTGGGAAGTGGATCTGGGAGCCGTGCAAGCCATCAGTCATCTCAATGTGTGGAATCGCACGGATTGTTGTGGGGACGAGTGGCTCAGTGCCTATCATGTCTTTGTGAGCGAGGTGCCGTTCGCCTCGACAGACCTCGCAGCCACCATGGCTCAATCGGGCGTCAGTGATTTCGCCTTCAGCACCGCGCCCTCAGCGACGCAGCGCGTAGACGTGAATCGGATGGGGCGCTATGTGCGCGTGCAACTGTCAGGATCCAACTATCTCGCCTTGGCGGAAGTGGAAGTCTTTGGTCCAGGAGAACGCCTTCGCGTGGCTCAGCAGGTGAGCACCGGGTCAGACGGCACGCTGACGAACACGAATGTTTATGGTGATAATAACAGTGATGGCGATTTGTTGGATCTGACGGCGGAGTATGCGCTTGGGCGGAACCCATACGAGGCCCAACCAGGCGACCCCGGTTTCGAGATTGATCTCGGGTTGGCTGGAGAAACCATCACGCTTTCTTACGAACGCCCTGCGCGTCTCAGTGGGGTTCGCTACGAGGTGGAAGTGAGCGGTGATCTGGAAACCTGGACACCCCTTTATGAGACCGCAGAGACAGTGGAAGTGATAGCGTATCGGCAGGAGCGCCTGACCTTCCCTCACCTGGAGTTGCAGCCCGGGCTATCGCGTGAACACGGATTCGCTCGGCTGCGCATCACCCATCAAGGTTGGGGGAGCGTCTCCACCACGCCCATCATGGGGTGGAAAGCGACCACCTTCGGGCCAGGATTCCAAACCCATGGCCTGGCATTGAATCAACCTGCTGTCTTCACGAGCCAGGTTCAAGGATGGACAGAGGAAGGTCTGACTCTGGGGGGGCATGGCCTCGGCAGCCTGCTCTCTTCTGAGCATGCTTATTATATAGAGTTCGTATCAGGCACGCTGACAGGCCATCGGATAGACATCGATGTGACCGGCACCACAGACACTGTCGTGCGGCTCGATTGGGCGGCTCCCCATAACACGCTGGAGGCGATTCCTGGAACGGCGGATTGGTTTCATGCCCAGGTCGTCGTGCGCCCGCATTGGACCTTGGGTTCTGCCTACCCCGTGGACACCTTGCTCGGAGCGACCGATCCCGCAGGCGCGGATCAACTTCATTTCTATCACGGAGAAGGCTACGACAGCTACTTTGTTCTCCAGGCTGAGGATCGTCTCCACTGGGTGGCCCAAGATGACGAAGCGTTGCTTTCCGCAGACGGTTTGGTGATTCCTCCAGGGGTCGGTGCCTTTCTCGAGCGTCCTGCCGAGGCGCAACCGCTCGCGCTCACCTACCAGGGATCCGTGCGGGAGGGAGCATTCGCCCAACCGCTCGTCAACGGTCACCATCTCCTCGCCTCACCGCGACCCATTGCTATGAGTCTTGAAGACCGAGGCATGACCGTCGCCGATGGCTTTCAGGGCAGCCGGGATGCCGAACAGGCGGATCAAGTCCACCTCTGGCAAGGTGATGGCGAGTGGGGTGTGGAGGGTTATCGCGGCTACTTTCTCCTGGATGCTGGATCCGATTGGCAGTTCTGGACGGAAATGGGCCCCGATCTCCCAGACGTCGAGGATCTCGATGTCTTGGCCGGAGATCGCGCTTTCTTCTTCCGACTCAATGGACCCGATCGACCGGACTATCGTGTTCCGGGTCTGGAGAAGCCCTGATGGAGGCAATTTGCCAGAGTTTGAGTCAGACGCTTTGAGCGGGCCCAAAGAAACTTAGCATTTCTCAAGAATAGGCTTGCGTAGTCACGGGCTGGCACCCTAACAATGGCCGTCACGCGTGGTAACCCGTTTGCACTGGACTATGATTAAGACCCCTTTACGGACATTAGTGTTGGCTCTTGCTTTGGCTCCTGCCTCTCTCATGGCAGCTCCCATTGCGGTGAATCACCACAGTTTTGAGAGCGCCGACTTTGGTGGCAACACCTGGACGAACAACCTGGAGTCGACCGAAGGGGGGACCCAGTGGGTCGGCCGCGACGGCAATGGTAGCGGGGATGCCTTCTTGGAGGTGATTCCTGGATTTGCCGCGGATGGCGGCAACCACGTCGGCATGGCAACGGGCTACTATCTGACCCAGGACACGGGCGTGGCCTGGGAGGCGCACAAGCGCTACCGCCTCACGGTGGCTGTGGGAAACCGGAACGCTAGTTTCACCAACGATACCAATGGCAGTGTGATTGGCCTGAGCAATGATCCTGCGCCCGCTTCGGCGAATACGGCCGGACTCCTCGCCGACGATGCGATCCTTGCCGCAGCGAGCACCACCTACAGCGCATTCAATTTGGCCGAATCTCAGTTTGGCGATGTGACCGCCACCTTCGATACCGGAGAGACGCCGCCTACGGGTACGATCGTCGTGGTGATTGGGGACAATTCCGGTAGTGGGCGTTCTCATTTCGACAATATCCGGCTGACCGTGACGGATATCCCGGTCGTTTCCCTGCACGCGAGCGGCCTCGATGCGGGAGCGATTGTGAGTTGGGAGAACACGGGCAGCCTGGGGGGCACATTTGAGGCTTCTGGTGATCCAGAAGTAAAGCCCGTGGATCAGGTGCATGCCGTCCACCTCGATGGGGATGAGGACTGGTTCGTGGGGCCAATTGCGCCGGATGCGGTTGCCGGTTCCAATCCGCGCACGATCGAGGCCTGGATTCACAATTTCACGATTGATAACGAAGAGACGGTCTTCGCCTGGGGGCGTCGTGGCGGTCCGGAAGGATCAAATGTTTCCTTCAATCACGGTTCCAGCACGGACTTTGGTGCGGTGGGACACTGGGGTGGCCCAGACATTGGTTGGAATGGGCGGCAGGAGCCAGACATTTGGACCCATGTGGCTTACACCCATGATGGCTCGGAATCACGGGTCTATGTGAACGGTATCTTGGCAGATTCTGAAGCCTCCGTGCTGAATTCACACACGTTGGCGAATGACAATGAGACACCGCTGCCATTCGTGGTGGGGAATCAGAACGATGGTGATGGGACGCAGTCCAATGGGTTGTCGGGCTCGCTGAGTATCAGCTCCATTCAGGTGTATGCCGCTGCGCTTTCTGGAGACGATATCCACGCGAACTACAACGCTTCGGCGGCGGGTTACGGTCGGGAGAGCTTTGAGTTCGGAGGAGATAAGGATGGCGATAATCTGCCAGATGAGGTGGAGATGGCGATGTTTGGGAATTTGGCCCAAGATGGGGCAGGCGATCTCGATGGCGACGGACTTTCCAATGCCGATGAGGCCGCCAATGGAACCAATTTGCGGCATCCTGACACCGATAATGACGGCGTGGACGATGCCACCGAAGTGGCTGGCGGTTCCGATCCGACCGATCCCGCGAGTGTGCCGCAAGCTGAGGCCGCTGCTTTAGTCGTGTTGGATGCAGCCGACCTTGAAGCTGGCGCGATCAGTGCCTGGACCAACGATGGGTCTCTTGGAGGATCCTTCGCGGCCTCGGGCGACCCCATGGTAGAGGAGATCGCTGGTGCCAAGGGGGTGACTCTCGATGGGGAAGGTGACTGGTTGATCGGCCCTGCCTCGGTCCCTTCCATTGAAGGAGCTAGCGCTCGAACGATCGAGGCCTGGGTCTACAACCCCGAAATTGCGGGTGAGGAAACGGTGGTTTCCTGGGGCCGTCGCGGGGGTCCGGACGGCTCGAACGTTTCTTTCAATCACGGGTCACATCCTGACTTTGGTGCCGTGGGGCATTGGGGCGGGCCTGATATCGGGTGGGGTGAAGATCAGGAGCAGGGAATTTGGTCACACATCGTCTACACCAACGATGGTTCCGAGACGCGCGTTTACACGAACGGGGAGCTTTCGGAGAACGAAGAAGGGATCACGCTCAATTCCCATGCGGGCTTTCCCATCGTCGTGGGTGCTCAGTGGGAGGGAGACGGCGTGACAATCAACGAAGCCCTCTCGGGTTCGTTGAGTGTGGGGCTGGTCCGAATCTATGACGGTGCCCTATCCGATGAGGAAGTGGCGGGTGTCTACAATGAGAAGGCTTCTGCGTATGGCCGAGTTCCCATGCCGATCGTGGTCTTGGATTCACGTGATTTCCCCGGTGAAGGCCCGCTTTCAGGGTGGACGAATACCGGTTCTCTTGGGGGCAACTTTGCATCGGAAGGGGATCCGCAGATCGCCGATGTCGATGGGGTGCGTGCGGTCACGCTCGATGGTGAAGGCGACTGGCTAGTAGGGCCCATTGCCCCCGATTCGGTTACCGGACCACGCCCGCGAGCAATTGAGGCGTGGGTCTACAATCCCGAAATTGCTGATGAAGAGACGGTGTTCTCCTGGGGACGCCGCGGTGGTCCTGACGGATCCAACGTCTCCTTCAACCACGGGGCAAATGCCACTTTTGGAGCCGTTGGTCACTGGGGAGCTCCAGACATCGGCTGGAATGGGGATCAGGAGGCCGCGATGTGGACCCATATCACGTATTCCAATGATGGATCCGAGACTCGCGTGTATACGAATGGCTTGTTGTCTGACAGTGAAGCGTTCACGCCAGCCACGCATGCGTTTGCCGATGACGGCGAGACCCCTCTCCCCTTCCTCGTGGGGAATCAGAGTGAGGGGGATGGCACGCAGGTAGATAATCTTTCTGGTTCGATGAGCATCGCGTTGATTCGTGTATTCGATGCCGGCCTGAGCGATGCGAGCGTGGCCCACCTCTACAATGAGAATGCAGCCTCCTTTGGACGCGATACCTTCATCTTCGGTGGCGATAGCGATGAGGATGGCCTGACAGATGACTATGAATTAGCAACCTTTGGTAATCTCGACCAGACCGGTGAGGGGGATCCCGATGAGGATGGCCTCACCAATGTGGATGAAGCGGGACGTGGGACGAATCCTTTGGCGGCCGATTCCGACAACGATGGCGCTTCTGATAAGGAGGAGGTCGATGCGGGAACAGATCCGCTCTCGCCAGCCTCGGTGCCTGAGAAGCCAGTGCGCTTGCTCGTCGAATTGCAGTCCGGCGGCCTCGATGATGGCCCTCTCGCCACCTGGACGAACACCGGCGAGCTGACGGGTGATTTCGTCGCTTCGGGCGACCCAACAGTGGAGACGATCGATGGGGCGAAAGGGGTCACCTTGGACGGTGACGGAGACTGGCTGGTGGGTCCTGTGGCCGATCCCGGGATCGAAGGTGCCAGCGCCCGCTCTATCACCGCATGGATCTACAACCCTGTGGTGGCTCCTGAAGAAACCATTGTTTCATGGGGACGCCGTGGCGGTCCCGATGGCACCAACGTTTCGTTTAATCACGGCACCCACAACGCCTACGGAGCTGTAGGTCACTGGGGTAATGGTCCTGACATTGGTTGGGATCCCTCCGCCACGGCAGACGATGCCGACACGGGCGAAGGCCAAGAAGAGGCGGGCATTTGGACTTTCGTTGCCTACACCCAAGACGGTAGCACCACGAGCGTCTACACCAACGGTGCCCTTACCACTTCGGAGGAAGGTATCACCTTGAACACGCATTCGGGTTTCCCAATCTTGGTAGGTTCCCAATGGGAAGGTGATGGCGTGACGCCGAACGCCGGTCTCGCTGGGTCGCTCAGCATTGGCGAACTCCGCATCTATGACGGTGCCTTGTCAGCCGAAGAGATTGCGAGCCAATTCGACTTGGCAGCTGCCGCCTACGGGCGGGCTGGTGGCGGTGACGATTCCATTGCGGGTCTTGTGGGACTGTGGCGCTTCGATGATGGCACGGCTGCTGACTCCTCTGGAAATGGCAATGACGGCACCCTTGAGAACGGGGCATCAGTCGCCGAGGACAGCCCGTATGATGGAGGCCATTCCCTGTTCGTCGATGGTGGTGAACAGCACGTCCTCGTGCCTCACCATGATTCGCTCAACGCTGCCGACGGCATCACCATCGCCGCCTGGGTCAAGCCCATGGGCGACATGGAATGGGATGGTATCCTCGCCAAGAATCCGAGCGACGATTCTGCGACCAATCACGCAGGGAACTACGAACTCCGCATCGAGAATGGTAGCCGTGGGATCCACTTCTTGCACCAGCAGGGTGGCGCGGATGATACCGCGTTCTATCTCAGCGATACGACTCCTGTCGCCGGTGATGTCTGGTCGCACATCGCGATTTCGGGTGCCAAGGGTGGTGATCTGAAGTTCTACATCAATGGGGCGGAAGTCTTCACCTGGGCTGAACCTCTGGCAGACACCTTTGGGACGCCCAATGCCAATCCACTCTACATCGGTTCACGGGCGGATCTCTTCACAGCCATGAACGGGTACCTGGACGATGTCGCGCTGTTCAATCGAGCGTTGTCTGCCGAGGAAATCGGCCAGATCATGATCGGCAATTTCTCTGGAGTGGCACCTGCTGCTGGTCTCAAGGCTGGTCCCCACGGATCCATCGCGGACACCATCGCCTTGAACCCACTGGTCACCTTCGACTCCGAGTCCCAGGCGGCAAGCTTGTCCTGGGAAGGGCTTGAGGACGGTGTCTCCTATGCCATCGAATTCTCGACGAGCCTGGCTCCAGAGGATTGGAAATCGATCGGAACAGTCGAGGCCGCGAATGGTGCTGCCTCTTTCGTTGATACCGAGAGACCCACCACCCAAGGTTTCTATCGCATTCGGCAAACCAACTTTGTGGATTAACCGGTTCACCTCAAACTGACTACACATCATGTCCATTCACCGCTTCTTCACCCTCTCGACCTGCGCGATCGGCCTTTCGCTCAGCTCGCTCCAGGCCGCTGTGGTCTGGAATGAGTCGATAGACGGCGAGCTGTCTTCTAGCCCCTCAGTGCCGACTTCGATCGATTTGATTACAGGGGATAATACCATCATTGGTAGCATCGCAGGTCCTGTAGTGGCGGACATCTCCGGCTATGATGAGGCCGTGTTCACCATCCCTGAGAACAATCAGGTCTTTAGCATCACCTTAGAGAGTTACGGTCCCAACGCGACGAACACCTCTCTTCTCAATCTTTATCAAGGCCCTATTGGTGAAGGTGGCACACTCCTCGCGAGTGCCCCTCTCGATGTGGCGAACTTGGGCAAAGATGTGCTCGCAGCAGACGTGGCGCTCGTTCCCCTGGCGCAGCCCCTGGAAGCTGGGCAGCAGTACACCCTGGAAATCCGCGAAGGCGGGGCGACGCAGGACTATGAATTGACTGTGCACGTGGTGCCCGAGCCCTCTTCGGTCGCCCTGGTCGCCATGGGAGTCCTTGCGCTTGCCAGCCGCCGCCGCCGGCAGGCATAATGGCGGCATGTTGTTGCGACCCCACCTCCGCTTCGTCTTCATTCTTCTCGCCCTCTCGCTAGGGAGCGCCTCTCTGCGGGCTCAAGAGAATCGTGCACCTGACCCGGGCTTTCTCGAGCGCAAAGGGTCATTGTTAGACGAGAGGCGACAACTCAATCAGACGGTTTGGGCACAGGAAACGCAGGCCCAGCGGCACGAGGAACGCCTCGTGGAGCTTTGGGATGCGCTCTTGGAGATCAATCGCGCGGGTAAAGGAGATAAGTTTGCCGTCTTCAAAGCATTAGGATTGAAGACGCTGACCCTGGGGAAGCCCCAGGAACCCGTGGCGTTGGATCACGGGATCACCTTGACGACATTCACCAAGGGGACAACGCTGGAGAGCGCTGCCTGGCTAGCGTGGTTGGATCAACGTCAGGCTGAGGGGTATGTGTTGGTGCAGTCTGAGTTTCACCACGCAACCTTCACGCCAGCGGAAGATGGCGCGACCTCCACAGTCACTCTAGTCTTGCATCTTCTTCAGCCTACCTCGGAAACACGCCTTTCCATCGAAGGGGCCGTTACCGTGAAATGGCATCCCGATAACGGGCGAGACATGCCGCAGCCCCAGACTGTGGATGTGTCGACACTGCGGCTCCTCAAGCGCACAGGGAAACCCATCTTCGAGAAATGGACGCAATTGGATCCCTCGCGTCCCGATAAGCCTTCCGGCATTCATCCTCTGTTAGTCTACGATCTCGATGGCGATGGCGATTCGGAGATCGTGGCAGCGGGCTGCAATATCGTGCTCGATGCCGATGGCAATGGTGGCTTCGCAACCAAGCCTTTCCTCCAACACTGGGAGCGCTTTCACGAAACGGGCATCCTCGCAGATGCCAATGGCGATGGGCATGTGGACTTCCTCGCTCCAAATGGGCAAGGTGATATGCTGTTATTCCCAGGAACGTCTGAAGGCTTGCTCGCGAGCAAACCGCTAGGGAAGTCGAAGCAAGGCGGCCCACTCAAGCAGCCCACCGCGTTCACTGCGGGCGATATCGACGGGGATGGTGATCTCGATCTCTGGGTCGGCCAGTATCGCATCAGCTACCTTTATGGGGTCATGCCGAATCCCTACTACGATGCCAACGACGGCTTCCCTGCCTACCTCTTGCTCAATGAGGGCGGCGGGCGCTTCGCTCCCTGGACACCAGAAGCGGGCTTGGAGAAGAAACGGAATCGGCGCTCATACACGGGCTCCTTTGTTGATCTCGACGAAGACCGTGATCTGGATCTGTTAGTTGTAAGCGACTTCGCTGGCGTGGATGTCTATCTGAACGACGGCAAAGGAAAATTCACTGATGTCACCGACACGGCGGTGGATGAACGCCACCTCTTTGGAATGTCAGCCACCTTCGGTGACTACAACCTAGACGGAAAGATCGACTTCTACGTGGCGGGCATGGGATCGACGACCGCCCGACGCCTGGAGCACATGGGAGCCAAGCGCTCGGATGATCCCAATGTGGATAAGATGCGCATGACCATGGCCTATGGAAATCGCATGTATGTCAGTCGCAGCCCTGGCAAATTCACCCAACCTGAGTTCAAGGATCAGGTGGCGCGCACAGGCTGGACCTGGGGAACGACGACGCTCGATTTCGATAACGATGGAGACGACGATCTCTTCGTGGCCAACGGGCATTCCTCGGGCGAATCAACCAAAGATCATTGCACCCATTTCTGGTGCCACGACATCTACAAGCCCTTGTCCAAGCCGGATCGTGCCATGCACGAGGTCTTTCAGGAGATCCACAAGGGCTACTTTGACAAGAGTGAGTCCTGGGACGGCTATCAGAAAAGCCATCTCCTCATGAATACGGACGGCCAACGTTTCCATAACATTGCCTTTCTCATGGGCGTCGCCGACGAATTCGACGGCCGCGCGGCGCTGAGTGACGACATCGATGGCGATGGGCGCATGGATTTGTTAGTCGTGGAAGACCGCTGGCGCGATGGGCAGACCTTGCATGTCTACCGAAACGTACTGGAGAACGATCATCGCTGGATCGGTTTCCGATTGGCCGATGCACCGGGACGCTCGCCCATCGGGGCCCGAGTCGAATTGCAGACCTCCGCCGGCACGCAAGTTCACGTCATCGCGGCAGGAGAAACCATCCACGGGCAGCACCGGCCCATGGCGCACTTCGGTCTCGGCAAATCAGCTGAGGTGGAGGAAGTTCGCGTCTACTGGCCCAACGGCGGGGAGCAGACGCTCGAGAAACCCGCCATCAATCGCTACCACGCGATCACGCCTCCCCAGAGCTAAAGGGACCCCCAAAGCAGGCCCCCTGGCGCACCGACGTCCCCGTCGGCTTCCAACGCCTCACATCTTCGCGCCCTGAGTGCCTCGCGTCACCACCCCAATGCGCAAATAACGGAGAAAGAGACGACCGCTCAGGCGCCAACTCATAAATAGTGTCCACCCGCCAACGCCAAACGCATCGCCTGCTGCGATGCCGGCTCGCTCGCCGATCCCTAGCACGACGATCAGGCCCTGCATCGCGCCCGGCAGAAACAGAATCACTCACGGCACGTCCAGAACGCTCAGAACGCTCCCCTCCACTCGCCTTTGAGGCCTCCATAGTGGGCATCGCCGCACGCGGATCCGGTGCGCTGCGCCGCAACGCCATCTCAGAGGCAGAAACGGGGGGAATCGAAGGGTCACCCGCCACTGCGGGCATGATCTCCCTCGCCGAAGCACCCCCTTGCCGTTCTCCACCATCAGCTGGGACCACGGGAACCGGGAGGTCCCAGACCGGCAGAGTCGTCCGCAACCGGAAGCAGATCTGATCCGCCTTCCATCGCCAATGCGCGATCTCCCTGGCGAAAAGACGAAGCGCTTCGCGCGCCTGATCTGCTTGCCATACGGGAACGTCGGGCCGAGACTCCAAGTGATGCAAAAACGCTTGGCAAAGAGGAACGAGTGCGATCCCCGTATGAACAGGGTCACTGTAGCAAAAGCATCGAAAACGCTTGATCCAAACCCCGAACCAAAACCGCCGCTTCCCCACCAACCCATCTGCCCGATCCAAAAGACGCTCCAACCAAGCCGCATGGCGAGGCAAATCCGAGTCAAGGAAAGCGTTCATACGAACAAAATAAGCAATTGAACAGTCCGGTCAAACGAAAAATGTAGTGATTATGAAATTAATAAAGCCAAATAATCAAGAAATCCAAACGACCTGCACATATATCCGGTGATATATCGCACGTGTCGTATATACAACGTTCTGCTAAGATATCTGCGCATGAGAGACGCCGATCCACATAACCTTCAACGGTTTCTGTCAGCGCAGGATGAGGACTATGAGTTCGCGCTCAACGAGCTCCGAAACGGCAGGAAGGAATCGCATTGGATCTGGTATGTCTTCCCACAGGTTTCGGGGCTGGGATCTAGTTCGATGGCGGATGATTATGCGATCGCATCCCGAGATGAAGCGGTAGCGTATCTCAATCACCCGGTTCTAAGCCAACGATTGCAGGAAAGTTGTGAGGCTTTGCTACCGCACCGAGATTCGAAGATTGAAGATATTATGGGTTTTCCCGATGACCTGAAGTTGCGATCATCGATGACTCTATTCGCGAGTGTTTCAGCAACCCCGAGGATTTTTCAGGCGGTTCTGGATGCGTTTTATGAAGGACAGGCCGATGAGAAGACCATCGCTTTCCTTGACACACAACCCCGAGACTAACACAAGCAGAACAAGGCGTCGCACGACAATCCGCTACCCGCCATGAGTCGAATCTTTACCGATAGCTACAACCCTAACCCTGAGTCGAAGCCTCGCTCCCGGTAGCGGATGTGTGGACTTTGACGTTCGCTTAACAAATGAAGGCAACACTGCTGATGCTACTCTTGATTCCCGCGATGGTATTCGCCATCGAGGAGCGTAGTCTCGGACTATCGCCGGATAAGAATTTCGAGCTGCTTCTTCGTGCAGAAACGCCAGAGGACTACGGATTAGTGTCGATTAAGAATATCAATACCGGCGAAACGATTGATACGATGACCGGACAGGGATACAGCTATTTCCGAACGGATGATGTCGAAGCGATCTGGAAGGAGGATTCCACAGCGTTTGCCGTTTCCGTGCGTGGCACTAAGACGACGCGTAGCACGGATGTGTATATTCGAGATGGCGAGCGTTGGATTAAGTTAGTGCTTCCATCATATATCTCTAACATTCTTGGTAGGCAGGGTGTGATATCGACCGGAAGGAATGTCTATGAGGATTTCGGCGGTTTCGAAGGCGATCGACGTTTCCACCTTATTTGCCATGTCGAGCCCGATTGGCGGCAGAAGGAACTAGCAGACAAGGTCACCGCCTGGAAGCCGTCAGATCAGACGGAGTGGAAGGTGACCCTTGAGTATTACCTCAGCACAAGCCCTAACTGCAAGACATCGAGCATTGAGGCCTGCACGGAACTAAACAGCGAACAAAGCGGCGCTGGCCGACCGCTCTCCCGGTAGTAGTTTCCAGCGATGATTGTAACTAGAATACTAACTTTGAAGTCAGAGCCCTATGCCGGAGCGTCGGCAGGCCTCGGACGTTGTGCGCCGAGCAAAGCGAGGCGCTTCTTATATGGTGCAAGTCCATATGTGATAGAACCTAGCCAGTAGTCACTACCGAGTGTTGCGTAAATGTTAGCTAAGTCGTTAAAAATCGCGGACGG
>JAUIAH010000070.1 GCA_030425385.1 Verrucomicrobiia bacterium | reverse complement strand
CGAAAGGTGTCCGACGAAGATTTTCAGGAAATTCACATTAAGCGAAACAAGTTTCATGGAGAATGGAATTACGAAATTCATCCGCAGGTAGAATAATTCGGTAACTTATTATTTCGCACTGCCTTAGTCCGGAATTAACTATCAGTTTCGTTCCGTTTGGATTAAGCGAAACTCCCAATCCTTCCGAGTTGTTTCCAGTCCAATCAATTGGATAATCTACTTGAAATTCAATGTCTCGGTCTGGGATCTGAACCCTCGTTCGACTATTGTGTGCGCCACCTGAACGGGGCAGGAATGACTGCGAGTTCGGCAACTGTCCGCCTCTAATCGATTCAACCATAATCGGTTTCGCAAGAGACATCCATTCAGGAACAGGCGCGTTGAGCGCTCTTTCCATTTCCTCAGATCGACCATGCGAAAGAGCTTCAAACGAGAGGCCGAACCAGAACACGAAAAAGATTGTAGCCTTCATTACTAGTCTCGAATGTTATTCGAGAATGCTGGCTGCTGCATTGTCCAAAAACGTGTTCTTAATTGCGATCGGCAACAGCTTTTGTGAGATTTTTCTAATAATGTCTGAAATCTTAAAAATAGTCGGAGCGCTTTGTTCCCAGTGTGCTTTCCGGGATAAGGCCGGCAGATTGGTGGATTCACTTCGCGGCGAGGATAGCCTTGCGGAGCTTCTCTAACGCTTCCTTTGTCGTGACCGAGTTGGTAGAGGTGGCCATGTTCTCCAGACGCTTCATCAACGCGACGTCTGCGGCGTGGCGTTGGCATTTCTTGTCGTAGACTGTGCGTGTCTTGGTGCAGACGAGGGTGTAAGGGCGGCCTTGGCGTTCGGTGACGTGGGTCATGTCCAATTCGTGCTCGTCAATGATGTTGTGCACGTGTTGGCGTCTGGCTTTGGCGAGAGAAAGACGGAGGATCTGTTCGGCCGGATTTATCGCGAAGCGTTTGAGGACGGCGCAGTCGGTGCAGGTGCATTTCCAGTTGACCGATTGCTTCCAATCCTTCGGAGCTGCGGGTGGCCGCGCGCTGCGCCGGGCGAGGAAGCGGGCGCAATGTTCCCACAAGAGTCTGGTTTCTTTCTTGGGAAATTCGCGTTTCACGAGGTCCGTTAGGGCGGGAACGAGGAGTTTGTCAGGAGGAAACCCACTTGTGTTGGCGCAGATCGCTTCCATGCATTGGCGAGCATAACGTGCTGGACAACGTTCGCGTATGGCAATCAGGAGGCCGACGATCATGTCGGGCGTGAGCTTCGGCGGGGCGTTCTCTTTCTCGCCATTGTCCTCATCCAGGGAAACTGTCACGCGACGTCTGTAGTAGGAACTCCAGCGGGTGCGCGGTTCTGACTCCTTGGCCCCGGTGGCTTTGGGTAGAAGCTCGATCATCGTGTCGAGCCCGCTGAGCAGCCATTTGGGGGCGGTTTGGGTCGTTGTGAGAGAAAGGGTGCGTTGCCAGAGGTCGAGACACGCCGCGCAGTGACGGCGCCCAGCTTCCTTGAGAACGCTGCTTAACAAAGCACCCGCATCTTTCGGATTCAGCGCGACGAGCGCCTGCGCGATCGCGTCGTTGTGCTCGCCTTTTCCATAGTGTTTCGGTAAGAATTCATTGAGACAATCCGCTAGGAGTTTCGCATCTCCATGAGCGGTCACGATGCGAATGGGTTTGGCGATCTCGACTTTGGGTAAGCGATAGGAATAGACTCCTGATTGGGTGGCCCACGAAGCGCAGAGCATCCTGGCAAAGCCGGCAAATTGAGCGTGCGTCACCCTGCCATCGGCGACTCCTTCGCCTAGCTTGGCGAGACGGGCGCCGCTCGCTACTAAGCCTGCGGAAAGACAGATCTTATTGGCAGCTTCCTCCGGCCAGATGACGATGGCGGCTCGTTTATACGTGCGTTCAAAGGAGGCTCCTTCGTTTCCCGTGGCTTCGGAGAACTGAATGTTGTCGGGCTCGGCATCGTCGAGGGCACCGGTTGGCAGGAGTTCTTCACCCGTGAGAGGCACGGTACCGAAGTTGCCAGCGCAGTCTGTCGGTTCGATCCATTCATTGACGCTATAGTGATAGTCACAAACCTCACCGACTTCGAAATCTCCGTCGTCTTCATCCACGTCCTCCCAGTAACGCCGCCTCTGGCGGCGGCCATAGCCGTGGTAGCCTCCATGGTATTCGGCCCAGCCACTTTCTTCAATGTGTACCATGGCGAGATGGATGGCACATTCAGATGCCTGGGCTGCCGCGACGAAGGCGCGAGCGATGGCGTCGTCTCGATCCTTCAATCCGGCAAAGGCGAGACCCGCCGCCGTGTAATAATGATCGAGGAGATAGACGAGTTTGTCAGGGACACCGTCCTTTCCGTAACGCTTGCGCCATCTATCAAAGGCCCTAGAAAGCTCGACCGCCGCGGGCCGGTGATCGGGGACGGATTCATCCAATCGAGACTGCGCTTTGGGCTTGGCCTTTCGCAACAGATTGTAGACGAGGCAAATGCGGTAACCGGATTGAATCTTGGCCACCTCATGCTCGCAATCGGCGTAGAATGCGGCCCAGCGCACTTCGGATGGTGCCGTTTCACTGAGATCGAGCACTCTCTCGCGACCGGCATGGCGAACGCTCAATGCGCCACCTTTGTGTGTGGATGGCAGGACGACGATCAGGGTGCCGAACATGCCTTCTGCTTTCTCCGAGTCGCGGTGCGCGGTGAAGAAACCACAGCTTTGATAGAGTCCTTCTCTCGGCCGAGGCCGGACTCCAATTGGCCAAGGATCTTCTTAAAGGTCGACTCCCAGCCCTTGCCGGAAATCGCAATTGTGGCAGGAGAGACTTGCCAGACACGGCGCACCGATTCATCGACCAAGGTCTGATCGCCCCGGCCATAAGGCGCTTTCTCCCCTGCCGATTTGATGACGGTCTTTGATTGCGCAGCTGGCACGGGAAACGAAAGCACCTCCCCATCGCCCACGCGGATTGTCGGCATCGGGGTCTCTTCCACGCCATCAGCAACGAAGTCACCAGAACGCCCAACGGCCTCCACCGCGGCGAGCACGTCGGGAAAGGCATCACTGTAAGAGATCTGAATCGCCTTGGGATCTGATTCTTTCGGCATGCCCCTTTAAATAGGGATGCATGCGATGGCGGTCAATCCGCTCGCATCGTGGCCACGAGAAAGTGTTGCCTGGTCTTGCTGCGTTTGTGAGGAGTCGCGGTGTGGTGATCCACTTGGAAACCCGCCGAGGTAAGGGCTTTGACCAGGGCCACATCTTTCCCATCCAAGTGAATGGCTAGGCGGCCACGGGGACGAAGCGCGCTCTTGAGTAAGGCGATGGCGTCACGATAGGCCGCCGGTTTACTCGCCTCCACCAGGAAGGGATCCACCGGGTAGTCGCGCTCCAAGATCATGCTATCAAAGGTCTCAGGGTGTGCCTCAAGACTATCTCGGAAGGATTGCGCACGGACGCACAAGTGGTCCGGTTTCGCGGGTTCCGGCAAGGGGTCCAGGTAGGCGGACTGCCAGGAGATCAGTTCTCGGACAGGCTCTGCGACGGTGACCCGGGCCCGCGGAGGGAGGACCTGCAGGACTTTGCGAACCGCATACCCGAGTCCAAGCCCTTCTAGCAAGACTCGCGGCTGGCGTTTCCCTACAAGGGGCTCTGTGACCTGGATGGCGGCCGCTTCTAGGACGCGGGCCGCGGTGGAACATCTCACGACGAGTCGATCCACCATCAATCGGTCAATGTCGCCTTGTCGCGTGAGTTCGATCGAGAATCCCTGCGGAGACAGGCACTGGGCACGGGTTTCAATAGGGACCACAATAGTGTTCGATATTTGTATAAATTATGGCTAGATTAGATAGTATAGACACCTAATCGTTCTCACCAATGCCATTGAACACGAGATCGCACGGCGTTCAACACCCTGAACGCATGGAACTGCCCCCGGGAATGGAGCCTCGTGAGCTCGATCCGCTTCTGGATCAGTTACCCGGGGTGGCTTTTCGCATGCAAGCGGATGGCTCGCTCGACTTCATCAGTTCCGGGGTGGAGGAACTGCTGGGACATCCCCCGTCCGACTTCTACGAGGGTCGGTTTGCCTTCAACGCATTCATTGGCGAGGCCGATCTTCCAAAGGTGCAGTCGGCACGGGACGGTGCCCGTGCTCAGGGCGAGACCTATGCCGTCAGTTACACCATCTTTGGCGCTGGAAACCAGCCAATCCGGATTTCCGAGCGCGGCGTAGGCGCCCGTGATGCGGCCAATCCTGATGGGATGATTCAAGCCTACTTGACTGAGACGGAGGCCCTTACGGCAGCCAGTCCTTCCAAGGGGCGTGGATGCATGGCGTGCCTGGATGATATCCCTGCCTACATCTGGCGGGCCACCCCCGATGGTCAGTATCACCAGTTCAACGCGGCCTGGGAGCAATTCACTGGGCTCAGCGGCGATCGTTCTCCTCTGTGGCTCGATCAGGTGCATCCCGAAGACCGCGACGACCTTGTCTCGCAGCACGAGCGCTGCTTCCACGATCACCGGGCCTATGAGACCACCTACCGCATGCGTGATCGCGCGGGCGTCTATCGATGGCTGCGGGAGATTGGCAGCGTGCTGCACGATGAGAATGGAGCTATCAGCGGATTCCAAGGGCACGCCACTGATCTGACCGAGTGGAAAGAAGCGAAGGAGCAATTGCATGCGAGCGAAGTGCGTTCCCTCACCCTTTCCGAGATGTCTCCGGTGGGCATCTTCCGCACGGATCGCGAGGGCAATTGCCTTTACACAAATCAACGTTGGTCTGAACTCACGCAGATCCCCTCACAAGACGCCAAAGGCAAAGGCTGGACTCGCTGCATTCACCCTGATGATCGCGAGGCTTTTGTCGAAGAATGGAGTCGCTTTGCCAAGACGGGGGCAACCTTCAATCTCCAGTACCGTCTTACCCATCCGAATGGGTCCATCCTTTGTGTCCTCGGTCAAGCACGGCCCGAACGTGATGGGGACGGCGAAATTGTCGGTTGCGTCGGTACCCTCACCGACCTGACAGAACGCCACCGCATGGAGCAAGAACAGCTCAAGCTGAGTAAGCTGGAATCACTTGGCATCCTTGCTGGCGGAATCGCGCATGATTTCAACAACCAACTGACGCCGATCATCCTCAATCTTTCCTTCGCCCTGGAGAACGATAATCTCGATCTGGAGACGGTGGAGCGCCTGACAGAGGCCCAACAGGCGGCGAATGAAGCGTGTCATCTCACCCGCCAGCTACTCACTTTCGCCAAGGGTGGAGAACCGCTCACGCAAACCGTCGAGCTGCCCGGCTTGCTGCGCCATTCGATGAACTTCGCTCTGCGAGGCACTGCGGTGAGTGGCGAACTCGCCATCGACGAAGGACTGTGGCCCGTGAATGTCGATCGGGGACAGCTCAGTCAGGTCATTCAGAATCTCGTCATCAATGCGAGCCAAGCCATGCCAGGAGGAGGCATGGTGACGATCGCTGCGGAGAATACTTACGCACTTCGACATCCCTCTCTCCCCAAGAAGGACGGGCAATTTGTCCATCTCACCGTGACCGATACCGGCGTGGGCATGGCTCCCGAGAATCTGGAGCACATCTTTGACCCTTACTTTTCCACCAAGCCAGAAGGTCACGGATTGGGCTTGGCTAGCAGTTTGTCTATCATTCGCAAACACCACGGAGAAATCGGCGTCGTTTCTGAGCCTGGCAAAGGTACCACATTCAGCATCTTCCTACCCGCGAGCGATGGCTATGTCGAGAGTTCAGAAGAAGACTCCCTCATGGAGACGCAGGCGTACGCCACCATCGCGCCCGAGGTCTCTCCTGCACAGGCGCGCGCACGTCGCGTCCTGATCATGGATGATGAGCTCCTCATCCGCACTTCCACCAGCCTCCTCCTAAAGAAGTTTGGCTATGAAACCTACACGGCGGCCAATGGGCGCGAAGCCATTGACACCTACAAACGCCTCATGGGTACGGAGGAAGCCATCGACATGGTGCTCATGGATCTGACCATTCCAGGGGGCATGGGTGGCAAGGATGCCATCGCCGCCCTTAAGAACCTGGACCCGAAAGCCAAAGCCATCGTCATCTCTGGCTATTCTCACGATAGCGTCATCGCGCACCACGTGGATCACGGATTCTGCGGCGCCTTACAGAAACCATTTCAGCCGCAGCAATTGGTTCGGACGCTTGAACAGCACCTCCGCTAGTCAGGCACCCTCCGCAAAGCGATCGAGCACACGCTTGGCAGTGTCCACCACTTCGACACTCATCACCCCGTTCTCATGAATCTGCGTGGCGATATCTTTGGCAAAGGCACGATCCTTCAGGCTCGGAAGCATGCGAATCAACTCTAGCCGAACCACATCAAGGTCAGGATCATCCACGCGCAGAATCTTCCAGAGGTCTCCGATGATCTCGTTCTGTGTAGGTTCTTCATCGCCTGGCATAAACGCCAAATCAATGAGCGCGAGCAAGACACGCTGACGATCAGGGCCCTCGGCAGCATCTTCCAAGAGCAGCTTCACATTCGTGCTGCGTCGAGGCCAACGCTGGATGGCCGCCAAGGCAGCTGTCCGCAACTTCTGATCGCTATCGCCCTGAGACATCAGCGCCATCCGCACCACTTCAAACGCTTGCTGCGTGCCTAATTTGCCTAGAATCCTGATCAGCGGAAAGCGAATGGATCCCGTCTTGGCAATCAATTTGTCTTGGATGGCAAACGACGCCAGATCCTTCTCTTCATCGCTCAACCGTGCACTGATGCCCTCCATGGTCCGATCATATCCCGAGGGCAAATTGGACTCATACTGATCCTGAGCGCCATCACCGATCATTCCTAACAACGCCCTAAAGGAATGGCGCAAGAATTAGTTAAGATGAGCTTTTAGAGGTTCAAATGGATAACATGTGTAGTTCCATTGCGGGAGCGTTTCCGAGTGCACCAATGGATAGCCGTTCGGCAATTCATAAGGGTCTT
>JAUIAH010000045.1 GCA_030425385.1 Verrucomicrobiia bacterium | reverse complement strand
CGCAGAGCGATTACTTTCGATTTAGGCTGGGGCTGGGAAGTTTTACGTCTCTTGTTAGTTTTCACACACCGATTAGACGGCGTGAGCTTTCCGGTTTCCAGCTTTTCTTACGGGATGCCTGTGATTCTTCATCGAGAATGGCCCGGCTGAACCCTATCCCGAGGTCGTCTCCCGCGAGGTGAGCGTGGCCGTGGGGACTGAGGCAGCACCCGCTCCTATCACGGAGATTGCGATCACCGCGTCGCCCACTGGTGAGGTGGTGATGCTAGACTGGAGTGCCTACAATCAATGGGCGGAGTTGGACATCGATTTCTTTGAAATCTATTACACCGCGTCGGGGCCATTTGATGATATCAATCAGGCAGGGCTGCAGAAAGTGGTGGCGCCTGGAGAATCGACGAGCGCGACGATCGAGAATCTGCCCGCATGGACGGACCATTTCTTTGCCATCGTGGCGGTAGATGTCTTGGGAAACGTGGATCCCAGTGTGACTTATGCCGCTTCTTATGTGCTCTCACCCGATGTGGTTTCGCGAGAGGTCTCACTCTTTATCGAGAATGGCCCGGCGGAACCCTATGGGGAGGTGATTTCACGAGAATTAAGCCTGGCCGTGGCTTCCCCTGCGCCTCCCACCCCGATCACCGATCTGGCCCTGACGGTTTCTCCAACGGGAGACGTGGTGACCTTGGATTGGAGTGCCTACAACCAATGGGTCGAGTTGGACATCGCCCATTTCGATCTTTATTATACTGATAGTGGACCCTTCACGGATGTTTCCGAGCCTGGGCTGACCAAAGTCACGCTCCCAGCGGAACCCACGTCAGCGACCGTGGAGAATTTGACGCCTTGGACGGATCACTATTTCGCCCTGGTGCCGGTGGATGCGTTAGGGAATTTCCAATCGGCCGTGACTTACTCGGCAGCTTATGTGTTAGCGCCCGAGGTGATTTCGCGGGAGCTCTCGCTCTTCATCGAGAATGGGCCCGCGGAACCCTATGCCGAGGTGATTTCGAGAGAATACGATCTCCTCGTGCCGGACGCCGAGGTGCCGGATCCGGTCACGGGCATTGATAGCGGCTTCTTCGTGGAAACCTCGACCACGGCCTTTGGAGCGGTGGACCTGGATTGGACGAGCTACAATCAGCATGAGCAGCTCGATGTGATTGAGTATCGGGTTTATTTCGCGGAGTCGTTCTTTGACACCATCACGGCAGACATGTCGCCCATCGCCGTGGTGCCCGGAGGCATTCAGCGCCACACGTTGCCCGGCTTGCCCGGAGGCGGAATCTATCACTTTGCTGTCGTTGCAGCAGATTCGTTAGGAAATGCCAACCCAACGGTGCGTTCCTTCTCCGCTAAGACGTCAGTTTCGGCCGTAGGAGAGGTGGTGGACTTTGCGGCGATCAGTGGGGCCAACTCTCTGAGTTTCACCTGGATGGCGCCGCCAGACACGGAGGCGTTTCGGGCGGCTTATCATGTCTATTTCGACGACGCGACGTCACCCGTCGTCTTGCCGGCGAGCGCCACGTCATGGGAGGCTACTGGATTGGAATCGGGACGTGGTTACCTGATTCGGCTGGCGACGGTGGATGGCTTTGGCAATGAAAGTGATGGGATCACTTTGCTCGCGCCGACCTGGTTGCCCAATCCTGACAACGTGGGCCTCACGGTGCAGGGAAATGAAGTGCAACTCTTCTGGCAGGGGGTGCAACCGGGCGGTCTGGTGCGTTACTACGAGGTGTATGAAAGTGCGAGTCCCATCACATCGATCGCCGGGCTCACGCCGCTCAAGGTCGCGCTGGGGACGACCAGTGTGTTAGGTGAGTTTGCGGCGGTTTCCGGGAAGCACTATGCCGTCGCCACGGTGAATACGCTCGATGAGAGCGATCCAGCCGTGACCTCGGTGCAGGCGACGAAGCAGAGCCAGACGATTGATTTCCCTGACATTGTCACGGGTCCTCGTGAAATTCTGTTGCAAGCGGTGGCTTCTAGTGGGCTGCCCGTCCGCTATGAGGTGTCGCCTCGGCAGGCAGCCGCGGTGGAAGGCAGTACCTTGATCGTGCATCAGGGCGGTCCCATCACCCTAACGGCCTTTCAGGATGGTGATGCGCAGTTCTGGCCCACGAGTACGAGCCAATCCTTGCACGTGCCTCCCGTCTTCGCCAGCTTTGCCCTCGATGGAACTCTGTTAGAGGATGGTCGGGTGCTGACTTCGGGCGGCACCTTGAGTGCGGAGATTCGTGATGCGGTCGGGGTTGCTCAGGTGAACTTCTATGGCCGGGCCTCCGGCAGTGAGACCTGGCAGAGCCTTGGGCTGGATCAGGGCGGCGTAGATGAGTTCTTCAGTGTGCCTTGGGCCTTTGATAGCGTTGTCGATGGGCCCTATCAACTCCGTGCGGTCGGGATGACGGCGAGTGATTTCTCCGTGGAACGCGTGGTTTCGGTGGTCATTGACGCCGAATTGATCTTAGGCATGACGTTAGACGCGACGTTGGAAGAGGGGCAGACGCTCTCCGGGCAAGTAGCGATCAATCGCACCCGCTCGACGGATTACAGCGTGACCATCAGTTCTTCGCGGCCAGGGCAGATCGATCCAGGACCGCCCGCGCTGATTCCGGCGGGGCAAACGAGTGCTTTGTTCACCCTCACAGGATTACAGGACACGCAGATCGAAGCGCCTTCGGATATTCGGATCGAGGCCACGGGGATGAATGCGCGAGCGGCGTCCGCCGTGGTGATGTTGTTAGACGACGACTGGCCGGGGCTCCTGCTTTCCGTGGATCGTGAGGTCATCAGTGAAGGGGATGGCAGCCAGGCGGCCATGGCGACTTTGGAACGCGTGGAGGTGTCTCCGGAAGCGGTGACGGTTTGGCTGACCAATACGGATCCGTCCGCCGTGATGCTGCCAGAACAGGTCACCTTTCCGGCGGGCCAAGCCACGGTTCAATTTCCCATCGCCGCGGTGGACGATACGGTGCCGGACGGAACGCAATCCGCTACCATTCGAGCGGAATTGCGCTTGGACGGTTATGGCACGGTGGTGGAAAGCAATGCGATCACGTTAGAGGTGGGTGATGATGAAGGGCCACGGCTGGAATTGATTTATGAGGCGGATTGGCTGCTGGAGGGTGGCCAAGCCGAAGCCATCTTGCGGCGCCTGGACTCTAGCACCGCGGCCCTCACGGTATCGCTTTCTGTCGATGCGAGTGGCCACCTTGATCTGCCTGGGACGGTGGAGATCCCTGCGAATCAAACGGAAGTGGCCGTGCCTTTCGCTGCCGTTTCGACTGTGGAAACGGAGGGACATCGTTTCGTCAAGATCACCGCTGCCGCCGCCGGGCACAGTCCAGGTCAGGCGACGGTGTTAGTCACGGATTTGAGTCTGCCGGACCTTGTCACGAAGGATGTGCGTGCGTCTTCGGAGGTGGCGACAGAAGAAGAGTTTCTCGTACGCTACGCGATTGAGAATCGCGGGCTCATGGCGGCTTCTGATTTCCTTCAGCGCATCTGGCTTTCGGAGGATTCTGTGTTGGGCGATGATGTGCTCTTGAGCCAATATGCTTTCGCAGGCGAGTTGGATCCGGGGGTGTCTTTCAGCCGAAGCGAAACGGTTCGCAGTCCACGCGTCACCGGAATGTATTGGATCTTGGTGACGACAGATGCGGTGGATGCCGTGGAGGAGATGTTAGAATCCAATAACGCCACCTTGATTTCAGAGCCTCTCGTCGTGACAGCGGCTTACGGAGCCACGGTATCGACCGAGGTGGAGACGATCCCGGCCAATACCCCGATTCCTCTGACGGGCTCGGCATGGAAGGACGGCGCTAAGGTGCCACATAGCATGGTCAATATTCATATCCGCAGGGGAGAGACGGAACGGGTGATCGCTGCCCTCACGAATTCCGTAGGGGATTTCGCCGTGAACTGGCAACCGCTGCCAGGTGAGGGCGGCTTTTATGAAATCGGGGCGGTGCATCCCGGCATCGGGGAAGCGCCGACACAGGATCAGTTCACCATTCTTACCGTAGACACGGATTTCCCCGAAGAGGTGATCGCCTTTGAGGAAAGTGCGAGTGCCAGCATTACCGGAACCCTCACCAATCCCACGGCGATGGCGTTGACTGGCTTGACCCTGATGGGACATGAACTACCAGAGGGATTGAGTGCGGCCATCACTTTGCCAAACTCCACCTTGGCGGCCGGAAGTTCGTTGACAGTTGGGGTCGTTCTCACGGCGGCAGCGGGATTCAGCGGCGAGCATCGGGTGCACTTGCGCCTGGACAATGACCAAGGGGTGATCCTCGATATTCCGGTTGAGATCGAGGTGGCCCCGCTCATTCCCGTGCTCGCGGTCACGCCGAATCCGCTCCGGTGCTCCGTGGTGCGCGGCGGGCAGAAGACCGTGAACATTCAGTTAGAGAACACCGGGGGCTTGGAAACGGGTCCCATCGAGGTCCTGATCCCTGAGATCCCCTGGATGCAACTCGCCTCGCCGGGAACCTTGCCTAGCATTCTTCCTGGTGAAGCGAGTTCGCTCAATCTTCTCCTCACACCCTCAGCCACTGAGGCCCTCACGTTGTTCGAAGGCCATCTGGTGCTGTCGCCTGCCAATGGCGACTACCAGAATCTTCCCTTTGCCTTCCGCGTGGTCTCCGATTTGATGGGGGACCTCGAAGTGGAGGTGGTCGACGAGTATTTCTATTTTACCGAGGAAGCTCCGAAGGTTGAAGGAGCGACGGTCACCCTCCGGGATGCCATCACCTCGGAAGAACTCGCCCGACAAACGACATCGGCTAGCGGCGAAGTCTCGTTTCCAAACATCCAGGAAGGTTGGTATCGCATCGATGTGGACTCTCCCACGCACACACGATCCACCGGAAACTACTTCATCGACGCCGGGGAAACGAATCGTGAGCAAATCTTTATCACGCGCGAGCTGGTCACCTACAATTGGACCGTGGAAGAAGTGGAGTTGGAGGATCGGTATCGGATCAGTGTGGAAACGACCTTTGAAACCAACGTGCCTGCCCCCGTCGTCACGGTCACGCCAGCGACACTGGAGTTGGGCGATTTGACAACGTTAGGTCAAACGAAGGTCATCAACTACACCTTCGAGAACCACGGCTTCATCGCCGCCGAGCAAGGCAAGCTCTCTTTCGCGGAGCATCCGTTCTACGAAATCACCCCGCTGATCGAGGATGTGGGGACGATCCCGGCGAAGAGTTCGATTACGGTGCCGGTGACGGTGAGGAAAGTAGGAGAGTTTGCCGATGATGGGAGTGTGGTGACACTGGGGCAGAATCTGGTGGCCGCGAATGGGCTTCGCGTGGCGACGCAACGATCTAGGGTTCCGTGTTCGGTTGCCCTGACGTTGAGTTGGTTTTATGTTTGCGGGGACATTCCAGTGCCTAAATTCACACCAATTCCTGGCAGTTGGGTGGAAGGAGACTGTGAAGGAAATACGCCAAAGGGTGATCCTGGGCCAGGAGCTACGTTCTCACCGGTTGCCTTCCAGTCTGCGCCTGGAGGGTGCTTGAACGACTGTGTTCTTGAGATAATGTTCGAGTTTACTTTAAAGCTCATTCCGCTTCCAGCGTGGTTTGGTTGTGCGCGCGCTCTTGCCACTGCTTCGAATTCCTTGGAGTTGGATGACGCCGGATCTGCCGCCATTTCTTGTGCTTGTGCAGTGCTTGAATCGACGCCTGTCGCGAAGCCTGCTGGAGCGGCCTGCGACATTGCTGGCTATGTTGATTGTTTCGAGAAACTTGTCGAGTGCGCGCGGCAAGTTTCCGCAGAGAACCAACTAGCCCTTGTAGTCGGGGGAATCCGTGTGAGTCAGTCCGTGTTGTCAATTGAAGCATACTCTCGGTTGGCGAAATTGGATCAATCTCTAGCAGATGCGTTCAGAAGAGCTGCAACAGTCGTGGACTTCTTCGCGTACGTCTATGGTGGAGTGGATGCATATCAGCTATTTGAGTCCAAGGATGCCAAAGAACTGGCACTTCTGTTCGCAGAATTTACGGATGCCAATAGTGCTGATGGAAGGTTGTTGAATGCTGGGGAACTACATGAATTACAGGAGATTGCTGATCGAGACGGACTTGATCGATCATTGGTGGAGATGGTTCTTGTTCGATGGAACTTAACGGTGGAAATGGAACGGCAAGGGATTGTAGAACCAGAAGATGAGACGCCTGGTATTGGTGATAGTTTTATTGCTTTGAGCGAGTTGAAGCGGAGAGCAGCGGCTATGTCGGATGCATTCGAAACCAGTGTTGAGGAGGGGTTTGAGAATCCTTTTGATGAGATGAGATTCTACGCGGGGAAAGTGTCTAATGCCCTATCCAGCGATAGCTCAGGCGTGTGCGCCAAGGTGAAGATCAACATCGACCAAGACGCGGTCATGACTCGGAGCGCGTTCAATGCGACTTTGGATCTCGGGAACAATCTGGAGCTTAATTCGCTCACCCAAGTGGGTTTCGATCTCGATATCCGGGACGCGGCTGGCGAGTCTGCTCTGGATCACTTTAATGTCCAGAAGTCAGAGCTCTCAGGGCTGGCAGCGATTGATGGGACGGGGGTGATTGCGCCACAGTCGAATGGGACGGCGCGGTGGTCGATCATTCCACGCGATACGGCGGCGCCTTTGGCGGATACGCTTTATACGATTGGGGGGACGATTTCGTATTTGCAGGAGGGGACGCTGTTTAGCATTCCGGTGGAGCCGGTGGCGATCACGGTGCGGCCGGATGCGGCGCTTTATTTGAAGTATTTCCATCAGCGTGATGTCTTCAGTGATGATCCGCACACAGATCGGATTGAACCGGCCATTCCCTACAGCTTGGCGGTGTTGATCGAGAATCAGGGTGCGGGGGCGGCACGTGACTTGACCATCACGTCAGCCCAACCGGAGATCGTGGAGAATGAGAAGGGGCTATTTATCGATTTCCAGATTATTGGCACGGAGGTGGCGGGTCAGAATCTTTCGCCTTCACTGACGGCGACGTTTGGGACCATTCCGGCGGGTGGCTCGTCAATTGGGACGTGGTTGATGACCTCGACCTTGCAGGGCTTGTTCATCGACTACGAAGCGACGTTTGAGCATTTGGACGGCTTCGGTGATCCACGGCTTTCGTTGATCAAGCAGGTGGAGATTCATGAGATGAACCACATGATCCAAGCGTTAGGCTCGAAAGATGATGGCTTGCCTGATTTCTTGGTCAATGATGTGGCGGATATTGATGACTACCCAGACACGGTGCATTTTAGCGATGGAGGAACGGCTGCGGTGACGGTGTTAGAGAGTGCGAGCATTGCGGGCACGGTGTCGGCGGGAAATCTGAGTGTGGTGATGACGGCGGCGATGGGAGCCGACTGGACCTATTTGCGAGTGCCAGAACCCACGGATGGTGGTTTCCGTTTGGTATCGGTGGAGCGGTCTGATGGCTTGGAGATTCCGATCGATCGCAATGTGTGGGTGACGGATCGGACCTTTATTGGCCTTGGAAGGCGGCCGATTTATGAGAATGTGCTTCATTTGGTGGATTGTGAAAGCACGGGTGAATACACGCTCCATTATGAGGCGCGGCCGGATGCGGATATTCTGCCGCCGTTGAGTATGGTGACGGCCTTGGCGGCGGAGAGTGGGGCGTCCATTCCCGTGATGTGGGAAGGTGAGGATGAAGGGGGCGTGGCGTTTTATGATGTCTTTGTGTCTGAAGATGGTGGGGCCTTCATGCCTTGGTTGACGGAGACGCGGGGGGCTTCGGGCATCTTTGAAGGGGAACCGGGGAAGACGTATGCGTTTTATAGTGTGGCGACGGATTATGCGGGGAATCGTGAGGCGGTGCCACCGCAGGTAGATACGCAAACCTCGGTGACCTTTGTTCATCAAGCGCCGGAGCTTGAGACCATCCCCAACCAGGAAGTCGATGAGGGGGAGGTGCTGGTTTATCAGGTGATGGCGGAGGATCCAGAGGGCGGGCCTGTCACTTACACCATCGATTCGGAAGCCTCGGGATTGGTGATCGACCCTGCGAGTGGCTTGATGCGCTGGGTCACGGGAGAGACCGATGGTGGGCGTGCGTTTGAAGCGGTGGTCGTGGCGCGGGACGCTGGCATTCCGGCGAAGTTCGCCCAGCAAGCCTTTCAGGTCACGGTGAGGGATACAAATGCGCCGCCAATCGTTTCGCCCATTCCGGGACAAACGGTGGGTGTGGACGAGATCTTGCTGGTGGATGTGGATGGCGTGGACACGGATGCGCCGCCGCAGACGTTGCTGTATTCTTTGGGAATCGGTGCGCCTAGCGGAATGACGATCGATTCCGAATCAGGCCTGCTTTCCTGGACGCCGACGTTGGCGGACGCTGGGCAACGCTATGAGATTGTGGTGACCGTGACGGACAACGGCGTGCCTGCTGCAACGACGACGCTTCGCTTTCCGGTGGCTGTCGTGGAGCGCGCGGATCGGCCACCGCTCTTTGAGGGAGAGGTGCCAGTGGTGCTATGGTTAGAAGGAAAGAGCTACACCCTGGCTGTCCGGGCGTCCGATCCGGACGGCGATGTTGTGAGTCTAAGCGCTGAGTTGGGGGCGTTGTTAGGGAAACTGGAGTTCACGGAATCAGCGGATGGGCAGGGTGAGTTTCACTGGCCAGGGGTGAACGCGGCACCGGGAGTGTATGAAGTTCCCGTGCGTGCGACGGCGAATGGGCTCACGACGACGGAGTCGCTCATGGTGCGTGTGGCCGAGGACAATCAGTATTGGAACTGGGCCTTGGCGAATCTGGCAGGAAAGGCGACGCTTTCTGAGGTGGAACTCGCGGCTGATCCAGATGGTGATGGCACGAGCAATGTGAATGAGATGGTCTTCCTGACCGATCCGGCGGTGGCTGACGCTATGGATTTGGATGGGGAATCGACCTTGAGCGTGCCCTTCACGAACACCGAACTGCGATTTCAGCGGCGCCAAGGTTCCCAAGATTATGTCAGGATCTTTCCGGAAGCCTCGCCAGACTTGAAACAAGGGAATTGGTTGGAGGTGAATGCGAGCCAATGGGATGCGAGTATCATCGAGACAGATTCAGCTGCGGGGACGGAGACGATTCGTATTCGCATCTTTGAACATGATCCTGAAGGAATGTTAGAGCGAATGTTTTATCGGGTGGGAACGGAAAGGAGGGAGCAGCCATGAGGATTTTAGCGGTCTTGTTGTTGGCGCTCGTCCCCGGCATGGGAGCTACGGTGGTGATGGACTGGCTGAGCTTGAGTGGTTCAGCGCTCGTGGATGACGACGGCGAGAGCATGGCCAGTATCGCGCTGGAAGTGAATACTGGTACGGCGCTACCGGGGAGTCCATCAGCGGATATGTTAGGAGGTTCTTTCTGGGGGGAAATGATTCCGTTTGCAGACTCCTTAGGTGATTCGGCGACAGTGAGTACGTTCTCGGCGCAGGTGGCACCGGTGGGAGGGCAGGCAGATTGGAATATCACCGTTACTCCCTCGCATCCGGTCCTGGAGTTGGTGGTTGGTGTGGGTCAGTTGATCTCGGATGGTGTGCAGCAAACGCAAGGGGTGACCGTCACGGCCACAACGAGTTCTGGGTTGGCGATGGTCACGTTTGAAGGTGCGTATGCGTGGAGCGATGGGTTACAAAGTCTCGAGCGGGAGGTGGCGTGGAATGGTGCCGCGAATGAACTGACATTGGTTTCCAATGCCGCGGGCGAATCCAAGATGGCCTTCCTGAGCATCACATCGACCGAGGCCATCGAAGGCGTCCACTTCGGAATCCCGCAAAGTTATGGAGAAGGGTTGGGCGATGCGATCGAGTTCGCCGTAGGCATGCCGATTCCCGAGCCGGGAACCGCGGGGCTGGTGGTGTTGGCAACGTGGATGTTTGGGGTCGGGTTTCGAAGGAAGTGAACGGACTACCATGTCGATAACGCGACTTGGGAGATCGCTTACATTGCTTGAATCCTGGTAGCAAGGTCTCGAAGGATCCAACCTGGTGCTTGTCGGTGGGGGGAATCCTCTTTAGGCTGAGGTATGATTGGGTCCTTTCGCCTGCTTTTCCTGTTGGTGCCTTGTTGGCTGATGGTGGTGGTTTCGGGGTTTGCTCAGGAGGCGGCGGCGGGTGCTGAGGAGGTGGTGGCTGAGGATCCGGTGGTGGCGCCGTTGTCGGAGGCTCGGGTGTTCTTTCATTCGGGGGATTATGAGAAGGCTTTGGAGGTGCTGAAAGACGAGGTGGAGGAGGATCATGGTACGGATCGACGTCTGGTGGCGTTGCGGGCGCGCGTGCTGATGGCGACGGGTGATTATGAGGAGGCAATTGCCTTGATCGAGCAGGATTGGGCGTTTGAGATGACGCAGGAGGCGCAGATGCTGCTTTACGATATCAAGCGGGCGCAGGGGGACTTCGAGGCGGCGGCGGAGCATGCGCAGGTGGTGATGCGGTCGCGGCGCTTTGCGGTGCCGATGGATTTGTTGGCGATCGGGCGAGCCGCGCTGATTCATCGGGGGGAGCCGAAGGATATTCTTAATCGGTTTTATAAGCAGGTGCAGCAGCGAGAGCCAGAGAATGCGGAGGTTTTCCAATACATCGGTGATCTGGCGCTGGAGAAGCATGATTATCAGTTGGCGGCCGAGAATTATGACAAGGGGTTGCAGGTGGAGCCGACGAATACAGATCTCCGTTGCTCTCTGGCGCGGACTTTCTTTGAGAGTGATCGGAAGCATGCGTTGGAGATTCTAGAGAAGGTGTTAGAACAGAACCCGAAGAACGTGGAGGCGCTGTTGCTGATGGCGGAGCATCATTTGTTGGCGGAGTTAGAAGATAAGAGCCAGGCCTTGGCGTTTCTGGAACGGGTGGAGGCGGTGAATGCGGCGGATCCACGACCGAAGGCGATGCGCGTGGTGATGGCTCTCATCGAGGCGGACGAGGAGGCGGCCGCCGAATGGCGAACGAAGGCGATGGCGGGTCGGCGGATGGATCCGACGATCGACTATCATATCGGCGAGTGGATGAGTTCGATGATGCGCTTTCAGGAGGCGGTGCCTTATCTGCGGGCTTCGTTAGAGATCGATTCCGAGTTTCTGCCAGCGAAGGTGGCTCTGGGGCAGAACTTGTTGCGTACGGGAGAGGAAGATGAGGCTTGGGTGATCTTGGAGGGGGTGAGTGATCGCGATCAGTATAATGTCGCGGTCTACAATCTCTTGGCGCTGCATGATGAGATTGAGGATTATGAGATCATCAATCGGAAGAATTTCATTGTGCGGATGGAGGCGTCTGAAGCTGCGCTGTTTGGTGACCGCGTCTTGGATTTGTTAGAGCAGGCAGAGGAGGATTTGCATGCAAAGTATGATTTCAAACCAAGCAAGCCTATCTTGATCGAGTTCTTTCCGAATCAGGAGGATTTCGCCGTGCGTACGTTTGGGTTCATGGGAGGGGATGGCTTTCTGGGAGCGTGCTTTGGCCTCGTGGTCACCATGAATAGTCCTAATAATGGGGCGACTGGGAAGACGAATTGGGAATCGACTCTTTGGCATGAATATTGTCATGCGGTGACCTTGGGAGCGACGAAGAATCGGATGCCGCGCTGGCTCACGGAAGGAATTTCGGTGTATGAGGAGCGGCGGCGTGACGCGACCTGCGGCGAGCAACTGGATATCGATGCGCGTTATATGATCTTGGAAGGGGAGGAGTTGATTCCATTGAGCCAATTGAATTATGGATTTCTCCGGCCCAAGTCGGGTCAGCACATGATGTTTGCGTATTTGCAGTCGTCTTTGTTTATCGACTATTTCATGGAGACGTTTGGGGAGGAGAAGATGCGGCTGATCATTCGGGACTTGCGTGATGGGAAGAAATTCTCGGAGGCGTGCGAGCGTCATGCCGAGCCTTTGGCAGCGTTGGAGGAGGCTTTCTTCGCCTATGCGAAGGAGCGGGCGCGCCAGTATGGAGGCAAGCTGGAATGGATCCGCCCTGAGGAGAATCTTGCGGCGCTCTCGCTGGCAGAATTGGAGGATTGGGTGGCGCGGAATCCTCACAATTATTACGGACTGCGAACCCATGCAGCGGCATTGTTGAAGGAGGAGCGATTTGAGGATGCCAAAGCAGTCTTGGAGCGATTGGTGGAGAGATTTCCGGATCATGCGGATGCGGGGTCACCCTATCAGATGCTCGCAGCCTTGTATCGGCAGACGGATGATCGTGAACGTGAGCGGGAGATGCTCTGGGAATTGACGTCGCGTTCTACCGATTGGCTCGATGAGATGCTTCAATTGCTCGAGTATGAATTGGAGGCCGAGGGATGGGATCGTGTGGCGCGCTTGACGGAACAGATTGTGGCCATCAATCCATACATTGCGCGAGCCCACCAAGCACGTGCGATTCGACATCGTGCACTCGAGGAAGCCGATGAGGCCATCGCGTCCTATGAAACATTGCTGACATTGTCACCAAAGAATCCGGCGCAGATCCACTTTGCGGTGGCCGACCTTTTGAAAGAGACCGATCGTTTCAAGGCCAAGCGGCACACGCTGGATGCGTTGGCCGAGGCGCCTCGTTATCGTGATGCCTTGCGTCTCTTGCGAAAGTTGCAGTCCCCTGAGCCAGAGGTGGAGGTCAATGCGAAGGAGGAGGCGTCTGAGTCGGAAGGGTTGTAAGCAAGGTTTGATTGTAAGGGTGGTGGTTGCCATTGGGGGAATCGCGTGTTTCTTCTTGGATGGCTCGACACCTATCTCTCTTACTCGCGTCTGCCTCTCTCTATCTAGGAGCTGAGTGGTCCATGGCGGAACCTGTCCCCGGTGCGGTGAAGACGGAGCTAGACGCCTATGTGGCGGCTCCCGACGATACCTATCATTACACGATTGAGAAGACTCTCAAAGAGGCGACTTACACGGGTTACATTGTGCGGATGCAGTCTCAGAAGTGGCTGACCGAGGAAGAGGTGGATCGTGTTGTCTGGGAGCATGATGTTAGGATCGTCGTGCCGAAGGAGGTGAAGACGGACGTGGGCTTGCTCTTTATCGGTGGAGGCGCGAATGGCCGAGACGTTCCCGATAGCGTGAAGAAAGAGTTTGCCGAGATCGCTGTGGCCTCGGGATCGGTGGTGACGGAACTCGGGCAGGTGCCTAATCAGCCTCTGGTCTTTGCGGCGGACCCAGAGAAACGGCCCCGAGTGGAAGATGAATTGATTGGCTTCGCTTGGAAACAGTATTTGGAAGGGAAGGATGAGCGGTGGTTGCCGCGCCTTCCCATGACGAAGAGTGCGGTTCGGGCCATGGACACTATCACAGAGGTGTGTGCCAAGGAAGCGGAGGTGCCCGTGAAACATTACGTCGTGGCGGGTGGCTCGAAGCGTGGGTGGACGACGTGGACAACCGGTGCGGTCGACAAGCGCGTCAAGGCCATTGTGCCGATCGTCATCGACATGCTGAATGTGCGTCCATCGTTCCAGCATCACTATCAAGCGTACGGCTTCTTTGCTCCGGCGGTGGATGACTATGTTGAGAATGGGATCATGGAATGGCAGGACACGGAGCGTTACGCTCAGTTGCTGAAAGTGGTAGAGCCCTATGAGTATCGGTCGCGGTTCACCATGCCCAAGCTCATGCTGAATGGAACGGGTGATCAATTCTTCCTGCCAGATTCATCACAATTCTATTTCGATCAATTGCCAGGGGAGAAGCATCTTCGTTATGTGCCGAATGCGGATCATAGTCTGAAGAAGACAGATGCCTATGAAACCCTCTTAGCCTACTACGCGATGATCCTGGCAGATGTGCCGCGGCCTGAGTTCACCTGGGAGCTGCCTGGGGATGGTTCGATCAAGGTCCAGGTGGCGAATGGCTTGAAGCCGAACGCGGTGAAGCTGTGGCAAGCGAGCAATGCCGAGGCGCGCGATTTCCGGAAGGAAACGATCGGGAATGCTTGGACCAGTCGCGATTTGAAAGAGGACAGTGAGGGCGTCTTTGTCGCCAAGGTGGGTGAACCTGAAAAGGGGTGGACCGCGTTCATGGTTGAATTGACCTTTCCTACGCCGGCCAAGGTTCCTCTCAAACTGACCACTGCCGTCGATGTGATCCCACGCACGCTGCCACATCCTCCGTTTGAACCGAAGCGCAAGTAGCGCCGCGTCCTCGTATCCCGCATGGCCAGTAACGTCCGTGGCAGCCTGGCAGGCGTCCTTCTCACTTTCGCGTTGGGATGGACGACTGGATGGTCGCAACTGACATTACCCCAATGGTCAGACAAGCCCGCCCCAGATCTCGGGGGCACGCTGTTTCGCGATCTCTTTGGGGAGGAGAACGAGCCTCACGAACACACCGAGGCCCCTCAAGAAGTGCCACCGCTCCTGGAATCCATGGAGTTTGCGGTGATGGAGGATCTGTCCGCATCCTTGGTGGAACAGTATTTCCCTGACACGTTGGAACAGCGGGTGTTGGATCCTCAGAATCTCCTCACCCAATCTCGTCTAGACGGGATTCTCAATTTCCTGGACTATCATTTCCGGGAAGCATCCTCGCAGATACACATTCTCGTCTTCAAGCCGAACCAGCGAGTGCCCAGCGCGCTCGATCTCCATGAGATCCATCAGCGCTGGTTTGGCGATGCGCTAGGGGTGCTTGTACTCTACAACTTTGGAAATCCCGCCATGAGCCGTCTCATCTTTGGCTCGACGGCGGAAGCAAGTGTTTCCGAGGCCCGACGACGGAGTGCCTGTGTTGAATCGATCAATGAAGCTCTGATTGTGTCCCATGCGGAAGATCAATTGGAGCGTTTCCTAACAGAACTGTCGCGACGACTCTATTGGATCGAAGAGGCTTTTCATGGGGCAGGTGGCGAAGAGACCGAAGAGGAATTGCCTGAGGAGGCTAGCTCGGTGGCGGCGGACACCGAAGCGTCATTGCCACCGAGGCGGCTCTGGTTCACGGTCTTATCGATCGTTTCCATTCTCATTCTGGCAGGGGGGGCGATCATGTCCCTGCAGCGCTGCGCGGCCCGAAAGACGTACTATTTCCCAGAGCGCCGTCACTTTCCCCGGTTGGGAGGCCGCTACGGGGGCGGCAATCGAGTCGTGATCCGGTTTGGTGAAGCGAAGCCCGAACGGCGTATCAGCTAGCGAATCGGCGACTCGGCTGTCTTTGGAGGTTGCGGATTGCGCCTGGCGCCTTTAGGGAGCGAGGACTCCGTTCAGATGAGTTCCAAGATCAAGCTCTACAACCCGGGTCCGATCAATGTGTCGGACGAGACATATGCGGCGATGGCCCAGCCCATGATCGGGCACCGCGGCAAGGATTTCCAAGCCCTTTACGCGGACTGTCAACCGCTCTTGAAGAAGTATTTCGAGACTGAGAATCCCGTGTTTCTCAGCACCTCATCCGCTTGGGGTGTGATGGAAGGCGCCATCCGGAATCTGGTCGGCAAGAAGGTGCTCAACTGCTGTTGCGGTGCCTTCTCGGACAAGTGGTTTGATGTTTCCAAGCGCTGCGGCAAGGAAGCGGAGGCGCTTTCCTTTGAGTGGGGACAGCCAGTCGACCCGGCAGCGCTCGATGCCAAATTAGCCACCGGGGAGTTCGATACCGTGACCTTGGTCCACAGCGAAACGTCCACTGGCGTGCTGTCGGATTTGGAGGCGATCGGCGCGGTCCTCAAGAAATACCCGAACGTTTGTAGTGTGGTAGACACGGTGTCCTCGTTCTCAACGGTGCCCACTCCTGTGGATGCGCTAGGAATTGACGTCATGCTCACCGGGTCGCAGAAGGCGCTGGCATTGCCTCCGGGCCTGGCATTGTTCACCTGCTCAGAGCGAGCACTGTCGCGGGCGGCGGAACAGACGGATCGCGGCTATTATTTCGATTTCCTGGAGTTCAAGAAGAACCATGACAAGGACATGACTCCGAGCACGCCGACCATATCCTTGATCTATGGGTTGCGTGCCAAGCTGCTGGAGATCGAATCGGAAGGCATCCAACAGCGATACGAACGCCATGCGCGGCTCAATGCCAAGGTGCATGCGTGGGTGGAGAAACATGGGTATGCGTTCTTTGCCCCGGAAGGATATCGATCCAAAGCCCTCACCTGCGTGGCGAACAACAAGGAGACGGATTTGCCCAAACTGATCCAGATGCTCCGTGACGAGCACTCGCTGATCATCGATGGCGGTTATGGGAAAGTGAAGGGCAAGACGTTCCGGATCTCGAATATGGGTGACGAAACGGATGCGTCCATGGAGATCGTTCTCAATGCGCTCGACGATTGTCTGGCAAAACTCTAACACTCAGCGGATAGCATCGTGAATTGGATCGCGCCATTGCTGTCCGGTGCCTGCGCGGGCCTGTTAGGCGCGCTCTGCGGCGTGGGTGGGGGGATCGTCATGGTGCCAGCATTCGTGCTTCTGTTGGGGCTCCCGCAGAAGACGGCCGTCGCCACATCGTTAGCGGTGATCGTGCCCATTGCCCTGGTATCGACGGCTCGCTACGCGCAAAGCCAGCTGATTGATTGGCAGGTCGCCGGGATGACGGCAGTTGGAGCGGTCGGGGCCGCCTATTTGGGAACCGATCTCATGAAATCGCTCAGCAATCTCATGCTCACGCGGGTCTTCGGAGTGGTCTTGATCGTCTTCGGGATCAAGATGCTCTTCTTCACCAAGGCCTGAGGAACCGCCCATTCGGAAATGGGCTCTGGACAAGATCGATACCTGGCGTTGGGTGACCCATGCAGGATTTGTTGAGCATCCCCAAGCAGGTCAGGAACACACGGGCGAAGGCCTGGATACTGGAAATGGTGCGGCTGTGTCAGCCGGCTGCGGTGCAGTGGTGTGATGGATCGGAGGAAGAGAACACACGTTTATGTGAGGAATTGGTGGATGCAGGAACCTTCATCCGGCTCAATGAAGCCAAGCGGCCTAACAGTTTCTTGGCGCGTTCAGATCCAGATGATGTCGCGCGTGTGGAGGAGCGCACCTTCATCTGCACGAAGCGCCGGGTCGATGCGGGACCGAACAACAACTGGCGGGATCCTGAAGAGATGAAGGCGTCGTTGAGGCCTCTGTTTGAAGGATGCATGCGGGGACGAACGCTCTATGTGATCCCGTTCTGCATGGGATCACCCGAGTCGCCCCTGGCGAAGATTGGCATTCAGATCTCAGATTCGCCTTATGTCGTGGTGAACATGCGCATCATGACGCGTATGAACGAGGATTTGTGGGATCGCCTTGGAGAAGATGGCGACTTTGTACCGTGTTTGCATTCGGTAGGGAAACCGCTAGGAGAGGGCGAAGCCGACGTGCCTTGGCCGTGCAATCCCACCAAGTACATCGTGCACTTTCCTGAGGAGCGCGCCATCTGGTCCTTTGGGAGCGGTTACGGTGGCAATGCCTTGTTAGGAAAGAAATGCCTCGCCTTGCGCATCGCCAGTTGGATCGCTAAGGAGGAAGGATGGATGGCAGAACACATGCTTGTGTTAGGGGTGGAATCTCCTGAAGGGGAGAAGTCGTATGTGGCCGCGGCCTTTCCCAGTGCCTGTGGAAAGACTAATTTCGCCATGCTCATCCCGCCCAAGGAATACGCGGGTTGGAAGGTAACAACGGTGGGAGATGACATTGCCTGGCTGTGGCCGGGGGAGGACGGACGGCTGCGCGCGATCAATCCGGAAATGGGCTACTTTGGCGTGGCACCAGGCACCTCGGAGGAATCGAATCCCAACGCGCTGGCCTCGGCCTCGGCCAACACGATCTTTACCAACGTCGCTCTCACTGCTGATGGCGATATCTGGTGGGAAGGTCTCACAGACACACCACCGGAAGGTCTCACGGATTGGAAAGGGCAACCCTGGGATCCCGAGAGTGGGCAACCTGCCGCTCACCCCAATTCCCGTTTCACGGCACCTGCCTCACAGAATCCTCTCATTGATCCTGCATGGGAAGATCCTGAAGGCGTGCCGATCAGCGCCATCATCTTTGGAGGACGGCGAGCCACGACCATGCCGCTAGTCTTTCAAGCGTTCAATTGGACCCACGGCGTCTACATCGGCGCCACCATGGGATCAGAACGGACCGCGGCCGCCGCCGGCAAGGTGGGTGAGGTAAGGCGTGATCCCATGGCCATGTTGCCGTTCTGCGGCTATAACATGGGCGATTACTTCCATCATTGGCTGGAAATGTGTTCGCAGATTCGCGATCTCCCTCGCATCTTTCACGTGAACTGGTTCCGACGCAATGCCGAGGGTGGTTTCCTCTGGCCAGGATTTGGTCAAAACATGCGTGTGTTAGAGTGGATCATCAATCGGTGTCACGGCAAGGCGGCGGGACACGAGACCAAGATCGGGTGGATCCCGCACTGGGGAGAACTCAACACCGATGGCATTGAAGGTTTTGGGAAAGAGGATTTCCAAGAAGTCATGGCCATTCGAGGCGACGAGTGGCGCCCAGAATTGCTTTCTCAAGGCGAACTCTATCTCAATCTCTACGACCATATGCCGAAGGAAATGGTCTTCCAACGGGAGCTGCTCGCCTCGCGCCTGTAGGGTTACTACGCTAGTAGACCTCTTATCGTGTCGCCACGCGGAGGTAGCGTGCCGTGTTTGCGACGTCGCGGGAAAGACGCACGGTGGTGCGGCTGCCTGAGGCGGTCACGTCTTGAATCGGCGTGAATTCCTGGAGATTGCTGCTCGATTGGATCTCATAATCCACGCCCTCCTGGCTGGTGAAATGGATCTCCAACCCATCGTTGTCGACAGCGATATCGGTGATTTCAAAGGCATTGAAAGTGGGGTGTCCGTCGCTGGTCTCGGACGTGCCGGGAGTGCCGCCTTCTTTACCAGTGGTCCACATGCTCGGCTCCCCGTAATTGAGGGAGCCGGATTCGTTCGCAAGGACCAGGGCAAAGCCGCCGCCATCGGCCTCTTCAGCCCACCCGGCTTCTGCGTCATCATCGTAGGCGAATTCCGCGATGGTGGCTCCGTCAGCGCCTATCAATTTCAGCGTTTCACCGCCATTGCTGAGTTGACCTGATTGGACCGCACCCACCACGGGCAGTCCACCGCCATAGCGGTAGGTGAAAGCGTCGAGATTCGCGACTAACAAGGCGCGTTCACCCGCACCGAGAGTGTGCAGGATGCCGTCGGTGAAGTGGAAAGTCACGCCATCGACAAATTGCGCTCCGTAGAGCTGGATCGGACCGTCACTCGTGTTGAGCAATTCGAGATACTCGAAATCGTCATTATTCTCGAATCCCGCAGCGATCTCATCTTCAGATGGATCTGTGGGATTATACATGATTTCAGTGATCCGTAGATTTGCGCTGCTGGCCAATTCACCCACAATAAAGTCCGCTTCGTTCAGGGCCGACCATTCGCCGGTGTTCAATAACAGGCGCGCTTTCACGGTCCCAGATTCGGTGAGGGGCACGCCATCCTCATAGAGAAGTGCTTCTGGATTCACCTCGCCACCGCGAAGCCTTGGGTCCGAACCGTCCAGCGTGTAATACATCTTGCCAGGACGCGGTTTGAAGAGGCTGATCTTATTGTCCATGGTCAAGGTGGTGCCAGGTTCTAGGGGACCTCCTTGGTGATTGAATTTGACCGGTGGTTCGAATTGGTCATCGATCCATTCCACGCGTTCCGCTAGCCAATCCTTCATGAAGTCGACCTCGGACTGGTAGGTTTGCCGTTGGGCGTATCCGTCAGGGTTGGGCCAATCATATTTGCCCAAGCGATCCCATTTCACAAAGTTGCGTCCGGCGGCGTCACGGAGGTGATCGGTGAGGTCATCGATTTGCGTCATGAGCGCGTCAGTAGCGAACATTCCGCGCCGGAGTTCATACCACCGGTCCATGTATGTGAGGGCGAACTCGGGATCTTCGAACATGTCGCGATACCAGGGATACTGATCACGGGTGATCAACCCATAATACCAACCCTCAGGGATCCAACCATTGAGATAGTTGGCATTGCCAAGGGAAAGATTGTAGTCCCAGGCTACAAAGTTCATCTTCCCGCCGCGATCCTTGTAGATGTAATTGCTCAGTCGATAGCCATCGATGTTCTTCGTAAACTCGACAAGAATGTGGTTATCGATGGCATTTGCTTCATTGAAGTACTTTCGAAAGCCTTCCTCGGGATCATCGAAACTGTCGCCGTGAAGCGCTTCTTCCATTTCATTCAAGTAATTGGTCAACCAAGCCTTCTGTTTATCGGTAATCGTGTATTCCGGTTCGATGATCTGCAGCGTTTGCCTTTCGGTAGCCGTGCGGATGGTGATATTGTTCTGATCTTCCTTGTCTTTGCGAAAGATGTAGCCGCCAGTGATCTCAGGTTCGCTGTCGTGCTCAGGCAGGAGAGGTTCCACGTCGACGCGGTCGCCATCGCGCTTGATGCGTTCCATGAACACATAGACGCCGCGGTAATCATCGTAAGTGACGGGCTCGCCATCGGTCGGGTTGTAGAAGACCTCCATGAACTTGGTGCGCACGGCGTAGTGTCCCATGGCGCGCGACCAATGGTAGGTCAGGTAATTGCGCATGAGCGTCTTATCAGCATACGGGGCGTGGATGATCCAATCCGATTCCGCGGGCATGCCGAAGATAGATACCGATTTGTCGCGATCATGCTCGTCCCAAGATTCGAAGTGATACTGCTTCTTGGCAAAGTCCAAAGAACTCTGCCCGCGTCGGCGCATCCCAATACGGCCCGCCCAATCGCTTTCACCGTCCGGGGCAGCCATACCGGTACCTTCATCGGTATCGATAAAGACGGCAGCGGTGGTGTAGAGATTGTTTTTCCCGAGGGAATCGACGCGTGTTCCGAAGGAATCGAGGAAACAAAGTGCTAAGTTGGACTCAAAGTCCTTCATGTCTTCGCCTAACTGAATGAAGACCTCGGATTTCACATTGCCTGGCAGACTGCCATCCTTATAAGCGCGCGCTCGAAGGGTGGTGGTGGCGTCAATGGTGATGGGGCCGTCGTAAAGCGTGGCTGGTTGAAAGAGTGATAACGTGGGCTCGGTACCATCCAGAGTGTAGCGAATCGCGACCTCGGGGTCCTCGTGACTCAAGGTCACTTCCAAGGAATCGAAGAAGGTCTTGCCATCGAAAGAGAAATCGACCTTCTTCGGGGGCGCGCCGATGAAATCTCCGTTGGCTTCTCCCGGTGTCGGGGAGGCAAAGTAGCCAGCATTGTCGCCAATCGTTCCGTAAGAGATGTCGACATATTGGTTAGGATATTCTTCGGAGAATTCGTGAACGATGGTGCCGTCGGGATCTACCAAGGCAAGGTATTCACCACCGGCAGCCAGTGAGAAGTTCGTATGGAAGGTGCTGGCGAAGAGGGTGGCCTTGTTCTTTCCAGAGGCGTGCACCACGAGATAGCCATTCTCGGGAATCGTAGCATTGCTAGGAAAGACCCATTTCTGGAGATCCTCGGCATCGTCCGTGAGGTACCAGCCGCTCAATTTCAAATTTCCAGGATCAGGATTGTGAATCTCAATCCAGTCTGAATAGTCGCCGTCGTCTTCTTGGTAGCCTGCCAAGTTGTCGGCCACAAACTCGGAGATCCTCGGAGCCGCCTGGAGAGTGGAGGCAGCAGCCACGAGACTGGCTAGGGTGGGTAGGGTTTTCATAGAAGTTTGGGAAGCGTGATTCCAATAATGTATAAATGGTGGAGAAGCGGCGCAATACCTTTCCCAGTGAGTCAGGATCGTGTCACCTTGAGGCGGATGAAGAGAGAGGTTCGGGCTTCTGAGCTGACAGGATGGCGAGCGCGCCACGTTAGCCCATCAGCGTCTTCCATTGAGGGGGCCTCAAAGACCTCTTCGGCGGTCTGCCACGTATCGAGGTCGTGGGATAGCTCCAGTTCATAGGTGAACCCGTTGATCTGACCACGCGTCGCATGAATGGTCCAATGTGTCTCCGAACCCTCGGTCACTCGCCTCAATGTCAGGTTCCGCGGCCCAGAAAGGGGATCGGTATCACTGGATCCCAGGGCCTCTTCTAGCAGAGCGGTCATTCCATCGCCATCCTGATCCCACTCATCTGGATGATCAAATTCTGCTCCGCTGGCTGGCACCGTGCCGGGCGATCCTCCCATTGTCGCGCTCGCCATCCAGCTCGAGGGCTCATCGCTGCTCCTGGATTGCGGACTCTTGAGAGTGAGACTGGGACCATCGCCATCCGCGCTCTCTGGCCAGGGATCCTTGTCATGATAGCGTAACTCCTGAAGGACCACGCCGTCACGACGAGTCAACCGGAGCGCTTCTCCCCCGTCGTCCAATTTGAATCCCTCAAAGGCCCCGGCCACGGGGAGTTCATTTCCATAACGGAGTGCGAACGCTTGTTGGTTCGCCACCACCAAGACCACCTCATGAGGGGCCAGATGGGTCCCTTCCGATTCCTGGAAATGAAAGCGCACGCCATTGGTGAGAGAGACTTCGTGGAGGCTTACGGCGTGATCGCTGCGATTGTAGATTTCGATAAATTCGAAGAAACTCCGTTTGTCAAAGCCCGCTGCCACCTCTTCCGCGCTGGGCTTTGCCGGTCGATAATGAATTTCGGAAATGACGAGATCGCCGGGTTGTGGCCGTTCGCCTATATGAAAGGTCGCTTCGATGAGAGGACTCCAGACACCACTATTAAAGAGGCTCGTGCGGAACGTGCGTGCTTTCACCGTCACCGTGTCATCAAGTTGCAGACCATTGGTCTCTTTGTCGTAAACCAGTGCTGCTTCGGACCGGGCTCCTCCTGGCAATCGTGGATCAGTGCCATCCAGCGTGTAGAAGAAGAAACCCGGTTCGGGATTGAAGAGCGAGCCGGCGGAAATCTTGAGCGTGAATCCAGGCGTAATGGTACCTCCGCGTTGGTTGAAAGAAGGTGTTTGAATGTCCTTCGGATAAGCGTCGATATCCTTGAATATCTTGAGCATGTTGGTTGCCAAATTGGAGAAGTGGCGATTCATGATATTCTGTTGGTATCTACGCCAGGCATCAGGCGTGTACTTTCCCCAACGAGCCGACTCGGCGATGAAAGCGGTTTCTAATTCGTCGACGCGGCGTTGCAAGCGAGCGACCATCTTATCTGCCGTCATAGCACCATCATGGGTAAAGTGTTGATGAATGAGATCGGCAAGAAAGATCTGGTGATCCGAGTGTTTCTCCTGGCGCAGCAGGGTGTTGAAGCGACCGGGCCCAGTGACTAACCATCGGGTGCGACCGCTATTGAAGGCGCTGGGGACCAGCCAGCCATCGGCATCTTTCATATAGAAGGTGAAGGGGACACCAAGCGCCTTGGAGCCGACGGCTTGCATCTCACTCTCCGAGTTTCCCGATGACCATACCATCATGAATTCGTAATAGTCTTTTAGATCGATGTGACCCTGGAGGGATTCCCATGGGCTGCCATTGCGGGCGAGTACTTCCAATTCTTTCCAATACACCTGATCACCATCAAAGGCCTTGGCGTCTGCGGTGAAATTATCATTGCGATTGATAGCGTCATAGTCATCTTCGCTTCCACCAAAGTAGCTTGCATGCATGGCGGCATTCCAGCGCTCTCGCAAATGGTAGTGGCCGTTGTAGTTCCCGTTGATATAGACGTGGACGAAACGCCCATGAGGTGCCATGCCGCCCATCTCGAGCATCGTGTCATCACAGAACCGATTCGAAAGATAGGCTCCCCGCGCCTGCATATCGTGTGACCCGGATCGGAGATTCAATGAATCGAATGTTTCCACCGGTGCTCTCCCGTTCTCATGGCCACGGAAGACGGGGTATTTCAACGTCGGCGTCCCATACTTCTTTCGGAATTGAAAGCGGTAAGAGTATTTCTGGTGATCGGTGTAATAGCCGCCAAAGCGAGAGACACCCGCATCGACTTGAAAGCCGTCGGAGCCATCGCCGTTGAGCCATTCTACCGAGACTTTTGACTCATAATCGTTGACTGTGGTCCCCATGAAAGGTGTCTGCCCTCCGCCACGCTTCACCAAGTGGTCATCATCATCAATCACGATGGAAATGGAAGGTATGGATGTGAGTGCGTCATCCATGAGGGGACCCCACTCCTCAGACTCCGTGATGGATGTCCGCATAGTGGATTGCTTGGCAACGTCCTGGGTGAAGATGTAGGTCTGGGTATCGATATCGCTCTGCCCGAGACCCTCTTTGAAGGCGACAGCTCTGAGCACGGTGGTCTTGTCGATGGTAATGGGGCCGCTGTAGAGATGCTCGATCGGTCCGGTGAAGAGGGAGCCCTCGCCGGGTTCCTGGCCATTGGTTGAATAGTAGATGGTGGCTCCTGGCGTTCCCGTGGTGATCTCCACTTGAAAGGGTTCCGTGAAGAAACCCCGATCGATGCTGAACTTGGTGTCTTTGACAAAGCCGTCGATAGGCTTTTCGTTAGGTTCGCCTGGCGTTCCTTTGGCGAAGAACGTGGCCTCTCCATCGGCATCGATGCCATAGGAGAAGCCTGGACGCTGACTCGGGAGATCCTCGAACGCATGGGCGATCGTCACACCATCGGGCTCCACCAGGGCGAGGTAGTCCGTGGAGAGCGAAAGCGTGAAGTTAGCATGCACTTCTTCCAAGAAGAGCGAACCGAAGTCTTTCCCTGATAAAAAGAGAAGCGCGTGGCCATGAGCAGGTACTTTTCGCGTGGGGATTCTCCATTTCGTGAGATTGTCAGGATCATCCGTGAGATACCAATTCTTGAGGTCTGTTTGTTGGGAGGTGTCGTTGTGAATTTCCACCCACGAAGAGAGGTCGCCGTCCTTATCGAAAGGGCCACCGAGATTCACAGCAACGACTTCTGAAAGTGTGTGTTTCGCCAACGCTCTAGGTAGGATGCCATGAGTGAGGAGGCATAGAAGAAGGAATGAGATGACGTGTTTCATGGGACCAGAGGGCAACTGGTAAGCTATCAGGAAGCAAGTGTGGGGCCAAGCGTCCTTTCGTCTTCTCTTCTCGCCAGCTTGAGGGCGTCCACGCTACCATGCCCGCATGCAAAGTCCTTCCAGACGTCATGCACTGAGGCGGATCGCTTCTGCGGGGTCTTCATTGGCGTTGCCAAGCCTCACTCGGGTCAATCAGTCGCCTTCGCGTTCGGATAGTGTGATAGCCGAGGAGAATGCCTTGCCCGGCACGCGTGAGTGGATGCTAGAGAAGACTCGTGTGGACCCCGTGAGCAAGTATCGGTGTCCTTGGATCGAGGGCTACGCTTCGAAGGCCTCTGTCAGAGCTGGGGAAGAGATCGCTTTCCACGTCAGTACGAATCCGGCGTCATCGTTCACGCTATCCCTCTACCGGCTGGGGTATTATCAAGGGCATGGCGGGCGTCTGGTCAAAGCGTTTGATCCTTTCCAAGGAACGGTCCAACCCGATCCTCCGGTGGGCGAGAAGCGCGTGCGAGCCTGTGCGTGGGAAGCGTGCACCACGTTCATTATTCCTAGGGAATGGGTTAGTGGTGTCTATGTGGGGAAACTGACGGAACTGCGCGAGGGGACGCAGAGTTACCTCATCTTCATCGTGAGGGATGATCGTGAGGCAGATTTCCTTTTCCAGTGTAGCGATACTACCTGGCAAGCATACAATCGGTGGCCCTCTCAGTTCTCACTCTATGACAATGGAGTGCATCAGTGGTACTGGGGAGATAGCGTGCAAGTCAGTTTCCGAAGACCCTATGGGAAGTACTGTCAGATGGTGGATGCGCCGCTTTCGATCGGATCGGGTGAGTTCTTTCTTTGGGAATTTCCCTTCGCCTACTGGTTGGAATCGCAGGGATACGATGTCACCTACCTATCGAATCTCGATACCCACGCTGACGCTCGTGGATTGCGTCGAGGGAAGGGTTTCCTCAGCGTGGGCCACGATGAATACTGGAGTTTGGAAATGTATCGTCACGTGGAGGCCGCCAGAGAGGCCGGGGTGAGTCTCGGCTTCTTTTCGGGAAATGCCGTGTGCGGGCGCATCCGTTTTTCCGAGCAGGGGGATGCGTTCGAGCGTGTGGGTGTGTTTGGCCCGCCAGGTGGGACCCGCGAGTTCGAGAAGATGGCGGCTCTCGCCCATGAGCGTCCTTATGCCAATGAACTGATTGGAGCGCACAGCACAGGGCCGGTCACCGGAGGGGCGGATTGGATTTGCACATCGCCAGAGCATTGGATCTATGCGCATACCGGCATGGTGGCGGGTGATCGCATCCCGGGCCTCATCGGGTGGGAATACCATGGAGATCCTGCTACGATCCCTGGCTTGGAGATCGTGGCGACGGGGCCGACGCAGAGTGCGCCGGGCACACTCAATGGAGGCGTCTACACGGCCACCACCTACCCAGGCCCTCGCGGAAACGTCGTCTTTAACGCGGCCACCTGCTGGTGGGCAGATGGGTTGAGTGTGCCTCCCGGCTATGTGAGAGCCCACGTGTATACGGAACCCCAGGGACCTGACAGGCGCGTCCAGCAAATGACGCGCAATGTATTAGACAGAATGTTAGGCTGATTGTGCTATTTGACAAGGGTGGAAACAGGAAGACCCGCCGCACCGCGAACCTGGTCGCAGTGGGCGGGTCGATAGCGAAGGCGTGGAGTATAGGATGGTTACGGCGTGAGGATTCGGTAATATCCAGCCTTATCCGTGACGCGCCCCTCATCACTATCGGCGAGCACTTGGTCGCCGCCATTTCCAGTCACTGAGCCAACGGTGGTCCAGGAACCTGGTTCCAGATTAGGACTATACTGAAGTTCGTAGGTGACGCCGTCCTCTGTCGAGAACGTGGTTTCGAAACCGCCAGCAGACCAGATCACGCTTGAGATCGCCACACCGTCGCCGGAAGGCTCTGGATCCACGGGGTCAATCTCTGAAGCCAAGGATTGACCCGGGTTTTCGTAGAGCGTGAGGATATCGGCTTCGGTGAGGGCACGGTCGTAGAGTTGCACGTCGTCTAACACGCCATCCAAGGCCACCGCACCGTTGAAGGCCCCCAGGAAGAGGGGCTCGTTCACGCCCGTTGCGATGAAGGTGGGGTCCGTCTGTTCGGCAACCACTTGGCCATCCACATAGATTTGAATGACGCGATCCTCGGCCGAGGTGAGGTAGCTCACGGTCACGTGATGCGATTGACCTGCTTGCATGACACCAGGATCGGATCCGAACTCTGGTTCGCTGCCAGCGAACCAAAGGAGGCCTGTTTCACTGAAGAGCAGGGCGAAGTTCGGATTGCCGCCGAAGGGATCGCCTTTTCCGAAGATCATTTGCGGTGCTTCCCCGATCGTGTTCGCGTTGACCCAGGCCGACAGGGTGAAGTCTTCCCAGCGACCGAACCGATCACCACTGACATTGGCATAGGAACCGCCACTGAAGGCGACTGCTGATCCTGAGGCGAGCCCCTCTTGTCCCAGCCCGATGGTCCCGTCACCGGCGTTGAACGTTCCATCACGCTGGTTCCCGCTGCGGTCACGCATGGTGGACTCTCCTGCGCCCTCATCGAGCGCATAGTGCGCCACGGGACCAAGCGGGTCGAGAGCACCTGCCGAAAGGACGATGCTCACCATGGCATGATCAGGATCATTGGTGGTCAGTTCCAAGGTGGTGCGATACCCGCCAGCGACGCCGTTGGCATCGAAGCGCACCTTGACCGCTCCTGCTTCACCCGCAGCAATGCTAGAAGGGAAATCGGTCACCGTGAAGTTCTCCATGTCGTCACCGCCCAGTGTGGCGCTTGTGATCTGCAAGGCTTCGGAACCGGTGTTGTGCAGGATGAAGCCAGACTGCAACCCGCTCGACGTCACGGCGATGGAGCCGAGATCAGCGGAAGCGGGCGCAGAGAGACGAGGACCAGCAAAGGCCATGGGCTCCACTGTGCGTGTGTGATAGGCTGCTGGAGCGCCTTCCGTGTTGAGCAACGTGGCGGTTTCTGTGGCGCGATCATACTGGTACCATTCGAGCGAGGCGCCGCCGGTTCCTTGGAAATACACCAAGCGGAACGCGTAGAGACCTTCTTGTCTCACAACGACGTCAAACAAGTCCTGCGGTTCATTGTCTTCGATACCGCGGCCGCTGTCCCATCCATCCAGAATGATGGTTTTGTCAGAGGTCAGACGACCGACGCTGGCGACGAACCCATCGTCACTGTTGACGCCAAAGGTGTAGGCACCTGGCTGCAAGTGGAGATGGGTGAGCACTTCCATACTGAAATACTGATCGCCACCATCTCCGAGGAGGGTCTCCGTGGCAAAGTCGAGAGCATCTTCGAAGAGGCCACCACCTCCAAAGTTCATCACCGGAACCGTCTTGGTCGCGGTGAACGTGCCCTGGCCAGCGAGCTGTGCTTCGGCGGCGGAAATGGAGTTACCCCGAGGGCCAGGATTCTGCACCACGCGCGCTTGGAATCCAGGTTCACCCGCACTATCCACGGGCGAGGCCCATTCCGCTGGTAAAACCGTGGCGCCACGATAAACGCCGAAGTCAAAGGTCTCCTGACGTTGTAGAGGAGGATCCAAGGCTAACGTATAGGCGAATTCGACTTCGTAGCTCCCCGCATAGTCCAAAGCGCCTGGGAAATAGCGCACATGGATGGCGTCGCCGTCTGACTCTAACAAAGGAGTGACAGGACTGCCATCGAACTTCATGCTTACCGAGCCCGGAACGACATCGACTCCGCCTTGAGTGATGGTAAGATCCACTGACGTGTTAGGTCTCGCATAATCCGTTCCTGGAGTGGGGGAAACGTGACTCACGTATGTGGCATCCCCACCGAGAAACTGATAGGCTTTGATCGAATCTGGGTCATTGGGATCATTGATAGGCACGCGTCGGGCACCTTGGAGGGAGAAGAGTTCCATGGAAGCACCTTCCTTGGTGCGTGTGCTATGGGTGAAGAGCACACGAATCGGATAGAATCCCGCCTCAGGCACGAGCACGTCGAAATACTTGTCGCCAAGGAACGAGTAGTTCACGGCGTCCTCATAAGAGCCAAGCACCGGCGAGAGCCGATCCCGTCCGTCGGGCCCCATGCTCGCCTTGTAGCCACCGATAGTGTTAAGGCCGAGACGGTGGTATCCGGCTTCGAGTTCGAGGTAGGCGAGCGCTTCGACCACCAACCCATTGGCAACGTTGCCGACCAAGGGAATGGGCACATCGGTATGCTGCGTGGAGGAGGAATTGAAATTGCCCGCTTCCGTGGGGGCGTCTTCCGCCCAGTTGATCATGCCGTCAATGGTCGTCGTCGCTGCGGCCCATCCATTCTCGACGCCACTTGCTTCGTTGTAGAAAGGCTTTCCTTCGGCGCTGATCAGGGTTCCGGCGAGCTGCTGTTCAGCTTTCTCTAACTGATTTCCATGAGCACTCGCCCCCTCTGCCTGCATGTCACTCACTTGGGCCACATTGATGGCGAATCCGCGAGGAACACCATCGAGCGCTTTCACGCCGTAGGTGGCCGGGATGACGGTGTAGTCAGGAACGACCACAGGCAGGTCAGTGGAGCCACCGGGATAACGAATGCTTAGAGTGTGCTCACCACCCGGCGCGAGCCATTCGGCAAAGGTGCCAGCGACTGTGGTGACGCTGCCGTCTTTGGTCGCCTCGATGACAACGTCTGCCCCGTCAAGAGTAGCGCTGACCGTCGCCGGATCGATGGTGATGCCCTCGCTGTCTTCCAATGTTGCCTGGAAACCGTACCCATCGGCAAAGACTTGTTGAGAGAGATCCACTCCGCCACCAGAACCAGGTGCCGAAAGGGTGAGCTCGTCAGACTCCATCCAATCGGTGGCCCATCCGTCGGAAGCCCCTTCCTGGAAGGCAGAAATGCTAACCTTCTGACCCACCGCCAAGTTGAGCTCGGCGAGGGGGAGACGGGCTTCAAAGGAGTCGCCCATGGCTGCCCACTCGTAGTCAGACACTAACGAACCCTCATCGGGATCCGTGGGGTCATAGGCGTAGACTCCATCCGGGGCGCCGTCACGCCACCCTAACTGAACGATGATCTCGGTGCCAATGGTCCGCACCACGCCGGTGGGGTTGTTCTCATAGGTGCCATTGTTCACGCCAGTGCCAGGGTTGTTGTCGGCGTCGACGATCCAATGATAGTAGTAGCGGTTGGACAGCCCTTCGGCGACATCGTCAACGCCTGGAGCGATGATGCCTTCCACACTCAACCCGAGGTAAAGATACTCACCATCCGTCGTCGCACGGACCTGCCTGATGTCTCCGCTAGGATCGAGCATGTCGTCGGTGGGATCGTCTACGACGATGATGTTCGTATTGGCACCACCGCCAGAAGCCGAGGGAATCTTGAGTTCGATGGACTCCATCCAGTCCGTGGCCCAGCCATCGGACGCGCCCTCCTGGAAGGCGGAAATGGACACGGTCTGCCCAGCGACCAAGCCGAGTGCCTCTAACGGAATGGTGGCTTTGATTTCATCGCCAACATTCTCCCAAGGATAGTCACTGATGAGCGCGGTTTCGTCGGGATCGAGCGGGCTGTAAGCGTAAACGCCGTTGGTTGCGCCGTCACGCCAGCCAAACTGGACGATGATTTCCGTGCCAATGGGATCGGCAATGCCCGTGGGTACGTTTTCGTAGGTGCTGTTGTTGACGCCCGTGCCGGGATTGTTGTCGGTATCGATGAGCCAATGATAGTAATAGCGATTGCTCTTGCCTTCAGGCGTCTCGTCGACGCTTGGTGCGATGACCCCATGCGAGGCCATGGTCAGGATGAGGTTGGCACCGTCAACGGCTGCGCTGATCTTAGCAATGTCGCCACTGGAATCGCCCAAGTCTGCGGCGTCGGCTACCTCTTGGGCAGGTGTCGCGGTGGAAGCGGGAATCTTGAGTTCGATGGACTCCATCCAGTCGGTGGCCCAGCCATCGGAAGCGCCTTCTTGGAAGGCGGAAATGGACACGGTCTGCCCGGCGACCAAGCCGAGTGCCTCTAACGGAATGGTGGCTTTGATCTCATTGCCAATATTCTCCCAAGGATAATCGCTGATGAGTGCGGTTTCGTCGGGATCGAGCGGACTATACGCATAGACGCCGTTGGTTGCCCCGTCACGCCAGCCGAACTGGACGATGATTTCCGTGCCAATGGGATCGGCAATGCCCGTGGGCACGTTTTCATAGGTGCTGTTGTTGACGCCCGTGCCAGGATTGTTGTCGGTATCGATGAGCCAATGATAGTAATAGCGATTGCTCTTCCCTTCAGGCGTCTCGTCGACGCTGGGCGCAATGACGCCATGAGAAGCCATGGTTAGGATGAGGTTGGAGCCCTCGACGACCGCACTGATCCTGGCAATGTCACCACTTGAATCACCGAGATCAGCAGCATCGGCGACCTCCTGTACTTCGTTAGTAGAGGATCCTGAACTGCTAGGGATCTTGAGTTCACCACTTTCCATGAAATCGACCGCCCAATCATCGGAGGCTCCTTCTTGAAAAGCGGAAATGGATACCGTCTGTCCGGGCACCAGGCCAAGCACATCGAGAGGGATGCGAGCTTCGATCGCATTGCCTACCATCTCCCAAGGATAATCGCTGATGAGTGCGGTTTCGTCAGGGTCGAGTGGGCTGTAGGCATAGACGCCGTTCGTCGCGCCATCACGCCAGCCGAACTGCACGATGATCTCCGTGCCAATGGGATCGTCGATGCCGGTGGGGGTATTCTCGTAAGAGCCATTGTTGACCCCAGTCGCGGGGTTGTTATCGGTATCGATCAGCCAGTGGTAGTAGTAACGGTTGCTCTTTCCCTCTGGAGTGTCGTCCACACTCGGTGCCGTCACCCCGTGAGACTCCATGGTGAGGACCAACACGTCGCCCTCCACGGTCGCACCGATCCTGGCAATATCGCCGCTGGAATCGCCGAGGTCCGCTGGATCAGGCACATCCACAGGGACGACGGCTTCGCCGCCACCTGAGCCGATCGACTCCCAATCGGAGAAATCGCCGTCAATGGTGACTTGCCCCACAGCGCCGACGACGAGGCAACTGGTAGTGGCGAGAAGAGACTGAAAGAAACGCGATGGAATCTTTCCCTGCACAGAGAAACAAGATTTGTGCATAAGTAAGGGTTGTGGTTTGAGGGGCACGGGGTGAGCACCGTGCAAGATGATGAAACCACAGTACAGATCGGCAGTGCAACTAAGATTTCTTGAAAGTCTGGAAAGGTTTCGTCACACCCAGCGGCGACTATAGGCGGGTAAGCGCCGAGGGCAGGCTTGCAGGAGAAGATGGCAGGGAAGTACTCAGTGCTCGCCGTATTGCAGTTGTGATAGGGTCCAAGTCGTCTTGCAGGGTTTGCCTGCCACCACGTGAGTGGCATTCGTCGCATCTCGTGTCTCGAAGGTGACAGTGCCTTCGTTTGGGTTTGTGAGAGTCACCGTTAGCAGACCATAGTTGTTTCCTCGCATGCCCCAGATCTGATTCACGTGGTGACGATCGAGGACGGCGGGGTCTTGATCCTGTTGTAGTGGCGAACTCGTCGCTTCCACCAAGAGAGTGCCGTCGGGTTGTGCCTGTTGCATCGCCTCACTGTGATGGCGATCACCGCTGATGAAGACGACTCCGCCGATCTCCTGCTCGGCGAGAGTCGTGGCCAAACGATGGAATTCGCCGACCGCTTCTGTCTGGTGCCCTTCGCCGCGACCATCCTTACAAATGACCTGAGTGCCGTTCGCAATCACCTTCACCGGGGCTGTGGATGCCCTCAGCTTTTCTAACAACCACGTCAACTGCTCCTCACCCCACAATGCCCCATTCTCTTTGCTCACGTCGTCGTGCTCCAGTGGTGAGTACTTGTGATAGCGATCATCCATGAGGAAGACCTCGACGGGACCGCAACGGAAATGGCTAAAGATGCCCGGAGTCTCTGCTGTGCCCCAGCTTGGATTGGCCCACATTTCTTTGAAGACGTAGAGCGCCTCTTCGCGCAGCGGGAACGTGCGGTCTGCGTTGTTCGGCCCGTAGTCATGATCATCCCAGACCGCATAGGAAGGCACGCGGCGGAACATGCCTTGCAGATCGGGGTGCATGCGCGTCATCAGATGGCGCGCCCGCATCCCATCGGCAGTCGTCCAGTCGCCTACAGGCCCCGTCGTGGTGAAATGCTTGTCCGAACCATCGGCGACGATGAAATAGGCGTTGTCTCCCAGAAACACCATCATGTGCGGGGCCTCCTTCTCAATGGCTGCGTAGATGGGGCCCTTGGGATACTGCGAAATCTTGCTACACGATCCAAATGCCAGGCGCACCTCACCCGTATCGCTCGGCTCCGGATAGGTGCGGGTTTCCAAAGAGACCTTCTCAGGTTCCGATCCTGCGCGTTCAACCTGCAAATCGATCTGCGTCAGGGCGTCCGCTTTCAAGCCGGTGAAGCGCAGCACATGGCAATCAGCACCAAGGTCCTGCCAATGCGAAACTGGGGTGGCCACGCCTCTCTGAAGGGCCGTACCCTTCACGAGCGCTCCTCGTTTCAATCGCAGCCAAACACTGACAGAATTCTCAGAAGCATGGCCGAGCATTGGCCCCGCTTGAATCAGTGTCGGGCTTGCCCAACTGCTGGCAATGGAGGCGAGGGTGAATAGAGCGAGTGCGACCGTCTTTCTCATGCTGGCAGTGAATCAAGGACGGCGGGCGCTGACAAGAGCCGATCGGTAAGGGGTGATCTCGCGGCAGACGAATGAGGGCTACGGCTTCCTACTGGGTGGATGATCCATCTTCATGTAGACCCCGCCTTGCTCAAGTTCAGCGAGCATCTGACGGAGCCGTTTCTGTTTGGTCTCATCTCGTTTGGCTGAGTTGATCCAGCCAATGTAATCATTCTGTTGGTAGGCGGGGCGCTTACGATAAGCAGCCATCAGGGAGCGCTCATTGAGAGCATCCGAGACAAACGTTGGAATCGTGTGGATGGCGCGCGTCAGGTTGGCTCGATTGCTTTGCGTCATCGCGAAACGGGGGGCTTAGGAGATCTTCGAGTGTCTGGAGAGAATGCGTCGTTAGAAAACCCATGGGCGAGCCTGCTTGATCACCAAGTGATCGTCTCGATCGACTTTGAATTCGATTTCCATAGCAAAGTGGCGGTCTTCACGGTCGCGCTTGTAAAGCTTGGCAAATTCGGCGTGGATGGTGGCGAGGTGTTGGCGCAAGGCTTCCAGATGCGCGCTGCCTAACAACGATTCCCCGCGTGGGGCGTCTTTGGATGGGCGAACGATCTCGTGGCCATCACGGGCATACCAGCCTAACAAGAGTTCTTCGGGACTGGAATCTTCGTCCGGGTTGGTGACCAGGTCCTCTCCGATCTGCGTGTTGAGGTAATAGAACCCGCCGCGAGACTCATAAAGAATGTCTTCGGTGACGGCGACGCCATTGGCTTTCTCTTGTTTGAAGTTGGGATGGAGGAGCACCCCCATGGCGGTGTGAAGATGATCAATCCGGTAGAAAGTGCGTTCTTCGTAGGCTCGATCATTCCAGAGACTCGCATACACTTGCTGGATAGTATTGGCCAAATGCCCCTCATCTGGTTTATGCGTGTAAGAGTCGTAGAGGCCGGCACCGCTGAAGCCGGGCAGGTCTTCATTGTTGGTGCTGGAGCGGCACCGAATTGATTGTCCTTTGGGGAACGATTGCTGAAGCTTGGCCAGGGCGGAGTGTTGTGGTTCGGGCATGTCCCCGGCTTCGATGGCTTTGCGAAACTTCTTGAGTGCCTGTTCCAAGGCCTCGCGATCGTTGTTTAGGCTCTCGTCATTCAGGAGACGCTGAGCCCTTTCATAGAAGCCGTTGTGTTTCATGAAGGCGTCGTAGAAGGAGAAGGGTAGCCCGTAGCCTTCTGGAACGGTGCCTTGGGGGAATCCAAAGGTATGCAGCGTGGCCAGGTTGGCCGTTTTGACGCCGAAACTGTCAGATTCACCAAAGGAGATCTCCGTGAGCGGACGGAATGTGGTGATGGAAAGATTGCGTCTCGGCGTTTGCGGTTCAGCAGGACGGAGCGCGGCGAAGTGTTTATCGACGTCAGCTTGTTGGGCTTCGGTCAGTTGGTAACCTTGTGACGTCACTTCGTAGCGGACCCATTTGCCGATGAGCGGTTCCACCTGTTCAAGAACATTGGCGATGTAGGCATTGGGAACCTTGTCTTGTACGGCGCGGAGATTCACATGGGAAAGTGGGGTTTGCCTTACGGCTGAAAGAACGCCTGCCATACGAGGCATTTGGTTAGGCAAGGTCTTACATATCACGATGTCGCGTGGGGATGAACGGGTGTCATTATCCAGCACGCGCAGCCGTCCGAAGGAGACCCCTGGGTTGAGCGGTAGGTAGGCGATGTTTGAGTGCGTGTCCTCATCCAAATGCACTGGGAGTTTGGCCGTCTCATACTTGGCTTTGTCTTCTTCGTATTGATCAAGATTGCCGCGTAAGGGATGAAAGGCGAGTCGTCCTTGGAGAACAGGGGCGGTGTCGATGAGCGATTGGTAATAGGATTGAATCTCTTCGAAGGTGTACGAATCGTTTGGTTGGAAATCGAAGATATAGAGCCCTGGGGCTCCATTAGGCGCTTGGAGACGTGGGAGATAGCAAACGGCACCGCGCACCCCGCTGGGACGTCCTCGACCACGCGATAGTCCGATCATGCCCATGAAGGGAGGATGCGCGTTATAGTTCTCCGTGTTCATCCAATAAACCTGTGGATCATCCGTCCCTGCCTGATCGATGATGAACTTCACATACTCGATCCCCGCCAAGTAGTCGTCGCGCCCCACATCCTCTCCCTGGTAGGAGAGCCTTTCAAAGGTCGCGCGATCTGGAATGGTGGCCACGCCCATGTCAACGTCCAAGTCTTCGGGCGCGACTTTCTCGCGAGTCGCTTCAGCGGAACGCTGGGCGAATCCTAACGGTGTGGTTAGTGTCGAGATGATGAGGAGGAGGGGAAGATGGACTTTCATAGAGCAAATTGGCAGGCGTGAGTGGGATGTTCGCCTTGTCTCTTACTACGAGCGCGATCGCCCGGTTGTTTCCGCAAGATGGTTCTAGTGCCCCTGCTGGGCGCGTTTGGCCAAGGCCTCGTGGTCGATCTCGCCGCCTGCGATGCGAGGAAGGCTTATCTCGATACGGATGCGTCTGGGAATGGCTTCGGATGGTAGGCGATCTCGGAGGGCATCTCGCAAGGAGGTGCCCGTGACGTGCTCTGCCTCAGGTTGCAACAGCACCGCTGCCTCGATCACGGTTTGGTCGCGGTCGTCCGGCAGCGCATACACGGCTGCTTCTTCGATCGCGGGAATGGTGGCGAGTGCTGCCTCGACGGCATCGAGCCCAATGCGTTTGTCCCTAACAGTCACTTCTCGAGCACGATCGCCTAGGAGGCGAACGTTGCCATCGCGGAGACGTTGCCCTACCCACCCCGTGCAATGGTAGTAGTGGGTGTATTTCCCCTCACAGCTGCGCTCGGCAAAGGCACTCGTTTCCAGATCAGGTTCATTCCAGTAGCCTTGAAACATCCCGCTCGTGCGGACTAACAATTCACCGGGGCTGTCGCCGTCCACGACCTGATCCTCGGCATCCACGGTGATGGCATCAATGTGGCGCAGGGGAGCGCCGATGGGCAGGGGCATGAAGCGATCCGTCAGTGGTTGAGGTATTTGATAGAGCGTGGCTCCCGGTATCTCGGCAGAACCGAACAACACGCTCGCATTGGTATCGGGGAGGTGATTCAAGAGGTCTGCCAGATGGACCGGAGAAGGAGGCCGGCCTCCGCAGATCAAGTGCCGTAAGGATGGGAGGTCGCGTTCTTCGAGCCCGCCCCGGAAGCGCCATTGGATCAAGGTCGCTGGTGTGGTGAGGCATACGGTCAGTGCCTGTTCGCGAAGATGGTGGACGTGCGCGGAAGGGAGTCGTAGCAAGTCTTCGGGAATGAGGACCTGCACGGCTCCACCCAAGACACTTGCGAAGACATCGAAGAGAGCGTAGTGGGTATGTAAGGGCGCCTGGGAGGCGAGGCGATCCTGGGTAGTCAACGCGAAAGTTTTCTGAGCCCAATGCGCAAATGTGAGGATGCTGCCATGGGTGTGGATGGCCCCTTTCAGAGGTGCAGCGGTGAGTGCCTGTTGCGGGTAGAGGAGCAGAGCGAGATCAAGGTCCAGGGCGCGTCCAGTGACCGCGGCGTCGTCGGCGAGAGCGATCCGATCCCAGGACACGGTGCGGGCGCGGACGCCATCGAGAGGGGGCATGCCGAGCAGACTCTTAAGGGGCGAATCAGGATCGCTCGCCAGAGCGACGACGTGGCGGCGTTTGTTAGGCGAGGTGATGAGCCAGGCGATGTCAGCATGGCGGCAGAGACGTTTGAGTCCCTCTCCCTCGGCATGGGGATCGATGGGGACGGCGCAGGCGCCGGTTTTGAGGATGCCGTAGAGGGAAAGGATGCTCTGGACCCCTTTATCGAGATAGAGGCCAACGCGGTCCCCACGTTGCACCCCTTGGTCGAGGAGGACACGGCAGACCTGATTGCTCTGCGCTTCCAACTCTCCGTAAGATAGGCGTTCACCGCGACTCACCACCGCCTCTCGCTCGGGGGCTGATTGCGCATGGTCGTGAAGGGCATCTGTCAGGACAAAAGCCATGGGGCACTCTTCCTCAGTGGCGAGGGCTGGCAAATGAGAACTTGGCGCTCATCGATCTCATCACTTGCAATCGCAGAAAGGCACGTTTGGACTGTGGCGTGACTCTCAGTCCCAAGGAACTTGAACGCTACGCTCGGCACTTGTCTCTTCCCCAAGTTGGCCTGGAAGGTCAGGAGAAATTGAAGGCCGCCAAGGTCCTCTGCATTGGGGCAGGCGGTCTCGGATCGCCTCTGGCGATGTTTCTCGCCGCGGCAGGCGTGGGCAAGTTGGGTCTGGTCGATGCGGACGTGGTGGACGGGTCGAATTTGCATCGCCAACTGCTTCATGGAGAGTCTGACATTGGGCGAAAGAAGCTCGCCTCGGCTGCGGAGACTTTGAAAGAGGTGAATCCTCACGTCGAGCTGGCCTTGCATGAAACTCGCTTTGAAGCAGCCAATGCCATGGATTTGGCGCGGGGATACGATCTTATCATCGATGGGACGGACAACTTTCCCACGCGTTATTTGAGCAATGACGTCGCCTTCTTTCTAGGGATCCCCAATGTCTATGGCTCCATTTACCAATTTGAAGGCCAGGTCAGCTTCTTTCATCCCCATGGCGGGGGCCCCTGCTATCGCTGCCTCTTTCCCACGCCTCCAAAGCCCGGCATGGTACCAAGCTGTGCTGAAGGCGGAGTCTTTGGCGTTCTGCCAGGCATTATCGGTTCCCTGCAAGCGACGGAAGCGATCAAGCATGTCCTTGGAATAGGCGATTCCTTGAAAGGCCGATTGGTTCATTTGGATACGCTCTCCATGCGTATTCGCACGTTTCAATTGCGAAAAGATCCCCAGTGCCCCCTCTGTGGGGAAACGCCTACCATCACGAAACTCGTCGATTACGAAGCCTTCTGTGGCCTCACTTCCGAGAATGCTGAATCCGAACTCAAGATGAATCCAGACACCAACGCAATCGACTGGACACCGACGATGGTCGCCTCCCAGTGGGAAAAGCGAGCCATCACCCTTGTCGATGTCCGTGAGGATTTCGAGAGAAGTATTTGCCAGATTGATGGCGCGCTCGCCATTCCGCTGGGACAACTGAGTGAGCACTTGGATGAACTACCTCGTGACCGGCAAGTCGTCTTCTTCTGCAAATCTGGCATCCGTAGTGTTTCTGCGATTGTCAAAGCGCGGGAAGCCGGCTTCAACGATGCGGTCCACCTTGCGGGCGGCATTCTAGCCTGGCGGGATGACATTGATCCAACGCTTACGCCTTACTAGGGGTAATGAGGGGAGTGTTAGAAGAACTTTGAGAGGTGAAGGCGGTTCGTGGAGACGGCGTGGCAGAACCGTTTGGCTAAGGGGCGGAGAAGGGGACTGGCGAGACGTTCAGCCCAGGCGCGATAGTCTTCCAGAGCGTAGAGGCACATGATCCAAGCGTGGTCGCCCAGGTAGAGGTCGCCCTGGTCACTGAGGAGGACGAGTTGTTTGTCAGGCTCGTATGCATGGAGCGCGGGGAAGAGGCGCTTCGCTTCGGGGGTTTGATAGGCCACAAATTGGAGATTGAGATAGCGGTGTTGATGGGTGAGCCATTGACGGCAAGCGCAGCAGAGGCCGCACTTGCCGTCGTAGAAGACGTAGAGGGTCTTCGCGTTCATGGAGTTGGCTAAGGAATTGCGTTAGCCTAGTTTCGGAGCGTCGACTCGGGCGGTGGGTTCAATCGGAGGCGGGTCGTGGCGACGCATGCCACGGCGGCGAAGTTTCGTGAAGACGAAGATATTGCCGAAGTGCATGACACCGAGAACGAGTAGGACAACGCCTAATTTGCCGCTGAGCACTTCGAGAACGCTGCGAACCGTCCCGATGTCGATCCCGATGCGAAGGAAGAGGGCAACGAAGCCCACATTCACAAGATAGAAGCCGACGAGGAGCAGGTGATTGACGCTGTCTGCCAGGTCTTCCTTTCCAAGGAAGCAATCGACAAGAAAGATGCGGCCGTTTCGGAAGAGAGTTTGGGCGACCCAAGCAGTCAGCGTGATGCTGATGATGAGATAGGCAATGTAAGTGAGGACAGTTAGATTCATGGTAAGTGGACGTTTGGTAGTTGGAGTTTCAGGAATTTCTGTTAAAAGAGAAATAAAGAGGGCGAATAAAGGCCACCTCAGGAACACACTTCCCTTGGTGGCCTATCGAGATCGGTCGCGGCAAACTGGTTTCATGAATTTCAGTCTTAACAGAAATAACGGGATCATCAAGTGGAAACTGAGATTTCGGGATCGTCGTGCATTGACAGGGTGCGGTTCATGCTTAGGGAGGGGCGGAAACCCAAAGTTTTAGCGAAATTTCACAAGAAGAATGAGTAAGGTCGAAATCCCCCGCAAATCGATCTATCGCGTGTCGATCTATCAGCGTTGTTTGCAGCGCTTGATCGAGAATGGAGTCGAGACGGTGAGTTCCGATGCGCTAGCCTCCGCGGCGGGGGTGAAACCGACTCAGTTGCGGAAGGACCTGACCTACTTTGGCCAGTTTGGCACGCGAGGCTTGGGCTACAATGTGAACACCTTGTCCGAGGTGCTTAACAAAGTGCTAGGGGCAGCGGGATATCAACCTGTGATCCTCGTTGGAGTGGGAAACTTGGGGAGCGCATTGTTGCGATATGGCGGGTTCAACAAGGAAGGCTTTGAGATTGTGGCAGGGTTCGACATCGCCCCAGAGCGGCGGCACGCGAGCATCCCGGTTCATCGCATGGAGGACATGGGAGCCTTCATCCGCAAACATCAAGTGCGGTTGGCGATTCTGGCAGTGCCGAGTGAAGCCGCGCAGCATGTGGTGAACCAGATGGTCGATGCGGGCGTGCAGGCGATTCTCAATTTCTCGCCAACCGTCTTACAGGTTCCCGAAGAGGTGACGGTGAACAATGTCGATCTCGCTCTTGAGTTAGAGAATCTCAGTTACTTTGTAAGAGAACCATGAAGCGTCTCCGCCTTTCGCTGGGCGGGACCCCGCTGAATCTAGAGGCGACGCTGAATTGTGGTCAGGTATTTCACTGGACGCCGAAGGGCAAGGGATACCTCGGAGCGCTCGGCGAAGAGGCGGTTTATTTCGAACATGATCCTGCGAAAGCGGTCCTTGAAGTGATGGGAACCACCGCAGCCACCGCACGGCATTACCTCGGGTTGGAAGATGATTTGGAGGCTATCGTGGATAGCTTTCCCTCCGAGGATGCGCATTTGCATGATGCTCTGGCATTCACACCAGGACTGCGCATTTGCCACCAGCCGCCCTGGGAATGCCTCGCTACCTTTATCACCTCATCTCTCAAACAGGTCCCGCATATACGTCAGATTTCACTGACATTGCGCGAGCGCTACGGCAATCGGTATGGTTGTCAGGGTGAGCCGGTGTATGCCTATCCGACACCGGAACGGCTAGCAGAGGCGGGAGAAACGGGGTTGCGAGCGTGCGGGCTTGGGTATCGGGCCAAGGGGTTGGCTCTGGCGGCTTCGCGGGTGGCTTCCGGCGCCTTTAGTCTCGATCTCAGCAATCTTGATGATGAGGCGGCGCGGGCACATCTTTGCGAATTGCACGGGGTGGGGGAGAAGATTGCCAATTGCGTGCTTCTCTTCGGGTATGGGCGCTTCGCCGCATTCCCAATCGATGTGTGGGTGCAGCGGGTGATGAGTCATCTTTACGCGCCGAGGGGGAAGAAGCGGAAATGGCCTCTCAAGGAGATGCAGGCGTACGCCAGGCGGTACTTCGGGCCCCATGCCGGCTACGCCCAGCAATATCTATTTCACTACGCGAGACACCACGATAAGGTCCTCTTTGGCGCGTCATGAATCTCCGAAACCACTTCGTCTATGAAGGCTGAACAACGCCTCTCTCCGGTGTTGGCGGTGGTGGTTTCGTTAGGCTTGCATGGGATGCTTCTGCCTCCAGCGGTGCAGTGGTTGGAGGCGGCTCGGGAAGCAGATGATGAGGCTCTTGCGAGTCAAACAACGGAGCTGGTGGTGCCATTGGCAGAATGGGTGATCGTACCGAGCGATGGGGCTGCTGCGGAAGATGAGCCGTCAGCGGAAGAGCGCGCGGAGGAGGAGGCCAAGAAACGTCTTGGTTTCGTCCGAACGACTGCGAATCAAGAAAGTGCGGTCGCGCCGGAGTCGCCTGATTTCATTTCAGATCGTAACACGACGGCGGCGTCCGAGGACGTCGGAAAGGGTGATCCCTCCGACCCAGCGGTGATGGGGGAGGATACCGAGACCAATGACGTGGAAGAGCGTCGCTTTCGCGATGGGCCTTTGTTAGAAGAAAGCCCTTCGGTAGTCGCCCAGCCGGGCACTCCAGGCAGGGTGCGGGGACAGCCTGGAGAAGCGGCGGCCTCCGTTGCTGCCGCCGCGCCTCGGGCTCAGCAAGTGCCAGAGAATGTGGTGGCGGAGCCATTGCCAGAGATCGCCGAGGCGATCCCGTTGCCGCAACCGTCGCCCTCACCAAGTGACGACATGCCCGACGAGCCTGCCGATGACGAGCAATCGCAGCTGGGAGCGGAGACCGCGCCAGAGAACCATGAACGGCCTTCGGAGGAACCCGATTCGCCACCTAGCGAAGACGCGTCCATGGCGGGCGCGGTTCCCGGAGGAGGCGTCCCTGTGGATCCTGCGCCATCCACGGTGCCTCTACCGGATCGCCAAGTGCCGGCGTTTCAATCGGAAACACGCAAGAGCCAGCGGGAGGGTGGCGCCCTGGCAAAGAACTATGCGGCGTTCGATGCCGAGAATTCTCCCATAGGACGCTACCGTAAGGAAGTGTCGGCGGCGATCGAACGTGCCTGGCAAATGCGCATGTTCAATAGCCGTGAATTCATGAGTTTTAATGTCAAGATACAGGTAGAGTTCACCCTGAACCGCTATGGGACAGTACAGAACCTTCGCACGTCGAAGCGCGGTAAGAATGCTGTGCTGACGAATGAGACGCTCAACGCTGTCCTCGAGGCGGACATTCCCGAGATGCCGCAATCAGTCGTGGACCAGCTCGATGGCGGCGATCTCCCTTGCCAGTTCAACTTCCGTATCCATTGATCACTTTGTTATGATTGATTTCCTCACTGAAAGCCTCTTCATGATCCCGCTCCTGTGCTGCTCGCTAGTAGCCGTGGCCGTGATTGTCCATCGCCTGGTGTCTTTGCGAGAAGGGCAGGTGCTGCCGGATGCGCTGCAGCGGGCACTCAGCCAGGGAGATCGCGAAGGGATTCGCACGAGTTTGCAGACAGCAGATTCATCGCTGGCACGAGTCTGTCAACGCGCGCTGGGAACGGTGGCCCCCGATCGCATGACGGCAGTGTCGCGTGCGGAGACGGCCGCGCGCGAAGAGGTGACGAAACTCCAGGCGGGCTTGTCGACGCTAGAAGTGATCATTACCATTGCGCCCTTGTTAGGGTTGTTGGGGACCGTTTCAGGTCTGGTCACCGTCTTTTCGGGCTTGGGCAGTGCCGACGCCAGTCAGCTCTCCGGGACAGGCATGGCGCGGGGCATTGCGGAGGCGTTGAACACGACGATTGCAGGCTTGGTCGTGGCGGTGCCCGCGGTGATTGCGCATGGCTACTTTCAACGCAAGATTGATAGGATCACGGCGCGGATGGAAACCATTCTGCAAGACGCGATCGATCGCTTCCACGTCTCACGCTAGCAGAAATCGCTCTCGCATATGCATATCGCCGTTCGCCGACGCCGTACGCCGATCATTCCGATCGTGCCCTTGATGGACATTCTGGTCATCTTGCTCATCTTCTTCATGCTCACGACCACGTTTCCAGAGAAGCGTGAAACGTTGGCCATCGATATCCCGCAGATCACCAGTCTCCCGGCGCAGGCGCAGGTGGATCGGCGGGTGACCTTGGAAGTGGCGGACAACGGCGAGATGCGTTTGGCTGAGGCTCCCGTGGATCTCCGTGGCCTGCCGGCGGCCTTGGATCAGCTCAAGGAAGCGCTCCCGGAGGCGAAACTCGATCTCAAGGCTGATGAGAAAGTGAGTCTCCAGCTCATCTTACAGGTGTGGGAAATTCTGACAGCGAAGGGATTCCCGATCAAAGAGGTGCCGGTGCGGGTGGAGATCGAGGTGCGTTGACACCAACAAAGAACCCGCAGACGCGAACGTCGGCGGGCTCTTGTAGCTATTTGGATGCTGGAGAGTGTTAGTCCATGCTTTCGGCGAAGGGAGAAGGCTTCTCTGTCACGATGTCAGGAAGGCTCTTCGGCTGCACGCCACGTGCGGGACGGGGACCGGGATCCTCTTTCTTCTGGAGGGCTCGGCGCAATTTCTTGAGAGCGATGTTCTGCAACTGGCGAATCCGCTCACGCGTGACGCCGAATTCTTGGCCCACTTCCTCGAGGGTCTTGGGCTTTTGACCATTCAGACCGAAACGGGCATCAATGATGGAGCGCTCACGATCGTCCAACACACTGAGCAAGCCTTCAAGCTGCCCGTGCATGTTCTTGTGGCTGAGGAGTTCGAGTGGCGTATCGGCGTTATCATCGCCCACGATCTCTCCGAACTCAGTGCTGTCATCGTCGCTGATTGGGGCGTCGAGTGAGGCTGGACGGAGGGAGGCTGCCTTCAGCTGGGAAAGCTTGCCGCGGTCAATGCCGATTTCTTCTGCCAACTCATCATCGGTGGGCTCGCGTCCGAGCTCCTCGCTCATGGACATCGCCACACGGCGCATCTTGGAAATCTTGTCCACCATGTGGACGGGCAAGCGAATGGTCTTACTCTGGTTGGCGAGGGCGCGCTTGATGGACTGCTTGATCCACCAGGCGGCGTAGGTGCTCAACTTGCCCCCCTTGTTGGGGTCAAAGCGTTCGACCGCTTTCATGAGACCGATGTTGCCTTCGGAAATGAGGTCCAGGAGAGGGAGGCCGTAATTGGCGTAGTCCTGCGCAATCTTCACGACCAAGCGCAGGTTGGCGCGGATCATGTGAGCGCGGGCTTCTTGGTCGCCTGCTTTGATGCGGTCGGCCAGTTCAATCTCTTGTTCTGGGGTGAGGAGGGCAGTCTTTCCGATCTCTCGCAGATAGATCTTGATGCCGCCGTCGAGTTCTAGGTTTGCCATGGTTGTGTGTTTGTTCGGATTGCAGTGGGGTCCCGTTCAGGAAGGTCCTCCAGGAAAGCGAGCAGTTAAGACCGTGAACTACGGGAAGTAGCGGGAGTGGGAAGGCCCTAATGGGATCTTGTTCGCAGGCGGCTAATCTAGAGGATCGTGATGAATCGGGGGGTGGATTTGAAGCAGGCTGGATGCCTAAGTCAATGGAAGTTTGCCAATTTGTACCAGCAAAGACAATAATTATTTGTTAATTTATGGAATTTCTAGAGAAAGTCTCGGCTGGGTGCCTTCTGAATCCACCCTTCCTATGTAGACTTAACGCATTTAGGACTCGATTGTTTCTAAAGATGTCACAAATTTCTCGTATTTCTTAGGAATTCTCCGTGGTCAACCGTTCGAGCCCCGCGCGGATGACACGTGAAACCGCTTGATTCCTCTCCTTCTGAACCCCGAGGATGCCGTATGCGCCTGATCCTACTCTCGCTTTCTGCCGCGGCTTGCCTCGTTCATCTGCCCCTCCTTGCCAACGGCCAGGAAGGGATCCATACGTCCCGGTCTGGGCGCCCCCTCGCGCTACCCAAGGGGGATGACATGTTCCATTTCGTGATCTATGGAGATCGGACAGGTGGACCGCCGGAGGGGATTGCGGTGCTGGAGCAGGCCGTGAAGGACACGAATCTGCTCGATCCTGATCTCGTCATGACGGTGGGTGATCTGATCAATGGGTACAACCAGGAGACAGAGTGGATGGAGGAAATGCGCGAGTATCGAGGAGTGATGAATGAATTGCGCATGCCGTGGTTTCCTGTGGCTGGAAACCATGATGTCTACTGGCGGGGCAAGAACCCAGAGGAGCGGCCTGAGTTGGAGCACGAGGGCAACTATGAGAAGCACTTCGGTCCGCTCTGGTACTGGTTCGCCCACAAAGATCACGGCTTTCTCGTGCTCTATACTGATGAAACGGGCGATGCCAGCAAGCCGAAGAGCTTCCAGGATAAGGATCAGATACAGATGAGCCAGGAACAGCTCGATTGGCTTAGCCAGTCTCTGAAAGAGATGAAGGATCTTAAACAAGTCTTCGTATTTCTTCATCATCCCCGCTGGCTTTCACAGTATCGTGAGAGCAATTGGCCGGAGGTGCACCAGCGCTTGGCGGAAGCGGGAAATGTGCGTGCGGTCTTTGCGGGTCATATCCACCGGCTCAACTACGGTGGCGTCAAAGACGGGATCGAGTATTTCGCCCTAGCCACCACAGGGGGCTCCATGCCGGGACACATGCCCCAGATTGGCTACGTGCATCATTTGAATATCGTCACGGTGCGTGACGAAGGGATGTCGATGGCCATCTTGCCCGTGGGAAGTGCCATTGATCCGCGGCTCTATGGGAAAGAACGGCTGGGCGAATTGGACGCGCTGCGGACGCTTACGATCGCTTCCGCCTATGGCCCGCTACGTCTGGATGCCGAAGGCTCCATCAACGCGGAGTATGCTGCGCGCTGTCATAATCCAACCTCAGAACCGATCGAGATCACCCTCACGGCGTTGCCGAAGCAAGGGGACTGGCGCATCATGCCCAGTCATCGTCATCTCACGTTGGCGCCAAATGAAACGCGAGATCTTGCATTCCGCGTGCAACGGAGCGCTTCCTCAATGGAGGGATTCGCCTTGCCGTCGCTCACGCTGGACATCGATTACCTGGAGGCGTCGGGAGCACGCGTCACGCTCCCATCGCGGCAGTTTGAAATGCCCGTCACCTTGAGCAGCGCCTTGCCAGAGGCGTGGTTTGCTGCAGGGGATAACAAAGTGCTCCAGTTGGGGGGCGAAGGAGCGCTTCGTTTGGATTCCAAAAGCCTGGAACTCTCGGCGGAATCACCGTTGACACTTGAAGCCTGGATTCAGGTAGGGGAAGGCAATAAGGGTTCTCACGGTGTGCTGGCCAAGACAGAGAATTCGGAGTTCGGCTTCTTCCTTCATGAAGGGCAATTGCAATTTGATGTCTTGGTAGGGGATTCCTATCAGTCTGTGCAAACGCCTGACAAATTGGCGATTGGAGAATGGTTTCACATCGCTGGCGTTTACGACTTGAATGAAGTGCGACTGTATGTGGATGGGAAACGCATCGGCACCAAAGCCACCAGTGGTCCCCGGAAACTCAACACCCACCCATTCTACGTCGGCGCGGACCCAAGTAGCCGAGGGCAAGCCACGCGCCACTTTCGCGGAAAGATCGATGAGGTCCGCCTCAGCCGAGTGGCTCGCTATGAGGGTGAATCCTTCGAGCGTCGGCACCGTCACGAGCCCGATGCGGACACGGTGCTGCTCTTGCATTTAGACCAATCCGTTGGTGGCGTCTTTCATATCGACCATGGCCCCAATGCCGCTCACGCTGTGGCGGTTGGCAAAGGCGCGGTGTTAGCATCGGAAGACCTCCCAGCGCTAGACACCGATTAGCCGACGCGTGCTCAAGTGAGCAAAGCAGCAATGCGCTGTTCGGCTGCCGAGCCGTAGTGGCCTCCGAAGAGGTTATAGTGATTGAGAAGATGATAGAGATTGTAGAGGTCACGTCGGCGCGCGTGGCCTTGGTCTAGCGGATACGCTTCCTGGTAAGCTTCATAGAACGTCTGGGAGAATCCTCCAAACATCGTCGTGAAGGCGAGATCTGTTTCCCGATCACCATGATAGACGGCGGGATCAACGAGAACGGGTGCTCCTGTCTCATCATAGCCGACATTGCCTGACCAGAGGTCACCGTGAAGGAGCGATGGTGCGGGCGTGTGTGATGCAAAGAATTCCTCCAGGCGCTCTAACAAAGTGTCGGCGTTGGAAAGGAGGAGGCCACGGCCTCGTGCGCGGTCGATCTGGAATCGAAGCCGGTGTTCCCGAAAGAAAGTCAACCAGTCGTCCTCGGGGATGTTGATCTGCGGCGTGTCGCCGATAACATTGTGGCGAGGCCATCCGAACGTTTCGCCCGTTTGGCGATGCAGAGCGGCCAATTGCTGCCCCAGTTGTCTTTCGGAATGCGCTCGTTTCACAGGCGGCTGCAATGCAATGACCTCCATGAGGAGGTAGGCGTGGTCGCCCAGGGTGCCAGGTGGGAGCAGCGGACGGGGCACGCGGATCACTTGAGGGGCGGCAAGGGCCGATAAACCATCCGCCTCGGCCTCGAAACTGGCCAAATGCTCAGCGGAGTTCCATTTGAGGAAGGCGCGAAAGTCGCTGCTCGCGCTGCTGAGAATGCCACTTTCATGGATGCAGCCGCCTCCGACGGGATGGAATTCCAAGGGACCAATGGTCTTCCCAAGAGCCTGGCTGAGGTGCATTTGTAGTTCTGATAGGATGATTGGTGTCATGGTTCGTTTCGCTTGTCTCCCATGGGGAAGCTGTGGCAGGAAAGAGGCATGCGGCCGTTCACTCTCATACTGGCAATACTCTCCTGCGGGATGTTCACGGGATTCTCTCAGGATCGTCCCAACTTTGTGTGGATCCTTTCAGAAGACAATTCGAAGCACTACCTTCGTCTCTTCGATCCCACGGGGGCCCCCACGCCTCACATCGAGGAGATGGCCAAGGACGGCTTGGTCTTCAATCATGCCTTCTCCAATGCGCCTGTGTGTTCCGTGGCGCGAACCACGCTCATCACAAGTTGTTATGGTCCGCGAATCGGCACCCAATTTCATCGGCGATCAGCCATGGCACCAATGCCCAAAGGCTTGAAGATGTTTCCGGCTTATCTGCGAGCGGCGGGCTATCACACAACAAACCGATCGAAGACAGACTACAATGCCACGCCCAGTGATGATGTCTGGGACGCCTCCTCGCGTCAGGCACACTGGCGTGATCGAGAAGCCGACCAGCCCTTCTTCCACAAACGGACCTACACGACGACGCACGAAAGTTCGCTCCATTTCTCCGCGGAATCGATGGCTGCCGAGAAGACGGCTACGGATCCCGCTTCTGTAGTCTTGGCTCCATATCATCCTGACACTCCCACCTTTCGCTACACCTATGCCCGTTACCACGATCGGATCCAAGCGGTCGATAGACAAGTGGGTGAGGTGTTGGCCGAACTGAAAGAAGCGGGTTTGTTAGAGAATACCTTTGTCTTCTACTTCGGTGATCATGGCGGGGTCTTGCCTCGCGGCAAGGGTTACGCTTACGAGAGTGGTCTTCACATCCCATTGGTAGTCCGCGTGCCGGAGAAGTGGAAGCATCTCATCGCTCATAAACGCGGGGAACGTCTTGATGGCTTCGTTAGTTTCATTGATTTCGGTCCGACCTTGCTGAATCTCGCTGGCCTGCCAGTGCCGCCGCAAGTCGATGGGCGTCCATTTCTCGGAGAAGGGGTGACGGCAGATGACTTGGCTTCTCGCGACGTCGCTTATGGGTATGCTGATCGGTTTGATGAGAAGATCGACTTTGTCCGCACGGTACGGAAGGGATCGTTCAAATACGTCCGAAGCTATTGGCCATTCACCTTCGATGGCTTGCAGAATGACTATCGGTACAAGATGCTCGCTTACCAGGAGTGGCGTGACCTTTACAAAGCGGGCAAATTGACCGAAGTGCAGCAGCAATTCTTCCGGCCGCGCTCGGCAGAGGCTCTCTATGATCTCAGCCGAGATCCTCACGAAACCATCAATCTTGCAGGCAATCGCGATCTTGCGGAGACGCTGTCAGAGATGCGAGAATTGCTCAACGCGTGGGTCACAGGCATGCCGGATTTAAGCTTTTATCCAGAGAGCCATCTCGTGGCGAATGCCATGGCGGATCCGATAGCATTTGGGCAAGCGCGTCAGTCTGAAATCGCGCGTTTGGTGGAATTGACAGACCTACAGTTGCTCCCCTACGAAGATGCAGCTCCCGGTATCGAGAAAGCGGTTGCTTCAGAGAAGCCTTGGGAGCGTTATTGGGGATACATCATCGCGTCAACCCATGGCCCAGCCGCTGCGGGGTTGAGTCAACGCGCGCAGGTCGCGGCCCAGCGAGACCCGGAGGTCGCTGTCCGCGCCCGTGCGGCCGAGTTTCTTGGGTTGACCATGATGGCCGATCCACGCCCAGGGATCATGGCAGCTCTCACGGATTCCCCATCGGAAGTGGCAACTAACGAGATTCTCAACACGGCCGTCCTGCTCAAAGACGGGCAGCCGGGCTATGATCTCAAAGTGGACGAAAGTTTGGTCAAGCACTCCAACCGCTACATTGACGAACGCCTCGCCTACCTCGCCGGACGCCCTGCGCCACCGCGCGGAAACACCCGCAAACCTACGAAGACGAAATGAAGTCAGAACTTGAAGGCGCCTGGTTAGGCTGAGCGGTCGAGCAGGTGCTCGGGAATGGCTTGGCGACAGAAATGGCGTAATCCGTCACTATCAAAGCGATCGATGAGCCCTCGGAGCTGCTGAAGATCCAGCGGTTCCAGATCATTCTGGCGTTTCGCAAAGACGGCGATCTGTTGGTAGTCCGTCGGAATGACGTCTTCGTCGTCGGTGAGAAGCTCTTCATACTCTTTCTCACCTGGTCGTAGACCGATGAATGCGATGGGAATATCGACTTCGGGCGTGAGGCCCGAGAGTTCAATCATGCGCTTGGCGAGATTGTAGATCTTCACCGGCTTGCCCATTTCAAGGACCATGATCTGGCGATCATCACCCACCACCCCTGACATCATCACCAATTGGACGGCCTCGGGAATGGTCATGAAATAGCGTCGGGTGTCTTTCGTGGTGACCGTGACGGGACCGCCTTCTTCGATTTGTTTGCGAAAGATGGGAATGACGCTCCCACTACTGCCAAGAACGTTGCCGAAGCGCACCGCGAGGAATCGCGTCTTGCTGCGGGGCCGCTCGAGCAAGGCGCGCTCGGCGAGTCGCTTGCTACTCCCCATCATGCTCGTAGGGTTCACGGCTTTATCGGTCGAGATCATGATGAAATGCCCAACCCCATGCTCGGCAGCCATGTTGGCGAGGGTGTCTGTGCCGAGCACATTGTTGCGCATGGCCGCAGCGGTGTTGAGCTCCATCAGATGGACATGCTTGTAGGCGGCAGCATGATAGATGATGTCAATCCCGCCTGTGGATACCAACGCATGGCGGATATCGTCCTCCACGCAGATGTCACCAGTGATTGCCACAATGTCAGCGTCCGGATAGGTAGCGCGCAATTCGCGGTCGATCTCAAAGAGGGCAAATTCGCTCTGTTCGAAAAGCACGAGCCGCTTTGGTTTGAGTGCGAGCACCTGGCGACAGAGTTCGGAGCCAATGCTGCCGCCAGCTCCGGTGACCATCACCTGTTGATCGGTGACGAAGTCTGTCAGCAATTGCTTGTCAAAACGCACCTCGGGGCGGTCTAACAAATCCTCGATGCGCACATCACGCAGAGCGGAGACGTTGATCTGTCCCCCTGCGATCTCGCGCACCGATGGCACGATGCGATACTGACATTTGAGTCCTGCATCGGCACAGGCGTCGATGATACGTTTGATCTGCCGAGGCTTTTCATTCGGTGGGAGAATGATCACCGTGTCCGGCTCTGTTTCGCGAACGACGTCATCGAGGTGCTCCATTTGACCGAGGACCTTGGCACCGCGGAGCGTGCCATGGAGCCGTTCCGTGGTGAGCACACCCACGACCACACCGTGATCAGGTGAAGTGGCCAGCGCATTGAGAACCGCATCAATTTCCTTGGGATCTCCAATCAATAAGGTCCTCTTGGGCCCCGCATGGCGATGGAGACGTCGCCGCGCCCGACCGGGCCCCCAGCTTTCTCGTAAAAAGCGCATGCCCATTCTTCCACTGATCTCCCACACGAGCAGGACCATGAGATGGATGATAGGAATGGAGCGGGGAAATTGATCGAAGGAGAACCCGCGCTGAACGTAGATCACGACGGCAAAGACAAGGGCTCCCAAGCCGAGCGTCGTGAGATATTTGAGGCAGTCGCCATAGCTAAAGTAGCTCCAGAGCCCGGCGTGCAGGCGGAAGGCAACAATGAGCGTCACGTAGATCGAGACGGCGATGGGGAGGGTGGGCCAGAAACTCTGGGCCGATCCGTCACTGAAGTTGAAATCAAAGCGCAATCCGTAGGCGATGGCGTAGGAGACGACGATGCCCACCACATGCCAAAGCAGCGCGAGACAGCGGCGTAGCAACGTGTGCTCCGCCAGAAATCTCCGAAACTGATGAATGGAAGTCACCGGGAGAATGGGCTGGTTCTGAGGATCGGATGCACGGTGGGCCATGCATAGAAGCGAAACCCCTCGAACTCAAGCGAGGATCCCATCGACAAGGGCTCCATGCACATCGGTCAAGCGGAAGTAGCGGCCCTGGAAGCGGTATGTGAGGCGCTCGTGGTCGATCCCTAGTAGATGGAGGAGCGTGGCCTGGAAATCGTGCACGTGGACGGGATCCTGCGCGACATTGAACCCTAGGTCGTCCGAGACCCCGTAGCTGATTCCGGGACGCACCCCGCCGCCAGTCAACCAGACCGTGAACGCGTAGGGGTGGTGATCGCGTCCCCAGCGCGGGCGATTGGTCAATTCGCCCTGAATGAAGGGGGTACGTCCAAATTCACCTCCCCAGATCACGAGCGTGTCGTCTAACAAACCACGCATCTTGAGATCTTGCACAAGTCCTGCACTGGGTTGATCGGTGTCCCGGCATTGCGTGTAAAGCTCCGTGGTGAGACTGTTATGTTGATCCCAACCCGCATGCATGCATTGGATGAAACGCACTCCCCGTTCGGCCAAACGCCGCGCCATGAGGCAATTGTAAGCAAAGGTTCCGGGCTCGCGCACCTGGGGACCATAGAGATCAAGCACATGATCCGGCTCATCCGAGAAATCGGTCAGTTCAGGCACCGATGTTTGCATACGGTAGGCCATCTCATACTGCGCAATGCGTGTCTCGATCTCAGGATCACCCATCTGGGCAAACTTCCGCGCGTTTAGCGCGGCCAGATCGTCTAACAATCCGCGACGCAGAGTCCGCGACATGCCCGCAGGATCCTTGAGATACAGCACCGGATCTTTGCTCCCGCGAAACTTCACTCCCTGAAAGCGCGAAGGAAGAAAGCCTGAACCCCAGTAGAAGTCATAGAAGATCTGACCGCAACTCGTCCCTTTGCTGACCGAGGTCATGGCAACGAAACCTGGGAGTTCTTCGGAGGGAGACCCCAAGCCATAGTTGAGCCAGGCGCCCATGGTGGGTCTGCCAGGAATTTGCGCGCCGCTGAGGAGAAAGGAGATCGCTGGGGCGTGATTCACCGCATCTGTGTGCATGCTCTTGATGAAACAAAGCTCATCCGCGATGCGTGCCGTGTGTGGCATGAAGGCACTGACCCAGGCACCGCTTTGCCCATGCTGTCGAAAGGGCTCCACAGGCTCTAGCATCAACTTGCCGTTGGCTTCGCCAGTCATGGTGCTGAAGCGTTTGCCGCCAATGTATTCCTCCGGGACTGGCGTGCCGTGGAGAGCATGCAAACGCGGTTTGTAATCGAAGAGATCGCAGTGGGTTGGCCCGCCGTTTTGAAAGAGATAGATGACGCGCTTGGCCTTGGGAGCCACGTGTTGGGCTAGCGTGGCCAGACCCGCTTCAGCAGCGATGCTTGCGTCGTTCCCTAACAAGCTCGCGAGGGCGGCCGTGCCGATCCCGGTTGCGCTGCGGCCAAAGAAGTGCCGGCGATTGATGGCCAACTGTCGCTCACGGATGGGTGCCGGGGCATCGGGTTGAAGAATCTGCCAGGATGGGTGATGCATGATTACTCTTTGGTGAGGGCTTCGTCGAGATTGAGCAGGTTCAAACAAATGGCGGTCCAGGTGGCATGGTCGCTCGCCTTGAGCGTGGCGTCCCTAGCGGAGGCACCATGCGAAAGGAACGCTTCAGCGGCGGTGGGGTCTGCCTCAAAGGCGTTTCGGGCACGGGTCAAACTGCGCTCCCACAGAGCACGCTCGTCTTCGTGCGGAAGACGACCCAGGACGCTCTGGCTTGCCTGATCGAGACGCTCCCGATCATTCTCACAAGAGCGCAAGAGATCCTCCGCCAGGGCGCGTGCGGCCTCCACGTAGGTGGTGTCATTGAGCATGTTGAGGGCTTGCATGGGAGTATTCGTCCGCAGCGGTTTCACCTCGCAGACTTGCCGTTTGGCCACGTCGAAGAACATCGCTGGGCCGACAATCCGTCGCCAGAACGTGTAGAGGCTACGGCGATAGAGGGCTTTTCCAGAGTCCGGTTCGTAGCGTTTCTTGCCAAAAGTGGCTTCCGCCCAGAGCCCGTCCGGTTGGTAGGGTTTCACAGGGGGACCGCCTAACTGAGGGACTAACAATCCGGCTGCGGCGAGCGCCTGATCCCGTAGCATCCATGAAGGGAGGCGGAAGCGTGCGCCCCGCGCTAGGTAACGATTGTCTGGATCTGCTTCCAAGAGAGCTGGGGTGACCGTGGCGCGTTGCTGATAGACAGCGCTCGTGACGATCGTGCGGAGAAGGTGCTTCACGTCCCAGCCGGAATCCATGAACTCCGCTGCCAGCCAGTCTAACAGTTCACGCTGCAAGGGATACTCGGCTTGCACGCCGAAGTCTTCCGCCGTCTTGACAAGCCCGATGCCAAACAGCATCTGCCAGAAGCGGTTCACCGTGACGCGCGCCGTGAGCGGATGATCGTGGGATACCAACCAGCGCGCGAGATCCAGTCGATCTCGCTTGCCGTCCGCGCGCCCTGTCAATGGAGGCAAGGTCGCCGGACCGTTGGGATCGACCGTTTCCCCTCGGGCGGTGTAGAGCCCCCGATCGAGAATGTAGGTGGGACGCGTTTCGTCGCGATCCCGCATGATCATCACCTTGGGAGCGGCTTCTGTGAAGGTGGTGTCGACCTCAAGCACCGGAGGCGTTTGCGGATCGCCACCGCTCCCATCTACAGGGGTTTGATTGAAGAAAGCAGTGAATTGATAGTATTCGGATTGTGTCAGAGGATCGAACTTGTGGTCGTGACAGCGTGCACAGTTCAAGGTGAGGCCTAACCAAACCGTTCCCATGGTCTCCGTCATGTCCATCACATAGTCCACACGGTTCTCTTCGGGAATGCGCCCGCCTTCTCCGTTGATCATGTGATTGCGGTTGAATCCTGTGGCCAAGAGTTGATCGCGAGTGGGTTTCGGCAAGAGATCGCCCGCAAGTTGCCAGATCGTGAATTGGTCATAGGGCAGATTGGCGTTGAACGCGCGCACCACCCAGTCACGCCAAGGCCACATGGTTCGTTCGCGGTCTCCTTGATACCCGTTGGTATCGGCGTAGCGCGCGGCCTCAAGCCAATCCCATGCCATCCTTTCCCCGTAGGCTGGTGATTCTAACAATTGATCGACCAGGCGTGCCCATGCATTGGGAGAAGGATCTTTGAGAAATGCCTCGCGCTCTGCTCGCGATGGTGGAAGCCCAGTGAGATCGAGCGCCAAACGCCGCGCGAGAGTGGCCCGTGAAGCGCGGGGATTCGGAACGAGACCGGCCTGATCGAGCTTCTCCCTGACAAAGCGATCAATCGGGTGCTCCCCGCCGTCGCGATCAGGTAGAGGGGGACGGGCGATCGGCTCGAAGGCCCAGTGGCGTCCCCAGGGGGCACCTTCATCAATCCACCGCTCTAACAGCGTGATCTGTTCTGGAGACAAGGGGCGCCCCAGTTCTGGTGGCGGCATGACAGTGTCAGGATCGCTAGTGCGGAGGCGGTCCATGATCAGACTGCGCGCGGAGTCATGGGGCGTGACGACTGCGAAAGGGTCTCGAGGACGCTTGGCATCGTCTTCGTCATCCAGCCGGAGATCGCCGTGGCGGTCATTGGCATCGGGACCGTGACATTGGAAACAATGGTCTGAGAGGAGAGGGAGGATATCCCGCGAGAAGAGCACCGGACCGTCTTGAGCATGCAGACACGCCAGCGTGGCAAGGAGGATGACGCTGATCCGAATCATTTCAAACCATCCCTTTCGCAATGCTTTTCGGGATCTGTCGCCGTGACGTCGATTCATGGGAGAAACAGAGCGGCCGAGAACGCGGGGACGATGAGTCATCTCGCGTTCTAGTGTGGGCCAACAAGCTCGTGGTTGTCGATCTATCCTCATCTCATCATTCGATTTCTTGGAGCCGCTCCGCGAGCGCTCTCCTGAGAGTGGTGATGGTGTCTTGGTGCTCCTGGGAATGAACGAGATTGGTGAATTGGTCAGGGTCTTGATTCATATGGTAGAGCTCTTCACCCCCATCGGGGTAGCGCATGTAGGCCCATTGGGAAGTGCGCCAGCCGTGGCCGCGGGCGAAGGAAAGCGCACCATCTTTGACCCGAGCCTCTGGATGGGAGAGAATAGGAACCAGGCTCTTGCCTTGCACGTGTGCCGGGATTGGGATGCCGGTCAATTCACAGAGGGTGGGGTAGAGGTCCACCAGTTCCGTGAGGCTCTTCGATCGCCCTGGTGCATAGGTGGGCGCGGCGATGATCAGGGGGACGCGCGTGACGTGTTCGTGGAGATCGCCTTTTAACCAGAATCCGTGGTCGCCTAAGTGATAGCCGTGGTCGCTGGTAAAGACGATCGCAGTGCTCTCACGCAATCCCAAACGATCTAGCGCGTCGAGGATGCGTCCTACCTGGGCGTCCATGAACGTGACGGTAGCGTAGTAGGCAGCCCACATGCGTTTCTGATTATCCGGGTAGCGATCGATCCCGTTGCTGGCGGACGTGCTTCTCGGGATCCCCAAGGGTGGGATGTCTTCCCAATCACCCGCACGCTGTTCGGGCAGTGGCATGTGAGCCCAAGGGTAGGCGTCAAAGGTGGAACGTGGGGCCACCATGGGATAGTGCGGACGCACGAATCCTGCCGCGAGGAAGAACGGGCGGTCGCGGTGTTTCTCTAACAAGGCGATCGTCTTAGTGGCGGTCTTGTGGTCAGGCTGATCAGAGCCGTCGCCGTCTATTTGCACACTGACATACATGCGATGTGGCATCTTGGTGGATTCGCGATGAGCCAGTTCTTTGGTGAAGACATTGAGGTTCAAACAAGCGTAGTCGCCGGCTGTGTGGGCTTCGAGGCCTGGAGAATTGAAGCGCTCCGTCCAGCACGCCGGCACGTCGGCGCCGTCCGTTCCCGCTATGATATCGCCAGGCACACGCATGTGAAAGATCTTGCCCACTCGAGCGCTGTAGCGGCCGTGGCGTTGGAAATGCTCGCCCAAGGTGTGGCCGGTATCGCCGCGATACCGACTGTACATGAGTGATTGCCGTGACGGCGCACAGACAGTTCCTTGGCAATAGGTGTGTTCAAAGACCATCCCTTCCCGTGCAAGTCGATCGATGTTAGGCGTCGCGCAAATGGCATTGCCATAGCATCCGAGAGCATTGGCGCGAAGGTCATCCGAGATGAGAAAGAGGACGTTGCGAATATCTTGAGCGGGAGCAAGGCCAGCCCACGCACACAGCAGGAGAAGAAGGCAACGGGAGTTCATGCGGCCAATCCTGGGAGATCCAGCACGCGTTGCCAAGCGTGTCTAGCCCTGATCTCAGGAATTCGCTCGCACTGTTCTGAGATCTAGGTCAGCGTCGACTGGAATGTTTGCCCGATTGTTTCTTCTACTTCTCATCGTGCCGATTGTTGAGTTCTATCTCATCATCCGCATCGGAAGCCGCATTGGCTTTGGAGTGACGTTAGGCATCGTGGTGCTCACGGCGCTCCTGGGCGCCACCCTCACGCGTGCCCAGGGAATGCGGGCCTGGATACGCTTTCAACAAGCCTCTTCCGAGGGGCGAATGCCTCACCGAGAGGTGCTAGATGGCATCATGATCCTCCTCGCGGGTGTGGTCTTGCTGACTCCGGGATTCCTCACGGACGCCGTGGGGTTTCTCCTCCTCGTGCCCCCGGTCCGCGCGGCGTTGCGCGATCGGGTCGGTAAAGCGCTCAAGGGCCGCGTGCGTGTCATGGGCATGCCTGTGGGGGATAAGGATCCGCGCCAGGTGGGGCCTGAGCCGAAAGAGCGTATGGTGGAAGGGAAAGTGATCGAACTCAATCAAGATGAATAATCAGTCAACCTCACCGAAACGCGTGGCCTTGCTAGGAACGGCCCTGCTACCATTGCTTGCTTTGTTAGTGGGATCTCTGGCCGAGGCGCCTCAGGCAAAGCCGATGATGGCTTTCGACGCTTGGTCAAGGGCGTGCGAAGCCCTGCCATCGGGTCGTCGGGAAGATCGGAGTTATCCGGCGCGCGATCAGTTACCGCTGAAGACCTTTGCCGAGTTCGAGAAGCCCTTGGTTGACTACTTCAATCTCTGCCTCACTGGGCATCTGGCTGCTCCAGACCACTGGTTAGGGGAACGGCCTGGGCGCGAGACATTCTTCAATCCGCGCCGCAGCTACACCCGCGAGCGCGCCATGCCCTTCCAACCCTTTGCCCAACGCCTGCAATTACCACCCGGAGCAAGGGTGATTCTGCAGGGGGATCTCCATGGGGATGTGCGTTCGTTAGTGGCTGGGCTGAAAGAACTCAATCGCCGGGGGATCTTGCAAGGATTCAAACTCGCGGATGCCAACACGCACATGCTCTTCTTGGGAGATTACACAGACCGCGGCATCCACGGGGTCGAAGTCCTCTATACCATCTTACGTTTGAAACTGGCTAACCCAGAGCAGGTCTGGATGATCCGTGGCAACCACGAAGATTTGAACTTGGTGAGGAAATATGGTTTCGCCCATGAGGGTCAGTACAAGTACGGTAAGGATTTCAGCCTTCCAAAGGTCATTCGCCTTTACGATTTCCTCCCCGCCGTGCTCTATCTAGGGTGCGGGGATGACTTTGTGCAATGCAACCATGGTGGTTTGGAGCCCGGGTACAATCCGAGTCATCTCCTCGCAGCGGACTCACCGAAGGCGTATGAATTGTTAGGAGAATTGAAGCGAGCCGACTTTCTTGAGGCGCGGCCGGAGTTGATTGATAAGATCACCGATGACGATTCGCGTCTGGGTTATCAAATCCGTTATCAGCGAAACTTCCGTCCGGCTGGGCCCTCCTATCCAGTTCCTATCGGATTCTTCTGGTCGGACTACGCGCTCCAGGGGCATGAATCCGCGCTGATTTGGGATAAAACCCGTCCCGGTTGGGTGTGGGGACGCGAGGGTACCAAGATTGTCTTAGACACTGCCTCGGAGAAGGGCCCGAAAGTGCGCGCCATCTTCCGAGCCCATCAGCACGCGCTCGAAGGGAATCCAATGATGCGGCGCCTCATCGCTGGCAAGGGCGTCTTCCGCCATTGGCAAGAGGCGGATAGTGAAGAACTGTTAGAAGGAACGGTCGCCATGCTGGAGGAGACGTTGGAAAGTGAGACGAACCGAGCCGTCGTCGACGGCGCGGTCTACACGCTTAATGTCAGTCCAGATAGTCTTTACGGGTTGCGCTGCGACTATGATTTCCACAGTTTCGCCATCCTGCAGGTGGCTGAGACATTTGCTGATTGGCGCTTCGAAGTGGTCAATGTGTCACCTGCGCCCTAAGGAATGGCGCACAATTTAGTTAAGACATCTTAAATAAATGTGCGATATTGGGTGCATGAATGTAAACGATCATTGTCCCGGCCCTTACGACGATAACACGAACAGGCGCATGGTCACCTTTGCG
>JAUIAH010000044.1 GCA_030425385.1 Verrucomicrobiia bacterium | reverse complement strand
CAAAGGTGACCATGCGCCTGTTCGTGTTATCGTCGTAAGGGCCGGGACAATGATCGTTTACATTCATGCACCCAATATCGCACATTTATTTAAGATGTCTTAACTAAATTGTGCGCCATTCCTTGGGGCCGGAGGGAATCACGGTTAATTGTGTGTCTCCGGGATTCATGGAGACAGATATGACTGAGGGGCTTGCGGACACAGCCTTGGAGCGAATTCGTCGGCGCACGCCCTTAGATCAATGGGTCGGTGTTGACGATGTGGCGGGGGCGGTATGCTTCTTGATGTCGGATGCAGGGAAAGCAATGACGGGGATGGAGTGGATCGTGGATGGGGGGAGTACAGCATGAAGAAGCGATTGTTAGTCTTGGGAGCTTCCGGGCATGCGAAAGAGATTGTGAGTTTGGCGCGATTGCTAGGGTATGACGATTTTGTGTTGGCGACGTCTGATGGGAGTGGTGGGTTTTGGGGGATCGATGTGGTGATGATCGAGGATTCATTGAGCGATCGTTTTGATGATTGGCATGTGATGGTGGGCATTGGAGATAATGAGGTGCGCTGTCGTCTCCTTGAGCAATTTGCGGAGATGCGCTTGGTGAGCCTGGTGGCGCCGACTGCGGTGATTGGGGAGGGTGTGCGGATGGGGGTGGGTTGTTATGTTGGTGCGCAGGCATACGTAGGGGCGGATTCAATGTTGGGGAACGGAGTCCTGGTGAATGTGGGCGCGGTGATTGGGCATGATTGCGCGGTGGGGCATGGCGTGCAGCTGGGGCCTGGGGCGACGGTTTTAGGGGGCGTGGTGCTGGGGGATCGTGTGCTATTGGGCGCCGGGGCGGTGGTGAATCATGGGTCGTCAACTGCTTCAGTGGAGATTGCTGAAGCGGTTCATGTGGGAATGGGCGTGATGGTGGCGGAATCGATCGATGAGAAAGGTGCGCGCGTGATGTTGAAACCGAACAAGGTGATGTTAGGGGGAGGTGAACGATGAAGCGCTTTTTTGATCTCGTATTACTGATTGGGGCGGCTCCTTTGTGGGTGCCGGTTCTTGTGATCGTGGCGTGGCTGGTGCGTTGGCGGCTGGGGAGTCCGATATTGTTCTGTCAGGACAGGCCCGGCAAGGATGGGAAATTATTTCGGTTGATGAAGTTTCGGACGATGACTGACGCCCGTGGTTTGGATGGCGTTTTGTTGCCGGATGCGGATCGCTTGACGCCCTTTGGGAAGTGGTTGCGCGCGAGTTCGCTGGATGAACTGCCAGAGCTTCTGAATATCCTTAAAGGAGAGATGAGTTTGGTGGGGCCGCGGCCGTTATTGCCGCAGTATTTGCCGCTCTATACGGCGGAACAGGCACGGCGCCACGAAGTGCGCCCTGGAATCACGGGGTGGGCGCAAGTGCATGGGCGCAACACGGTGGATTGGCCAAAGCGTTTTGCTATGGATGTGTGGTATGTGGATCACCGGTCTTTATGGCTCGATGTGCGGATCCTTTGGAAGACGGTGTGGAAGGTGTTGCGGCGTGATGGAATTTCGGCTGAGGGAGAGGCGACGATGCCTTATTTCGAAGGATCGCCGAGCCGAGGCGAAGAATCGTGACAACGTCCTCTAGCCTGTTGTTGAGATGCCTGGTGTGAAGGATTGGTTAGATCCCGTGTGTTGGGTGTGGGGGATGAATTTGGCGTTGGGTGTGGGGATTTGGTGGAGTGGGCGGAGACAGATGGGCGGGTTTTTGGCAGGGTTGATGGTGCTTTGGAGCCTGATGGAGTGGTTGCAGGTGCCGGCGCGGTTGTTGGCGGGGCGGGAGGCGGCTTTTGTGAAGGTGTCTTCTGAAATTGAGGATGTTGATGCGGTGGTGATGTTAGGTGGTGTGCTCTATCCGTCGCCGATGGCATTGAGTGGGGCGGATTATCTGAGTTCGGTGGATCGGCTGCACTGTGCGGTGATCCTGGCGCGTCGTTTGGAAGTGCCATTGGTGATGGGTGGTGGGGTGGCGGGCAATCGTACAAGCCTGAGGGAGCCCGATTATGAACGGCGATTGCTTACTGAGTTGGGTGTGGACGTGGTCACGATGGATCTGGGGGACGTGGTGAATACACGGGATGAAGTGGATGCCGCGAAACGCATGGCTGAGTCGCAGGGTTGGGAAAAGGTTGCCTTGGTGACATCGGCTTGGCACCTGCGTCGAGCGATGAAGCTTTGCGAGAACGTGGGGCTTTCAGCCGTCCCGCGAGGGTGTGATTACCGGGGGCATTCTGAGTGGCATGAGGATGACCGGAAATGGGTGCCTTCTTCTGATTCCGCCCAATCGGTGCGTCTTTGGCTGTCTGAGTGGGTGGGGGAGCGTTACTATCGTTTCCGCGGTTGGCTGTGAGGTCAGAGAAACGGGCCTTGGATGAGTGATCTGCGGCTGGAATCCGCAGGTACGGGGGTGACGGCTTTCCAGGTCAGAAGTTGGAGGAATGCGGCGAGTTGCGGATTGAGAAGGTTGACGTAGGTTCTGAGATGCCCCCGACGATACTTGAGGTTGAACGGATGGTGCCGAAGCCGTTGGAGGCGGTGGTGTATCCGGAGTCTGATGGGAAGCCGATGGCGGATAATACGAAACAGTTTCGGTATATCGCGACGCTGAAGGGTGGCTTTGATGCGTTGTATAAGGATCGGGATGATGTGTTTGTGGCGGGGGATTTGCTTTGGTATCCGGTGGAGGGGGATGCGAAGACGCGGTATGCGCCGGATGTGATGATTGCGTTTGGACGACCGCCTGGGGATCGGGGATCGTATTTGCAGTGGCGGGAGAATGGGCAGCCACCGAATGTGGTGTTTGAGGTGATGTCGCCCGGAAATACGGTGCGGGAGATGCGGCGGAAGTGGGAGGCGTATGAGCGTTATGGGGTGGAGGAGTATTATGTTTACGATCCGGATGCGGGGGTGTTTGAGGGGTGGTTGCGCGATGGAGAGACGGGGAAGTTGGAGGCGATCGCGGATACGGAGGGATGGGAGAGTCCGTTGTGTGGGGTGCGGTTTGGGTTGGAGGGGGCGCATCTGGTGGTGACGCGGCCGGATGGAAAGGTGTTTTTGACGCCATCGGAGGCGGATGATGCCTTGGAGGAGGCTCTCGCTCGGGCGGAGCGGTTGGAGGAGCGATTGAGGGCTTTGGGGGTGGATCCAGATTCGCTGGAGTAGGGTCGCCTGGCAGAACCACGAATGGACACGAATGGATGGGATGCTTGGAGGAAGTCTGAGGCTTCCGCCTTTGCGGAGCTGTCAGAGGGCTGTGGCAGGGTAGTAGTGCCTTTTGAGAACTGGCGACCGTCACCAAAGAATGAGTGTGGATTAGTTGACGAGAGCTGTTTGAACCACTGATGGATACTAATGAGCACTAATTGAAATGGCCTCGCTTCTCTCGGAGTATCACATGTTCAACATGCAGATTTCCTACGATGGAGTTAATTTGCGGATGAAGAGGGTTAAGGTAGGTTCTGAGATGCCCCCGACGATACTTGAGGTTGAACGGATGGTGCCGAAGCCTGTGGAGGCGGTGGTGTATCCGGAGTCTGATGGGAAGCCGATGGCGGATAATACGAAACAGTTTCGGTATATCGCGACGCTGAAGGGTGGCTTTGATGCGTTGTATAAGGATCGGGATGATGTGTTTGTGGCGGGGGATTTGCTTTGGTATCCGGTGGAGGGGGATGCGAAGACGCGGTATGCGCCGGATGTGATGATTGCGTTTGGACGACCGCCTGGGGATCGGGGATCGTATTTGCAGTGGCGGGAGAATGGGCAGCCACCGAATGTGGTGTTTGAGGTGATGTCGCCCGGAAATACGGTGCGGGAGATGCGGCGAAAGTGGGAGGCGTATGAGCGTTATGGGGTGGAGGAGTATTATGTTTACGATCCGGATGCGGGGGTGTTTGAGGGGTGGTTGCGCGATGGAGAGACGGGTAAGTTGGAGGCGATTGCGGATACGGAGGGATGGCAGAGTCCGTTGTGTGGGGTGCGGTTTGGGTTGGAGGGAGCGCATCTGGTGGTGACGCGGCCGGATGGGAAGGTGTTTTTGACGCCATCGGAGGCGGATGATGCCTTGGAGGAGGCGATTCGCGAGCGGGATTCGGTGGTTCGCGAGCGGGATTCGGTGCTTCGCGAGAAGGAGGTGGCCATGGCTCGGGCAGAGCAGTTGGCGGAGCGACTGAGGGTTTTGGGGGTGGATCCAGCTTCGCTGGAGTAGGGTCGGCTTTGCTGGCGATAGGTGAGAGGTCAGAGGTCAGAGAAACTGGCCTCGTGTGAGTGATCTGCGGCTGGAATCCGCAGCTACGGGTGGGGTAGAGGTTCTATGGAAATTATATTCTGAGTGTTGAGAGGTATCTGAACGATTAGAATGGGGTGTAGGTTTCCAGTAAATGACTGTAATGGCAGGAATTGTTGAAGGTTTCGTGTTTGCTGAATGCGTGAATGGGACTCTAATTGAGAATCTATGAGTATGGTTCGTGCTTTCAAACGAGCGTTGTCGGAGCGCGTGTGGCTTCGGCGGGTGGTCTCCTTCGCGTGGCACGTAGTCGGGATTGTGTTGACCTACATGCTCGCGTTTGGCCTTCGGTTTGATTTCGAGATGGCAGGGAGTTCATGGGAGGCCTTGTGGTCGTCGCTTCCCTTGGCTGTGGGAATGTTTCTTCTCGTGGTGGTCGCTTTCCGACTCTATGCGGGGCTCTGGTCCTACTTCAGCTATGGGGACTGTCTCAAATACCTCTATGCGATTGCCATGGGATCGGTGCTTTTGGCTGGTGCCATCTTCTGGCAGCGCGGGTTTTCGTTTGGAGGCTACCCGCGATCCGTGTTGCTCATCCATTTGATGGTGCTTTTGGTGTGGGAGATTGGCGGTCGGATGGTGGTGCGTTTCTTTAAGGAGAAGAATGGGCTAGGAAGGCGAGTTTCGAGTGAAGAGGGCTTGAGTCGCGTGCTTCTGGTCGGGGCGATTGATGAGGTGGACTCGCTGCTCCGCACGGTGGGATTGCGGAGTGAGGATCTTGGGGAGGTGATGGGCGTGGTGACGGCGGCTCGGCAGGATGCCACCATTCGGGGCGCTCGCGTGCTAGGGGGCTTTGAAGCACTTGAGTCGATTGTGCGTGAGGTGCGGCCGGAGACGGTGGTGATTCTGCCGCCTCATGAAAAGCCACGCCAGATCAAGGCGGTGATGGATGCCTGCTCCGCTGCTGAACTCTCATGCCACTATCGGATCGTGCCTTCGGTTCGCGAAATCGCGGGAGGCCGCTTGAGTGTGTCGGCACTGCGAGAAGTGGAGATTTCTGATCTGTTGGATCGTCCTGAAATACGGTTCGATCGCGAGGCGTTGACGCGCTTTGTTTCCGGTCGGCAGGTGATGGTGACTGGTGCTGGGGGAAGTATTGGCTCGGAATTGTGTCGTCAGGTGTTGGCCTTGGCACCGAGCAAATTGGTGCTGTTTGAGCAATGTGAGTTTGCGTTGTTCGAGATTGATCGGGAATTGCGTCAGCGCTTTCCAGATTTGGATATTGTCGCGGTGACGGGCGATATCTGCGAGGCGGGGGACGTGCGGCACGCCATCGAATCTGTGGGGGGAATTGAAGTGATCTATCACGCGGCGGCCTACAAGCATGTGCATTTGATGGAATTGAACACGGCCGCCGCGATGCGGAACAACGTCTTCGGGACGTTGTGTTTGGCAGAGATTGCAGAGGCTTGTGGGGTGAAAGAATTCATCATGATCTCGACCGACAAGGCGGTCAATCCGACGAGCATGATGGGCTGTAGCAAGCGCCTGGCCGAACGGGTGCTGTTGGAGCGTGCTCCCGGGCCGACTCGATTTGTGGCGGTGCGATTCGGAAATGTGCTGGGGAGCAGTGGGAGTGTGATTCCTATCTTCAATCGACAGATCCGTGATGGTGGTCCGGTCACCGTGACCACCAAGGACACGCGTCGCTACTTCATGACCATCCCCGAGGCGGTGCAGTTGGTGATGATATCGGGCGTGGTTGGGGAGGATCGGCAAATCATGGTTCTGGAAATGGGCGAGCCCGTCAAGATTTGGGACCTTGCCAAGCGGATGATCGAGCTATCGGGATTGGTGCCAGACAAGGACATTCAGATCGTCTTCACGGGCTTGCGACCGGGTGAGAAGGAGTACGAGGAATTATTGACCAATGACGAAGATGTCGTGCCCACGGAGCATGAGCAGATCGCCGTATTTGCCAAGAAACGGCGCTCGCGCGAGCGGGTGGACGTGGATGAACTGAGCCGCTTGGTTGCGTCGTATGATCGGGATGGCTTGAGGGCCTTCTGTCGGGCGGCCATTCCGGAACATTTGTTAGCGGAAACGGGCGAGAAGAAAGCGGAACCATCACGTGGGGAGCAAAGCGACGTCACCGATGAGGCGAAATTGGCAATGAATCCCGCCTGAGGAGATGCCAATATGACATTTCGTGGCGCGTCACCGTTGTCGGTGGCGCGTTTTCGTGTACCGATAGGCGTGATTTGATGGTGTGATGCGTCGCCGATTTCAACATTCGCTGGGGTCTGTTCGGGAGGTAGTGAAACCGCTGCTGACGGGATCACTTCCTTACGTGCTGGCACTCGGGGCGGTGGGCGGCTTGGGATGGTTCATTTGGAAGTCGGTGGGGCCGACGTCGTCCGAGCCGAGGCTGGTGGCAGGTGAGGAATCGATGACGGGCGGCTGGGAGCGTGCAGTGGCATTGGCAGAGTCGGGTGACTTGGAGAAGGCGCGGGAAGCAATGCGGGCATTGGCGCCTTTGTCAGATGATGGCGGAGATTTGCGGGCCCATTGGTGGCTGGCGGAGGATTTGCTGAAGCATGAGGAGCTGGAGGAATGGACGGGGAAAGCTCGGTTGGAGAGAGCGCGGGGGCATCTGCAACGGGTGCATGCGGGTGGGGGGAACGCCCGGGCGGGCGCGGTCTTGGGTCAGGTGCATTTGCTCTTGGGCGAGGTTCGGGAGGCGTTTCCCTTGCTGGAGGAGGCGGCGGAGGAGGATCCGGCGCTGGCCTTGATGGCGTCAGAGTTGGCCGGAAGGCTGGGCGATGAGGAGAAGCAACGTGCGCTGGCCTTGCGTGCGGCGACCCATTTCCAAGGCGTGTGTGAGAATGATTCGCATGATCCCAAGGAACGACGGGCGGCGCGCGAGGCGTGGGCGAAGGCGGAGATTGGATTGGATCGGTTTGAAGCGGCGCGGGCGGTGCTGGCACCGTTAGAGGATCGGTCGGATGCGACCACGGCGTTGTTGGAGGAAAGTTGGATCGGGACCATCATGGAAGGGCGGGACCAGGGGGGCGCCTGGGTGGCGGCGCAGCTTGAGAGGGCTTGGGAAGCGGTGGGGCCTCGTGTGCGGCTCATTGAGTTGGCGGGGGCGTTGGGATCCGGGGCAACCGACCGCGAGGTGTTTGGTCGGCTTTATGACCGGATGGTGCGTGATCTTCCGGAGGAGAGGGGGGCGATGGCGGGTGCCTTGGGAGCCCTGGCGCTTGCCTTGGGAAAGACGAAAGCCGGTTTGGCGCATTTGGAAGAGGCCGCCACAGTGGAGCCGGAGAATTTGGTTGTGCTGAACAATCTTGGATATGGCTTGGCGCAGATGGCGCAGCCGCCACAGCGTGAGAGAGCGCTGGAGTTGTTGGATCGGGCGGTGGCCGTGGGAGAGAAACGAGGCATGCTGCCCGCTGATTGTTTGGAGACGCGTGGCCAGATCCTGGCGGCTCTTGAGCGCTGGGAAGAGGCCGCGGTGGATTTGGAGCGGGCCTTGCCTGGGGTGTCGAATCGCATCCCGATTCATCAAACGTTGGCGCACGTGTATCGCCGCTTGGGACAGGAAACCTTGGCCCGAGAGCATGGACGATTGGCTCAGGGAGTGCCCGGCAATGTCGAATGAAAGCGGCGCTGCGACGACATCCAGATTTGATCTTGCTGATCTTGCTGGGATTGGCGACAGCCCCATTGGTGTTCCGCTACTTCGGGCGGTTATGGGGCGAGGAGCAGTATCAGTATTTCCCAGTTTTGTTAGGCGTGATGGCTTACTTGGGATGGTCGCGTTGGCAGGAGGCCCCCATGGCCACTCGGCCCTTGCGGTGGCCATGGGTGGTGCTGTTAGCCACTCCGATGATCTTGTTATTGGTCATCGCGATTCTCTATCAAGTACCGGTTCTGGCGGCCTTGGGATTGACCTTGGGACTTGGAGGCGTGGCGGTTTGTGTGGCGAGTGAGCGCAAGGTAGAGAATTTGGTCGGTCTGTGGGTGTTGTGCTGGCTCTTGATTCGACCGCCATGGGGGTACGATGAGAAATTAATGGGATGGCTTCAGGGAATAACGACATCGGTGGCGAGCCGATTGTTGGATTTGTTTGGCAGCATGCATTTGACGGAAGGCAATGTGCTGACGTATCCAGGAAAGACTTTCTTTGTCGATGAAGCCTGCAGTGGTATTATCTCACTGCGGACGATGCTAGCAGCGACGGTGGTGATTGCGGTGTATCGGAATCGTCCCCTGATGCATGCTTTGATTCTGGTGGCGGCGGGCCTGTTCTGGGCGGGCGTGATGAATGTGATCCGGATTGGCGTGATTGCCGTGGCGTATTTGAAGTTCGGAATCGATCTAACCGAAGGGTGGCCGCACGATCTTACAGGCGTGCTTGTCTTTCTGTTAGCTGTGGGAGGCGTGATGAGCACCGATGCTTATCTGGAGTTCTTCTTGGGATTCATTCGAACCGGGGTGTATGGGACACGGAACTGGTTGGTGAATGGTTGGAATCGATTGATCGGTATTGGGCAAGTCCGATTGCAGGCCGGTGATTTTGAGGTGAAGGAGAAGCAGCCGGTAGCGAAGCGCCGATTGCCCCTGAAGGTGCGATGGGGGTTAGGGGTGATGTTGGGTGGATTGGTCTTGTTGCAGAGTTTCGCCTTCCTACCGATGGCATCGCGAGCTGAGAATGCGCCAGTGAATCGGGCAGCGGTTGAGCCTTCTGAGATGTTTGCCATGGAAACCATCCAGCCCAAGAATCCCAAATGGAAAGTGGTGGATTTCGATCAGAAAGCTCGAAACTCGCGGAGTGTATGGGGAGAGAATTCGTTGGTTTGGACCTATGGAGATGGCGAGATTCGAGCGACGTTCTCGCTGGATTATTTCTTTCGGAAATGGCATGAGCTGACGGTTTGTTATCGATCGTCGGGTTGGCAGTTGGACGAGCGCGTGATTCTTTCCGATGAGGATGAGGGCGGAAAGTGGGCGACGGTGAGGGCGCGCTGTTCTCGGCCGGCAAGTCGGGAACAGGGGTTATTCTTCTTTGACCTTTTCCGGACCTCTGGAGCGGTGTTGGATCCGGTGGAAAGTGTGATGGCGGCTGATTGGAAAGAGCGATTCTCTCTGAGGAATATGAACTTGTTCAAAGGAGCATTTGTGGATACGCGAGCTTTGGATGTGTGCCAGGTGCAGGTATTTGTGGTCTCGGATGTCAAACTGACGGGGGCACGACTGAAAGACATTCACGAGGAATATGAGCATTTCCGAGATCAGATTTATAAGCGCCTGATGGGAGGGCTGGCGCACCATGATTAAGAGCGGTTGGTGGGCCGATTTCGCTGAGTTCCTGCGTTTGTGGTGGCAAACGCGGGATCGAACAATGATGTTGTTAGGCTTGCCTGGGCTCGTGGTTGGGCTTGGGCTGATCGGAATGGTGGCGATGGCCTATACGCGATCGGCACAAGAACGGAGTCATTTGTATGCGATGACGGCTCGGCGAACCTTGGCAGATGAGCGTCCAGAAGCGGCCTCTATCTTCTATAAGAAAGCCTTGGCGGATCGGCCGGATGATCTGGCGTTGCTCTTTGAGGCCGCGGTGGTGGCGCATCAATTGGAAGAGAAGACAAGGCGAGAGGCGTTGCTCAATCGGCTAGAGGAAGAGGGTTATGTGAGAGGGATTCTCTTTCGTGGAGAGGTGGCATTGGAGCGCCATGATCTGGACGAAGCGGAACGCTGTTTGGAAGTGGCTTTGGCGGCTAAAGGATCGACGGAAGTGAACGGAATGCGTCGGTTGTTGGCTGGGCGCTATCTAGCTCAGGGACAGTGGAGCGCGGTCATCAGACACTTGGAAGCGGTGGGGCGTGCTCAGCCGGATGATCAGGTTCTCTTGGCGTTCGCCTACTTGGCGCAAGGCGAACGGGAAAAGGCGGAATCGGTAGTGGAGGGCTTTGAGTCCATGGGGACACTGCCCAAGGCGTTGGCGGAGGCGATCCGAGGTCGAGAATCAGCCGTGTTGGCGCAGTTATCGGAGGCTCGTCGGGAAGCGAGCGATGAACAGGGGCTGGCGCGTTGGGTAGAAGGGAGTCTACGGGCCTTTCGGGCGCTGGCTTTTGGAGGCACCCAATCGTTGCCTGTTTTGGAAAGGGTCGTGCGCGAGGCGCCGGGGCACCCTGAGTTGGCTCCCATTTTTCTAAAGTTGTCCGGTTACGACGTTCCCTTGATGGGGGTGGAGCCCATGGCCGAGGCGTCTTTGGCAGCAGTCATGGCGAGCGGCAAAGCCCCCGTGAGTAGCCACCTTGTTGGCGGGCTCCGGGCGCTTCGAAAGAATGCGGCGGCCGAAGCGAGCGTGCACTTTGGGGTGGTGAGCGGCGGGGCACCTAAGAGCGGGATTCTGCTGACCCAATGTGGTCTCCGTTTCACGCGGCAGAAAGGGGAAACGGGCTATGTGATCGGGAGAAAGTTGGGACAGTCGGGGTTGGAGGTTTCTCGAGAACATCCCCTGGCCATCGCCGGGATGGCGGCCATTCTAAGGGCTGGAGAAGGGAGGGACGCAGCACTCGCCTGGCTAGAGCCCTATCGGAAGAACGATGCGCAGTTGGATCATCTGTTTAACCAACTGCGTGATGGTCCGTGAAGGTTGTCCTTCTGAACCAGTATTATCCTCCAGACTTTGCCCCGACAGGCAGATATGCTCGGGATTTGGCCCGCCAGCTCGTGTCTGACGGGCATGAAGTGACGGTGTATTGTTCGCCAGGGCGTGGGGGTGGGGAAATGCCGACGAGCGAAGACGGCGTCAAGGTGTGCGTGTGTTGGTCCACTCGAGTTGGCCGCGGATGGCGGAAAGCGCTGCACTTTGCAACTTACATGATTTCGGCCTTCTTCCGGCTGATGGTTGAATCTCCGCGACCTGAAGTTGTAGTGGCGATGACCACACCACCTTTTCTGGGAGCCTTGGCCCATGTCGTGACGCGCCTGCGAGGTGGGCGACATGTGGATTGGATGATGGATCTTTATCCCGAGGTGATCTTTGCCCATGGGCGCGTTTCCAGAGCGTCGTTAATGGGACGAGGCCTGGATTGGATGGGATGGCAACTGTTGGAGCGTTCCGATGGGATCATGGCCATCGCTCCAGACATGGCCGCGCGTGTTCGGCGTCGTTTGAATCATCGGCGGGTCGATTGGGTGCCCTTGTGGGTGGTGTCTGGTGAAGACCAGAGCGCCACCGGTAATCCTGAAGCCTATCGACGGGCGCTGGGGTGGGATGACAAGGTGGTCTTTCTCTATTCAGGAAATCTAGGGCTTGGGCATCGGTTCAGGGAGTTTTTTGAAGTGATTCGGCTGAGTCGTGGTGAACCAGCGCTGTGGGTGTTCTGTGGGCGTGGGGAGCGTTTGCACGAGATTGAGATGTTTCAGCAAGAGCATCCTGAATTTCCGGTGGAAATCATGGGTCCCGTGGAGGATGCGAGTCTGATGACGCATCTTTTAGCAGCTGACGTGCATCTCATCTCCTTGGATAGGGGGTGGGAAGGGTGCATGGTGCCGAGTAAGCTCCAGGGAAGTATGGCTGTGGGGCGTTGCCTTCTTGGGGTGGTGCCTGGCCGTTCCAGTGTGGCGGCTTGGATCGAGGAAAGCAGTGGAGGAGTCTGGGTGGAACCCGATGATGCTGAGGGACTTAAGAGTGCTGTTCGTCGGTTGCTGAGAGATCCGGAAGAACGGATGAGGCGTGGGGAAGCGGGGCTTCGTTTCGCCCAGGTGCATTTTGAGGGCCATGCGAATGCCAAACAAGTGGCAGAAATGGTGGTGAAAGCGCCTTGGTAAGTGGTGAAACTATGGAAATATTTTCGACCTTTAAAAAAAGTGGAATGATTTGCTTGAATTTGTGAGAACTAGCGACACTCTTCTTAAAGCTACCAGCAGATAATCAGTATGCGTAATCCTATTCTACCCCTCATTGCGGCGTGTGCTTTGCCCCTTAGCGCGGGCATGGCGGATGACCTCAGCCTTCCTCAGAACTGGTCTCAAGAAGAGAAAGCCCTCTACACCTCGGTTGACGAGAAAGTGGTTGAGCTTCTTTCTAGTGACAAAGTGACCTCGATGAAGACGCCTGAGCGTCAGATCAAGCACACATTCACCCAACTTGTGAAATCTTTCGGTGTTGAGTACCGCCTTGTCATTGCCAAGGCACTCTCCGCACATGTTCCTTCGGAGATGCATGGCTACGTGGCCAAACGTGCGTTGGCTTATTCTCCGCTTCGCGCCAAGGAGCTTCTTGCGAGTCTCAATCAGGAAGGTAGTTCGGTGAGCAGTGCTCTCGGAACGCTTCCTACGGCTAACGTTCACACTGCTGCTACCGCTAGCGCTGCGGGAGTTGAAGCTCAGCCTGGTCGCGTGTTCCAGCTCCCTCAGGTTGATGCACGTCGTCGTGTGGTTTCTCGCGATGGTAATGGGCGGATCATTTCTGCTCAGGGTCAGATTGATCTTGGTGGTGGGCCTCAGCCGGTCTCGATCCAGCTCGGACCTGTGGAAGACAACGGCTTCACTCTCGACGGGATGGCTTACCAGGTTCAGGATGCGTCCGGTTTGGTTGGCAACTATCTCGCGATTCGTGAACTCGGGAACGGTGACCTTGAGCTGTTCTTCAAGAACAAGACTCAGGGCACTACCGGTGGATCCGGCCCAGATGGCGTGCCTGGTTCGCCGCTGGTGATCACCAATGTGAACTAAAGGTTTCCCTTAGATTCTTTTGAGCCCGCTAGGTGATCCTAGCGGGTTTTTTTGTGTGGCAGAAGTGAGGATTGCTGCTTCAATCCGTCGATGATTGAGCGTTACCCCTGGCTCAAGGCGTCGCGGTTGAGCTTGTTTTTTCTGATCCTCGTTTCGTGGTGTTTTGGGGGAGCTGTGTCTTGGGGCCCCTATTTGGTGGCGATCGGTGGTGGCCTTTGCTTGCTCGCTGCGAGTTATCAGGCCTGTGAGGCGGGCGAACGGGCAAGGCTTTGGTCTTGGCGGATACTGCCTTGGATTCTTTGGATCGGAATGGTGGTCTACAGTTTGACCAATCCGAGCCATCAACCTGAGAATCCGGAGTGGACACGTTCGTTCACCACTCCCCACGGAAAGACGGCAAAGGATACCCTCGGATTTTCAAATCCAGCTGTTCCCGTCGAGCACGTGGAATGGGCTCCCACGACGACCGATGTTGGACGGACGCGGATGTATCTGTTGGTCTTTGGTGGCGTGATGGCGTTCGCGTTGGCATTGGCGATCATGCCGCTCGATCGAAAGGAGCTGAGGCGTTGGCTCACGGTGGTGTTCGCGAACACCTTGGTGCTTACGGCTGTAGGAGTGTGGTCCTTCTTTCAGGATCCGGATGCGCTCTTTGGGCGCTTTCCGACCGAGGGGAATGCTCCGTTCGCGAGCTTCCACTACAAGAATTGTTGGACGGCGTTTGCGATGATGAGTGTGGCCATGGGGGTGGGGCTCGCGCATCATTACTGGAAGGCTGGCTTCAAATTTTTGCAGCCAAAGAGTCCAACGGCATTCTTTGCCTTTTCGGCGCCCCTGATGATGTTGAGCTTGCCGCTGCGGGAATCGCGAGCGGGAGTGGTCTTGATTGGGCTCTTGATGGTCTGGCTCTTGGTGACGGTGGTCTTGCATTACCGGGAAATGCGCTTTCGCAATGATGCGCGCGCCAGTTTGCGGCCAGTCGCCTTGATGCTTTTGGCTGTCGTGGGGATGGGATGGTATAGTTGGCGAACGGCGGCCCCTGAGTTTGAGAGAATGTTCGATAAATCGGAAAGGCAAGTAGAACAAATTCAGGCAGACGACCTAACAGGTCGAATGATACTGATTCGGGATACGGTTGCGATGGGGAAAGTGAAACCGTGGTTTGGATGGGGGTTGGCGACGTTTTCTCAGGTGTATCCGACCTTTCAAGGACCGGAACTGTTTCATAAGGTGAATTTTCCTGGTGGCGAAGACTTTGCCTGGGTGCCGACCTATTATGAGTTCGCTCATTGTGACTGGGTGCAGTTTTGGGCAGAGTTGGGTACGGTCGGTTTTGCCCTGTTATTACTCACACCACTGTGGTGGTATGGATACTGCCGATGGAATGGCAAGGCCAATCCCCTCAGCGATTGGCTGGGTGTGGGCTGTTTTCTGATTCTTTTTTTGGCGATCTTTGAATTTCCTTTTGGAAGCGAGGCGGTTGCCTTGTTGTTTGCGGCGTTACTGGTCTTGGGTGGGCGTTATCGTCTGATGACGAAGGCCAAAGAGCGTCGCCGTAAGCGGCGTCGGAAGCGGAGAGAAGAAGGATCTTCTGATTTAGATTTAGAGAAGGAGACTGGCCGAGTGACGATTGATCCTCCCTCCAGCCGGGTGTGGTCCTAGCTAAGAATCGCGGATTTCTTGCGACGAGTTTTGGGTGTGAGAGCGTTCTTTGGGTATGAAGCGAATCTTGTCGTTGTGTTCGTTGGTCGTGGGACTCCTGGGGAGTTCGGCGGTGTCTGGATGGAGTGAGTCCCTACCCGTTTGGATTGGTGGGGCTTCTCTTGAGGTTGACGATGTGTATGAGGCAACTGGGAATCCTATTCTTTTGCATGTGACGTATCATGCACCCGTGGATCAGGAGACTTTGGGTGACGATGATCTTTGGGTGGTGAGCCGGAATGGCTACAATGCAATGGCTTCGTTGATTGCGATTGATACGCAGACCAAAGGTGACCCAGATGTGCCATTTGAGGGTGGTGTTGGTGCGGATGGCGAATTCATCGGTGAATGGGTGGAGGCGACGTATGCGGTGGCACCGCCTACCGAAGGGGGATGGCGGGAGGCGGAGAATGGGCGATATGTGGTGTTGTTAGAGCCTGGGGCGGTTGAGCTGGCGTATGGAGGCGTGATGCCTCCGAGCTTGCTGAGTGCGTTTCAGGTGGCAGTGGGGGAGCCTAGGCCATTGGTCCCGAGTCATGTGGGTGTGAGTGTGGAGATGAATGCGGATGGGGTTTGGCAGGCCGTAGTAGACTATCGCTTTCCTCGTGGGCCTATCGATGTCGTCTCGTGGGGGGAGGCCAGTGGTGTGGAGGGGGAATGGCATCTTGCTTTTCAAGGTGCGTATGCTGAAGGGGCTTCGCTAGAGACTCCGGCCACGTTGCAAAGGGTTTATCCTTTGGGTGTTTTGGAACCGGGCTTCTATGGGCTGACCGTTTCTGTGAATGGGACAGATGCGGGTTGGGATCGGTTTCGAGTGCCTGGTGCGCATGATCCTATCGAAGCCGAGATTGGCCTGCGGGTGAAGGCTACCGATGACGGAAGGCAGGTTGCCTATAGTGTCATTCAGTTTGCTGATCCGTTCTACGTGCTCACGGATGACGGGGAGGTCTCACGCCAGGATCGAACCTACTTTATTGATGTGTCTGCGCAGACGGTGGTGTTTGTGCGAGAGCCTGAAGCGTCGAGGTTTGAGTTGAAGCATGATTTGGGGAAACCTGATCCTGGGAAATACGCGTTGGTCTATCGTATCAATGGGCAGGTCATAGAGACTTTTGGATTTTTGGTTGGGGACGATGGTGGTGGGAGCGAATTACCTGCAGCGGTGGAACTCTCCATCGTGCGAGAGGAGGACAAAGTGTTGGGGAATGTGCGGGTGGCGATCGACCTCACAGCCGACGGGAGTGCCTACGAGATTGTAGATTGGGGAGAGCCTGTACTTTCTGGACAGACCTTTACCGTCAATGCGCAAGCGTTGCCGACGGCGGAGACGGATGCCTTGAGGACAGTGCAAGAACATGCGTATTGCCTTGTCGACGAGGACTCAAACAACGGAGAGGGTAGGCCGATTGACTTTGAGACCGTCGAACTGATCCCTTCCTTCTTAAGACCCCTCGAGCCTGAGCAGAGGGTTTTCCGATCTGAGGCCGAATGGGAACGGTGGTTGAGCGATCGGTGGCCACCGGAAGTGGATGCCTTGCCGGTTGAGGTGCCCGTAGACTTTGAGGCCTACACCTTGGTGGCTGTGTTTGCGGGCGAAACGGATCAGGGAGTGGATACCTACATTGAGGAGATCACGGACTATGGTTCCTATCTGTTCGTCCGTTATGTGAATACCTTGCCGGGCATTCTTCCTGAGGATGTGGAGCGGGTGCGGCCAGGGCAGATGGTCGCGATTCCTAAGACAGACTTGCCGGTTCGCTTCGAAGGAGATGTGATCGCGTTCCCAACGCCATTGCCGGTGGATCCCTTTCCTGGTGAACCTGCTGGGCCTCCTGAAGACCTTGCGTTCGCGGGCCAGAAAGTGGCCCCTGGAACTTACACAATGGTCTTTCAAATCAATGGGGTGATCTATGCGCGCGCCTCGTTCGAGATCGAGGGCGAGGCCTTGCCAATCCCAGCGAAAGCACAGATTGAGGTCGAAGTTGATGATCATCGTTCAGCCGTTGCGGCGGTGGAGGTCGCTTTTACTGGAGCGCCCTATCATTCGGTCATGGATTGGGGAGAGGTGCGGCGGGATGGAAACCGGTTTATCTTGGAAGCCACTGCGAGCGAGATTACCTTTGTGCGCGAGCCGGATCTTCCCTACTACGAGCGCCATCGTTATGCCTTGAGGTTATCAAACACGGTCGAGCCGATCGACTTCCGTGAGGTTGACCTATCGTTGCAGCGTGAGCGTCCGGCGAATGTGGTCATCAGGAGCCGAGAGGAATGGTGGCGCTTCATTGGGTTTGAGCCTGGACCGCTCGTGCTGCCTGGGCCTGACCCGATCGACTTTGAGGAAGAAACCCTGGTCATGGTCTTCTCTGGGGCGCAGCCAAACGGGTGCTATGGTGTGCGGATTGAAGACATCGAAGCCGTCAATGGCATCATCACGGTGTCTTATCGGCAACGGGTGCCAGGGTTAAATGAGTTCTGTACGGAGGCGATTGTCTATCCGTTGGCGGCGGTAGCTATTCCGAGGACGACTGCAGAGGTTGACTTTGTGCAATTGCCAGAGCAAGTGGGCCCAGGAGTGATGATCCCTGTGGATGGAGGGCCGGGTGATGGAAGCGGAGCGGAACCGTTGCCAAACCTTGCTGGTTCCGAGAACGCGGCGGCGCGTGGGCCAATCTATGAAGTGGAATTCCGCTTAAACGGGGTAACTTACGCTCAAACGACATTCCGTGGCAGTGATGTGGTGATTCTGGATCCAGATCCTGACCCGACGGACTCGGAGGATAAGGGTGTGGATCGACTGCGGACCCCTTTCCTCAATTGGCTCGAGGGCTTTCGACCACCTCAAGGAGGGACGACGGGGGCCGGTGAATTCCTTCCGGACGATGCCTCTTGGAAAGAGGTCAATGCGGATGGCGATCGTTGGTCCGATTTCGAAGAGTTCTTGTTAGGATTGGATCCCATCCGTGGCGGGCAGGTAGGTTTGTGGACCGATTGGGTGCAGGATAGCGATGGCGAGACTCGCTTTGCGATCTGTTTCCATCGTCGCAAAGACGCCGACGGTGCCGTGTCATTCGACGTCGAAGTTTCCAAAGACTTGGAAACGTGGATCCATGACCCGGCGCTGATCGATGTGCCTCTGGTGCGTGACCTTGATGCAGATTTAGAAGAGGTGACGATTTGTCTGACGCCTGAGGCCATCTTGCAGGGGTTCCCCTTCGCGCGTTTGAATTTGGTGGAGAAATAGACGCTTAAGCGCCTGGCCCGAACGGTCCAGGGCTTGCATCGCTCCAGGATTGCGCGGAAGAATGGCGTATGCTGGAGTTCGCAGATGCCCCGCATGCTTTCTATGCGGCCAAGCCGAATCGATGGATTCAATGGCTTGGCCGTTTGGTGAACCGTCGATTCACGCTTTCCGGGCCAAACCACCGAATCGTCGATGTGTCCCTACGGGGCGCGGAGCGTTTGGATGGCTTGCGGAAACAGCGGGGTCACCGATGCTTCTTTGTCGCCAATCATGGGACGCACAGTGATCCCCAGATGATGCTAGAGACCCAGCGACGGCTGGGCATGTGGTCGTGTTTCATGGCGGCCTATGATGTGTTTCTGAGAGGGCGACGACAGGCTTGGCTGATGCAACGGGGCGGTTGTTTCTCCGTGAATCGCGATGGGAGCGATGGCAAAGCGATGCGAGAAGCCATCCGAATCCTGACAGAGACACGCCATGGCTTGACGGTATTCCCTGAAGGCAACGTCTACCTGATGAATGATCGGGTCACTCCGTTTCTTGATGGGGCTGCTTTCATTGGGATGAAAGCACAGAAAGTGTTAGGCAAAGAGGATCCTATCCATGTGATTCCCGTCTCGCTGAAAGCCACGCATCTCACAGACACGCGAGATGCGCTTTGGCAACAGCTGGAAGGATTAGCCAGGGATATGGGCACAGAATTGGATCGGGAGAAGCCCTTTGTCGACGAGGTCAAGCGCATTGGATTGAGTGCCTTGGAACGATCATTGCAGCAACGTGGCTACCTCCCGGCGACACCCGATTTGGAACAGGGAACGGTACGCGACCATCTGGAAGATTGCGCGGAAATGATGGTCGTACGGCTAGAGGAGAAGATGGCATTGCGAGGCAAGCCAAGGGCTGGCTTGGGGGAACGATTGGCCGCCATTCGGGTGCGCATTCACAAGATCCGAACCGATAGTGAGGCGAAGATGGACCATGCCGTGGCCGCAACCTGGGCGGATGAGGCGATGATCGCTCTCCGCGTGCTAAGTTATGCGGGTGATTATTTGGAGGCATCGCCTACGGTTGATCGATGTGGTGAAACGGTGGAGAAATTGTTAGAAGATATCTATTCTGAAGTGCAGAGACCCTGTGGAGACCGCCAAGCGATGGTGGAGATCAATGAACCGATTTGTCTAGCAGACCACTTAGAGGCCTTTCAAACGAGTGGGCGTGAAACCGTGAGATCGTTGACGAGCCAGTTTGAGGCAGCGGTGCAAGGTGGCTTAGATCGTCTGGCGCAAACAAACACAAGTGTAGGGAGCGAAAGATTCTAACAATGAAGCGTATTATTCCTATGAAACGCGTGGGCTTAGCCTGCTTGATGGTTCTGTGTGGGTGCGATCGGTCGGATGATCAAGCGGACTTGAAGGAGAGTGCGAAAGCGATGGAGCCGCTCACGCTAACTCCCTTGAAAGAGGCGAGTGGGGAGCGTGATGGGCTCACTGTATTCGATCGGGTAGCCGAATCAGGCTTGCAAATGCCTGTTCTCACGGAAGTGGATCTCAAGAAGTTTGAAGGCGGTCCGGTGACCGTTGGTGGAATGGCCGTGGGGGATGTGGATGGGGACGGATGGATCGACGTCTTTGCCGTGGGCGGTCCAGGAGCGAATCGCCTCTTTCGCCAAACCGAGGCCTTTCGGTTCGAGGACATTACGGAACAAGCAGGCGTCGGCGGGACTGACGCCTGGGGAACTGGAGCAGCCTTTGGCGATCTCGACAATGATGGCGACCTCGACTTGGTGGTCTGTCATCATGATCATCCGAATGCCTGCTATGTGAACGACGGTCAGGGCGTGTTTGAAGAGAAGGGGGAAATGCTAGGCCTCGCCATGCGTGGACCAAGTCTGCGGCCGAGTTTCGTCGATTATGATAACGATGGCGATCTGGATCTCTTTGTGCTAAGCCATCGCTACTATCGCGAACTCGGCATGCCTGCGATTCCCACGTTTGTGGCGGGCGAGCGTGAGATCATCAATGCTGAGTATGCCAAGTGGTACAATGTAAGAGAGGCGGGCTGGGAAGGAGGGCGGCCTACCTATCAAGTCTATCCGGTGGGGCAAGGTGATCGGCTCTATCAGAACCGTGGTGACGGAACTTTCGAGGATGTGAGTCGGCTCGCCGGCGACCTCTGTGATGGGAGTCATATTGGGATGGATGCGGTGTGGACCGATCATGATCGTGATGGTCTGATGGATGTCTATGTGGTCAATGACGACGAAGATGGCTCCTATCTCTATCTGAATCGCGGTGATGAGGGTTTTGTAAGGGCGGGAAGAGACGCTTTTCCATATCAACTCTGGCAAGGGCGCGGGGTGGCTCTGGGCGATGTCAATGGCGACGGGTTGAATGACCTCTTGACGCTCGCCTCTCGGACCTCTCCTAGCGATCCTCAGCTATTGGCGGAACTGGCCAAACGCACTTTCCCGGCGCCGATCATGCGGACGGTACTTTGGGAAGCTACGGGACAGGGTGCCTATCGTGAGGTGGCCGATGGATATGGCTTGCTATTCCGTGAGGATGAGGTGCCCTGGAGCGCGGCGCTCGCGGATGTGGATCTCGATGGTGCGATGGATGTCATCACAGGAAGTCTGTTAGGAATGCGCTCGTGGCGAACCGACGAGCGTGAGCGACAGATGGTGGAAACGACAGAGGCGTGGGGTTTGGCCGAATCTCCTGCCGTGCGATTCCTCATCGAAACGGATCTCGATGGTGATGGTGATGTGGATTTGATAGGGAGAAGAGCGGACGGTGGTCTGGTGCTCTACGACAATCAGATTCAGGATGGGCGGCGACTGGTTCTTGATTTGCAGCCCAGCCAAAGCGTTCGGCCACCGATTGGGGCCCATATTGAGGCGGAAACACTTGGGCGCACGGTGGTCCGCTCGGTGCCTTCGAATGGAGGAGCGGTCACTTTAGCGCTTGGTGAGGATCCGGAAGTGGACTCGTTGCGGATCCGGTGGCCCAGTGGGGTGCAGCAGACGATGCAAGGTTTGGAAGCCGGTCAGATGGCGACGATCCGAGAGCCGGAAGATAAAGAACCCGTGGAATGGATCGCCAGAGAAATGCCCGTGTATAGCCGTGCGGACGAACCGGGATTGCCGCACCATGTGGAAAGCGCCCTCGTCGCGAATGCTCCCTTTGATCCGGACGCCAATCGTGGCCCTGGATTGGCATGTGCGGATGTGAATGGCGATGGCCTGGATGATATCTATCTCGGCGGAGCGGCGGGGGAAAGCGGGCTCTTGTTCATTCGCAAATCGAACAGCTTTCGGCCGCCGGTATCGGACCCTTTCATGCCTGACGCGGCGAGCGAAGATCTTGGCGCCCTCTTTGCGGACTTCAATGTGGACGGCCACATCGATTTATTCGTGGTGAGCGGTGGGAGTGAGGCGAAGGCGGGTTCAGCTGCTTATCGTGATCGCTTGTATCTGGGCAATAGCCGGGGCGGATTCGCCAAAGTGGAAGGTGGTGTGGCGGATCTGCGCGATAGTGGAGGACCGGTTGCGGGGGCGGACGTTGATCGGGATGGCGATTTGGACCTCTTCGTCGGTGGGCGCTGTGTGCCAGGGAAACCGGGTGCTGCTGCGACGAGTCGTCTGTTAGTCAATGCGTATCAACCGGGGCAGGACACGCGATTGGCTGCTAGCGGATTCACCATTGAAGGACGGGTGGTGGGTGCCGTCTGGTCCGATGTGGACACGGATGGCTGGGTCGATCTCGTGGTCCTGGAAGAACGGGCTGGTGTCATGGTCTATCAGAACAATCAAGGAAGGTTGGAGCGACGCTCTGTCGGTAGTGCCATGCCGAACGGGGTTTGGTCTGGACTCGCTCCGGGAGATATGGATAACAACGGCGGCATTGATTTCGCGGTGACGAATCTGTCAGGGGAAAGCGGCGTCCTCGTCAATGATCGGAAAGGTGCCTTCACGTGGCGTCCCTTGCCAAGCGTCTTGCGGTGGGCGCCCGCACGTCACGCGCACTGGCTCGATGTGGATGGGGATAATCGTCAGGATTTGGTCGTCATTCAGAATCAACCACGAGCGAGTTGGCCGCCGCAGGCATTGGCTGGCGGCGTTGGCCAAGTGATCCATCAGGAACCTCACGGTGACCTGGTTGCATGGGCCCCGCGCCGGAGTGGAGTCGTCGTGCCTGGCGTGGCGAGTGCGATCGCTATCACGGATCTCAACGAGGATGAGGCGCCTGATTTGCTCATCGCCCGGCACAATCAGCCCATGCTTGCCTTGCAACGGGCGACCACGGATCAGGAATGGCTGAGTGTGCGCTTTCGTGGACCATTCCGAAACGTGATGGGTGCGGGGGCGCGTGTCGAAGTCACTTGGATGGGCCGACGCCGCCTCCTAACAGAGCTTTATGCAGGCAGCGGATCCCTGGCTCAGAGTGCCAATCGGGTCTTCTTTCCACGGCCCCGTGAGACGGGTAATGGGCTCATTCGCGTTCATTGGGGGGATGGTGTCGTGACTGAGCGCGCCTTCAGCCAGCGAGAGCCGAGCATCATGATCCGGCATCAGCCCTAGGTTGGCCGGGCATTGATAGTTAGGATCTCTTGACTGTTTCCGACAGTAAGGCGGTGGATTCTATTTGAGACTCTTTCGCCATTCGATGCGTCTACAGTTGTGAAGCTAGTCCAACTCTCTATACAATCTCATCAAACTTATCTCTCTGACATGAGCATGAAATCCCTTACCCTATCATTAATGTTGATTCTTGGTGTGTTATCACCAGTGACAGCGCAGGACAGCTCCATCACGGATCAAGCGCGTCAACGGGCTGCGGAAGCAGCGGAAGCGGCGAAGCAACGTGCTGCGGAACTGGCGGCAGCAGCCAAAGAGCGAGGCTCTCAGCTGGCTGATGCGACGAGAGAGAAGGTGGGCGACCTCAGTCAAGACTTGCAACAGCGGGCGGCTGATTTCGAAGACAGTGAGGACGCGCAGCGTGCCTCGTCCACGGTGTTGGAATGGATCCAATCGGCAGAGAAGCTCTACGCGCCCTGGATCAACTGGGTACTCGTCGCCGTGGGCATCGGCGTCTTCATCAGCCACGCTGGCCAGCTCATCTTGGGCAAGCTGTGGACGATTGGGAAAGGCAAAGGACTGGACTTTGGTGAAGCTCTCAATGATTTCCTCGTGATGGTATTCACGGGCTTAGCCTTGCCTGCGGTGCTCCTGATTCCTGTCGGGCATGGTGCCTTCATTTCCAGTCCTCTCAAAGTGCTCAGTGCTGCGGGCGTGGGCATGATCTTGGGAGTCATCCTCTATTCGCACGGCATGAAGCAGGAAATGCTCGCGGCCCAAGAGAAGCAGGATCGGGAAGCTGCTGGAGATGATGCCTAAGCGATCGGCATCCTGTCGCTTCTGCTTGTCGCGCTAGCCCGCCCGTTCATACTGGGCGGATCATGCGGAACAGAAGCCTTGTTGATTTCCAAACGAGTCTCATCGCGCTCATCGCGGTGGGGCTCGTTTCGTGTTCAGAGGAACCCAGCGCAACGCCGTCGACACCAACCAAGCCCTCTGCGATGCCTGAGACGCTCTCGCCCGGTTCGGTCGACGTGGTGGCGACTTTCTCGGATCACGCTGCGGAGACGCCTCTCTTTGAGTCCCTTGACGCCGCCTCGACGGGAGTGGCGTTCACCAATCGGATCGACAACGACCATCCACTGAATCGGCTCTACATCAGTGGGTTTGCCTCGAGCGGAATCGCCATTGGAGACGTCGATGGTGATGATCTCCCGGACCTCTATCTCACGCGGGGTCCTGAGGCTAACAAACTCTACCGTCAGACGGGGCCGTTTCAATTTGAAGACATCACGGAGCAGGCGGGCGTGGCCATGTCGGATGCCTGGAGTGCGGGCGCATCTCTGGCGGATGTCAATGGGGATGGTCACCTGGATCTCTACGTCTGTGTCTACGACGGGCCGAACCGACTGTTTCTCAATGATGGGAATGGCCAATTCACTGACAACGGGGAAGGCGCAGGCGTGGCTGTCCGAGACGCCAGTTTGATGGCGCACTTCCAAGACTATGATCAGGATGGCGACCTCGACTTCTACTTGCTCACCAATCGGCTCTATCGTGCCGGAGGTCTCCCGCAGGGAGAAACCACGCGGATGGAGAATGGGAAATTAGTGCTTTTGCCAGAATATGATCCCTACTATCGTTTGGAAAAGCAACAGGGAGGCAACTATGTCGTCACCACGAAGGGGCGTCCTGACAGGCTCTTTCGTAACGATGGATCGGGCGTTTTTGAGGATGTCAGTGAGGCGGCAGGAATCACTGGGGAGCACTATGGACTCTCTGCCGCCTGGCTCGATTATGATCACGATGGCGATCTCGACCTCTATGTGGCCAATGATTTCCAAGACCCTGATCGGCTCTATCAGAACCAAGGAGATGGCACTTTCAAAGATGTTATCCGCATGGTGGTGCCGCACACGCCGTGGTTCTCCATGGGGACGGACGCCATGGACATGAACAACGATGGCTTGGTGGATCTGGTCGCATTGGACATGTCATCCACCACTCACTACAAGCAGAAGCTCAACATGGGGGACATGTCGCGGCACACGTATTTCATGGATCATGCGGAGCCGCGTCAGCTCATGCGCAACGCCTATTTCCTCAACAGCGGCACGGGACGCTTCCTGGAGTCTGCGCACCTGAGTGGGCTGGCTAGTTCTGACTGGTCCTGGGCTGTGAAGCTAGCGGACTTTGATAATGATAGGCTCCCGGATGTCTTCATCACGAATGGGATGACAGCCGAACTCACCAATGCGGATTTGGGTATGGATCAGGGGAACTTTGCGGGGCGCGAGGAATGGTCCTTTCTCAAGGATCAACCCCGCAGCAAAGCCACGAACATGGCCTTTCACAATGACGACGGCTATCACTTTCATCAGGTCGCGAAAGAGTGGGGGTTGGATCACGAAGGGATGAGCTATTCCGCGGCCTGGGCGGATTTCGACCTGGATGGGAATCTCGATTTGGTGGTGGGGCACTTGGATGAGCCGATTGCACTTTATCGGAATCGCGGTTCGGGACAGGCACGCCTTGTGATTTCTTTACGAGGAACGGAAAGCAATCGCCATGGCTTGGGAACAACCGTTACGGTGCGACAGGGATCGCTCACACAGACGCGAACGCTCAGCCCTGCCTCGGGCTACCTTTCTTCGAACGAGCCAGTGCTCCACTTTGGTCTCGGGGATCAGCCCATGATCGACGAGATCACTGTAGCGTGGCCGTCTGGTATTGTCCAAGTCCTGACAGGTGTCGAAGGAAACCGGCACCTGCGGATTGCGGAGTCGACGACTTCTGTGAAGGTGCACCAACCGGAAGTGAAGCCTCTCTTTGAACCCTTGCGCAATGCTAAGGTGGCCAAACACACCGAGACGCTCTACGATGACTTCGCGAAGCAGCCTCTCTTGCCTAACAAGCTATCACAGTTAGGCCCTGGGATCGCGGTGGGTGATTTGCAAGGGAATGGGAGGGACGACTTTGTTGTAGGGGCCGCTCGGGGCGAAGTGCCGCACGCCCATTTCAGTGTGGGCGACGACGTGGTATGGGGAAATCTCCGAGTCGCAGAATTGGAGAAGATGTGTGAGGACATGACACCGTTGCTCATCGATGTGGACAATGATGAGGACTTGGATTGGTTTGTCGTCAGTGGCGGGGTGGAGCATGCGGAGGAATCATCCCCGTTGCTGCGTGATCGGCTCTATGTGCAGCGTAAGAAAGGGCATTTCGAGAAAGACCTAGATGCCTTGCCTGACTTGCGTTTCAGTGGGGGGGCGGCTGCGGCAGCAGATGTCGATAGAGATGGAGATTTGGATATTGTGATAGGCGGGCGCGTCCGTGCTAATCAGTATCCGCTGAGTCCAGGATCCGTCTTGTTGCGGAATGATACGGTGACGATGGATCAGCCCAAGTTCGTGGACGCTACAGATGCGATGGCTCCCGATTTGCGAACGTTAGGCATGGTAACGAGTGTGTTGTGGTCAGATGTGAATGGTGATGGCTGGATCGATCTCCTCGTCACCACCGAGTGGGGACCCATCCACACGTTCCTGAACAGAGACGGCGTCTTGGAGGAGGCAACCACCCGATCGGGTCTGGCAAACTATCTCGGTTGGTGGAATGGGATCGCAGGTCGGGATCTGGATGGCGATGGCGATATCGATTACGTAGCCACGAATTTCGGGCACAACACTAAGTACCATCCCACATCAGACCATCCCAGTCGGATCTATTATGGGACGTTCGAGGAAGGGCAAGCACCGCAGATCATCGAGGCTAAAGTGAAAGAGGGAGGGCTCTTGCCTGTGCGAGGGAAGAGTTGCTCGCAGAATGCCATGCCATTCATCCGGAATAAATTTCCGACCTATCATGACTTCGCCTCCGCTTCCCTAACGGAAATCTATACACCAACGGCTTTGGAGAATGCGAAAGTCTTCGAGGCGAACACCTTGGACACGGCCTTGCTCATCAATGATGGGACAGGCTCCTTCACCCTGAAAGCTCTGCCTCCTTTGGCCCAGATTGCCCCAGGATTCGGAGTCATCCTAACGGAGGTCAATGGAGACGGGCATGCGGACCTCTTCATTGCCCAGAATTTCTACACGCCGCAGCGTGAGACTGGGAAGATGGTGGGAGGATTATCGGTGCTGATGTTAGGAGATGGCAGGGGTGGCTTTCGCCCATTGTGGCCGAACGAAAGCGGGATCGCCGTGGCTGCGGATGCGAAGGGTGCAGCAACCATCGATTTCAATGGGGATTCACGGGTAGACTTCGCGATTTCAGCCAACAATGGGCCGCCTAGACTCTATCAGAATCTCATTCAAGACGAGGAACATCCTGGTATGGCAATTGTCATTCGAGGACGGGGAGGAAATTCGCGGGGGATTGGTGGTCGAATCACCGTGCATTCCCAGAGTGGTCACACCCAAACCGCAGAAGTGGCCGCGGGCGGGGGCTACCTCTCGCAATCGAGCAATCGCATCTTCTTCGGAAACCCGAAGGCCGATCCGATCACGAAGGTGACGGTGCGTTGGCCCGATGGTTCTACCTCGGAAACCCCCTTTACGAGTGAAGGAACCGTGCTCATTGAGCAGCCTGATGCTTAGCTTAGTTTGTTAGAGCAGAAGGGCCCTATTTCCGATGATATCGCCTGAGGGCGAATTCCTCGGCATAGAGATCGGGGTCGCCAAGCGGCTCAAAGAGATCAGGAGAGAACGTCGACGCGTCCGTCCATTGTGACGCATTGTCCGCGAGTATCTTGAAATCATCTGCCGTGGCAACCTTGAGTTGTTCGGCGGCGGTTTGAGCGCATTGATAGGCTGCGTCGTCGCGAAAGCCTTCGGCGAAAGCAGTTGGGTCGGCAGCGGCATCCATGGCATTGAAGGAGGCTACGGCAGCGGCTTGGGCAAAGTGGGCCCCATTGTCGGCATACGCAGCGGCGACGGCATCTGAGGCTGCCATGGCGGCATAGTTGGCTGGATAGGTCCCCGCCACGGCTGCCGCTGCTGCAGCTGCGGCCGCGGGATCGTCGTCTGGATCCGCCACAGCGCCATTCGCGGCGCTTTGTTCCGCGATCTGCACAGCCGCCGGTACGGCTTCACGCCAGTAGTCGCCGGCCTTCGCGACGGCATCATAGATAGGCAAGACGCGACGAGCGCAGCGGGCAGCAAAGGCTACTTGAGCCCAGTGTGGCAGTTTCGAGAGGTCCTCTTCAGACGGGATGCGCTCCATGGATGCTGGTGATTGATTGATGAGAACGGAATCCGGTATGGCCATAACTCCCTGAGGGAGAATGGAGCCAGCTGTCGGACTCGAACCGACGACCGACTGATTACAAATCAGTTGCTCTACCAACTGAGCTAAGCTGGCTAGGATTCCTTCCTGAGGAGGGCGTAGGATGGCCGTGGGTAGGCCCATTTCAAGAGGTTTCTTGCGAGAGAAGTGCCATTCAACCGGAAGTCACCTTTTCCCAAGGTTTCTTAACATTCTACTTGCTTAAATATGGTATTTATAAAAATTGTAGGAGACTACGATTCATGCCCTGTTTCATCTCCACCGGAGGTCACCTACTCGAATTTCGAAGTTTCCCAAGCCGATTTGGGACCGCTTCGGATAACGAGATCGTGATCCAAGAAGGCTTTGGGGTAGCCCCGCATCACTTCACGTTGCGGCGCGAAGGCGTGCGTACCGTCTTGGAATCCACGGGGCAGGCGGCGACGACGGTGAATGGCAACGATGTCCGCAAGGCGACGATCGGGGATGGGGACCGGATTCAGGTGGGGCAGTTGATGCTCATCTACTCGAATCCTAGTGGGCAAGAGTCGCCCTACGCGCGATCCTCAGGCCTTCCGGCGTCGAAACCGGCCACGCAGCCGACGACGGTAAGCGCGCGTGTTAGTGGGCAGACCGAGCGCGTTACCGAGACGCTGACGGGCTTCTCCGCTTTGAAGGAGAATCCCTTTGGAGAGGGAGCACCGCCGCGACCCATCACCCAACCGGTGCCCGTTCCCGATGGCAACGCGCGGCCTGATCCTGCCACGGAAACGACGCGTCAAGTGAGGACGCCTTTCGATTCCAACGGGTCGCTTGCGGCAGCCGCAAGGAATCAGGCGGTGCCACAGCCCGAGACGACCCCTCCAAAAGTGGAGAAACCGGTGGAAGAGGCGGTCGATGTCTCGGCGATCTTCGGTGGCGATGAGAGCGATTCTGAGAAAGATCTCGCGAGTGTGTTTCAGGATTCAGGTGATGCGTCTCCGACGGATCCCGTGGATGTGGAAATTCCGGCCATTCCGGATATCACCGAAGCAGAGAAATCGGGAGCCGTGGCAGAAGCCGAACTCCCGAGCCAGGACATCAATCCCATTGGCTCGCTGATCAATCGCAAGCGCCCCACCGCGCCACCTCCGTCCGTCCCCAAAGCCAGCACTGTCGATGAATCCACCAGTCGACGCTCTCAGAAGAAGAAACCTCGGAAACAGACGAGCAAGACCAAGGTGCGCAGCAAGGCTTCGGACGATCCGGTGGCCACACGGCTGGGAAGGCAAAAGTCCAAGCCCAAGTATGATCTCATTCCCTGGCACAAGATTGCCCTCTTCTGCTGTCTGATCTTTGCCGCCGCTGGCGCCTATCTGGCAACCGAAGGGCAGCCCTACGTTGACAAATATTTAAAACTGTTAGGGATCAAGCGGAGTTCAGGACACCTTGAGAATTTCGCCGCGGTGGCGGCGACTGAGCCTAACTTTGTCCTTACGTTTGATGCGAAACGGGTCGTTGGCCACTATCGCAAATGGGCGGTCGATGAAGAGTGGAAGACTGTCGGGGAAATCGAGGCGCTTCTCAAGACGGCGGCGACGTCGCTGCGTCTTTCGGAGTTGGAGCGGGTCACGGTGGCGCTCGATGACAGCGGCGAATTTGTCACCATGGTCTCACTCACGACGGATCTGAATCGCCAGACCCTGATGCGCGATCTCGGGCGTGGTATCCTGACCTCGGAGCGGGTGGGTGCGTTGTCTGTTAGTGAGGGTTTTATTGGGAAGAGCCGCGCTATTCGTTTCGCGGTGATCAATCCGAAATTGGTCGTTCTGGGAGATCCTAACATCACCATGCGCTTGGTCCGTGCGATCACGGATCCGACGACGATCTCGATCGAGAAAGAAAGTGCTCTCAAGCAGCTAGTCCCGTCGGGGCAAGAATGGTTCGGTTGGTATCATCGTCAGGGCGCTCTCGCGCATGTCAAGGCGGCGCTACCCAATGCCTATGCGAGTCATATTGACCGTATGATGGGGTGGTTGCGCTCAGCGGAATCGGATGATGGCGAGTTCTTCGTGAGTATCGGCAATGCGCTTCACGTCCAAAGTCATCTTCAATTTGCCACCGCAGGAGAGGCAGAGCGATTCTCCAAGGCATGGAGCGAAAGCGCCAAAGGCAAATTCCAAGAAGTGATGGCGGCCTTGGGCACGCACGCCCCTCAGTTTCGGGAGGCGGAGCAGGACCTGAATCGCGTGGTGGTGTCCACACAGGGTGAGATCGCCGAGGTGTCCCTCGCGGTGCCCAACCGCTGGGCGAACAATTCTTCCACGGTGTTGAAATCTAAGCTGGTGCAGTTGGCGGAAGCCTTTCAGAAAGAGCCTACAAACCACACGCCTGCGTTGATGACGCCGGAAGAGATGCGTGCGCGGCAACTTGCGCGTCAGGTGGAACATCAGTATGCCGAAGCGCTACGGGCGGGGGCGAAGGCGCTGGGCGGCGTCAAGGACCCCACCGCGATCGTGGAACTGCTGCAGAAGGGCGTGAACGGGTCCTCTCCCTATCACAATATCGTCTATCGGGTAGGCAAGGCAGATGAGGAGGTGACCGCGCGTGCCTTGGAGCTTCTGGAATGGCGTCAGGACGAGTTGGTGATGGTGATCAAAGCGCCTTCTGCCGATCGCAATGAGCCGACCATGGTGGCGGATGAGGCCGCTGATGATCTGTGATCCTTTCTCCAGGGCGGGAGTCTTGACGCCTGAAGGGCGATGCCCTATGCGATGGGGATGAATGCACGCCTTCCGATTCTTACCAGCACACTCTTACTAACCATGGCTCTTTCTCACGCTGCCGATCCCATCTCACAAAAGCCTTTTGGCGAACTCAATGGCCAAGCGGTCACCGCGTACACCCTCACGAACGCGCACGGCATGAGTGCGGAGATTCTCGACCTGGGTGGCATCGTTCGTCGACTTCATGTGGCAGACAAAGACGGCAAGATGGCGGATATCGTTCTGGGGTGCAAAGACGTGGATTCATACATCAATGATAGTCCATACTTTGGATGCATCACAGGACGTTATGCCAATCGTATAGCCAATGGGAAGTTCACGTTGGACGAGAAGACCTACACGTTGGCGACAAACAATGATCCCAATCATTTGCATGGCGGGAATGTGGGTTTCAACAAGAAGGTCTGGAAGGCTGAGGCGGCCGTGAAAGATGGTGATCCGACCCTCACGCTCACCTATGTGTCACCTGATGGAGAGGAAGGCTACCCGGGCGAGCTCACGAGCGTCGTCACTTACAGCGTGACGAAAGACAACGCCCTGAAGATCACTTACAAAGCCACGACGGATAAGCCAACGGTGTTGAACCTCACCCATCACGGCTATTTCAATCTTGCGGGGCATGACAGTGGTAAGACGATCCTCGATCATGACCTCCAGCTGCATTGCGATGCATTCACGCCCACAGACGCGACTGCCATTCCCACCGGGGAGATCCGCAAAGTGGCAGGCACACCCTTTGATTTCACCAAACCGCATGCCATCGGAGCGCGAGTGGATGCAGAGAATCAACAACTCACTTATGGCAAGGGATACGACCATAACTTTGTCATCAATGGAGAGGCGGGCACCTTACGTCCTGTCGCACGCGTCGTGCATGCTCCCAGTGGTCGGGTGATGGAGATGCAATCTGATGATCACGGGGTGCAGCTTTACATTGGCAACTTCCTCGACGGCTCTTTCGAAGGGAAAGATGGCGTGACCTATCAACATCGCCAAGGGTTCTGCCTGGAATGTCAGCGGCATCCAGACACGCCAAACCAAGCTTCCTTTCCTTCGGCCGTCCTCCGTCCTGGAGAGACCTACACCAAGACGACTGTCTATCAGTTCTCTACCCAGTAGGCAACGGTGCGCCTCGTTGTCCTCGGAGATCTCCATTTCTTTCAGTTAGGCGTCTGGCCCTGGCAGCTGTTCTCGAAGCGTCTTCTGGGTCAGTGCAATCTATGGTTTCATCGGCGACGGCATTTCCAGCCGTCGCTCTGGCCGCGAATCGCAGCCCGCGTGGAGGAATTGGCTCCTGACGTCTTGTTAGGATCTGGTGATTTCACCACGACGGCGTTGCCGGGGGAGTTCGCACAGGCGCGGGAAGCGTGGGAGGGCCTGGTGCGGACCGCGGCGCCGCGATTAGGGGCCTACGTGGTTCCCGGAAATCACGATCGTTATACCTATCAGGCTCATCGCCGGCGCCTCTTTGAAGACGCTCTGGCGCCATGGACAGCCACATCGTGGCCGGCAAGGTGGTCCCTTGGTGAGGGCGTGACGGTGCTGGGGCTCGATCCCACCCGGCCCAACCCGTTCAATGCCAGTGGGGTGCTTGGCGAGCAGCAGCTGGACTGCTTGGCCAAGGCTTTGGCGACCCTTCCGCAATCGGAATGCGTGCTCGTGCTCTGTCATTATCCTATTGGAACTCCTCCTGACCTCCCTGAAGAGGCAGAAGGGCATGGCTTGCAAGATAAGGAAGCTTTGACCCGGGTGTTGGCCGAGAGCGGGCGTGCCATCGTCTATCTGCATGGGCATATCCATTGGCCCTGGCGCTGGGTGCCGCCTAACGCAGCGAAGGTGGTGACGGTGAATGTCGGCGCGCCCATGCTCACGAGCGCGACCTTTCCCTTGGGGCAGGGCATTGCCGAATTGGTGATCAAGGATGGGGGCGTGCGAGTGCACCGTCATGTGATGGATGTGGATGGGCGGTGGACGGTGTCCCCGGAGGAGTGACCGTTTGCTCTCCATGCGAGGGTCTGCTAAGGAACGGCAACCATGACCTCCACTTGGCAACAGTTTGACCGGCAGCTCGTCCGCTACACGGATCTCGGCATTCACTTGGATTATAGCCTCATGGGTAGTCCAGATGACTTTCTTGAGCGCTTTGAAGAGCGTTGCGCGGAGGCTTATCGAGAAATGGCCGCGTTGGAGGCCGGTGAAGAGAAGAATCCCGAGGAAGGCCGCCGAGTGGGTCACTACTGGCTGCGGGCGGGCGAAGAGGCGCCTGATTTCAAGGACCAAGAAGCCGACGAGGGGACCATTCGCCAATATGTCACGGAGACGTGCGCTCGCATTCGTCAATTTGCCAGTGAGATCCATGCGTCAGGGGCCTACACGCACCTTCTGGTCGTGGGTATTGGGGGTTCCGCCCTTGGCCCTCAATTAGTCGCGGATGCGTTAGGATCTTCCGAAGACAAACTCGCGGTCGCCTTTCTCGACAACACGGATCCTGATGGATTCGCGCGCGTGTTGGGTGGACTCCCCTTGGGCAAGACACTCACGCTGGTCATTTCGAAATCGGGCGGGACGAAGGAGACGGCTAACGGCATGCACGCTGCCGCTGAGGCTTATCAGGAGGCGGGAGTGGCCTTTGCGGAGCATGCCGTGGCGGTGACGGGAGTCGGAAGCTTGTTAGATAAGAAAGCCGAGGGTGAAGGGTGGAAAGCGCGTTTTCCCATGACCGATTGGGTGGGGGGACGCACCTCGGTGACCAGTGTGGTGGGATTGCTCCCCATGGCTTTGCAAGGCTTGGATATCGATGCCTTCCTCGAGGGCGCGCGCCTCATGGATCTCCACACGCGCAGCACGTTTACGCCTAACAATGCAGCGATGTTGATGGCGCTGATGTGGCACCATGCAGGAGAAGGAAAGGGGAGCAAAGACATGGTCATTCTCCCTTACAAAGACCGACTCGCGCTCATGGCGAAGTATTTGCAGCAACTGATCATGGAGTCCTTGGGCAAGGAGCATGACCTCGAAGGCAACGTGGTCGAGCAAGGAATCGCTGTGTATGGCAATAAGGGTTCTACGGATCAGCATGCTTACGTGCAGCAGCTTCGTGATGGGGTGAATAACTTCTTCGCCACGTTTATCGAGGTGAGGCGGCAATTCACGGACGGCAGCCAGCACCAAGACACGGCTGGTGATTATCTGCAGGGATTTCTGAGGGGCACGCGCAAGGCGCTTGCGGAGAAAGGGCGTCCTAGCATGACCATTAGTTTGCCTCAGATCGATGCAACGTCTCTTGGCGCGCTCATCGCTTTGTATGAGCGGGCGGTTGGCTACTACGCCTTCCTTATCGGCATCAATGCCTATCATCAGCCTGGCGTCGAAGCCGGCAAGAAAGCGGCGGAGGCGTTCCTCGATTTCATGAACCAAGCACGAGAACAGTTGAGGGAATCGGGTCGCGCTCTCACGGCTGCCGAGGTGCTTCCTCACGTCAAATCCCATGAGACGCCGAAAGGTGAGCCGCAAGCGCCGACAGTAGAGGATGTCTATCATGCGCTCAATCACATTGCGCACAATGATGGAAACGTCACCTTGATACTTGGCGATTCGCCTGACAAAGACACGTTTCAGTTTGGTGGCTAGGGAGTGTTTGCATGAGCAGCCACCTTGCTAGTGTCCGAGAGCATGCTCGGAAGAGGCTCCAGCCCGAGGCGGAGGAGGCTCCGAAGACGCGCGAGGAGTTGGTTTCCCTCTATCAGCGTTTCCTGAATGTGGAAACGCATCGCATCCGGCTCCAACATCATGCCGGTGTGGGCGGGCTGGAATTGGCTGGACATCGATCGGCCTTGTTGGATGTGGTGTTAGAGAATCTCGTCACCCAAGCGTTGGCGATGTGTGGACTGCACGGGGAGGACTCGCCCGTCACCTTGATCGCGACGGGCGGCTATGGTCGGCAATTGCTCAATCCCTATTCGGACGTGGATTTGCAGTTTCTTTACCCGTCCAAGCGACAGCCGAGTGCCGAAGCGCAAGAGGTCATTGAAATGATCCTCTACATGCTCTGGGACACGGGATTCAAGGTGGGACATGCTGTCCGTTCTGTGAGTCAGACCATCCAAGAAGCCAATCGTGACTTGAGGACGAAAGCGTCTTTGTTAGAAGCAAGATTGATCACGGGTGATCAGGCGCTTTTCGAGCGCTTGGAGTGCGAGTTCCAGCGCCGTTGTCTCGATGGGCAGGAGAATGACTTTCTGAAGGCGCGGCGTCGAGACATGCGCGAGCGGCGCGATCAGTATCACACGGTGTTTGTGCAAGAGCCGAATGTGAAGAATGGGTGCGGTGGATTGCGAGACTACCATAATCTCATCTGGATTGCCCGCGTCCACTACGGTAATGCGGACCTCCAGTCGTTGGTGAAGAATCGCGTTCTGACAAAGGCTGAGTTGACTGAGATCAATCACGCTTATGATTTCCTCCATCGGGTGCGCAATGAGCTGCACTATCAGGCTGGACGCAGTAATGACATCCTAACATTGCAGCAGCAGGGAGTGGTTGCGACGAATTTCAAGTATCCTAGCCGCAACATCCTCCATCGCATTGAGGCGTTCATGCGTGACTACTATCACGCCACGCGCGAGCTCTACCGCTGCACGTGGAAATTGTTAGAAAAGTTGCATTTGGCTCGCGAGGAAGAGGACGAGGGTGGGGTCATCAGCCTGCTGGCGCGCCGACGGAAGAAGCGGGAGACGTTTGGGAGATTCTACAGTTGGAATGGGCGTCTCTATCCTCAGGACGACGATCTTTTCGAAGATGCGCCGCACCGCCTCATGCGAGTCTTTCAGCATCTCCAACTACGGCATCTCCGCATGAGCCCGCAGATCATGGATCTGATCCGCGCGAATCTGGGCTTGGTGGATAAGGAGTTTCGCTACAATAAGAAAGTGCGGACGATCTTTGAAGCCATCCTTTCGCGTCGGGGAAATGTGGCTCGCATTCTGAAAGACATGCATCGGGTGGGCTTGTTAGGTCAATATTTGCCGGAGTTCGGTGCCTTGGATTGCCTCGTGCAGCATGAGTTCTTTCATCGTTATACCGCGGATCATCACACGCTTTTGTGCATCCGTAAGTTGGATCAGTTGGCGGATAGTCAGGACCCGAAGACCGTCTTCTTTCGCGATCTCTTTCATGCCGTGGAAGATCCTGCGGTGCTCTATCTCGCCTTCATTCTGCACGATACTGGGCGCGCCGAGAATGTCCGTTATCACAGTGATGCCAGCACGGTGATGGCGGTCCGCGTGTGTCGTCGTTTGCAGATCAAGGGTCGGCGACGGGATCTGATGTTGTTCCTAGTGGATCATCACCTGACCTTCTGGAAAACGGCGACCACGATGCCGATCGATGATCCTGATACGGTGATCCAGTTTGCGGAGAAGATGAAAGACAAGCGCCATCTCGACCTGCTGCTTCTCTTCACCTATGCGGACTCGAAAGGGACGAATGAAGAGGCGTGGTCGGATTGGAAAGAGATGCTGATGAAGCAACTCTACCGCGCGACGCTCGCCTACTGGAAAGATCATGGGTCACTGGAGTTCTCACCAGGCGACTTCCGTCGAGAGGTGGTGCAACACCTCGACAAGACCTATGATCATGAAGTCGACGAGCATTTCGCCGGAATGCCAGAGCGCTACTTTCACTTTCGCTCGGCGCATAATACGGCTCGTGATATTCGGTTAGTGCGCAAGTTTCGCCAGACGGATGATTTGGATCCGAGCACCAAGCTGGATCATCCCGTCTTCCGCTGGATCGATCATCCCGAGGCGAACTACAGCCAGTTTATTGTGTGTTCGCACAATCGATCAAAGCTGCTCACTCGCATCACGGGAGTGCTCTCTGCCAATGAACTCAACATCCTCAGTGCGGACTTCTTTGTGCGCACGGATGGAGTGGTGCTCGACATCTTTCGCGTGTGCACCCTCAACCTTGAGGCGGCGACAAACACGAGCATTCGGAAAGGGGTGAAGCGGCTCATGGATGACTCATTCCAGGGGAGGGTGAGTGATTTCTCCGAGCTCATCGCCGAGGTGCGCCGGAAGAATCCAATTGATGTGGCGGAGTCTCAGTTCTTTCCGCAGCGAGTCTTCATCAACAATGGGCTCACGCCGGAGGCAACCGTGGTCGAGGTGCAAGCGTTAGATCGGCTAGGGCTCCTTTACGATTGTTTCTCTGTCATTGCACGGCACGGATTCGAGATCACGCAGTCTCGCATCATGACGGAGAAAGGGGCGGCGATCGATAGCATCTTTGTGAAGGATGGGCAGGGGAAGCAGATCGAGGACGAGGCGAAACTGGCTGTCCTGCGGAAGGATCTCGAAGTGGCCATCGCGCTGGGCGATTCGGAGCAAGGTTGAATTTCCAACTATTCTTCTTGTCTAGCGCTATCAAATAGCGTAGATTCGCTATGAAATTAGCTTCTTATATGATGACAAACTGCAATTCCTCATCCCGGGGCATTCATGCCTTTTCCCTCATCGAGCTGCTCGTGGTGATCAGCATCATCGCTATCCTATCGACGGCGGGTCTTTCCGTCGGCTTGGCTGTCAAGCGCACCGCCATGCGCACGCAGGCCCATACGGATTGCCTGGCGATCGAGCATAGCCTCGACAATTACTATGCTTTGGAACATCGCTTCCCTCGTGCTTGGGACGGTCCCCAACGGATGGAAGGGGCTTTCCTTTCGACGCTCATGGGCAAGCGCTCGGAATTCAATCGTGCGGGCACGCGCTATTTCGAGACGAGCAAAGTGCACAACAATCCCCGTGGCGCAGGCTTCGTCGTGCAGCTCAACTGCTACAATGATCCCTGGGGCACGCCCTATCAAGTGCACCTCGATGTATCGGGGGAAGATGTTGTTGCTCTACCAGGTTCCTACGCCCAACGCTTCGGCACGGAGATGACTGGGCGTGCGATCTTTGTCGAATCCGCCGGGCCCGACCGCGACTTCGATACGGTGACGGACAATGTCACTTGCTTTGACTAACAAAGAGCCCTGCTGAGCCTAGAAGGGGCTGCTTTCGTTGGCAAAAGGGTCGTCCTCCACGCCATCACCCGAAGCATAGCCTTCGGGGGCCTCCGAGGCGCCGCCGCCTCCACCTCCACCGCCGACAGCATCGACCTTGAAGGATTGCAGGTTCACATAATAGCGCCCCTGATACTCGTTCCCCCGGATCCGGAAGCTGACCGAGACCCGTTGGCCTGGACTGACATTGTCTAAGAGAGCACATTTGTCCTTCACACATTCAAATTTCACATCCTGAGGGTACTGTTCGTCCGTCGATACGACGAACTCCCGTTTCTGAAAGCCGCTCTGAAACGTTTGGATGTCGTTGATGAGTTTGATAGTGCCTTCGAGCTGATACATGCTGGAGCCATAGAGGTTTCCGGCTCGTTCGTCAATCGTTGAGACTCGGAATGGGGGATTTCGTGGGGACAATCGTCGCTCGACAAGTGTCCGCCCGCTTGCACACTCTGACTCCATGTCATCTCACCCGTTCCGTTGTTAGTGTCGGAAGTTCGTTCGCCATGGATCACTCTCCGCCCGCTCACCCTCGTGCAGGGAGGGCATCCTGTCGCTGAGATCGGCGAATGGTCCATCGCGCCAGGGGATCGCTGGTGGGTCCGCGGTCCCAATGGCGCTGGTAAGTCCACCCTGCTCAGCCTTCTGGCGGGAGATCTTTGGCCTGCGCCTGGTCAGCATCAGCGCCGCATCTATCATTTCGCCAATGAATCCACCTGGAGCCCGATGGTGGCCAAGGATCACGTGGCGCGTTTGGATCCGATGCGACAGAATCGCTACCTGCATCAAGATTGGGATCTCACTGCGGCTGAAGTGGTGGCCACTGGCTTTCTCGATACCGATCTTCTCCATTCGCGGCCGCGCCCCGAAGAGATGGCGCGTCTGTCAGAGATCATGGAGCGCTTGGGGATTGGCAAACTCTGGTCGCGCCCATTCCTAGAACTGTCGCAGGGTGAACGACGCCGCACGCTCATCGCGCGTGCTCTGGCCAAGGATCCTGATGTGCTGCTGTTAGATGAATTTGCTGAAGGGCTCGACGAAATGGCGAGGGGGCAGCTTTGGGAAACGTTAGAACTGCTTGCTACCGAGGGGAAAGCCCTCGTGCTGACAACCCACCGACCAGGTGCCGCCACGGAGGGGTGGAAGACGTTCGACTTGGCACCAATTTCCCATGTGGCTGAGCCCGTGGTTCCCCAGGCGCTCTTAGCGGACGATGCCCTGCCAGAAACACTCATCGCGGTGCGGGGTGACTTCTTTCTTGAGGGCCAGTGTCTCTTGCGTGCGCTCGATTGGCGACTGCTGCGCGGTCAACACACCGTTGTGTTAGGTCCGAATGGATCTGGGAAAAGTTCCTTCCTCCGCTTGCTCTGGGGAGAATTGCATCTCGCGGTAGGGGGGACGGTCGTTCATCTGGAAGATCCTGATATGATCGTGCCCGACTTGCGGAAGCGAGTGGGGTATTTCCAACCAGACATGCACGCGTGGTTCCGGCCCAATCAAGAAGTGGAGGATATCATCCTGTCAGGGCTTCATGGAACCATCGATTTGTTTAATCCAGTCACGGAAGGGGAGCGTCGTCAGGTCCGTGCCGTTGCGGAGCGGTTTGGTGTCTCTCATTTCCTTGGACGTCGCTTCTGCACACTTTCCTACGGGCAGGCACGCCGGGTTCTGCTGGCGCGCGCCTTGGTTTCCTGTCCACCCATTGCCTTGCTCGATGAGCCGTTTGATGGCCTGGATGCCCACGCACGGGAGCAACTCTTCGCGCAGCTGGCACCCCTGGCGGCTCACGGTCAGACCACCTTTGTGATCAGCTGTCATCATTCCGAGGATCAGCCTCCCTGGATCGCGCAACCCGTGGTGATTGATCCACAGGCGCGTTCTCTCAAAAGGGCGTGATCCCGAGAGGTTCTTGAGCTAAGACGCACCATGGACCTCGGAACCCTCCTGATCGTCGACGATGAGAAGCATACCCGGGACGGACTTCGCCTCTCTCTGGAAGATGAGTTTGATGTCTACGTCGCCGCGGACATTGCCGGCGCCAAGGAAGTCCTCAAGTCAGAGAATATCGATCTCATGGTGACGGATCTCCGTTTGGGATCGGAGAATGGCATGGACCTGATCGATCATGCCCTCGCGCTTCCACAGGCACCGATTGCCATCATGATGACGGCTTATGGATCGGTGAATGTGGCGGTGGAGGCGATGAAACGCGGGGCCTACCATTTCGTGACGAAACCGCTCAACATTGATGAGCTGGAAATGGTCATCAAGCGCGCCCTGCGCAGCCGGGACGTGGAGCGGGAGAATTCGGCCCTCAAGCAGCAGGTCGAGAAGACCTATCAGATCGATAACATCATCGGGAAATCGGCGGCCATGGAGGCTGTCTTCGAAACCGTGCAGCAGATTGCTCCTTCGAAAGCGACCGTGCTCATCGAGGGCGAACATGGGACTGGCAAAGAACTGGTTGCCCATGCGATCCACAATCTCAGTGGCCGCCCCAAGGCAGCGCTGACTATCGTCCACTGTGCCGGGCTTTCTCCGCAACTGCTTGAGAGTGAACTCTTTGGCCATGAGAAGGGGGCGTTCACCGGAGCGGACAAACAGCGCATCGGCCGTTTCGAAGCCGCCAATGGTGGGACGCTCTTCCTTGATGAGATCGGGGAAATTGACGCGTCGACCCAGGTGAAATTGCTCCGCGTGCTCGGCGAGCGCACCATCCAACGAGTGGGGGGCAATCAGGATATCAACGTCGATGTCCGCGTCATCGCCGCCACGAACAAGCAGTTGGAGAAATTGGCCGCCGAAGGTGATTTCCGCGAGGACCTGTATTACCGGCTCAAGACGATCAAGATCACGATGCCTCCTCTGCGCGATCGTAAAGATGATATTCTCCCATTGAGTCAGAAGTTTGTCGAAGACTACGCCGAAGAGAACGGCAAACCCGTCAGAGAGCTGAGCGGGGAGGCCCTCCAAGCCCTGATCAGTTATGACTGGCCAGGCAATGTGCGCGAACTGCGCTCGGCGATCGAGCACGGCGTGGTGATGTGCAACGGCCCCAAGATCACGCCCCGGCATTTGCCTCCAGAAATTCGACTCGCCTACAAACCAGACGGTTCAGGCAATGGCTCCGGTTCCCTCTCCCAAATTGCGCTTGCGCCCCAAGATGATTTCAACCTACATAGGATGGAAAAGCGTTTCATCGGTCTCGCACTTGAGAAAACTGGAAACAACATTACCCAAGCCGCCAAGCTCCTAGGAATCAGCCGGAGAACCTTGCATCGCAAACTCGACGATTCCGCAGATTGAGCAAGCCCTCGCCTAGACGGTCCAACCTCGCACACCCTTTGCGCCAACTTTCCCTTATACCTTAACACAATGGCAGAATTCTTCTCTCAAGACGGTGAGCTCGATTCGGGCATGATCATCCGCCGCGTGCTCTTTCTCCTCCTTCTCCTGGGACTTGGCGTGTATCACCTGTTCTTTAATTTCGATGGTCTGACGTCTTCCCGTGGGATCGATCAGGCACAGATCTCGCGCGAGATTGCCAAGCATCAGGTCTTCAATACGAAATTTCTCCGGCCCTTGTCGGTGTATCAGGTCAACAAGCACCGTGTGGATTCCGAGCTCGACGGCCTCATGCCACCCACGGCATTCACGGATGTCTTCCACGCGCCGCTGAACCCCCTTCTGAACTCGGTAGCGCTTCGCTTCTTCCGCGATCAATGGGAATACACCTCGGATTCTGGCACCAGTGTCTACTTCTTGGATCGAGTCATTGCGGGTGTCTCCGTTCTCCTCTTCCTCTTGGCGATCTTTATCTCTTACCTGCTCATCGCGAGGATCTTCGATACCAAGATTGCAGGGATCAGTGCCCTCGTGGTGCTGCTATCAGCCACCATGTGGGACTTTGCCCAATCGGGCCTCCCCCAGATGCTGATGCTCTTTCTCTTCTCCTTCGGCCTCTATTTCCTCTTCAAAGCCATCGAGACCCAACAAGAAGAAACGCCTCCATTTGTTTGGGTCGCATTGGCTGCGGGATTCTTCGGACTCCTCGCGCTTACGCACTGGCTGACCATGTGGCTCTTCTTTGGCCTGCTCTTCTTCTCAGCCTTCTATTTCCGACCCAAGGGGGTCATGTCGATCCTGCTTGCGACGATCTTCACAGTGATTGTCTTGGCGTGGGGATACCGGAATCTGCAAGTCTGCGGGGATATCCTCGGTTCGGGACTGTATTCCCTGCAGACAGGGCTCGCCGAAGGTGATGCTTCCTCAATCTTCCGAAATTACGACCCCGAGCAACAGGTCTTCGATACCCGGGGACTGTTCTCCAAGCTCTTGGTCAATTCCCTCCTCCAGTTGGAAGACCTCTATAAATTCCTTGGTTCCATCCTCGTGGCGCCTCTCTTCTTCCTGAGCCTCCTGCATCCCTTCAAGCGCCCTGAAATTGCCCATTTCCGCTGGTGCATCCTGTCCATGTGGGTCTTCGGCGTGATTGGGATGACGATCTACGGCCTTCCTGATGGGCATCTGGATCCGAATCAGTTGCACATTCTCTTTGCACCTATCATGGCTGCCTACGGTCTCGCATTCCTCACCGTGGTGTGGAACCGCATTGGCTTTGAAACCAATCATCCTCTCGTCACGCAAGGGCACCTGATCATCGTTGCTATCATCAGCGCGATTCCCTTGATCCTTCCCATGCCCAAGAATCTCAAGGCGGGTCTGGGTGCGCAAGCCATGCAACGAGCTGTTTGGCCTCCGTACTATCCTCCGCACATCGCCTATCTGAATGAGTGGACGACGGAGCAAGAACTGATCCTTAGCGATATTCCTTGGGCAGTCGCTTGGTATGCCGATCGTTCCGCCGTCTGGCTCCCCAAGGACCAAGAACAGTTCCGTCGCCTCAATGACTACGTCGAAGGCATGGGCCGCAAGTTTGCCGGGATCTTCATTTCCCCAGAAAGCATCAATGGCAGACTGGTCACTGAAATTTCCCAAGGCCCCTACGCCGATTGGCGTGAGGTCATCATGGAAGGGGAGGCCCGCGACATGGATCGCCGCCTTCTTCCGGAAGACTTTCCCTTCCAAGACGTGATCCCTCTCAACAGCCAGCTCTACTTCTATTCGGATCGCCAACGCTGGATGCCTGGTTCCCGTTAGGAGAAGCTTCTGCCCGATTGCAGTTGCAGGAAACCATCAGCACCCCCAAAGATGGTGCCCGGCCCATGGCTAAATCGAAGAAGGCGGACGTCAACAATCTCAGCTTCGAAGACGCCCTCTCCCAGCTCGACACCGTTGTCGAGTCGCTTGAAGGAGAGGTCGGCTCTCTTGCGTCATTGGTCGATCAATACGATCGCGGCATGAAGCTTCTTGAGCATTGCCACCGGCAACTTTCCGATGCCAAACAACGGGTCGTGAAGATCAATGATGCCTACGAGGCCATCGTCACCGAATCCACCTCACCAACCGAACTCCCAGCTGAAGACCAATCCGATGAGCTCTTCTGATGCCTACACCGTAAAGCCGTTCGATCCCGAAATCCGAGGCCCAGAAGATGTCAAAGCGCTTCCCGAAGAGCGTCTCCCAGAGCTTGCCGAGGCCATACGCGACACGCTTATCAACGCGCTTTCGAAAACGGGCGGCCATCTTGGGCCCAACCTCGGCGTGGTTGAACTCACCATCGCTCTCCATCGCGTCTTCACCACGCCCAACGACCGATTCATCTTCGATGTCAGCCACCAAGGCTACGTCCACAAGATGCTCACGGGCCGGTGGAACCAGATCCACACCATTCGCCAGTTTGAAGGCCTCAACGGATTTCTCCTTCGAAGCGAAAGCCCTCACGATTGTTACGGAGCGGGCCACGCCGGAACGGCCGTGAGCGCCGCCCTCGGCATGGCCGTCGGACGCGATCTCCGCAACAAGGATGAAGACAAACACATCATTGCTGTCGCCGGGGACGCCGCGTTCACATGTGGGCCCACGTTTGAAGCTCTCAACAACATCGCCGCCCACACCAAGCGTTTCATTCTCGTCCTCAATGACAATGAGTGGTCGATCGATAAAAACGTGGGAGCCATTGCGAAATACTTCAATCGTCTCGCCACCACGGATACCTACGCGCACCTCCACGATAAGGCCGCGAGCTTCTTGGAGAAGATTGCCGGCAAAGGCGTGCGACGCCTAGCTCGTAAGGTAGAAGAAGGCGCGAAGAATCTTCTCCTCCACAATGTCATCTTCGAAGAATTCGGCGTGCGTTATTACGGCCCCATCGACGGCCACGATATTCCCACCCTCGTCAACACGCTTGAATTCCTCAAACGCCAAACCGAGCCAGTCGTTCTCCACATCATCACGGAGAAAGGCCGCGGCTACGAACCCGCCCTGCAGAATCCCGGCAAGTTTCACGGCCTCGGGAAATATGCGGTCGACACGGGAGAGACACCATCGGCCAACCTACCGACCTTCTCCCAGACCTACGCCACGGCCCTTGCCAAGTTCGCAAAGGAAGACCCCAAGATCACCGCCATCACCGCTGCCATGCCAGGCGGCACCGGCCTCGCCCATTTCCAAAAGGAAGTTCCCGATCGCTATTTCGACGTTGGCATCGCCGAGGAGCACGCTGCCCTCTTCGCCTGCGGCCAAGCCGTTGAAGGCTTCAAACCCTTCCTGACCATCTACTCCACCTTCATGCAGCGCGCCTACGACATGATCATCCATGACATGGCGATCCAGCGCCTGCCCGTCCGCCTCTGCATGGATCGCGCTGGCCTCTCAGGCGATGACGGCCCCACCCACCACGGGCTCTTCGATATCGGGTACCTCCGTCATATCCCCAATCTCATCCACATGCAGCCGAAGGATGAGGAGGAATTCGTCGACATGCTTTGGACCATCGCGCACGTCGATGATCGCCCATCCGCGATCCGCTATCCTCGCGGAGTAGGCACGGGAGCCACCCCCAAAGATTCCCCCGTAAAGCTCCCAATCGGAGAAGCAGAAGTGGTTTCCGAAGGTGACGATGTCGTGCTCCTCGGGCTGGGATCCATGTTCGAAATTGCCCAACAAGCCCACGAGCAGTTGACGAATGACGGCATATCCGTCGCCCTCATCAATCCTCGTTGGATCAAGCCTCTGGATCACGAGACCATCCAAAAGTTCGCTCGCAAAGCCAAAGTCCTCATCACCCTCGAAGACCACGTCCTCCACAACGGCTTCGGATGCGCTGTGATTGAACTCCTCCATGACCTCGGTGTCCACACCCCAGTCGAACGCATCGGCTGGCCAGATGAGTTCGTTGAACATGGATCCATCGCCAACCTGAGGGAGAAACACGGCCTTACTGTCGAGAATGTCCTCGCCAAGGCCCGCAAACACCTGGCTCAACAGAGTCCGTCCACTCTCAGCCCCGCGCTCTCATGAACCGACGTCATTGGCTAGCCTTCTCAAGTAGCGCCGCCCTCGGCACCCTATTGAGCAGCTGTGGCGGTAAAAAGCTCGACCCCGCACAGCATGAGGAGGCCATCAAAGCCGTCATCCTCCAACACGCAGATATCTGCACCAGCGCTTTCCGTAACGCCTGGCAAAAGGGCGATCTCCTCCGCTCCAGAGTCGACCTCTTCTTCCGCGGGCCCACTCAGGCGAACTACACCGCCATTCGCGACGCCTGGACGGACGCCTTCCTCGCTTACGCTAGAACTGAAGCTCTCCGGGCCACGGGCACGCCTTCAGACGCCCTCCATACGCGCCTTCAGAGCTGGCCCCTCGATCCCGCTCAGATCGATTCTGTCCCGGGCAAACTCCGCACCGGACTCGTCCACAGCACCCAGAGCTTTGGAGAACCCACCCTCGCGGCCGCCCACCAACCGCGAGACGGCCGTATCGTCCTCGGCTATCACCCCATCGAGTGCCTCCTCTTTGGGGATGACTCCTTCGACGATGGACCAGGACACCGCATGTTTCTCGACTACACCCGCACCCCCGGACACGCGCGCCGCGGCCAACTACTAAAAGTGCTCACCCAAATCCTCGTCGCCGACCTCAAAAAGCTCGCCGACGCCTGGACCACCGGACGGGACAACTACCGCTCTCAGTTCATCGCACAGCCACCGCAGAACGCCCTCGCAACCATCTTCAATGGTCTCCGGCAGGCTACTGGCACCGCTCTCGGTGGCAAACTCGCCCGCCCGCTCGAATCGGGCGACCAAAAAGACGAGGTCTGCAATCAGAGCGATACCACGCATCAAGCCATCTCCGAAGCCCTCCTCGGTATCCAGGATACCTTGACCGGCAACGCCCCAGGAAGAACGCCCGAAGGCAGTGAAAAACCCCTGCTAGATCTAATCGCCCTCGCCCAACCCAAGCTCGCTCAGTCACTACGCTCCGAGGTCACCGCAACGCTCAGCGAATGGCAGGCCCTCACCGATCCCTTTGATCAGCGTATCAAAAAGAACAATAACGAGGGCCGTGCCGCCATCCAACGCACCATCGATCGTCTGGAAAAACAAGAAAGCCTATTGAACAAAGCCGCCAAAGCTCTCGGAGCTGATCCTGTTGCGGTCGCCTAAAGGGAAACCTAGCGGCTTGCAAATGGGATCCACTTGCCATCCCAATCAAACGCCTCCAACGCACGAAACCGCTTCTTATAATCGTAAAACGACGGGCAACCATAACAATAGCCGTGATAATAAAAGCGTTTTCCCAACGCTTGTGCATGAGACAGCTCTAACAACATGGTGTAGATCCCCAAGCCCCGATCGCCATAGTCCAAATCATACATCCCATAAATCGTCGAAAGGGATTCCGTGCCAATATCAAAAAAGCTTACCGCAATAAGGCGCTTTCCATCATACACCGCCACCTCGCCACCCTCGCATGGCACCGTGGACGGATCCTCGGAGAGAAAATCAAAAAGCGAATCAGGAACATTATCGACAAACTTCGCCTTATGCTGCTCAAACAGCAGCGATTTCTCACCATCCACAAACGACGGCCGCACCTCTACACGAAAACCTTCTCCAGCATTGCGACGCCAAAGACGGCGCTGGCTCTTCGAGAGCGAAAATCCCTCAAGCTCAATGCGCAATGGAATCACCTCCGTCACCTGTCCTTGATGGATCGCAAAGTTATAGCGATAAAAATGCGTCCCTGCATGTCGCCACCCATCGCTCAGCAACTGATCCAACTCAGCAGGAGCCACAGATGCCCTCGTAAAATCATCAAAAACAATCTTAGGGTGTTCCAACACCCCCAAGCATAGCCCAAGACTCAAAAAACGCGACCCACAACAGCAGCCAACCAAGCCGCAAGCGGCAGCCCCTGAAGCAGCCAATCATCCATCATCATTCATCCATCATCCCTTCGTGAACGCTTTCCTCAAAAAACTCCTCAACACCCCCAGCCCCACTGGGTTTGAAACCCGCGGCCAAGAAGTCTGGATCACGGAAACTCGCAAACACGCGGACACTATCGGGAACGACACCTACGGCACTGCCTGGGCCATGATTGAAGGCAAGAAGCCCAAAAACGGCCAAGCACCCACGATCATGCTCGAAGCTCATGCCGATGAGATTGGCTACATGATCAAACACATCACCAAAGAAGGCTTCCTCCACCTCGACCGCATCGGCGGCTCCGACGCCGCCACCGCTCGTGGTCGGCGCCTTCAAATCCTCGGAGACAACGGCCCCGTTCTCGGCATCATCGGCAACACCGCCATCCACATCCGCGACAACAAAGACGACGAAAAAGCTCCCAAGATTCACGAGCTTTACGTCGACGTCGGTGCTTCCAATGCCAAAGAAGTCGCCAAACTTGGCCTCCGCGTCGGCCACCCCGCCGTCTACACAGACACCGCCGAGCCCTTCGGCAAAAACCGCCTTGTCGGGCGCGCCCTCGACAACCGCATAGGCGGCTACATCATCGCCCAAGCCCTCAAAGCCATCCGCGCCACCGGCGAACAACCTGCCGCCAACATCCTCGTTCTCAACGCCGTTCAGGAAGAAATCGGTGGTCTCGGCGCCAAAATGGCCACCTACCGCCTCCAACCCGACATCGCCATCTGCCTCGACGTCACCCACGCCACCGATACCCCCGGCATCGACCATAGCAAACACGGCAATGTCGTTCTCGGCGACGGCCCCACCGTCACCCACGGCACCTGCAATCATCCCAACGTCGTCCAGCGCATCGTCGACGTCGCCCAGAAACAAAAAATCCCCCTGCAGCATGAATCGTCTTCACGCTACAGCGGGACCGATACCGACCAAATCTACCACCAACGGGCAGGCACCCCCAGCGCCCTCGTCTCCCTCCCTCTACGCTACATGCACTCCGCCGTCGAAACCATCGACCTCCAAGACGTCCAACACACCATCGAACTCCTCACCGCCACCGCCCTCTCCATCACCCCCAAAGACACCTTCGCCCACCAACTCACCTAAGCGAAACCGGGCCCTGGCCGCGCCGGCATCCCCAATTGCCAACTCCGTCGCAGCCGGAAAGCCATCCTTGAATCAACGGCCCCCTCTCTCTACACTCCCACCACAATGCTGCAGCTCATCTCAGGCACCTCCCACCCGCACCTTGCCGAGCAAATCGCCAGCCAGCTCAAAACGCACCTCACCAAAGCTCAGGTCACCACCTTCCCAGACGGCGAAACCTTCGTCAAAATTGAGGAAAACATCCGCGGCAACGACCTCTTCCTCATCCAACCCACCTCCCCGCCGACCAATCATCACCTGATGGAACTCCTCATCATGGTCGACGCGGCCCGTCGTGCCTCCGCCGACCGCATCACCGCCGTCATCCCCTTCTTCGGCTATGCTCGCCAGGACCGCAAAGATGAAAGCAGGGTTCCCATCAGTGCCAAACTCGTCGCCAACCTCATCACTGCCGCAGGCGTCGACCGCGTCCTCACCATGGACCTCCACGCCGGCCAAATCCAAGGCTTCTTCGACATCCCCGTCGACCACCTCTACGCAGCCCCGGTCATCCTCGACTACATCCAAAGTCGAAATCTTGAAGACCTCGTCGTCGTCTCCCCTGACGTCGGCGGCATCAAAATGACCCACGCCTACGCCAAAGCCCTCGACACCAAAATGGCCATCGTCGCCAAAGAACGCCTCAGCGCCACTGAGGTCGAAGCCCACAGCATCATCGGAAAGGTCCAAGGCGGCAACGTCCTCCTCGTCGACGACATGACCGAAACCGCCGGCACCCTCGCCGCCGCCGCCAAACTCCTCCTGGAAAAAGGCGCCAAGTCAGTAAGAGCCGCCGTCTCCCACGCCGTCCTCAACGACCTCGCCCTCAAGCGCCTCGAAGACTCTTCCATCGAAGAACTCATCTGCACCAACAGCACCCCCATGGCCGAAGCCGACCACAAAAAAATCACCACCCTAACAGTCGCCCCCCTCCTCGCCGAAGCCATCAAACGCATCCACCACGGCAAATCCGTCTCCTCACTTTTCCAAACATGATTTGGAAATTTAGTCTTACCCTTGAATCTGAGTGAATTGAATCGGAGACTTCAACGAATAGGAAATAAGCTCATCGTTGTTGCGGCCAAACTCTTTGGAACCCAGATTCGGGATAGCGTTACACAACGGATCCTTGGCAAAGCTCTGATCATTGCTTTTCGAGGCAAAATACATGTGATAGGCTACCATAGTAAGGAAGAGCCCATGCCCGCATTGACGGCCCAGTTTGACAACCAAGTGAGGGCAACCTACTGGAAACAAACCATCGTATTCTCCCAACACCCCAAGCCAGATTATCCTCGTGAGCATACTGAATGCGATTCTGACCCATCAAGAAAGAGTCGCCGTTGAACGAATGATCACAGCTTGGGAGGCAGTGGTTTGCCCTGATAGCCTCTTGATTGCATACGGTGGGCCAGAAAGGATCTACAGAGAACTTCCCTGCGAGCGAAAATTACACATACCGTGTGACCGCTTGCGAACCCGGGATCATCAACGCGATCGACAAAGCTATCATTCAATAATAAAGGCAATCGCTGAGAACGAATGTTGCTTGGAAAAAGTGGATTATGTGCATTTGGCGGAATTTGATCTGATTCCTCTCTGTGTGAACATCAACGATATGCAGCGAGATTACATGGTGTCGGAGGGAGCTGATTTGATTGGGTATGGTTTGCAGCGTATTGATCAAACAAATTCGCCGCATTATCTTGCGCATGCCAGTGACTCGCGATTTGCCAAGTTTATTGAATCAATTTCTGTAAGGAGGGAGAAAAATGTGGTTCTCTCAATGTTCGGGTTCGGAACGTTCTGGTCCTTAAAGGCGTTCTCTGCCATCGCAAAAATCGATGAACCTTTTCCTATCTATCTCGAGATTTTTATGCCTACAGTCGCTCATCATCTTGGATTTCGAGTGCGTGGATTGCCGCCAAGCGCTTTCATCTCGACTCAGAGAACATTCTCGCCTGCTCAGGTGAAAGCAGCGAGAAGGAGCGGCGAGTGGTTTATCCACCCTGTCAAAGATTTATGGACGGCTACGACTATCTAATCGTCGGAGCAGGCTTCGCCGGAGCCGTCCTCGCCGAGCGCCTCGCCTCTCAGTTGGGTAAAACCTGTCTCGTTGTCGACCGCAGAAATCACGTCGCAGGCAACGCTTACGACTACCACAACGACGCAGGAATCCTCGTTCATAAGTATGGCCCCCACTACTTCCGAACAAACAGCGACGATGTCATTGACTACCTAAGTCAGTTCACCAAATGGCATCCCGTCCACTACCGGATCCTCAGCTGGACACACGGCGACTACTGGCCCTTCCCCATCAATCTCAACACCTTCGAAAAACTTACCGGCAAGAGCGCCAGCTCAGCAGAAATGGTGAAAACGCTGGAGCGATGGCGCCATGACATCCCAAGCCCAAAGAACTCCAAAGAAGTGGTCCTCTCACAAATCGGAACTCGCCTCTATGAAATGTTCTTCGAAAACTACACCCGCAAACACTGGAAGCGCGACCCCAGCGAGCTCGACCCCAGCGTTTGTGGGCGTATACCCATTCGCACCAACCGAGACGACCGCTACCTCTCTGACAAATTTCAGGCCATGCCCAAGGAAGGCTACACCGCCATGTTCGACAAAATGCTAGCGCACCCCAACATCACCGTCGCGCTCAACACAGACTACCAAACGATCCGAAAACAAATCACACACAAACGCCTCATCTACACAGGCATGATCGACGAATACTTCGACTTCGTCTACGGAGACCTCCCCTATCGGTCACTCAGCTTCGTCCCCGAAACGCACGACCTTGAATTCTATCAACCTGTCGTCCAAGTCAATTACCCCAACGACCACGACTACACCCGAATCGTCGAAATCAAACACGTCACCGGCCAGCAACACAGTCAAACCACCATCGTCAAAGAATACCCTCAAGACTTCAAACGTGGACGCGAAGCCTACTATCCTATCCCCGCCCCAGACACCCGCGAACGCTACCACCGATACCGACAGCTTGCTGACAGCGAACCCAACACCATCTTCCTCGGGCGCCTCGCCACCTACCGCTACTACAACATGGATCAAGTAGTCGCCACCGCCCTCAACGCCTTTAACACGATCACCCAGAATCAATAGCCACGGTCCGAGCCCCACAGGTCCAAAATCCCTACTAGCCCAGGATGACTGGCGCGCACGATCCCGCTATTGAATCCACCGTTCATCGAGGCTAACCGTCTCCCATGAGTCAGCCAGCTTCGCCCGCGCCAACACTCGGCCAGCGCCTCAAAACGCTTCCCCAGCGCCCACTCGAGCTCGCCCTCCTCATCATCTGGGCCTTTCTAGTCGTCTACTTCTTCGGCATCCACCTCGCCTATGGACCTGCCCTTCAAGAATCGGCCCTCACCCACCTAGAAAGCGCATGGAATAGCGAAACGGAGTACGAACACGCCTACTTCATCCCCTTCATCATGGTCGGTCTCCTCTGGATGGCTCGAAAGAAGATTGCAGCATCCCCACTCACCCAGCAAGGTGCCAAACTGGGCCTCATCCTCATTACCCTAGGCGTCCTCTTCTACATCGCCTCCGTCCGCACCATCCAATGGCGTGTCGCCATCGGCGCCCTCACCTTCATCCTCTTCGGCTCCGCGCTTTACGGACTTGGCTGGCAAGGCGCGAAATACTTTCTCTTCCCAATCGCCCTCTTCTACTTCGCCGTCCCAATGCCCGGACTCCTCCAGGGCACCAATCTCCTTCAACTCATCGCCACCAAAGCCGCCTACCACGCAGGCTCCCTCTTCGGAGTCGACATGATCGCCGCTGGAAACAACCTCGCGTCAGCAACCGACAAATGGGGATTCGATGTCGCCGAAGGCTGTTCAGGCCTTCGCTCTCTCATGGCCCTCACATTAGTCGGAGCCGTCTACGCCTACACCACCCAGACCAAACTCTGGAAAGGCCTCCTCCTCTTCGCCAGCACCATCCCGCTCGCCATCATCGCCAACAGCCTCCGCATCACCACCATCGTTCTCATCGCCGAATACATCGACCCCGAATTCGCAGGCGGCGTCTACCACGACTGGTCCGGCTTCCTCTTCTTCCTCGCATGTGGCCTAGCAGGCCTCATCCTCATCCACCGGCTTCTCGATGCCTCCAGCCACCGCGTCACCACCAGCCAAGTCAAACGAGCACCCACCACAGCCTAACACCCCCTCTACAATGAAGCGCATCCTCACGGTGAACGCCATCCTCGCCCTAGGTCTAGGGAGTATCTTCCTCCTCCCCGCCAATTCTAAGATTCAGGAAAGCGCCATCATCATGGACCTCCCTCCTCTCGTCGGCGACTGGACCGGCGGTCCCAGAGAAGAGGCCTCCGAGAAAGTCAAAGGCATCCTCCAAGCCGCCGCCTACGAAAACCGCACCTACACCCACGACCTCACTGGCCAAGTCGTCCGCGTGAGTATGGTGCTCTCAAGCGATAACATCAATCAAAGCATCCACCGTCCCGAACGCTGCCTTCCCGCCCAAGGGCAACAGCTAGTTAGTTCGCAAAATGTTAGAATCACTGTCGACCTCGGAGGCAAAAAAAATCCGCTTCATGTGACTGAGTTGGCCACTGAGAGGCGGATTCAAATGCCCGAACAAGCCGAGCCGGTCACTCAGCGTTCTAATATTTATTACTTGTTTGTAGGAAACTCAATACTCACCAACAGCCACTACGAGCGTACCAAGATTGATATGGTCGACCGTCTCATTCACGGTAGAGCGCAGCGGTGGGCTTACATCATGCTGGACACTCCGTTAGAATCGATCGCTTCGAACACGGATCCACAGGAAGGGATTGCTGATTTGATGCGGGAACTGTTGCCGGACATTGTTAATGCTGATCAGTTGTCCTTCTGATCGTTGAATCTGCAACTCAGGAGATCTTATCGATCTTCGGCTTCTAGACGACGCTTCATGGCTGCATTGTCACGCTGCAAGTCTGCTAGGACCCTTACCAATCGCCGGTCCCCATTGCCGAAACGTTGGAGCACCTCTTCCATCTGTTCTAAGGCCCTTTCAACGGCTGTTGGATCTTGAGACTTTCGAGCCACTGCATCCAAATGCAGGCAATAGTTCACCCAACATCGCCGATGTCGCGGAGCCAACGCTTGCGCTTGGATGTGTAGCGGTGCCGCCTCATCGTATTTGCCTTGCCTATCCAAGATCACGACCAGGGACTCGAGAGCTGTATAATCCTGTGGCCTTAGGGACCAAGCGTTGCGGAACGCGGTCTCAGCCTTCGCGAAGAAAGAATTTCGGACGGTAGATTTATCAAATCTTTCTCCGAGTGCTACCCAAAGATCCCCAAGGCGATGATGGTAGCTCGAATTCTGAGAATCATGTGAAATGGCGGAACTCAGATGTTCAATCGCGACGGATGGTTGATTCTCATTCCAGCGGGACTTTTCAGACGCCATCAATCCCGGTCCCATCCACCAGACCCAAGAATTCAAGCCTATCAGTGCGATGAAAACGAGCCCATGAGGCCTATTCGGCCCCAATAAAAATGGCGACTTTCGGACTGCCACCGCCACACCAACGATAATCGCGAAAAGTGCTAGGACGGCCGGGGATCGAAGCGGAAAATCAATGATGGAGTGACTGCCCAAAAGGGCCGTGGCAGAGAGCACCGCAACCCACCACCGAAGCTTCTCCATATCTTCGTTTCCGGCTCTCGCAGAGCGCAATACCTTGAAGGCAGCGACTAAAAGCCACAACAGGCAACCGCCACCAAGGGCAAGGCCGACGACACCGTATTCCCCGCCCAATTGTGCCCAATCAGAATGGGCCTTCTCCGGGTCCGAGTCCTGGAGGTAGGGCGGCCAGTGCACCGATCGATTGAGCCGTGAAAACTCTCGGTAAGTGCCAGCACCTGTTCCGATCAACGGTTCCTCCTGGACCTGCCGATAACAGATTGCGCGCATCAGCCTCCGCTCCTCCATCCCACCGATGACCCCTTCCGCGCGAGTTTCCCCCAAACGCTGCAACCCAAGAAGCAAAACGACCGCGCCCAATCCCACTAGCACGGCTGACCCTATCTTGAGCCAACGTGGCATCGTTCCCTGCAAACGGTAACTAACGGCGCCAACGAGGATCAAGGTGAACACCGTCGCAACCGTAAACAACACCAGCACGGAACGGCTTCCACTCAATACCAGTCCAAGGAGACATAGACCAAAAAGCCCGATCCAGGCGAATTGACCCGGCGCCATCCGTCGCACGAGCAAGCCTCTCGCCAGAAACAAAAGACCCGCGACACCAAGAAACGACGCATATTGATTTGGATTATTGAAAAAACCACCAGCGCGCCCTGCAACATAACCAACCCGACGATAGCCAGGTATTGGGAAAAACTCGTCTGCGGCTCCAAGCGACTGGTAGACGCCGACAGCGATGTTAGCAATAACGAAGACCGTGAGCACTCCCAGGATGAGCGTGGCTTTCCCGTCAAGGAGTTCGACCACGACTCTCGTGAGCAGAAATAGAGACATCCCAATGAGCGCCAAGACAAGGTCAAGCCTCGCATCAATAAGTACCCAAGCAGGAAGCGATCTAGAAAAGACATAGGCGACAACGGCAAGACCCACCAGAAGCGAAATTGGCATTTGTTTCACTGACCAAGTTCCACAATGGCTGCCAAGCACCAATCCGACCAGTCCTGCCATGAACAGGCAACAGGCTCCAAAACCAAGCAGGAATAAGCTTTGCCCGCCAGCCAGCAACGAGATCAACGTTGCCGATAAGAACCAGCTAATCGACAGTAGTCCTATGGAGAAGCGATGCATGCCTATTCTAGACCAAGGCCTTTGAGGAAGGCTGACCACCTGTTCCAGAAAGCGGCCTGAGAGAACTCTCTCGCATGTTTGGAGCGATTGTGGGCCCCAAACGCTTTGCGTAAAGGAGCGTCCGCGATCACAAGCCGTAAGGCCTCCTTGAGAGCTGCCGTGTCCCCGGGAGGAACCAAGATGCCACCCGCTCCGCTGTCAATGGCGTCCCCTATTCCCCCCACGTCGCTGGCGACGACAGGCAAGCCTGCGGCCATCGCTTCAACGATCGTTACTGGAAAAGCTTCATTCAAAGAGGGAAAACATAAGAGGTCAGCTTCCTCGAAAAGCACCGACTTAAGGGACTCATTGGCGAAGCCGCCGTAATGGATATTGAGTCCTTCTCCCTTGCTTCGTCCGAAGGCTTTCTCGATCTCCAAGAGTGTCGTTTCATACGCTGGCTCGCCATGAAAAATGAATCGCAGTTGATCGAACTCCCGGCACAGTCTCTCCGCCACCTCAAGCAATAGCCGCCATCCCTTGGCCTCGCCCATATGCGACAAATACAATACCGTCACGGTTTCAGTTTCCTGGCTGATCACCTTCCCGACTGCTAGAGTAGGATCGAATCCGTTCGCGATGGAGATCACTCGTGCTCTCGGGAGAAACTCCGGCATCGATGCAGTAAGCCTCGGAGACACGCAAACATGCCAGTCCAGGCGTCTGAGGGTGAGTCTCGCGAAACAACGAAACACCCGGGACCTCTGTTCGTAGGCCAATGTCTCGAAACGCATGTGATACCAGCCAACCACGCACGGGCTCCTCAATGCCCAGCACGCCCAAACAAAAAGAGAATCTTTGAGAAACGTCCTTGGCTGGAATGACGGGAGTAGCACCACCGCCGATGACGCTCGGGATCTCCGTGCTAGACTGAGAATGAATACAAACAGCAGCCATAGTTTCTTAAGGGTAAATTTGTTTAACGATTCAAGATCAGCCGAGAACCGCGTATTGAGGTGGTCCAACTGCTCACGAAGATCCGGATTGTTTAGAAAAGACTGTGTGAGGAAGGCTGCCCCGTGAAAAGGAGGAGGGGTGGGACCAACCAGCAAAATGGGCTTCTTCGCCGTTGCCATGGCCAAGAATTACCCTTGCTTAGCGTGGTCTGAGAAGCGTTGCCGTAGGTAGCCTGCATCTACCCGGAACCCATTCGAGGCCTCATCGTAGGCGATCCATGGCTGCAGATCTTGAGGCACAGATGGAATAAGGGCCACGAACGCACAGTTGTTATTGAATGATTTGAAGACCTTGGACATGAGCATCAGGAAAGGTTCTGCAGCGCCCATAATCAGTGGCTTGAGCTTGTTTCGACTCATCTGGAAAGACTTTCTGGGCATTCGAAGTTTGTAAAAGAAGCGAAAAGAATGCTTCAAATGGGGTGAGAACGTATTGATGGTCTTCTTGAACTCCGAAGCCGTCCATCGGTAAACGTAGTTTGGGATCTCTGAGTTGGCCACGCCACCCCATTTGCAATCATTGTCGAACACCGCAGCCAACTCGTACTCTTGCCCAACGGCAACACGGGAGCCGAGTCGGGTGAACCAAGAATCGAGCGGCTCGAAGAAGATGATGCCTTTCCGGGCAACCCGATACATCTCCAGGAGTCCACGATGAGGAGAATGACAATGGTGCAACCCGCTGTGAACGACCACCCAATCAAACGAACGGTCTGCAAGGCTCATCTGCTCGCAGTCGATGAACCGCCACTCATACGGTGCGAATTCAGATTTGTCCCCTTGATGCTGACGCTCGTCGAGATTGCTCATCACTACCCGCCTTAGGCCTAATGCGAGCGCAACATCGCGATCATTGGGCCCCGCGCAGCTGAACAGCACTTCATCCTCTTCGCCCAACAGCGCTTCTCGTTTGAGTCCGAGAAGAACGTCTCGGTAAAAATGCAGGTGGGGGTTTAGAGATGGTCCAGCCATGAGAAATGTCTCGGATTAAGGTTTCATGCACTTGACACGATTCGCCTGTTGCCGTCTGTAAGAAAAACCTGGCAATCTCGGGATAAGCCATCAAGGTAATCGCATGGCCGAAACTGGCCTAGCAGAAACCATTGAAAACGGCACTTCGACAGGTTCACTCAAAGATTGAACAAGCAGTTCGTCTCGCCTATCTTCATAGCCTAACAAGTGTAAATGACTCCGTGCTGGTTGTTGAATATCCAAAATCAGGTGGAACCTGGTTAAGCCAGCTTATCTCCGGGTATCTCGGAATACCGTTCCCCAGGAATCGTATTCCAGGTTTGGGGCGGTCGGTTTTTCATGGCCACTATCGGCCTTCGCCTGCCATCCTACGAAATCCGAAGATTCTCTTCTTGGTCCGTGATGGGCGTGATGTGTTGGTGTCGTTTTACCATCATCAGTTGATCTGGAATGAGAAGAACAGGAAGAACCCGGCTTACGTCGACTATCACCGAAAGAACTGTGGCTTCGGAAATTTTGAAAATGTTCGTGAAAACATGTCTAAGTTCATTTCGTATGCCTACAACGCCTCTCCTAGTCGAATTAGGCATTTCACCCACCCCGGGAACTGGTATGATTACAACACCGCGTGGCTAGAGGCGAGCCAACGGGATGGAGTTTACTTGTTGAAATACGAAGATCTTCTTGAGGATACCGAAGGCACGCTACGGGAGGTCTTCACCTCATTCTTCGCGCTCCCTGTGGATGACGTGCGCCTCAGGGAAGTGGTTGATCAATTCTCATTCGAGAATCAGACAAAACGTAAACCTGGAGAAAGTGATGCGAGCAGCTTCCTGCGGAAAGGGATTTCTGGTGATTGGAAAAACTACTTCGACTCTGAGGCGCTGGCACGCTTCGATTCCCTAAATGGATCGCTGCTTGAGACTCTCGGCTACGAGTCGTGTTAGCTTGCACGTTGGCCAATGTTCAACTCATAAACTTCGCGCAAGAAGGCAAGCCGCCGTGTCTCAAGGACCTTGGCATCCACAAAGGGTTCCACCGTGGCGGAAGGGACCTTTTTGCCTGCCCATTTCTCACAGAAAGACACGATATCGTCGACGGCTTGTGTGAGGTTTTCCTCTGTGTTGGGCAGCGACAGGACCCACTTTGGAACCTCCTCCGCAAACGCCGTGTCTGCATAGGGTACGATTACTGGTAAACCCTGCGCCAAGTACTCACGGAGTTTCAATGGGCAGGCTTCTATCATCGCTTTGCGGTGTAGCGCCGTGGTACCAAGCCCGATATCCGAAGTCGCGATAGCTTCTCGCACCTCGATTGGTGAAAGAACCCCCTCCAGCGTAACGTTCTGTGGGATATCATTTCCATAGCGAGAGGAATCCCCTACCAATCGAAAACGGAGCCGTCCAATCGTTGCACGGGCGAGCCTAAGGATCTTATCAACCCCGTGGTAGTTCTCCTCAAGTGCCACCGGAATAGGACCTGCCACGAAGATGACCACCGGGAGTCCATCAGACGACGTGGATCGCGTTCGGAGTTGGGTGCCGCCCACATCAATCGAGTTTGGCACCACACACACGGGTGTGTTCTTTCTCAGAGTGCCTGCTTCGCGCGTGGCAATCTCATTCGTCACCGTCACGATGCCACTTGCCGAACGATAGATTCGTCGTTGGGTCAGTTTGAGGTAGTAGTAGAGCAATAATCGGCGCCGCGAGGCGTGTCGGTGAGCATGTGCCTCTTGTAGCCACATGGAATTCAGTTCCATGACCATCACATACTTTCTAATGATCAAGTCGAGATAGGGGTGGTAATAGCCATTTCTCAGGTAGACCACGTCAGGCCCGAACTCAGAGAGTGACTGGCCGAGCGAGCGCAGCGCACCACAATTCACCCAAAATTGGGAAAGGAGATTGGACCGAAACGGTTTCTCGACGAATGTTATCGGCAGGTCGGTATCCCATCGACGATCACTCAAGTAAAACAGTTTGACCTCTGCGCCCAGGGCGTGCCAACACCGTATCTGTCGGAAAACCTTGTCGATGATTCCAACACCGTCGGCTGGCCAATTGATGACGTATGCGATCCGGTTCACACCAAATTTGAACGCAGTTGGGTGAGCTGTAAAGGCCAGTGACTATGCGTATCTGGTGTCCGGAACGCCATCCGTGGATATGCCGCCAACGAACACCGGGTCCTCTTCGGGCACGTTGGCGGATTGAGGCCGGATAGCTGCTGACATTGCGATAAACAACCAGAAGAACGTACTGATTGGAAATGTCTGCAACTGCGCCGGATTCGCTACCGCGCCAATGGCAATGCCTACCGCCACGGCGACACAGTAGCGGGTCACGCGCTCGACCACCCCATCCGACAGCCCTAGCAGATAACGATGGAGCTTAAACATACTGATCGAGAGTGATATTATAAGCAAAGCCATGGGAATATACCCGATAAGCAAGAGCGTCTCCGTAATGAAGTCGTGGCTGTAGTATTCGTCATCGAAATCTGTTGAGCGAAGATCACGATAGGCTGCCTTGCCGGAAATCACGACGCCAAACGGTGTCCAGTATTGTTTGTTGTTTAAAAGCTCCCGGTAGGATTGAAGTCGGGCGTCGAATGTCCCAAGACGCGTTGCCATGGTATAACGGTCCCCACTGCCGTAGTCCCCAATGGCTTCGGTTGCTTGAGAAAGAATGTCATTTCGGATCATCCAATCCGCACTAAGAATAACGATCCCGATCAAGGCGAAGCCAGACACGTAAGCAGCGATCGTGGTCCAGGCCGTACGGAACAGAAGGATACATGCAATCGCTGTGATGCCGCAAAACCATCCACCCCGGCTCAAGGTGAGATAGGCGCCGAAGATGAATAGGCCCGCCATTATGACTCGGACAAATGGTAGAGAAAGGAACTTTATTTTGTGAGGAGCAAAGGCGAGCGCTACCATCACCGACATCATCGTAGAAAGGTTGGCCGCAGCGTTGAGCGTTGAAAACGGGCGGAAAACCGCATTACGGAATTGCCGGATTTCTAGAGAGTAGCCAGACATTAGGTACTTGTATTCCCAATCGGTCAGGCCAACCGCACTCTGGTAGAAGAGGTAACCCAAGACCGGGATGTAAATCACAAAGATCCCTGATATAAGGCTCTTGATCTCTTCAACGCTCCGAAACAGCGCCGGAATCGAGAACAAAAGAAATACATATCCGCCACGATTCGCCAAGTCCCGAAGCACGGCCAGGTCCAATCCGTCAGCCGCAATTAAGGCAAAGTTGAAAAGGAAAATGGCGAGCGAGATGCCAAGAAGTGTGGCGTGGTATCGGTTTAATGACAATGAGCCCAGGATATATTGGACAAGCACTCCAACGAGAATGCCAACGGATGTCATTGGGGCGATGGCAAGTACCAATGTGATGTCAAGCCAATCAGGATTGCCCGCAACGGTCATCAATCGCTTCAAGAAATCGAGGTAGGCTGTCTCAAGCAGCAGTAACCAGACGGAAGCCCTTGGAGCAATGACCGCGATGATCACCGCAGCGATTGCCAAGAATCGGTAGAGGTTTCCTAAAGCATTACCACCAGTGAAAAGACCAAATGTAATATAAATGGCGGTGATACTCGCAAAGACGAAAACCGCAACTTTGGGAATTAAATTATTCATTGAGCTCCGTCAATAGTAGGTCTTGAGTATAGAAAGGAAGTGTTGTCGATCAAGGCAGATCTGGAGGTGGGCGGTCTCTGATGTGCGTAGAGATCATTGCCAACCTTTTCCAGGCTGCTTTAGAAGCCAGAATACGCCACGATCGACTTAGTGAGCCCAACGAATCTCTCGTTGTAAATCTGCGAATCAGGGAACAACCGCTTCATATCAGCCTTCGATAGAAGGCGAATCGTCTTGGCCTTGTATTCCGCAACCTTCCGATTCTTATAGCTGCCACGCGATAGCATCCAGTGTTCAGCGATCCAAATCTTCATGGCGTGGGGCATGAACTGTATATACGGAAACAGATAGGAATGGCGCACAATTTAGTTAAGACATCTTAAATAAATGTGCGATATTGGGTGCATGAATGTAAACGATCATTGTCCCGGCCCTTACGACGATAACACGAACAGGCGCATGGTCACCTTTGCGT
>JAUIAH010000069.1 GCA_030425385.1 Verrucomicrobiia bacterium | reverse complement strand
GGGAGCATCAAACGATACTTCTCTCGAATTCTCTGGACTAATTCTTCATCTGCCACACTTTCACAGTAGCAAACTATTTAACCATTCCTAATTAAATTCGGTAAGTTATTTCTTTGCGCCGCCTAAGCCACCGAAGTTCTCCATTTCCCAGGCATCATAGAGGCCGTCACTATCAGTATCGCCAACGCCGATGATCAGATTGCCGTCACCCGTGATCTCTTCCACACCAAAGAGGGTGCTCAGGTCGTCCGAGCTGAATGCTGTGGCGCCTTCGCCCAGCTCGCTCAAACGGAAGATCACCGTTCCGTCATCATCGACCCCTAACAAGTCGTTCACCACGATGTCGGCATTCATTTCAATGAGGAAGCCGTCGCCATTGATGCGAAGATCTGATTCGGGAGCGAAGAGCGTGTGGTTCACGATCAAGCCGCCGACTTCCAAGGTGATGGAACCGGACCCTAACGCGCCGGGCATCCCCACGGTGAGGGCGGTCCCCTTCACCTCAACGTCGCCATTGAAGGAAGAATGGATTCCATTCAAGATGACGTTTCCGGCGATCTCATCCTCCAGGCCGGAGACTAACAGAGTGCCTTCTCCAGTCAGAGTGGAACGGAGATCGAGCGTGTTCTGTCCTGAACTCAGTGTCGTGCCTCCATCCATCAGGAGGGTGCCAGACAAGCCGGTGCGAGTGCGGTCTGCCGTGATCGTGGCTCCTTGAGAGACGAGATTCGCCACGCGGGCCACTCCCGAATGCTGCAAGGACAGATTCGTCTCCGCGCCAATCAGCGTGAGGCTGCTGCCAACGAAGTCATTCACGTTGCGCGGTGTGGCGAGGTTGGGAGAAACGGTGTTCACCACGACATAGTTGTTGGATGCCGAGGGAGCATTGCCGTCTGACCACGTGGTCCCTTCCGCCCAGGTGCCACGGTTCACCGCGATGATCGCGTCTGGGCGATCTGCTCCGTCTAAGGGATCATTGCCTAACGCAATCTCCACATTGTCGGCGAAGGTGTCGCTGTCGGTATCTGCTAGACTGGGTGAGGTGTTGAAGGTATTGACCTCGTCGCCGTCTGCTAGACCGTCACCGTCGGAATCGACCAAGCTGGGAGCGCTTTCGTGGGTGTTCACCTCGTCGCCATCGGTGAGGCCGTCACCGTCGGTGTCCGTATTGGTCGGATCGGCAAGATTCTGATACTCCCCTAATTCATTGAGGCCGTCACCATCACCGTCCGTGGTGCCATCGTTGCTCAAGTCGCCAAAGTAGAAGCGTTCCCAGGTGTCGGCCATGAGGTCGCCATCTGAGTCGTCGCCTTCGAGCGGCGCGAGAGCGATGTCGAAGGCGTTGAGCAGTTCGAAATTAGCCTCGACGAAAGTCTCCTCGGTGGTGAACCCACGCGAGATGTAGAGATTCACGCCCGCACCTCCGCCGCGTTCCCAGTAGATGAATCGGAGGTCATGCTGACCCGGATCCAGATTCACGTTGAAGAGTGAGTCTCCCCGTCCGCGGTTGCCGGCTTCGCCGATTTCTTCGCCATCGATCCAAAGCACAAAGCCGTCGTCGCTATTCACCCCAATGGTCACGTCGCCGCCGGGAGCTTGGATGAAGAACTTGCCGGTTGCCTCGATGGCAAAGTCATCGTGATTGGGACCGCCACCAAAGGCAGGACTGCCTTCGCCCGTGCCTTCCGGTCCATAAAGGGGAAAGACTTCATCCGTGTCCGCAAAGGTCGCCGCGGAGTCATCGACCATGTTGATGAATGGGCGTTGCACCGTGATCTGGCCTTCGTCGGCTTCCGTCTCACCGTCGATGAGCATCAGGGTCGTTTCGCGGTCCGTGACGGTCGAGGTGGTGTCGTATTGGGTGACGGTGAAGGTGCCTCCCTTGAGTTGGACGGACGGCACGCTTTCAGCGTCGGTGGGGTCAAAGCCAGAAGTGGCCTCGAGTCCATCATAGGCGCCGTCGCCATCGGTATCCCGGAGATTGGGATCGGACCCCGGCTGGTTGGCATCCACGTAAGCAAGGTCAGGATTCTCCACGCCATCACTCAGGCCATCCCCGTCGCTGTCCACACGAGTGGGGCTCGTCCCGGTATTGCTGATGCTGATCCACGTTCCGGTGCTGGTTTCCGCCGCGTCATTCAGGCCATCCCCATCGGTATCGGGATTCTGCGGATTGGTGCCCGTGTTGAACTCTTCCAAATTGCTCACGGTATCGCCATCAAGATCGCCAGCGGCGTCGTCCACCGCGGGATCCAAGCCGTTGTCGGATTCGTAGCGATCGGGCATGCCATCGCCATCGGTATCGGTGAGACCGCCGGTGCGACCGAAGAGTTCGATTTCGCCTACTTGATAGAACGCTCCCGTCGTGGCACCGGTCGCTTCCACAAAGAATCGGAAAGTCGTGTAGTCTTTCGCGACGGGCGGGAAATCTTCGCCTGACTTGAAGTGCAAGACTTCTAAACGCTCGTTCCAAAGAGCCGCGTCCGCATCCTCTTGGCGGAAGATGGTTTCGAAATTGACGCCATCATTGGACCCTTGCATTTCCCAAATCCGTGGGTCGCGCGTGGGCGTGTCATTGGCTGCCGCGATGGTGAAGCTTTCTAAGACAATGGGCTCAGGGAAAGTCGCGGTGATCCAAAGGGGAAAGGCTGCGCCGCAGCACCACTTGTCGTTGCCACCACCGACGACGTTGTCGAAGACGTTGTAGGCGAACTCGCCGCCGCCAAAGCCGGGCTCTTCGCTGGAAGCAAAGACGGCATCGTATCCTTCATGCAGGGAGCCTTCGTCGACATCAGGCGCTTCGGGATTGCCATCGTCTTCAGGATCTGTGAGGTCGCCACCGATGAGGAATTCGGTGCCGACACCAAGCAATTCATACGCGTGTGCAGTCGGCAAGGCTAGCAGCCCAGCCAGGGCTGCTGCCGCCGCCGCAGGGCGAAAGTGATTGAGGAGTGTGTTGAGTTTCATGGGTTGGGTTGGGTTGGGGTATCGGGGTGTGATCGTGCAGTGATCTCGTGTGTTTGTGTGTGTGGTTGGGGTGTTGTTAGGAGGTTGGGGGAGATTCGGATTCTGGTCGCGGATCGCGATTGAGGAGTTCGCTGAGGGCATCGCCCGCCGCCTTGCCTTCGTAGAGGACAGCGTAGACTTGATCGATGATCGGGGTGCGAACGCCCTTGGCCTTTGCCAAATGATAGAGATTGTGGGTGTTCGGAATCCCTTCGACCACCATGTGGACGGAGCTGTTGATCTCGTCCAGGTTGTGGCCTTTGCCGATCATTTGGCCGACGCGGTTGTTGCGGCTGTGAGCGCTGTAGCAGGTGACGATGAGGTCGCCGACCCCGCTCAGCCCCTGGAATGTTTCTGGACGGCCGCCCAGGGCGATCCCGAGTCGGCTCAGCTCTGCCAGGCCACGCGTGATGAGCGCGGCCTTGGCATTGTCTCCCAAGCCCAACCCATCCGCGATACCGCCTGCGAGAGCGAAGATGTTCTTCACGGCACCGCCATACTCAATCCCAACCACGTCGTCGCTCGTGTAGGTGCGAAAGAAGGGGAGCGTGAAGATGCTCTGCAAGTGCTCAGCTACTTTGTGGTCCGTGCAGCCGATGACAGAAGCCGTCGCCATGTGGCGAGCGACCTCTTCTGCGTGGTTGGGGCCTGACAGAACGGCTACAGGATGGTTAGGGAAATTCTCGCTGAGGATTTCCGTCATGCGTTTCCCAGAGTCGGCTTCAATGCCTTTGGAAGCGGAGACAATGGGAGCTTCCGGCGGGAGTTCCATCGCCTCGGCTGCTTGCCGGGTGACCTCGCGCATGGCGGCAGAGGGGAGCGCGGCAATCACGAGATCCGATCCTGACAAATCACTGAAATCTGTTGTGGCCGTGATCTTGTGAGGGATCTCTTCGCGCGGGAGATAGTGATGATTGACGTGCTTGTGATTGATCGTGTGAACGGCCTTGGGATCGCGGCCCCAAAGATGGACCTGGTCGCATTTCTCGGCCAGGAGCATACTGATCGCGGTGCCCCAAGAGCCGGCACCGAGGACGGAAGCTTTGTGGAGGGTCATGATTCTGAAGTGGGAATGTTAGGTGAAGCGGGTTTCTTGGAAAAGCGGTGCTCGCTCCCATCGAGCAGTCGCTGGATATTGCTGCGGTGCCGCCACACGGCGAGGACAGCGATGACGAGGGTGAAATAGAAGAGGCTGGGGTGCGCTTGGGCCCCTGGGCGATACGTCGCGACGCCTTGGGTGACCGGCAGCGAGAGCGCCGCCAGGATCGAGGCGAGCGAGACGTAGCGGGTGACGAGAAAGGTGAGCGCCCAGGTGAGGAAAGCGACCAGCAGCGCCCACGGAAGCAAGCCGCCTAGCACACCCGCAGAGGTGGCGATGCCTTTTCCTCCTTTGAAGCCCAGCCAGATGGGGAAATTGTGCCCCAGAATGGCGGCGACTCCGGCGAGGATGGGGACAGCGCCAGTAGTGAATGCCTGCGCGATGAGCACCGGGACGAGCCCCTTCAGCACATCGAGGACAAAGACCGTGATCCCGTAACCTTTGCCGCAGATGCGAAAGACATTCGTCGCACCGATGTTCCCGCTCCCGTGATCGCGGATGTCCATGCCCTTGACCTTGCCCGCGAGCAGACCAAACGGGATCGAACCAATGAGATAGGCGAGGAGAACGAAGAGGCTAGGCATGGGCGGCGGAGGCTTTGGCGGCAAGCGCCTTCTTCACCTTAGTCAGGGGAAGGCAGTTGGCTACGTGCGCTTTCTCCAACCAACCTTTGCGAGCGACTTGCACCCCGAAATAGAGATCTTGGAGCCCGCGTGTGCGGTGCGCATCGGGATTGATCACCGCCATGACGCCGAGATCCCGCGCGCGGTGCCACCATCGCCAATCCATGTCCAGCCGGATGGGACTGGCATTGATCTCGATCCATGTCCCATTGGCTGCGCAGGCGTCCAGAATCTTGGGGATATCCACCGCATAGGGATCCCGCTTGAGGAGCAATCGTCCTGATACATGCCCTAACATCGTCACGTAAGGGTTCTCGATCGCTTTGAGGATGCGCTCCGTCTGTGCTTTCTCGGAAAGGGTGAACACGTTGTGAACAGAGGCGACCACGTAATCAAGCTGTGTCAGGATCTCGTCGTCGAAATCCAACGAGCCGTCTTTGAGAATGTCACATTCTGTTCCTGCAAAGATCGTGATGGCATCCTGGGCTTTGTTATAGGCCTTGATCGCCTCCACCTGGGCGAGAAGGCGCTCCTCATCCAGACCATTGGCTTGGAAGGAACTCTTGCTGTGATCCGCGATGCCCAAATACTCCAGACCCAATTCCGCCGCTGCTTCCGCCATCTGCTCTAGCGAATGCTTCCCATCACTCGCTGTCGTGTGATTATGAAAGGTCCCTCGCAGATTCTCTAACTCAATGAGCTTGGGGAGCGTGCCTTTCTCGGCTGCCTCGATCTCGCCCTGGTTCTCGCGCAGCGCGGGATCGATGTACTCCAAACCCAAAGCACGGTAGAGATCGCTTTCCGTGTGAATGGGTTTCAGTTTCTTGGGATCCTTGCCTTCGATGGGTGCTAGTCGGTATTCGTTGAGCGTGTATCCCTGGTCGCGAGCGCGGCCGCGAATGGCCACGTTGTGCTCCTTGCTGCCGGTGAAGTAGTTTAAGGCAAATGGAAACTCTTCATTGGAAACCGCCCGCAGATCGCATTGCAAGCCATGCTCCAAATGCACACTCGACTTCGTCTCTCCATGCACCATGACATTCGTCACGTCTTCGCGACTGACAAAGTGCTCCATCACCGCTTGGGGATTCTGTGTGGACACAATAAAGTCGAGATCATGGACCGTCTCTTTCCCTCGCCGCACGCTCCCTGCCGCCTCCACCTGATCCACATCGGGGTGCTGGCGCAAATCTTCCAGGATGGCGCGTACCACTGGAGTCACGCTGCCTAACAGAAAGCGATCCGCATGGGCCTCACGAAACGCAATGGCCTCCAAGATCTTCTCCGAAGTCTTCTTTCCAAAGCCGTTCAGCTGCGCCGCCTCGCCTGAGGCGCACACCCGCTTCAGATCAGCGATCGATGCCACTCCCAGATGGGTGTGAAGCGCCTTGATCTTCTTCGGTCCCAGTCCGGGAATGTGGAAGAGTTCAAAGATCGTCTCAGGAAACTCGGCCCGCAGTTTCTGGTGGTACTCCATCTCACCCTCAGTCACGAGCTGATGGACTTTCGTCGCCAAGGCCTCACCAAATCCCTTGATCTCCGTGAGCTTATTCTCGCGAGCCTTCTGCAGGAAATCATCACCGTAATTCGTGATGATGTCAGCGCCGTTTCGATAAGCGCGTGTCTTGAAGGGATTCTCCCCCTTCAGTTCCAACAAGACGGCGATTTCCTCCAGGACAGCGATGATCTCCTCACAGGTCATGCGCGCACGTTGGGGCAAATCAGATCACGGACAAGGAAATTTGCCAAAGCTTTGGACCGTGTGCAGCTTTGCAGCTGCCTTCGTGAGCCAGCCTGCAGGCCACGCCCGCCGCCGTTTCAAGAAGCCTAACCACTACAACAATCGCCAATCAACAATCATCGATCGTCAATACCCAGAAGCAGCACCGCCCCAGATGGTCACTAAGCACTGAGTGATCGCGCCGCCGATCTCTTTATCTGTGGCCATCTGTGTCATCTGTGGTCCAAATCCTGACGTCGTATCCTTGCCCTCACATAGCGCTGCTCAGATTTGAGACGATCATCCTCAGTTTGGAGTTCGGATTGCTGCTCTGGCCGCCTGAAGACGCCTAACTAATTTAAAAGCGTGAATCACGGGCGCAGCCTATTGACATTGGATTCGCCACGAATGAGGATCCCGTCCATGTGCTACAAAGATCCACGTGCCAGGCCGTTGCTTGTTCAGGTGCTTTGGTTGTTACTTATTGCTCCCGGTTGGGGGCTAGAGCTCGACTATCTTTACTTCGGGGCATGGCGTCCCATACCAGGATTGTATCGCACGACCGTCGATGGAGATGAGCCCGAGTTGCTGATGGAGTCCAATGACCGTTCAATTGGCGAAATCCGTTATCGAGGTGGCGAACTGCTTGTCTTGGAGTGGGTTAACAATCTCTTCACCACCAATCTTGACGGTGGCGAGCCGGATCCCATCGCGAGCACGCGCGCTGGCTGGCATGCCTTCGATTACAACGACGAGTTCATCTACTACACAATCGGTTCAGGCATAAGAAGAATGCGTTTTGATGGGTCTGGCAGAGAAGATTTCCTTGTGAGTGGCGGTAACTCGAATGGCGTGGCCCTGACGGATTCCCATGTCTATTTTGCAGACGAAAGGCATCAACTTATCTTTCGCTCGGCCCTCTCAGAAGATCAAGAATTGGAAGAGCCCGAAGTGTTTCTCAATGGTCTCGAAGAACCTGATGGTTTGTTGATTCATGAAGGGTATCTCTACTGGACTGATCCAAGCGCAGGCCGCATTCAAAGGATATTGATAGATGGTGGAGAGCCGATGGAAACGATCTACGACGATCCAGATTCCGATCCGCGAGTTATTAGGACTCATCGTGGTCGCCTCTACTGGACAGAGTGGAGGCGTATCATGACTTCGGGTATTAAAGGTGAGAATCCCGAAATCGTGATCGAAACTCAGCTATTTGGACTGCACGGCCTCCTTCCACTGAGTTTTGAATCTTCTGATGAAAACCTAACGCTCAAACGCCAGGTAGCGCCGATTGCCATTCCGCACATTAATCTTCAATTCGAATGGAATGCTCGCGCAGGTGTAGACTACCAGATTCTTGCCAGCAAGGACTTAAAGAACTGGAATGCTTCCTTTGGAGCGAACGAGCTCTTCCTATCTCGCTTCGAGCGACTTCCATGGATTCGTGGTCAGGGAACCCCTGTGCGGCCAGTCGTTAATCGCGTGAAAGAGAATGATGAGTTATATTTCAGGCTGATGGAGGTCACGCCTAGAAAGTGAAATGTTATCCGAGAACCTAGACAATCCATCGCTCGCCCAAACAGGACGCAAGGAGTTGGAGCTCCAACGTTTCCTACGGCAACTGTTTGCCTTCATGGCACTCAGTAGCACACTCCTTCATGGCGAAGCACCCCAAGTGAGCGCGGTTGCTTTGTCTGAATCCGCAAAAGAAGCTCTGGTTAAAGCTGGTTTTGACCGAATCATCCCGTCATCGAACGGTGCCACGTTCCTTCGTGAGAGTGACGGGACCATGATGGAAATCTTGTTTTATCCGACCCCTTCTGATGCCAATGCTCAGTTCGATGCTTTAGGAGAGGAACTTCAGGAAGTGGATTCAGGGGAGCAAGGTGCCCGTCTCAAGCGGCGAGAATTGCAGGATCAGCGTACCGACAAATGGGTACTGCTTCATCGGAATTGGATGATTTCTGTGGCGGGACGACTTGTAGACCTCGAATCTCTAACTCTCTTAAAAAACATCAGAGCATGGATGTGTCGCGCTTCAGAGGAAATGACGTTTTCGGATGTCGAATTTAAGTGACATTCTGGTTGGCTCTCGCCACCACCCAGAACCTTGAAAAGACCGAAATCGAAACCAACCACCCGGCGTCGCTTCAGC
>JAUIAH010000043.1 GCA_030425385.1 Verrucomicrobiia bacterium | reverse complement strand
AAAGCACACATCAATAGATAGCCCGAAGAGAAGCCAAAGTTAAGATTGCACGAATGCCGAACGAGGGCATTTTTGACTCGTCATCAGCGAGTTACGCTCCCTCATGCTCCGCTATGGGATGCCTGTGTAATTGGTACTCCATTCCATTGATTCCATTGAAGAGTTTCGCGCCGTCTGTCCATCCAATCTCTTTCTCATCAAGTAAGAAATCAAAGGTTGGAAGGGTCATCCATTGCTTCCATGGAGATTGACAAACTCTCTCAACCACGTGCATCATCTGACCGTCCTCCGCGTGGATGACGATGTTAGTTCCCTTACCTTCAGATGCGGCGATCTCAATTGCTGCGGTGAGTCTTTCAGGCTCCAATTCAGCTCGCTCGAACTGCGTATTGCCATCTCGAATCACCCAAGACCCGTTCCGATGCCGTGTCCACTCAGTCAATGGCATGGCGATAGCGGTCACGGATGGCTTGGAGCGCTTCAGCCTGATCGGGCGCCGTTTCGATGCGATTGGTAGATTCGCTGAGGTCTTCTTTCAGATGGACCAAGAAACGGTGGTCTTTCTTGGGGTCGAGCGTGCCTTGGTGGCTATTGTCTCGGGGATTGCCTAACAATTTCCATTCACCTCGACGGACGGCCCACTGCGCGCGCGGACCTTTGCCGAGCTGCCAATAAAGGTGTGGGTGCGGAGATGGGGCGTCGTCTTGGATCACTGAGACGATGGATTTCCCGTCAAGGTGCTGGCTGGAGGGGGGAGCCTCACAGAGTTCGGCAATGGTGGGAAACCAATCACACCCAAAGACCATTTGCTGGCGGACTTCACCTTCGGGAAGGTGGCCGGGCCAGGAAACAATAGAGGGGACACGGAGACCACCCTCGAAGAGACCGCCTTTGGCACCACGGTAGGGACCGGCGTTTCCTCCGCCAAAGAAAGCACGCTCTTCCGTGGAATGGCCATGGTCCGATTGGAAGATGATGAGCGTGTCCTCTTCCAGTCCAAGATCTGCGAGATGGCCTAACACCTCGCCGATGAGTTCATCTGTGGTGGACATGAACTCGCAGTATTGCCGTCGAGGCGAAGAGAGATGTTGGTAAACCTTTCGCCACTTGGTCGTGCCTTGCATGGGATAGTGGGGGAAGTTGATCGCCCAATAGAGAAAGAATGGCGCTTTCCGCTCTTGAGAGAGAAAGCGTTTCACCTCATCCACCATGAGATCTCCGAAGAACTGACCATCGCGCCAGATCTCTTCGCCGTTCTGCCAGAGGTCGTGGCGATTGGGGCCATTCCAATAGAAGAAATGGGAGTAGTTATCGATACAGCCCCCCATGTGTCCAAAGGAGTAGTCGAAGCCCTGACCATTGGGCATGGTTTCCGGTGAGTAGCCGAGATGCCATTTCCCGACATGTCCCGTTTCATAGCCGAGATTTCCTAGCATTTCCGCAATAGTGATCTCGCTTGTTGGCATGCCTGCTTTGCCTTGGTAAGAGGACACATTTCCCGGAACGCCAGCACGTGCTGGCAGGCGTCCCGTGAGCAATCCTGCGCGAGAGGCAGAGCAAATGGCTGAGGGCGCATACATTTGCGTGAAGCGGACCCCGCGCTGGGCAAGCGCGTCGAGATGAGGGGTTTGCAAATCATCCGAACCGTAGCACCCGAGATCGAGGGAGCCTTGATCGTCCGTGTAGATAATGATGACGTTAGGCTGAGCTCGTCCCAACGTAAGGCTGAGCAGGACGAAAGCGGCAGCAAGAAGTGGATGGAATGGGCGTGGCATCGGATAAGAATGGGTGGGCGAGGTCTATTGAGAAATCACGCGGAGAAATCGAGGTGATTCAGTGAGGTCCACTAGTGGCCAGCGAGTGAGGCTGACATCGTTGCCAAGAGTCGCTGTCGTGGGGGCCCCTAGCGAGGATGCAGCCCAATCAGTGAGATTGTGAGAGCCTTGGATGGAGAGGGAAGATTCGAGCCCCGAGCGGTGTCGTTGTTCTAGTGTCCAATTGCCGTCCGCGTCCTGCGTGAGTTGTGGCAGGAAGACCGATTGCGGATCTTGAGGATCCGAGCCGAAGACCATTTCGACCGTATCTAGAACGCCGTCGCGATCGGAATCGCCCGTCGGCTCTCCTGAGGCATCGAGCGGGTGGGTTCCTGGTGTGCCTCCGTCAATGGTCGAGGCGAGCCAAGCGTCGGCCTCTTGGGCATCGGCCTGATTCGCCCACACGAGGCTTTTGCCAAGGCCGTCTGCTTCGGCTGGCCAGGCTTGGCCATCGTTGTAGTTGAGATCGATGATAGGATCTCCACTGGCGTCACTCAAGGTGATCCCTTCACCGTCGTTGCTGAGCTTGCCCTTGTATTCGCCTAAAACGAGGGAGAGATCGACATCACCGTGGCGCCGCTGAAATCCAGGGAGATGGCTGACCAGAAGAACGGTTTGACCGGGCTGAAGTAGGCGTTCTTGGGGGGTGAGGGAATCGAATTGGAAGTGAATGCCATTGGTGAACGCGGTGCCGCTGAGGTCGACGATGCGATTGCTGGTATTGGTCAATTCCAGATACTCAAAGAGATGGCTTTCGTTCAGACCCGAGAAGGCTTCCAAGCTCGTAGGGTCCGTCGGGTGATACATGATCTCAGAGATGATGAGATTGTTAGAGGAGGCGGGGGCATGATGCAGAAGATAGGTCGCAGAAGTCTTGGGCGACCAGGTAGTGCCATTGAGCAATCGCGTCTCAATCGTCGTGGTTTCACCAATAGCGATGGGCCCATCATAAATGACGGCAGAGGGATTCAGGTCACCACCGGGAAGGCGTGGGTCCGTGCCGTCGGTCGTGTAATAGATCGTCTCTTGAGGGAATTTGCTGGCCGTGAACAAGCTCCCTTTGTGGGGAATGATCTCAATGTCTGTGGGATCATCGAGGGCTCCGGCCGGGTGACTGACTTTCGGCGCGCGATGGATCTTGTTGTCCACGACAAAGCTCTGATCATCGATCCACGCGAGCCTTTCCAGCAACCAATCCTTGAGATAATCGATCTCACCTTGATACGTGCGGATGCGAGATTCGGCAGGCGGGTTGGGCCATTGGCGTGTGCCGATGAAAGGATACTTGCGGAAATGGCGTGCCACCGGATTCTGTACGCTTTCGGGTTCCCGATTCCCAATGGGCTCGGTGTACCCGTCGAGGAGCCGATGCATGTGGCCATCGATGGTTGCGATCACCGCGTCGTCGGAGAGCATGCCGTGTCGCATGTGCCAGTAGCGATCCCAATGAGCCATGTGATATTCGGGATCCTTGTGCAGATCGGGATACCAGATCTGACCGTGCCCATTGCGGTTGTCATAGAGCCAGCCTTCGGGTCGATCACCTGTGGCATAGTCGGCATTCCCTAACGAAATATTGAAATCCCAAAGAGGACCGGCGCGTAGGAGGCCATGGCGATCTTTGTGCCAATAGGTGCTGAAGACATAGCCATCCACCTGGCGAGAAATCTCGACGAACCATTGGGCATCGATGAAGGTGCTCGGATCGATGTATTTCCGATAGCCTTTGGTGGGGTCTGTGAAGTTATCGCTGCGAAGGGCGCGCTCAAAGTTATTGATATAAGCTTTGACGTAGGCCAACTGCACAGCACTGAAACGGTCGGGATCAAAGCTCTGGAGTGGTTGATTGAGGCTGGTGGACCAGCTGTCCTTGCCGCTATCGACCTTGTCTCGGCGAATGATATAGCCACCGGTGATCATGTGAGGATCCGTGGTGTGCTCATTGATGTTCTCGATGGGAACGCGGTTGCGACCACCCTTGATCTTCTCCATCAGCAAATAGATACCCTGATAGCTGCCGTAGCTGAGGGCCTCGTCACGGGCTCCCTGATCAATGAAGACTTCGCAGAACTCTGATCGCATCGACGTGCCATCCGCACCGCGGAGGGCGCGCATCCAATCAAAGATCAATTTGTTTCGCATGAGTGATTTCTCACTCCAAGGGCCGTAGAGCGCCCAGTCGGATTCGGCAGGCATCCCGAGGAGGCTCGCATCCTGATCTTCCCCATAAGGGTCTTGGAGTTCGAGCGCATAACTCTTCTGGCCAAAGCCAGCGGAGCTCTCGCCGCGCAGGTGCACGCCACATGGTCCAGCATATTCTGGGGCGGTCTCACCGAGAATGGCGCGACCGGTGTCTTTGTCAGGAGAAATGACCGCCACGGCTGATGAACGAAATTCTCGCGAGGCATCGAGGTTATTGCCCATGCCATCGATGACAATGATAGGCAGATTAGACTCAAACGCTTTGCCTGTCTCGGCGAAGGAGGTCATGTCGTCTCCCAGAAGAATATAGCTACACGTTTGCAATCGGCTGGGCAGGTGGTCGGGAAGCGTGGCGACAGCGGTGATCGTTTGTGTGCGATCGATCACGATTGGACCTGAGTAACTCGGAGTGAAGAGAGAAGGTTCAGCCCCATCAAGAGCGTAACGGATCTTCGCCTCGGGATGGTCTGGCACGGACAAGGTGAGTGCGATCACCCCGTTTAACACACCCCCGGCATGAGAGAATGAAACCCTTGGCGTGAGGCCATTGGGAGCAGGCTTACTATCATTGACCGCATTAGGCGAGGCAGGAAAGAAGTGTCCCTCCGAAGCGGCATTGACTCCATAGCTCACATCCTTCTGCAGGGGAGGGTAGGTGAGCGCATGCGCTTCAGACCCATCAGGTCGTCGCAATCCAAGATACCCGCCCGCATTCTCTAAAGTGAACGCTGTGTGAGGGCGGTAAGTGTCGTTGGTCTCAGCGGTGCCCGGCCGATCTTTCCCGGAGGCAAAGAACAAGCGGACGTCGCCTGGTGCCAATGTCAGGGATTGGATCGTCCATTCCCCGTCACCATCTTCACGCGTGCTCAATTCCCAGCCGTCCAAGTCCACCGTAGCGTCACTCACGTTGCGAAGCTCAAACCAATCGGGAGAGTCCGTATCCTCATCATCGTAAGCGCTATTGTCTGTTGAGAGCTCAGAGATGATGACTTGGGCAAATGAGATCGATGAGGTGAATGTTAGGATGATGAGGGCGCGAAGGGAAGTCTTCATGGCAAGGGGTGAATGGCACCGTCGAGTGGACGGAATTCTGGCGCTGATGTCCAACCGGAAAGGGCGGAAGGACAAGACTCCTATTCCTCGAAATAGCGGAGAGCGGCTGGCAGGAGGACTTTGGAAAAGAAGGCGTCGGGAGGAGAGAGCTGGAGCTCCGTGTGCATGGTCCCTGCGTTGGTGAGACAAACGATCGTATGGTCGGTGCCTTCGATCCAATACATCATACACGTGAACCCAAGGGTGCCTCCAGAGTGCCCGATGAGCACGCGACCACTTTCCCCATAGTTCTCGATCCTGCAGAGTCCCTGCATGTAGGCAAAGCCTGGACGCCCCCCTTCTTTCGGTGCGGTGTAGGCTTGCAGCGCGTCGCGTATGGAAGGACCGATCACGTTTCCTGAGTGGAGAGCCTGGGCCCACCGTGTGAGGTCGGACGCGGACGAGACGAGCCCGCCAGCCGCCCATTCGGGAGAAAGATTGGCGGGAGAAGTTTCGATCAGATGTGGTGCCACGTTGACGAAGGCGTCATGAATGCCAGCGCGCTCTTTGAAAGCAGGTGTGGCGTAATGGTAATGACGCACGAATCCCTCGCGTCGAGGTTCAAAGGAATCGAGATAGGTGTGATCCATGCCAAGGGGATCGAGGAAGCGCCGGCGGATTTCCGCGGAGAGCGTGTTACCCGTGACGGCCTCGATCACCAATCCCAGGAGGGTGTAATTCGTGTTCGAGTAGGCGTAGCGGGTCTCAGGTTCGAAGTCCGGCTGCGAGTCTTCCCGAGCTACGTAAGGGAGAGTCTCCGTCTTTCCCCAGAGGTGATTAAGGGTCATGTGGTCGCCCCGGCCCTTGCGGATCCATTCAGAATCGAACTCCCAGGTAGGGATCCCACTTTGGTGGTTGAGAAGGGTTCGAAGAGGAGCCGTGGGCGCATTAGGAATCTTCGAAACGATCGGCTGCTTGAGGTAGGCCGTGACAGGCTGGTGGAGATCGATTTCGCCTTCTTCGGCGAGTTGAAGGATGATCGCGGCGACGAACGACTTGGTGATACTACCGATCCCAAACAGGTCGTGGGGCCCGACTGGGCGCTGACTGTGGAGGTCGCTCCAGCCTGCGGTGCCCGTCCAAACGATGGCATCACCATCGCCCAACGCGACGGAGATTCCTGGAATGCCAATCGAAATCCCATTCGCGAGCGCCTCATGGAGAGCCTGCTCATGACGGGTGTTCGTGTTCTCTGCCCAGCCAACACCCATCAGCCAGGCACCCGCTAGCCACAGGCCGACCCAGCGTGAATAAATTTTATAAAAATGTTCCACAGGGAACATCTTGTTAGAGTTTCTTAACTATCAAGCCCTCCGAAGCCCTGCTTCTAGCATTCCTCCTCGCCTGTGCCGGGCATGGGCATGGGCATGGCGGGAATACGCTCTGATTCTGCGTCAGCTTCCTTGGTTTCGGGAGCGACAACATCGCCAGCTTCTGGAGGGAGCACCTCTTCGACTTGAGTCTGAGCAGCTTTGGCTGTGACCGGGTCACCGCTAGGCTGTTCCAGCTTCTCCATAATGGGCTTGAGCCCTTGGTCAATAGCCATCAGCTTGCGGCGCGCGGCATTCTTGAATTCGCGGACGATGTTCGTGTGCTCTTTGCGAAGACGCACTTGTTTCTTGTAGTTCTCCTCAATGCGCTTTCCAAACGCGGCGCTGAGTTCGGTGCTTCGCAATTTCTGCATGCCTGCGTTCCAGCGTTGCCGCTCCTCTTTCTCTAACCGGCGCACCGGAAGGTGGAGATTGTCCATCACATCATCACTACGCTTCTCCCAGATGGCTTCGGCCAAGAGGGCAGGATTCATTTGAATCTTATCGAGCGCAGGCTTGATCTTGGGATCCCGCTTCGTCATCGCGTTACGGAGCGCTTCGTGATAACGATTCAAGGCTTCTTCATGGGCTTTCCGTGCCTCGCGCACTTCATTGTCTCTCATGACCCGTGCGTATAGATGCCCGACGCGATCGCGCTCCTCTCGGGTGAGGCGATTGTTCTCCATCGCCGTCATGGGGGAGAGAAGAGCCAGGCTCAGGGAGAAGGAGGTTAGGAAGGACTTCATAGGACGTTCAAGTGACAAAAGACTAATCGAGATAAAACCAGAGCGAGGTGAAAGTTGTGTCAAGGGATGTGCTCACAATCGCACCAGATTTGTGAGGGCACTATAGATCGTGTCGGCAGTGGGGCGATGCGCTTTCCAAAGATTGGGATGATAAGGTATGGGCGTGTCACGCGCATTGAGCCGACGTGGAGGGCAATCGAGCAAATCGAAGCCCTCGGCGGCCACCCGAGCAATCACTTCCGAAGTGACGCCCCCCCATGGAAAGGCCTCTCCCACGGCGAGCAACCGTCCCGTGCGGGCCACCGAAGCAAGCACTGTGTCGGTATCAATGGGTTTCACGCTGCGGAGATCGACTACCTCAATGTGGTAGCCATCCTCAGCCATCATACCTGCGGCCTTGAGCGATTCGTGTACCATGGCGGAATAGGTCACAATGGTAGCGTGTTGGCCGGAGCGGACGACTCGGGCTTCTCCAATCGGCAGATTCTCCACCGGGAGGGACTCGGCTTTCAGATGGTAATAGAGCAATTTGTGCTCACAGAAGATCACAGGGTCCGGCAGGGCGATGGCTTCCAGCAGCATCGAATAGGCATCTTCGACAGTCGCTGGGGTGAGCACGACGAGGCCAGGGTAATGGGCGTAGAGGGCCTCCATGGACTGGCTGTGGAAAGGCCCACTGCCAGCCGTGCCGCCAGAAGGCAGCCGCACAGTGATGGGGCACGGCGTTCCTGTCCGCCAGTAAAGTGTGGCGGCTTGATTCACGATCTGGTTGAAGGCAATCGAGGAGAAATCGGCAAATTGCATCTCAACAATGGGCCGCATGCCTTCGATCGCGGCACCGATCGCCATGCCAACCATCGCGTCTTCGCTGATGGGCGCATCCATCACGCGGCCGGGAAACGCTTCCGATAGCCCCTTGGTCGCCTTGAAGGCGCCCCCAAAGGTAGCCACATCTTGCCCGTAGATGAAGACGCGGGGATCGTCGGCGAGGGCCTTGGCTTGGGCTTCCCGGATGGCTGCCAGGTAGGTGATGCTCATGCGTTGCCTCCTTCCACAAGATGCCGGCTGGCGAGAGCTTCCCAGGTTTCAACCGCAGCATCCGGCCCGCCTTCGCGCTGCGCTTGGGTCATAGCTTCGCGGACGCGTTCGACCGCATCAGCAGTCCATGCGTCCACGTCTGATGGCGTTCCCCAACCCTTCTCTAACAGATGTGTCTCCGCCACGGTCAAGGGATCGCGACCGGACGATTCCTCGCGCAAATGGGGATCCACATAGAAGGCATCGTCATGCTCGCCGTGCCCGGATAGTCGAAGGAGTTTTCCCACGACCATTTGCGGAGTCTGTGTTTCGAGAGCGGCGGTGACGGCGCGTTCAAAGATGTCTAGACAGGCCTCAAGGTCGGTGCCATCCACCACGTGTCCGGTAACGCCGTAGCCCTTGGCGCGATCCACCAGGTTCTCGCAAGCGTATTGGCGACTCGTGGGCGTGGAATAGGCATACTGATTGTTAGCAACCGCCACGACGAGCGGTAGGCGTTCGATTGCTGCAGTGTTCATCGCCTCGTGGAATGCGCCCGTCGAGGTCGCGCCATCTCCCACGCATGAAGCGCCGACGCAGGGAGGATCGCCCTTCAATCGCTTGGCTAGCAACATACCGGAAACGACCGAGACAAGGCTGCCGAGGTGGCTGATCATAGCTGGCAACCCTTCCGTAGGACGGCCGCGATGAATGTTGCCATCGCGCCCTCGCATCGGGCCTTTGGCAGAGCCCAGGTAACTCCGTGCGGGATCGAGGAGAGGTTCGCCGAAGGCCAAACGTCCCGCCATGTCGCGAATGAGCCCACCGAAGACATCGCCGCGCTCGCGCGAAAGATGCACGCCAAGGGCGGCACTAAACGCTTCCTGGCCGCGGCCCAGGTAGACGCCACCGACTATAGCGCCTCCCGCGCGATACAAGCTCGCGATTCGATCTTCGAGGATGCGCGCCAGGAGCATCCAGCGGTAAGTAGTGATGAATTTCTCGGCTGTCACCGGGGACATGCTTGTGGTCAGCTAGCACGTCTCAAAAGAAACGCCACCTCCAGTCGAGACCGAAGGTGGCGTTTCGAGAAGTTTGTCGATCGAGCTTAGCCTTTCAGGGCCGAAAGACTTGAGGTGATCTTGTCGAGAGCAGGCTGGATCGCGCCGCTCACACCAGGGATTCCGGAGATCTTACCGATCAGCTCCTGGATCTTGGGGCCAAATTGCTCAAGGGCTTTGGTGACCATGTCTTTCGCGGGGCCAGGCAGCTTGTCCATGAGGCCATTGACGGCGCTGAGTTGCTCGCCGGTGTTCTGCAGCTGCGGAAGCGCTTCCTTTGCCTTGGCGACAGCCTCAGAAGGGTCCACATCCGCAATACCTTGCAGGGATGACGTCGCGCCTTTCAAGACGTCTGCCAGGCCGGTCACTTCCTTCGGAATGGCGACCTTATCACATGAGTTGAAGGTGAATGCCGCAAGAACGGCAACGATGATGGAGGGGATAAACGTGCGTCGTAACATAGGACGGCACCGTTCTTATACAAACAGCCAGCCGACAACCACTTTACGCGGTCAATTGGTTGTGTTTATTGTGGTGATTGTATTGGATCTGGTTAGGGTCTCATCCTATGAGTTCGTGCAGCACGTTCCCATGGACGTCGGTTAGCCGCACGTGGCGCCCCGCATAGAGGTAGGTGAGGTCTTCGTGGTCCAGTCCCAACTGATGGAGAACCGTGGCCCAGAGATCATACACGGTGGTTGGTTTCTCCGTGACGTGATAACCCAATTCATCGGTGGCCCCGTAGGTCGTGCCGCCTTTGAAGCCGCCTCCAGCGAGCCAGACGGAGAAACCGTAGGGATTGTGATCACGGCCATTGCTTCCCTGGGAAAAGGGAGTCCGCCCGAACTCACCAGCCCAAATGACAATGGTCTCGTCTAGTAGCCCGCGCTGTTTCAGGTCCACGATGAGCGCGGCGATCGGTTGATCTACCTGGTCGCCCATGGCGCCATGGCCACGCTCAAGATCGCCATGCTGATCCCAAGGATTCGCTGCTCCGCCCGCACCGATGCCTTCCGTCAGGCAACTGAGTTCTACAAAACGCACCCCGCGCTCAACCAGGCGGCGAGCGAGGAGACATTGGCGTCCGTAGGCGGCTTTCTGCTGGTGATCACTGTTTAGGCCATAGCGCTCCTTGGTCGCTTCTGATTCCCCCGAAAGATCGACCAGCTCGGGGACGGCCGCCTGCATCCGATAGGCCGTCTCATAGTGACGAATGGCCGCCTCCACTTGCTTGTGACCACCTGTTCGCCTCGTAAACTCCTCGTCGAGTTGGCGCACAAACCGCAAGCGCCGCTGTTGCACCCCATCGGGCTCGCGGGGGAGGATGTTGCGAACGGCTTCGGCGGCATCCGTTTGAATGACGGAGGCCTGATGCTGCGCGGGGAGAAAGCCACTGCTGAAGAGGCCCACGCCGCCGTGCGGCACAATCGCACCGCCACTTTGGAGCACGACGAAACCAGGCACATCGTGATTCTCGGTGCCCAGCCCATAATTGATCCAGGCACCTGCACTGGGATGACCGATGAAGGGAAAACCAGTGTGCATGACGTAGTTTCCCTGGGCATGCTCATTCACCGCCGAGGTCATCGACCGAATGACCGCCAAGTCATCGGCGCACCACTCGGCAAGCTTGGGAAACATGGAGCTGACCTCAAGGCCGCTTTGTCCGAACTTCCTAAATGTAAAGGGGCTAGCAAATATATTCCCGTTATTATTAAACTGAGTCCGCTCGACCTTGACGGGCATCGGTTCTCCATGAAGCGCGTCCAAACTGGGCTTCGGATCGAACGAGTCGATGTGAGAAACGCCGCCGGACATGTAGCAGAAGATGACATTCTTAGCTTTGGGGCGCGCGTGGGGAAGGGGCGCGCTGCGGGCGCGTTGCAGCAAGCTCGAAAGCGCGAGGAGACCGAAGCCGGTCGAGCTTTGACTGAGCATGGCACGGCGAGAGAGTGGAGACGGCATCATCGGAGATAGAGGAATTCCTTGGCGTTGAAGAGGGCGTGCGCAAAGTCCGCCAAACCGGACAAGGCAGGCTGGTGCGCTTGGTGCGCGTTGAGGGCCGAGGTAGCTTCGGCGAGCGCTTTCAAGAGATCGGCTCGCCGGGCCAGTTCGTGCGTTGTCATAGCCGCGAGCCGCGCTTTCTGCGTCACGAAGGAGCGATCACCTCTGGCAATGGCGCCCACCTCCTCAGCACTCAGGGCGCGATCGAAAAGTGCTGCCGACCGAATCGTGCCCTGTAGGAGTCGGTTGCCTTGAGGCGGGCCATGGCGATTTCCAAACAAGACCTGGGATTGGCCTGCCCGAAAGATTACGGGGCCGTCGCTCCGATAGCTCTTGCCATAAGGGGCGCCGTTCCGATACGCGAGGATATCGCCGTCTTCGCGATAGACGATGGCCAGATGCACCCACTCATTGGCAATTTCCTTGGGACCGCCGAAATCCTTGGTCCGCGCAAAGACATTGCTTCCGGCAATCCAATGGCCGGCTTGCTGCTCACCAATCACGATGGAATCAAAGACGGCTCCGTCCAGAGTTTGAACGGTGATCACGCCACCACCGCGTTGATCGAGCGCGTTCAGCCGAACGGTGGCCGCAAGGGTCTTGGCCCGGAGATCTATCGCAAGTGGAGGCGTGCTCCCGTGGCTGCCCGCGCGGCCGTCGAACTGAAGAGCGCCTTCGGAGAGGCGCGCCTTGCCGTGTGCCGTCACCGGTAGCGAGCCCTCTTCATCGTTGAGGCTCTTTGAAAAGTCCCACCTGGCTATGGGAGCCTCGATAGGGGCATCGGTGCTCCCAGGCTGAGCGTCGCGGGTGGTGATGACGCGTTGAGTCGCGATGGCCTCCAAGGCATCGAGTTTCTCCTGAAGGGCGTCGACGCGTTGCTCAAGCTTGCCTTCTTCTTCGCGGAAGTCGTCCGCGAAGGCCGTCGAAGCGGTCACGTAAGCTTCCGCATCAGAAATTTCACTCGTCGTGGCTGCCCGACCGAAGGCCTCTAGTATCATGGTGCCGATGGCATCGGGAGTGCCCTCGTGGGCCCTGGCCCATGCGCGCGCCTGGGCGATCACCATGCGGTCATTGAGCAGGGTGAGCGACTGCCCTGGGACATTGGTCACCTCGCGTCGCCCTTTCGAGCTGGCGGGAACGGGGGCATCGAAGGTGGAGAGGAAGGGGTCGAGATCATTGCGCTTCACGCGGAGGTAGACCGATCGCCGAGGGGCATCGCCCGTGACTGGGGGGCCATGCATCGATTGGGTATCGAGCGACCCAGCCACGGCGAACAGGCTGTCCCGAAGCGCCTCAGCTTCCAATCGTCGGACATGCGCGTGGCTGAGGAGGCGGTTATCGGGGTCGCGCTGACTGGCTCTGAGCGAGGGGCTCGAAGACGCTTTCCAGGTCTCTGAACGAATGAGGAATCCAATGAGCGCTTTGATGGACTGATCGTGCTCGGAGAACCACTTGGCCAAATAGTCGAGCAACTCAGGATGGGAAGGGCGTTCGCCCAAACGGCCAAAGTTGTCGGGAGTGCGGACCAAGCCTTCGCCAAAGAGGTGGTGCCAAACGCGATTGACGATGACGCGGCGGGCGAGGGGATTGTCCTCCCGCACCAAGTCCTCAGCGAGAGCGAGTCGACCGCTGTCCTGGACTTCGTAAGGAGTGGCATCGAAGGCATCAAGGAATCCTCGCGAGACTGGTTGGCCCGGCTGCTTGTGATCTCCGCGGACATAGAAGGGCTGATCAAACGAATCCTTTTCTAAGACAGCCGGAACACGGGTAGGGACGGGCAAAGATTCTTCAATTTCGCGGTAGTTCCTCACCAAAGGTTCCACCGTGGAAATAGCACTCAATTGATTGCTCAGGAGTTGGTTGTGAATAGAGGCATCGAGGAGGGCGGCCTCGTGGTCGGTGACCGTTCCGCGCTTCCATCGCATGACGGCTTCGGAGAGCGTTTCTTTGTAGCGATCTACGGTTGCCTCCGCCTGGCTAGAGGCCAGCAGGCGTTGATAGGCGACGCCTTGAGGGGGAGGAGATTGGCCCTTCGGAGTGAGGACTGCACGACGTAATCCAAACCAGGAACGTTCGGCGCCCGTGTCCGCGAGAACCGGCTGATCCGCCGCTGTTGTCAGTTCGACGTGGATGTGATCACCTTCCCAGTAGGAAAGATCGAAGCGTTCCCATCGCCAGGCGTTTCCATTGATCCGCTTGACGGGATAGACAGTACCGCTTCGCGGATAGCCCTGCACCGCATAGCGAGCGAATGCCCCTCCATCGCCGATCACGTTCAGCCACAGGTCGTAGGGCTGGTCCAGAAGAATGCGCGGTGTCAAGATCACGCCACGATCCTTGCTGCTGATGAGATGCGAGTAGGTGCCAGAAGGGTAGATGCCAAGGAGAACATGCTCGCCTTGAAGGGCAATCGCGAAGGCGCCGGCTTCCGATGGCGCGACGCTAGGGCCATCACGATGCGCCCAATCGAGAGGTGGATTCGGCTCTGCTGGACCTGAGCTCCACCGATGCCAAAGAACACTCTGCGCCTTGTTCTGCGCTGAAAGGGAGAACGGGTAGAGAAGATGATTGGGATCCTTGGCTTCCGCAATGCGAGCATTCAGAGGGTCCTCTCGGAGGCGATCTGAGAGTGCCGCGATCTCCTTGAGCCAGTGGTCCGCGAGTTTGTGCCGGATCGCCTCTTTGAGAGAAGCCAGTTGGGCACGCTTCGCGTCCACCTCGTTGGACGGCCCGTCCACCGTGCGTGTGCCAGGCGGGCAAGAGGCAAAGATGCCATACCATCGGTAGAAGTCGTTCTGTGAGATGGCGTCAAATTTGTGGTTGTGGCAGCGGGCGCAGGAAACGGTGAGTCCCATGAACGCCTTCGAGACGACGTTGATCTGGTCATCCGTGAAGCGCAGTTGCTCTTCCAAGGCATCGGTGGGCGCGAAGCCGTGAAAGACCATTCGGAGATGTGCCGGACCGATGGCAGAGGCATTGCAACCCTTCGCATCGATCCTAGGAGTTTTTAAGAGATCTCCAGCAATATGCTCTTTAACCAATTGATTGTAAGGGATATCTGCGTTGATTGATTCAATCAAATAGTCTCGATAACGCCACGAATAGGGAATCATGGGATCACCCTCGCTCCCGTGGGAATCGGCGTAGCGGACCCAGTCCATCCAGTGCCTAGCCCAGCGTTCTCCAAAGCGAGGGGAGTCCAGGAATGCCTCCCCCATGGATGCGAAGGCGGTGTCACTCGGGTCTGCTGTGAAGGCGCGGACTTCGGCCGGAGATGGAGGCAACCCGCGCACGACGAAACTCAGTCGCCGAAGCAAGGTCTCAGGGTCGGCCCTGGGATTCCGCTCCAGCCCCTCCTCTATGAGTCTCTGATCGATGAAGCGGTCGACAGGATGACCCTCTCCCTCTGGCGGAGCGACCGCGCGGACTGGCTGGAAGCTCCACCATTGTTTCCGGCGTTCCATCACCGCATCCCAATCTTGATTGGCCTCAGCAGAAGATTCAGCGTCCGGCGGATCCTTTCGTGGATCGGGTGCCCCCATGGCAATCCACGCCTCGAAGTCGGTCAGGATAGATTCCTCCCACTGGGGACCTGATTTCGGCATCTCGAGACCGGGTTCCTCATGTCGGATCAAGCGGAGGAGCAGGCTCTTCTCCGGGGCGCCCGGCACCAGAGCTGGCCCAGATTCGCCTCCCTTCAGGAGCGCCTCGCGATGATCGAGGACCAGGCCTCCTTTCTGCTTGCCGTGAGTCGCATGACATTCGTAGCAATCCTGAACCAGGAGTGGCCGAATCCGCGATTCGAAGAATTCCACCCCCTCAAGGGCAGGCGCACCATGCATGGGGGCCGCCGTTAACCACAGCAGAAGGAGAGCAACGAGACGCATCCCGCATTGAACCACGCGGGGCGCGAGAGGTTTCTACCTCAAACAGAGCCGGACACCAGCATCCGCTCAATCAGGTGCTCGATCACCGAGCGCTCACGCTCTTCGTCTAGCTGATGGAAGGCGCGCTCCAGATTTCGAAGAACTCGGAGAAGAATCACCTCGGTGCTGGCCGGTTCGAATAGATCGAAGTCGGCATCCACAGGCGACACTGAGGTGTCCACGAGATCATCTGGAGCTACCAGACGACCCGCATTGAAGCAATCGACGAGGATAGGCGCGTCGCCTCGCGGGATGACGGAGAGGAAATGGCCTGGAAAGTTGCAGCCACCGATTTCGTGCCCGAGTCGTTTTCCGACGAGGATAAAGAGACAGGCGAGTGAGATGGGATTGCCCTCACCTGACTCGATCACGGTGAGGATGCTGCTGTTCTCGGGAGCGTAATAGTCTGCCCGATTGCCCGCGAATCGGCCATCGCCAAACAGTGCCTGGCTCAGGGCAATAGGCGTCGGAGCGGTTCCGCGCAGCTCGTCGGCAAGCTCATCAAGCGCTCGGGTCAGGCGTCCCGAGCGTAGGGAAGTGCGATCAAGGTAGTCGGACACCAATCCGAGCGCATGCTCCAGGCGCGTGTGAGGGTCCAACTCGGTTAAGACATCTTCCCAATGATCCGTGAGCGTCTCGCACTTGGCCTCTCGAATCACTCGATTCATGAGTGCAAATGTCTCGGACGATGGCAGGGGATCGAGGTTCGAGACATACTCCGGCAGGGCCTCCTCGTAATCCAGGAGTCGACGCCCCACGGCGTTCCGCACGGTGTCGGAATCATCATCCAACAGTCGGACAAGCGACTCAAATTCAGAGGGACTCAGCATGGTTTCCGATAGTTGATCAGGCATCTGCTCTTCACTCAAGAGCTTCCATCGATTCGCATGGTGAGACTGTCGGAAAGCCCCTATTATTTCACATTTCGAAGAACTTTCTGAATCGTGAGATGGGGTAGGCATGGTCGGGAGGGCGTTCAGGTTACTCTTTCGTCAACTGTTCCAAATCACTCACCTCGCGGCGAGGATGCTTGGACAGGTGACGAAGACGCAAGATGAATGCCAGGAGACCTATGAGAACGATGAGAATCACGCCCAACATGAAGAATTTGGCCGCATCGGTCGCGTGTGGATTCACAGGCTTCTCGGGCGCTGGGAGCGCTTCGCGGGCCTCCGCGTAGGCAGACGGGGTGGCGTGGGGCATGGTTCGCACACGATAGCGGTCCTGGCAGTTTCCAGCAAGGAGAGGCTATAGGTGCGGCATGATAAGATAGGTCAATGCCAGGGATAGGGCCATGCCAATGCCGAGCTTCACGTGAAAGCTGCGCTTCTGAGTCTTATGGCGAAAAGTGCGCATCCCGGCGAGGACGCCGAGCCAGCCTCCCAAGGCTGCAGGAACCACCAGCGCAAATTCGCTGACGCGCCAGCCGTCCGTCTTGGCGCGCCACTTGTCATAGCCAATCGCCGCAAACCCTATCAAATTTGCCAGAAGGACAATCGCCAGGAGGATCTGAGTGAGCATGAAGATGGATGAGGCGCGCCTACTCGGCTGGAGGGACTTGGTTGTGGAGATGCTGCTCCAGGAGTTCGGCTGCTTCCGCCGACATGTCCCCACTGTCAATGGCGCGCTGAAGCATCCGCTCATGCACCTCGGCAGGCAGGTCAATGGCACCACCGTTGGAGATTTCAGCTCCAAGGATGCCGCCGACCGCAGCGCCGCTCAGTCCGCCCTCGGCCTGAAAGATGGCACCGTCCACTGTCCTGCGCGTCGGCTGGTGAAAGGATTCCACGGGAACATTGTTCGCCTGCGCCCACGCGGTGGCCGCTTCAGGGTCCTGACGGAACCACTGACGGCCCACGTTCTGCACGGCCTCATCGCGCATCGCATCGGTACCAATGGACATGGCAGAGGTGATGGCCGCTTCCGGCGACTGGCCAGCGAGCCGTTCCACGTAAGCCTTCACTCCGAGATCGGTGACATCGGAATCGCCCAGGCCGTTGAGCCACTCGCCTAACGCAGTCAAATCGTCTTTGCCCCATGTCCGGGCCATTTCATAAATGCCGCGCTCCTTGGCAGCACCGTCTTCAAGGCTCTCGAAGTAGCCTGTGGCGGCATCGGGATCCTGACTCACCCAAGCTCTGGCAAGATCCTCAACCGCCTCCAAGCTGTATTCCTCATCCATGTGCTGCCCTAACCAATCAGCCAATCCCTTGGGATCCACGCTGGCCCAATCTTCCGCCAACTCCTCGAAGGCCTCCGAACGGAATTGCGGGTCTTCCTGCGCCTCGGCCCAGCGCGCCGCTCCCATGGGATCTTGTTTGAAGAGGTGACTCGCAATATCCCCAGCGAGAGCTTCGCGTTGCTGGCCAGGTTCGACCTTTTCCTGGAGGTAACTGGCGGCTGCGTACGCGTCTTTGGTCGCCCAGCCCTCGATCAATCCTGAGAGATGCTCGCCGCGTTCGCTTTCTGGGAGGGAATCCATCCATTCGAGGGCTTTGTCAGGATCATTGCTGGCCCACGAAGACAGGATAGGCTTCAACAACGCTCCACGTTGGAGGCTGCGACTATTGGCATTCTCGTCCACAAACTTCAGGGCACCTTCGGGATCAAACGAGGCCCACGCATACATGAGCATCTGATACTCTTCCCGGTGCTCCTGGCGCATTGGAATCTCATCGAAGGCTTGGAGAATATCTGGCAGCGTGTCGGGATCAAGCTTGCCTAGCAATTGCGTTAAACTTGCGAAACGCTTGATGGGATTGGGATCGCGCTTGATCGTTTCCAACTCGCGTCGGAGCACGTTCACATTCATCCCACCTGGAGCACGGCCACCGCGTGCCCATCCCGAGGCGTCGCTGCTCCCAGCACCCTCGGCAGACGTTCCCCCAAGAAGTCCCGGACCAGAGGCAGAACCCGATTGCGTAGAGCTGGTTTCCGCGGCATCGCGTCCGCCTGTCTGACCGATAAGATAGCCGCCGATGCCTCCCACGAGGGCGGTGACCAGAAGAAGGAGCCACTTGTTCATCCCGCCACTATGGAGACGGACGGGAGAATGGTCAACTGATGGGGACTCAGCCCTCCGTCTTACCGCTCTGATAGGATGGCCATTCGTCCCGCAATTGACGACGCAAATCCGCGCCGCGCTGAGACTCGCCCAACTTCTCAAAAGCAATCGCGGCTTTCTCCAAAGCCACCGGCGTGACCAAGGGATCTTTGAAAAGGCGGCTCGGGACCACGTAATATTTCGACGCTTCCTCGAAATCCTTCTGCGCCATGGCGATGTCGCCCAGGAGGATCCAGGCTTGGCCGTAGGTCCGTCCTTGCTGCAGGATGCGATGCACTTCCTCGGCGGTGGCGCGGGCTTCTTTCAACTTGCCAGTCTGGCTCAGGGAGGTCGCCTTGTGCAGCAGGGCGCGAGCCCTCTCGTCCGGTGCCGGATCCGAGGCGAGGTAGTGATCGAAGGGAGCGATCGATTCTTCATACTTCCCTGACTGGAGATAGGCGCGTCCGAGGAAACTCCAGGCGAGAGGCCAGGTTTCGGTGGGTTTGTCAGGATTAGCGACTTGCCTCAAATAGCGAGCCGCGGCTTCGAAGCGGTCTTGTTGGAAGGAACGGGTTCCTAACCATAGCCAAAGCTTGGGAGGAATGAGATTCGTCTTGGGATCGTGTGCTAATAGCAGATCCACCTCCTCGGCAGCGCCATCGAGATTGCCAAGACGCCAATGCGCGATGATGACTCGCTGCGTGGCGGGCTCTACATACACTTCTTTGTTCAAGTCTCGTGCTTTCTTAAGCGGAGCGATGGAATCTTCAAACTCGGCCATCCGATAGTGGGCATCTCCGATGAAGTAATGCGCTTCGGCACTTCCTTGACCATTGGGAAAGCGTTCTAACAGTTCCTGAAAGGCTGTGATCGTTTCCTTGCGGTTCTCACGTTCCACCTGCATGAGCGCCTTCTGCTGCATGGCGAGGTAAGTGAGGTCATCGCTCGATTCCATGGAGATGAGCTCATTGAAATCACGAAGCGCATTCGGATAATGACGCACCTTGCGATAGGCCTCCCCACGCTTGGCGAGGATCTTGGGCACAAGCTCGGGATGTGTTTCACGATACTTCAGCAGGAACTCCGTGAACGCCGTCACGCCTTTATCGTAACTCTCCGCCTCCACATGCGCCCAGCCAGACTTGTAAGTGATCAGCGGGTGATATTTCTCTGGCACTTTGCTCAACTCGATCGCATCGTAAGCTTCGGCAGCTTCGGCATAGGTCTTGCTCGTCTTCTGCTTTTGCCCAAACAACTTCTCTGCCTTGAGAAGTAAGGCGAGATGGTAGTATTGGTGATCGCTGCCAAGCTTGCGTTGGCGGTTGAGATAGTCTTGCGTCTTGGCAATGAGGAATGGACTATCATCCTTATACAGGCAGTAGAGATGACGATACCCGGCCTCGCGAGACTCGGGAGCTTCGGGGGCCAAGCGAACAGCGCGATCATAGAGAGAGGCTGCTTGCCGATACTTTTCCAAGCGACGAAAGGCGTGCGCCACCATGATCATGACCGGTGCCTGACTGCGATCCGTATCGGCCTGGTTGTAGGTGATGCTGCGGCGCTGATACTGATCGATGAGATCCTGATACTTGCCTTGCTCATAGAAGAGATGGAGAAGGCCCCAGAACGCCTTGGGATGCCAGGGGCGCGCGTCCTTGGTATCGACGTCTAGCACTTGTTCGTAGTATTTCTGGGCTTCATCGCGTTTGCCTAACTTCGCCGCCATGAGGCCTGCTTTGGTGATCGCTTCCGCGCGGATGTTGGGAGCAGTTGGTGGTTCTGCTAGCTTGATGAAGAGGTCGTAGGCATTCTGATGCTGACCGCGATCCACATTCATCCGGGCGAGGATCAGAGCGGATGCATCGCGGTATTGATGATCATTCACATCGTAAGCCAGCTTCTTGAAGATCGGCTCGGCTGTGCGTGTGCTGCCGAGCTCTTGCAAGCAGCGGCCACGGAAGAAGGCGGCGGATTTCCGCACCAAATCTTTCGACGCCAGACGGCTGGCTTGTTCGAAGAAGGTCACCGCTTCTTTGAACTCTTGCCGACGGTAGTGCATGTTGGCGAGGCGATAGGCGGCCGCACCGACGTGTTCTCCGCGGCTGAACTTCCGCAAGAGGGCGCGGTAGGTGGCTTCCGCCTCGGCCACTTTGCCCAACTTGAGACGGGCTTCCGCGAGACCATAATAGGCCGCCTGCGCATTGGGTTTGTTAGGGTAAGTTTCGACGTAGACGCGATATTGACGTTCTGCCTGCGGCCAAAGCTCATACTTGGCCACGAGTTCCGCATGTTCGAAAAGGTCCGCTTCTGGGTTGGCAGAATGCTTGGGGGGCGGGGGAACGGCCGTTGGTTTCGGATCTTCTTTGACCTTGGCGGGCTTCACCACTGTCTTGGAGGGATCGAACTTGATGGCTCCGCTATCGGAATCATCCTCCTGCGTCTCTTCTTCTTCCGTAGGCGTTCCTTCCTCCTCGGTGCTTTCGCTAGGAGTGGTTTCCTCCTCCGGAGTTTCGTCACCTAAAGCATCGGGACGCGGGTCGCCTTCCGTGGGATCTTCGGGTTGGGTGAGGGGCGCCTCAGAACTGTCATCCACTGTTGGCGTCTCTGTTTGCCCCCATGCCAGGGAGAGCCCAAGGAGGAAGAGAAGGAGTGCGTGAAGAACGGATCGGTTCATGGTGTTAGGATTCCTTGACGGAAGCAAAGGCCACATTGTAGATCTTGGCTTTGTGGCAAATGTTAAGGACGCGGACAATGTGTTCGTAATCGGCAGAGGCATCGCCTCGCAAGATGATGGATTGGTCAGGGCGAATCTCTGCCACAGCGTTGAGAGCGTCTAACAATTCCGCATCGCCCATCTCGACGGAATTGACGATGACTGTCCCGTCTTTGGTCACGTTGATGATCTGTTCTCCAAAGCGGCGGCGTGGATCCTGGCTTTCATCCGCCTTGGGCACGCTGATATCCAATTCGTTTTCAAAACGTGCGTAGCTCCACGTCACCAGGAAGAAGATCAATAGCAGAAACACCACATCGATCATGGGTGCCAATTGCAGGGCGGGCTGGATGCTTGCGCGACGACGGTGGAAATTCATGGCGACTACAAGCCTTGTGGATCGATCGTGCGGTCATGCGCCGAATACTCTGAGAAGTAGTCCGGCTCCAGAGAATGCCCTTGCGGAGGTGCATAGGTGGCCGCGGTGGGAACTCCCGGCGAGGACGTGGCATTTCGTTTGTACTGCGCCGCGAGCAAGGCTGACAAATGCGTGGCCGCAGCCTCTAACTCAGCTACCAAACGCTGCACGCGCCCACGAAAGATCGAGTAGAAGATCATCGCAGGGATGCCAATGACGAGACCGCCCGCCGTGGTGAGCAGCGCTTCCGAAACCCCCGTGGCGAGGACGTTCTGTTTGTCTCCCATGACAGCGATACTCCCAATGTCACGAAACGACTTGATCATCCCAATCACCGTTCCTAACAGACCAACCATGGGCGCAATGGCACCAATATCCGCCAGATACATGATCCGTTGATCCATGAGGCTGGCTTGGCGGGTGCCCTCAGCTTCCGTCACTTCGCGCACTTCTTCGTAGGTAGCCGTTGGATTCTTCGTCGCGAAATCGAGCGTCTTCTCGGTCACGCGCGCGATTGCTTCGTTATGGCGATTGCACACCGAGAGCAAACCCAAGTAGTCTTGTTTGCGGATCAAGGCATCAGCCGATCCCATGAATTTGTCGCTCACCACCGCTCCCTGCCGGATGGTCAGTAGATAGAAGAAGACCAGAAACACGGCGGCGATACTCAGCGCAGCCAGTGGATAGAGCATCATTCCTGCAGATTCCAGGATCTCAAGAAACGACGACGCATCGCCAGAGGCGGTGTCCGACACCTCCTGCCCAAGGCCGGTCTGGACCGATCCCAGGCTGATGAGGAGGAGAAAGAAGAGGCGAAAGAATTTCATTCCGAATGGCTTAGGGTAACGGTCGCAGGCCAAGATGCAACTGGTCCCCACTTCCTAGACGCAACGCTTCTCGATTTGTTCACATCCGCAATGGTGCCAAGTTGTCACAAGCAAAGATCGCCCGATCACGGGTTTCCAAGAACGCGTCCTCCCAGGTCGGCGAAGATTTCAAAGATCTTCACGTAAGCATTGTCCAGGGGGCCCGGCCGGAGGAAGTGGATGGATTGATCGGGAGAGCCAATGAAGGGGCGCAGGGTCCAAGCCATTTGAATCCCAATGAAGGCATAGAGCACCGTCCAGAATCGCAGGAGGAGACGGTGTCGCCCATCGACGGCGATCAACGCGCGTGCCTGACGGGTGAAGCGCTGCTGCGCAATGATCGCTGCCAGCAGAAAGATGATGCTATTCCACAGCTGCACCGCCTGATACCCGGATGCCGCGGTCGTGAGATTGACCAAGGCGGTGACAGGAGCCAGGGCCGCCAGTAAGACGGCGACGACCAATTGATAATCGGTCAGGAGGCGCAGCACGCGGGGGAAATCCTGACCCACCCCACGGAGGGCGTTGAGCACATAGAACGCCGGGATCGCCAATAGCATGGTGGCGCCAAAGAGAAGCGGCACCTTCACCATCCCATAGAGCATCAAGGGCGTGCGAGCGGGTTCGAAAGCAAAGGTCGCCATCACGGCACCATAGAATCCTCCGCATAACAGAAAGACGACGAATGCCTCCCGACCGTGCAAGCCCGGTTCTTTCCGCCGCAGGAATGAATCGATCTGTTTCAACTAACGGGAGATTCCCAAATACTCGCCCAACGCGCGCAGCACCGTGTCCACAAAACTTCCCGACTTTCCGCGAAACCACACAAACGGCGCTTCGGGATGGCCAATGAAGGGGCGCAAGATCCAGGCCAATTGCGTGCCGACAAAGGCATAAAGAACCATCCACACTCCAAGGATTCCCACCCGCCCAGAAGGTTGTGGAAGCGGGGAGGTTTTCGAAATCGAATCGCTTGCCGAAGCCGCCGTTTCTCCCGTGGATTCCGTTGGGAGCGGAGGCGCATTCACACGCGCTGGCGCACTCTCGGCTTTCGGCTTATCGGCGAGTGCTTTCACCACCAACCGCATCGCCAAGAAACCGCCCAAACCGCAGATCGCGACGTTGAGTAGAAGGATGAAAGCGTAGGACTGTGAGGACAGGCTGAAGAACCCGACGATGGGCCCTAGCGATGCAATCACTGTGGCAAAGACCGTGTTCGCCGCCAGCATTCCACCCAGAACCTGACGGAAACTCAAAGGCACATCAAAGAGCGCCAGAAACACATAGAGAGAAGGGAAGGTCACCAAGGTCGCTCCCAGGATCAACACCGGCAATTTCGCGGCTGCGCCTAACAGAAACCGTGCATCGGGCGATTCCCGAGCGGAAAGAGCGAAGAATCCCAGGCAAAGTCCATACACGGCCGCCAACAAGACCTGCCAAGCCAACAACGCCCTAAAATCCAGCTGAGACTGAGAAGAATCACCCTTCGTCGCTCCACGCAACAAACCATCCAGCGCCTTCCAAGAGAGCCATTTCATGGGGCGACCATAGCGAATGACGAGAGTCGTTGAGAAGGAGAAATATGGTGCCAGGAGGGAGATTTGAACTCCCGACCAAAGGCTTATGAGTCCTCTGCTCTACCACTGAGCTATCCTGGCTTCGCGGGCAGGTTTCTTAACGTCAGGAAAGGGAGGGTGCAACCTCTTTCCTTGTCCCATTGCCCCTGTGCTCATCCGTGGAGCCGTGCTTCGGCTAGACGGACGAGGACGGCTTTCTGAGCGTGGAGACGATTCTCAGCTTCCTGAAAGATGGTGTCGGCGTGGGCTTCGAGGACGTCGGCGGTGATCTCCTTGCCACGGTAGGCCGGGAGACAGTGCATGACGAGTGCATTGGCCTTGGCCAGGTCGACGATGCTTTGGTTGATCTGATAGGGCTTGAGGGTTTCGAAGCGGTTGGAGGCTTCTTCCTCCTTGCCCATGCTGACCCAGACATCGGTGTAGAGCACATCGGCACCTTTGGCGGCGGCCTGAAGGTCCTCCTCGATCTGGACATTGCCCGACTGGAATTGCTTCAGAAACGCCTGGGGAGGCTGGAAATCGGCGGGTCCAGCGAGGACGAGTTGGAATCCCAGGCGTTCGGCAGCCCACATCCAGGAGCGGGCGACATTGCAGTCGATGTCGCCGGCGAAGACCACTTTGCGGCCTTCCCAGCCGCCGAGGTTCTCCTGCATGGTGAGGAGGTCGGCGAGAATCTGGCAAGGGTGTTCGTCGTCGTCGAGGGCGTTGATGGTTGGGATGCGACTGTATTCCGCGAAGCGCACGATGTCGGCGTGGTCGTGGGTGCGGATGACACACCCGTCGAGCATCCGCCCAAGAACGCGGGCAGTGTCTTCGATGGGCTCGCCACGGCCGAGTTGAAGGTCGCGATCCGAGAGGAACATGATGGAGCCCCCGAGTTCGCGCACACCCGTTTCGAAGCTGACGCGAGTGCGGGTGGAGGACTTGGTGAAGATGAGTCCCCAGCACTGGTGATTGAGCGGGAGATACTTGCCCACATTCACCCGGCGCTTGCTCTTCAATTCCGCGCCCAAGTTGACGAGGTCCGTGAGTTGTTCTGACGAGAGTTCTTCGATGGATAGGAGGTGTTTCATCACAAACAGAAAGAGATGCAAGCGTTAGGCGGCTGCCAGCCGTTCGAGAGTGGCCTTCAACATGAAGACGGCGGTATCGATCTCGGCTTCCGTGACGTTGAGGGCAGGGAGGAGGCGCACGACGTCCGCGCCAGCGGGCACGGTGAGAAGCTTGGCCTTGTTGAGGGCGTTGACCACGAAGATAGCGGGCGATTGTCCCGCAGCCTGGCAGGCGGGGAGGGCGCTCACAGCTTCGGCATCGAGGACAAGCCCTAACATGAGGCCTAGTCCGCGGATATCTTTGAGAAAGGGGATCTCGGCTTCGGCTAGCTTCTCCCTGACATACGCACCCATGGCGGCGGCATGCTCGGGGAGACCCTTCTCCAAGATCTCTTCCAGAACAGCGGTGACGACGGCGCACGCGAGGGGAGAGCCGCCGTACGTAGTGCCGTGGGAACCAGCGCCTAACAAGTCGGCAATGGGGGCCTCCGTCTTGCGGTGATGGGCATTGAGCCAGACAGCGCCGAAGGGAAAGCCGCCACCGATGCCTTTGGCCCAGCTGACGCCATCCGGGACGATGCCTGCGAGAGTGGGATCCTCGCCGAGCGCTGTTTCCCATCCGCGCAGGTGACCGGTCCGACCGATGCCGCATTGGATCTCATCGAGGAGGAGGAGGCAATCGTGCTTTTGACAGAGCGCGTGCGCTGTCTTGAGAAAGTCGGGGGTGGCCACGTGGATGCCGCCTTCGCCCTGCACGGGCTCTAGCAGAATGGCAACGGTGTCCTCGGTGATGGCTGCTTCGAGGGCCGCGGTGTCATTGTAAGGAAGGTGTCGGAACCCGGGAACCAATGGGCCGAAGCCGGCCTTGACCTTCTCCTGACCGGTGGCGGCGATGCCAGCTAGGGTTCGTCCGTGGAAGGAACTGCCGAAGGTGAGCATCTCTGTCCGGGCATCGCCGTTGGCTTTGGGGCGCTGCGCGCCATAGCGCCGGGCGAGTTTGTAGAGGGCTTCATTGGCTTCGGCGCCGCTATTGGCAAAGAAGATCTTCCCCGGGATGCCCATGACTTTCTCGACGAGCAGTTGGGCCAGTTTTCCCTGCGCGGGGAACTGGTAGAGATTGGAACAATGAATGAGGGACAGTGCCTGAGCGTGCAAGGCTCCTGCCATTCGTGGGTGGGCGTGGCCGAGCGAGCACACGGCGATGCCGCCTCCAAAGTCGAGGTATTTCTTGCCATCCTCATCCCAAAGCCAACAGCCCTGGCCACGGACGGGAGCCACGCGGAAACGGCCGTAGGTGGGGGCCACGTAGTTCTCGTATAGGTCCGTTGTCTTCGGGATGGCAGTGGGTGGATTCATTGGAAGGGGCAGAGCTTAGGGGGGCTCCAGAGAAACGCAACGATCGGCTTGGTCACGATTCCCATGCCGTGAGTTGACCGTTCGCGCAGCCGCCCTACGCTTCCAGGATGATTCAAGTGACGGAACAGGCTGCGGCCGAGTTGAAGCAACTCGTGGGTGATAGTGGGCAGGCCCTGCGCCTCTTCATTCAAAAGGGTGGCTGCGCGGGCCATCAGTATGCCATGAAACTGGACGATCCGGCGGCGGACGATACCGTGATCGAGACGTCTGGTGGGCGTGTGGTGGTGGATCCTGAGAGCATGACCTTGCTCGATGGGTCAGTGGTGGATTTCTCAGACGCGCTCACGGATTCCGGGTTCAAGATCACCAATCCGAATGCGGCGCGGAGCTGCGGGTGTGGCACGTCATTCGAGCCGGAAGTGGAAGGCGAGACGCCGAGTTACGATGCGTCTCAGGATGGCTCCGTCTGTGGAGGCGATGAAGCGGAGGAAGAGGCTGCGATCCAATCCTAACAAGCGTCCATCGTGGGGGAATACATTCGAGGAACTCGCTCCCGCGCTCCCTACGGCTATTCGCGTGAAGGGACACCGAATGCTGGGCCCGCGGCGGGGCCGCTCGCCTGGCTGCTGATCATTGTCTTTCTTTCGGCGATGGCGATCTTCTCGTGGCTCTTTCCCGCCTACGTCTTTCGCAATCCTCACATTCCGTTCAATTACTCCTTGCTGCAGCAATTGGGTAAATTGGAGGAATTGAAAGCGTTCACGGCGACCGATCCCCCGGCGGGGTCGCGCGGGAAATTCTACACGGCGAGTGAACTATACAATGATGAATCGGGGCGTCCCGATGACCAATTGGCGGTGCTCAACGATCTGCAAAAGCGCCTTTACATTCAGAACTATGCCGATGGTGAGAATCGGGGATACATCATGGGCGATTTCGAAGTGGTGCGAACGCGCTTGCTGGGGTCCGATGACTTCTTTCCCGGGCTCGCATTGGAAGCGCGGTCGAAACAATTCCCTAACGTGATCCTTGAATATCTCATTCCGATGGACGCTGCGTTTGAGAATCCTTACAAGCCGGGGGATACGCTGAAGCTCTTCAAGGCTGGAGATCTCGCGACCATTCTTCATCTCGCGCACCTGACTCAGGACCGACTCTGTGTGACGGCCGTTTCACTGACTTATGTTGATCGCTCAGATCTTCCTGTGGCCCCTCCCAAAGCATTGAATGTGTCTGCGAAATGGCCAGTCTTTGCCGCTGCTGAGTAGGCTGAGATGAGAGGACATGAGAAAGGGCGATGATGTTGCCACCATCGCCCTTTGAATTGATTAAAAGAGGGCCTTCTGTTAGAGGCCGCTCTTCACTTCCAGGATCACATTGGCATCGAGAGACTTCTCAATGAGGCGCTGCGTCTCGCAGGTGTGCGCCTTGGTGTAAGGATCCAGGTTGTCCAGCTCGTGGAGCTCTTCTAACTGTTTCGCCAAGCTGCGGAGTTCGGCGCTTGCGAGGTCATAGATCGGCTTGTGCGCAGCCGTGAATCCAGCATCGGGACTGATGAGATCGGTAAGCCGCAGGACATACTCTCGCTGGAGATTGCGATCGAGGCTTCCAATGAGAGGCTTGCGTGCGGTGTATTCCGCATCCTCATCGATATCGTCCAATTGTTTCCAAATGGACTTGGTAAGCGTTGATAACAACTCTGGTAGGGTCAAGGCGTCTTCACTCGCGGGCACGCGGAACTCGTTGTCGTAGAGGCGCATGAGCGTGGAGGGATTCATCAGAGACGTCAGGGCGCTCGCCTGGATGCCGAGAATCTCATCGTGCACTGGCCAGGTAGGATCTTCCGCGTAGGAAGGCTCGCCATACCATTTGTCGAGGGTCATGTGGCTGAGCAACTTTGGAGACAGGCCGAAAGATTCGGAGTCGAAGGCGTGGTCGATGACGAACTGGAGGGCCTTACGTTGCTTCTCTGCGGAGACGACTTCCAAGGGCGCTTTGTCAGAGTCGCCCTTCTTAGCACGGGAAACGTGGGCACCCCCAATCCAGTTAGCCATCATGCTGACGGCGCGCATTTGCGCGCGGAGGGTGAGAAGGTAGCCACGACGTGCGTGCGACCAGCTCTGACCATCCTTGACGAATTTGTCGAGGATCTTGCTGCGATTCTCCTCGGCCAGGGCAACCTGATCTTTGGCATAATCCAAGGGATCTTTGCCAAAGTCGTAGCGGCGGGCGAGGGGATCGGGTCCGAAGGTATCTTCATCGGTGGCGTATTGCAGGAGGGGTTCTCCGGCGCGCTTGAGAATGGGCTTCAAATCCTTGGCGAAAGTGTAGCCATACTCGATCGCCCATTCGTCGTAGGGACCCACGCCGATCATGCCATAGTCGCCCTGCACCTCACCGCCCTTCACTCGCATATTGACGGGGATGTAATCCATCACGGAGCTGGCGAAGGGTTTCTTACCTTTCAATGCTTCCGAATTGATTTCATCATAGTCATAGATGGCGCTCGCCTTGAAGTTGTGGCGCAATCCAAGCGTGTGACCAACTTCATGCGCGACGAGATCGACTAACAAAGGTCCGATGAACGACTCGGGGATGCCATCGAGCATTTGTTCCTTCGGCTTGTCTTCCTCTTTCTTATCATCGTCATCATCGCCATTGTCATCGTTATCGGCTGATTCGCTGGCGAGAATTGTTGACAACATGTGCATATCGGCGAGGCCATGAGTCTTGCAATTGGCCGCCATGCAGAGGCCATTCACCTGACTGATTCGTCCGGCGAGACCATCAAATTCTTGGTCGCCAATAAGGGTGTGATCCACCTTGGCGATAGGATGGCCGCCCATGGGGGTAGCTCCTTGCTCGGCCCGCTGACGCAGGATTTCCTCGCGTTTCGTGGGGCTGGCGAGGCGCACCCGTGGGTCCCAACGGGGATTGCGTTCCAACCACGCCAGGGTCTCGGGCGTGTAGCCTTCCATGGCGACTTGCGGTAAGATTTCTTTGTATTGCGTCCACCAATGCCGGATCCAACCATCCGTGAGGATAATGTCAGCATCGAGGATTTCTCCCGTCTCAGGATTGACCCGGCTGGGTCCGATAGCCGTGCCCACGCCATTGTTGAGCCAGCGCACAAAGTTATAGCGGGCATCCTCTGGATCGAGGTCCATGTACTGTCTCGACTTGGCATCTTGGAAACGGACCTCGATCGCATTGACGATGCCGACCTTCTCAAAAGCTGCATTCCATGCTTGCACGCCTTGAGCAACCCAACGGCGATAGCGGATGGGTGTGGTGTGTTCGATATAGAACACGATCGGTTTCTTCGGCGGGCTTAGTTCCAGATTGGGATCGGCCTTCTGCAAATGCCAGCGATTGATGTAGCGCGTCCGCGTTTCTCCAGGTTCAAATTTCCCGAAGTCGCGATAATTGGTCGTGAAATAGCCCACCCGTTCGTCCGCCAAGCGCGGCTTATACTCCTTGTTAGGTGTGATGAGTTTGATGGAATAATGCAAGACTTTGAGTTGGCCGCGAATGGGCACTTCCAGCGCGATCTCGACATTCTCGGGAAACGCTTTCAGCTGTTTCACCTTGAAGAGACGATTGTTGAGGCCAGAAACGGCATTGCCAAAGAACTTGGTCGCGTTTCCAAGGAGAAGGGCGTCGAGGTCGATGATCGGGCCGCCTTTGTTCTGATACGTCAGAATCGGCACATCGAGAATGACCTTGTCGGTGAAGAGCCGTTTGACCGAATTCTTCGACTCCTCATCGCCCGTGGAGCGTGTTTCCAATTGTGGCTGGATGAGGGCGAGGCGCTTTTGATTGTAGACTTGCCACCGGACGTAAACGTCACCGGCCTGCAAGCCTGCGTAGTCCTCGCCGCTTGCAATCGTCAGCGCAATGAAGTGCTTCTGATTGGCGAAGTCCTTGGGCAGCTCTGCCAACATCTGATGGGTCTTCGGCTCGATATAGAGATTGTAGAGGCTCTTGCCGTCCATGGTGGAGACCACCTTCTGGTGATCCTTCAAGACCTCGGCAGGCGGAGGGAATGGCGATTTCTTGGCCGCAGAAGCAGGCGGCGCTTGGCCAGAAGCGGGAGCGAGGAGGGCGCCACAGGCGGCGAGACTCACCAGCGCGAGACGATTGGGTGATGGATGGGTCTTCATTTAGAGAGATTTAATATCGGGATCATAAAAACTTTAAATTTCAAGAACAATGGCCCCGGGGAGGATCTGGCGGGTGCTCTGGCGAGGCAAGCCTTTTCCGAAGGAGTCGTGGGTTGAAGTTGAACGTCCGGTAGTGATCGGCCTAACAGAGCGCGTAGGATGGCCAGAACGCCAACCAATCAGAGCGTCAGAACGATTCTCGCGACCTTTCAGGCCGCCAATCCGGGACGTCCGATGGGCCCCAAGGCTGAAGCCTTGGGCTAAGCTCTCTGGGGCCTTCAGCCCCCGCCTGTTGGAAACCCCTCCGATCGCATCCACATCCCGGCGAGCGTGCGCCCTTCGCGGCCTGAAGGATCGCAATAGCCAAGCCCACTTCAGCCTTGGGATGCGGTTGGGGGAAGATTGATTGCAGGTCAGCGCGCCCTTCGCGGCCTGAAGGGTCGCAAGAGTCAAGCCCAAGGCTTCAGCCTTGGGATACGATGGAGAGGAAGAATGCGGCCTGAAGGGTCGCGAGGGGTATCCCAGAATGGAAGGGAACGGCAATGGCCATGCGTCTAGAAGCTCAGAACGATTCTCGCGACCTTTCAGGCCGCCAATCTTGGGCACCCGATGGGCCCCAAGGCTGAAGCCTTGGGCTAAGCTCTCTGGGGCCTTCAGCCCCCCTGCATCCCGGCGGGCGTGCACATTCGCGGCCTGAAGGGTCGCGAGAAGGTTGTTCAGCGTTTCCATCCATCCCGACGATCACCGACTCCATTGGAGCCACTTGGCCATGAGCTTGGCCACGGTTGGCGTGAGGCGCGTCTTGTTATAGAGATCGCCGACTTTCCGGATGGCTTCGCCGATGGTGGGGTAGGGATGAATGGTGTTGGCGATCTGGCCCAGGCCAATGTTGTGATTCATGGCGAGAACAATCTCGCCGATCATGTCGCCTGCGTGCGGGGCGACGATGGTGGCTCCCACAATGCGATCTTTCCCTTTACGCACATGCACCGTGACAAAGCCCTCGGTCTCCTCTGACAGAATCGCACGGTCCACGCCAGAGAGCGGTTGGGTGAAGGTATCGATGGCGATGCCGTCCGCCTGAGCCTGTTTCGCTGTCAGGCCCACGTGGGCGAGCTCGGGTTCCGTGTAGGTGCACCAGGGAATGATAAGGGCATCGGATTTCGCTCGGCCCATGAAAAGTGCGTTGCGGATGACGTTGCGAGCCATGAAATCGGCAGCATGCGTGAACTGATAGGGAGAACAGACATCGCCTGCCGCATAAATGTGAGGCACTGAGGTCTGTTGCTTGGGATTGACGATGATCCCCTTTGCGCTGTGGTCGATCCCAATCGCTTCAAGACCGAGCCCTTCGACATTGGGGGCGCGCCCCACCGCGACGAGGAGCTCATCGACCACTTCGTCGTATCTCTTTCCCCTAACATCGACACGCAGCCGGACGCGATCGCCTTCGGCTGGGCTCACGACAAGCTCGCGTCCGCAGCAGAGGAGATGGACGCCGTCACGTTCCAACGCCGATTGGATGAGGGACGCGGCCTTGGGGTCTTCTCGCGGGAGCACCCCAGCAGAGGATTCGATGAGAAAGACTTCCGCACCTAATCTGGCGAAGCTCTGCGCCATCTCGCAGCCGATAGGGCCTGCGCCGACGATACCTAGGCGTTGAGGCAAGTCGGTAAGGGAGAATAGCGTTTCGTTCGTCAGATAATGGATCGAATCAAGGCCCTTGATCGGGGGAGCGGAAGCGCGAGCTCCGGTGGCAATGCAGGCCTTCTTGAAGGGGAGTCGTTGGTCACCCACAGCGACGGTGTGAGCATCGATGAATCGACCGCCTCCGAGAAAGACATCGATACCGAGGTCGCGGAAGCGTTGGGCGGAATCATGCGGACTGATGTCGGCCCGGAGTCGCCGCAAGCGCTCCATCACGTGAGGGAAATCAATCGCAACGTCTGATGGACGGTGAATCACAAAGGCGGCCGCCTCGCGTACCTGGGCGGCACGGCGGGCGGAGGCGATGAGAGCCTTTGAGGGCACACAGCCTACATTGAGGCAATCGCCTCCTAACAAATCTCTCTCGATGAGAGCGACTTTGGCGCCTAAACCGGCCGCGCCAGCCGCCGTCACCAGTCCGGCCGTGCCGCCTCCGATGACGACGATATTGTATGGGCCATCAGGTGTCGGATTCTGCCAGTCCTCTGGGTGTACGTGGGACTGGAGCTTTCGATTGTGCGTGTCGAGAGGCTCGAGCTGAGGAAGCATATCACTTGGCCTCGTTCAAGGTCCAATGGTATTTCTGATAGGACACTTTGGTATCTTCAGGAAAGGGAGACGTGCGATACTGATTGATGTAGGCGAGCACCCCTCCCGCGGGTTTGAAGTCCTCTTCATACCAATCGAAGATCTTCGAAACGGCAATAGCCTTCTGACCGGAGGCATGCACACCCGATGCGTTCTGGTTCACAAAGGCTTTGGTCAGGGTATCGAGGGTCTGATTGAGGGAGGCGGCGCGGAAAGCCTTCGGGTGCAAGGGAGGGCAGCTGCTACTGGCGCAATTGAGTGCAAAGTGGATGCGAGGTTCGTTAAACTGCGGGCGGATGATCGCATTCTCCAGTTGATCGAAGCTCAGCGATTGACCGGCGATCCACAGGTCTTGCCGTTTGAAGAATCGGTTTCTCCCAAAGAGCCCACCACCGCCGGGGCCTTTGGTAGGATAGTCCTTGAGTATGCGGTCGAGAATGTTGGCATTGTAGGCATTGAGATAGAATGCGAGCTTCTCGTGGCGCTTCTTCTTCGCGAGCTTCTCGTTGCCAATGGCGGTGATGATGGATGTTAGTTCTTTGCGATCCGTCGGACTCTGATGCCAAGCGCGGTAGCGAACGCCTGTCGGTGTGACGTACTTCTGTAAGAGCGCTTCATAGCGATCCACCCAGGTAGCTTTCGATGGAGGAGCGTCTTCGCCTGTAGCCACCGCGGCGCAGGCGGCTAGGAGCAATGTGAGGATAAGTTTCATGGCAATGCTAGGATATCTTGGATCGGAGGGCTGCTTTGGCTTTCTTGGTGATGGAGATGGTGACAAGGATGGTCGCGATGAGGCCCACGGCGTAGAGTGCCCATTCTCCCGGAGAGCGGCCTTCAGAGGCGGCTTTCCCCAATGAGCCGATATAGACGTAGAGAATGGTGCCAGGAATCATTCCGATCCAGGAGGCCAGCACGTAGTGGCTGAATCGGACGCGCGTGAGACCGTATGCATAGTTGAGCAAGGTGAATGGGAAGACGGGCGACAGGCGGGTGAGACCGACGATCTTCCAGCCGTCGTCGGACACCGCGTGATTGATCGCCTTGAAGGTTTGGCGATCGGCGAGACGCTTTTCCAGCCGGTCTCGGATGAGGAAGCGTCCCACGAGAAAAGCTGCAGCGGCTCCGAGGGTGGATCCTAATGAAACGTAGAGCGATCCCCAGGCAAGTCCGAAGAAGGCCCCTGCGAATGCCGTGAGGGGCACCGCCGGGAGAAAGCAGACGGTGGAGCAGATATAGAGAGTGACGAACGCGATGGGTGCCCACACCCCGAGCGACTCAACCCAGGCAGTCACCGACTGCATCCATGAGCTCAGGGGAAGGGTCTTGAAGGCCGTGACCGCGCTCATGATGATCAGGGCGATGGTAGCCAATTTGGCCCAGGGAGGTCCCTTGGATCCTGGAGACGGCTTGGGTTCGAGCGGGTTGGACATGATCGGAGAAGTGATGCCCCACCGGCGTGCCTATTCCCAGCGGAAACAGTGGGAATACAGATGGTCAGGCCCATGAGTTACTGGAAATTTCTGAGATGGTGATTGGCCTCGCCCCGAAAGAATACGCATGGCCTAACTCGTAGAATCCTACCTGCGGTGATGTCTCCACTCGGGAATGACATAATTTCGCAAAACTGCTTGCTGTATTTGCAATTGTAGATTTCCATCAGGCACTCTCGATATGAAACTCCTCCTTACTATAACCACAACTGTAGGGCTCTTGGTTCTGCCCGCGACCGCTGGTGAGTATTCGATGGCTCCTTCCACGAGCTTGACCTCGGATGCTCCCATCAGCTTGAGCGATGGCAACTGGGTGCCCCTCCTGCAGAAAGGCACGAAAGAATTCTCCATCGGTGGTGTCATCGATTGGGAAGACTTCGAGGACCTCGAATACAACCTCCAGGTATCCTATGGTTGGTTCATCGCTGACGGATGGGAATTCGGTCTGACCGGATCCTTCTCTGATCAGAATGATGTTCGCAACATCACCGCAGGTATCTTCACGGAGTACAACTTCAACCGCGACAGCCAGTGGGTGCCGTTCATCGGCGCTTCTGCCGAGTATGGACTGGGCGACTTCGGAGACATTGACGATGCGATTTCAGATCTCGATGACTCTGTCGACTCGATTGTCTTTGGTGGTGAATTGGGCATCAAATACTTCTTCCGCCCGAACATCGCGATCTCGACTTCGATCCAGTTCAACTGGTCTCCAGATGAGCTCTACGCGGTCGACGATGAGCTGAAGGACGCCGCGACGCGTTTCCTCATCGGCATGCGCTTCTACTTCTAGAATAGTAGCCTCTGATTAAGTTGTTAGCACCACAAGGCGGCTGGGAAACCAGTCGCCTTGTTTGCGTTTGGGGCGATTGCAACGCGACGATTGTGTCGTTCCGGTATTCGTTCTCTGATAACCGTGTTCCCTTTCATGCCGATCCTCCCCGCTGCGATCATTCTCTTCCTCTCCTGGGGATCCCTCGTGTCGTTGCTGGCGGTAGAGTCGATCGATTTCAACCGCGACATCCGTACGATTCTTTCGGACAAATGCTATCATTGTCACGGCCCCGATGCTTCCAATCAGACGTCCGATTTCCGCATCGATTCCTTCGAAGAAGCCACGCGCGACCTGGGCGGATACGCGGGCATAGTCCCGGGCAAGCCAGGAGAGAGTGCCGTCCTGCAGCGGATCCTTTCGAAAGATCCCGATGAAATGATGCCACCTCCGGATGCCAATCGTGTGCTTTCAGCGCGTGAGAAAGATCTCATGACAGCCTGGATCACCGCTGGAGCCGAATACGAGCCGCACTGGGCGTTCCAGCGCCCTCAACGAGCGTCCCTGCCAGAGGGAAATGATAGGCATCCCATTGATCAATTGATCGAAGAAGAACGGGAGGGGCACATGCGGGCATTGGCGCCACAAGCCACTCTTGAGCAACGCATCCGACGGGCAGCCCTGACCCTCACTGGCTTGCTTCCGCCTCTGGAACTCATGGACGAGGCGTTGGTGCGAGGGACCGCTGGAGGCGGTTATGCCTGGGCGGTGGATCAACTGTTAGGGTCGACTGACTACGCGGAGCGCCAAGCTTTGCAGTGGATGGATGCGGCGCGCTACGCAGACACGGATGGCTATCAGAATGATAGTGAACGCAAGAATTGGCCGTGGCGTGATTGGGTGATACAAGCCTATCATGATAACATGCCCTTCGATCAATTCACGGTCGAACAGCTCGCGGGCGATCTCTTGCCGGAGGCGAGTGAAGCGCAACTCTTGGCGACGGCCTTCAATCGGAATCATCGCCAGAATGGCGAAGGGGGAGCGTTGGCTCCGGAATTCTACGTGGAGAATGTGATCGACCGGGTGGAGACCACCTCTACGGTTTGGTTAGGCCTCACCGTTGGCTGCGCTCGCTGTCACGATCACAAATACGATCCCATCTCGCAACGCGAATTCTATCAGTTATTCGCTTACTTCAACAACATCGGCGAGCGCGGGATTGGCAAAGGTGTTTCTGCGAATCCCGTCAAGGCGTTGTCATCTCCTCTCGTGAAAGTGCCAGAGGATTTGCAGGCGTCGCTTGAGCACCTGCGGCGAGAGGAGGAAGCAGCCAAGGCGGGCTTTTCCAATCGCTTGGCATCCTGGATTAGTCGGGCAGCCGCACAGGAGCAAGTGCCTTGGCGCATGGCCCAGCATGGGAAAGCGGAAGTGCGCCCGGACGTGGGCGTGTTGGTCCGGGAGGAAGCCAATGCCTGGCGCTTTGAAGGCAGGGACGTTGGTCAGTTAAGCTATCGATTGGGGATCCATGGTGATGGGAGATCAGTGGCGGCCATTCGTCTGGAGGCGTTGCCCGATGATTCCTTCGGGGCCCCTAACAAACTGGCTGACAGTGTGAACGGAAATTTCGTCCTGACAGAATTCAAAGTGATCTCGAGTAGGGGTGAGGTTCTGCCTATATCCCGAGCCACTGCTACCTTCGAGCAGGCGAATTACCCCATCGGCAACACCATCGATAGAAAGTCGAACACTGGTTGGGCGATTGCTGGTCAGAAGGATTCTTCGAAATCTGTTAGGGCTGTCTTCGTGCTTGAGAAACCGTATACAACTACCCCTGGAGAAATCTTCCATATTGAAATGCACCACGATTCCGCATTTCGAAATCATCACATTGGCAAATTCCGTCTCACCGTGTCTCCAAAGGTGCCGCTTGCGAGTGATCTTCCAGAGGAGGTTCGCGCTGCTGTGAACACGCCTGCCTCGGCGAGGTCAGCCGAGCAGCGTCAGACCCTTACCAAACACTTTCGCTCGGTGGACGAGGTGCAAGCAGCGATCGAGAAACGGCGCAAGAGATTGGAGAAGAAGCTTGCCGCACACGGTGCTCAGCGGGTGCCCGTCATGGTGATGCAAGAGAAGGAAGGGAACGCCACTCCTGCATATTTATTGAATCGTGGTCAGTACGATGCGCCGGACACCTCGGAGGCGTTGCCGCGCGCGTTGCCCAAAGCCCTCTTTGCTGGGGCTCTCTCAGAACAGCCAAGAAATCGGTTAGCGTTGGCCCGTTGGTTGGTGTCCCGCGACAATCCGCTCACGGCACGCGTGGTGGTGAATCGGATCTGGCAGTCTCATTTCGGCACAGGATTGGTCAAGACGACGGAGGACTTTGGAGTGCAGGGAGAATTACCACGTCTGCGAAACCTGCTCGATTGGTTAGCGGTTGAGTTTATCGAAAGCGGCTGGGATGTGAAAGCCTTGCATCGTCTGATCGTCACGAGCGCGGCCTATCAGCAGGAGTCGCGTGTGGATGCCATCCTGCTGCGAGTGGATCCTCACAATCGTCTGATCACGCGAGGACCACGCTTTCGATTAGATGGCTTCGCTATTCGCGATGTCGCCCTGCAAGCTGCGGACCTCTTGAATCCAAGGCTCGGTGGCCCACCGGTGAAGCCCTATCAGCCGGACGGGCTTTGGAACGCGGTCGCGAACAACGCCAATTTCCGTTATGTGCCTGCGAAGGGATCTGATCTCTATCGCAAGAGCCTCTACACCTACTGGAAGCGCGGGGTCAATCCGCCCCGCCAGATCATCTTCGATGCAAGCGGGCGCGAGGTTTGCAACGTGGCCGCACGCCGAACGAACACCCCCCTCCATGCGCTCGTCCTCATGAACGATGTCACTTTTGTGGAAGCGGCGCGGCAGATGGCCGAGGTGGCATTGTTAGAAGGCGACTATGAGGACAACGAGCGTCTTAGCCGAATGTACCGCCGCGCCACCGCATTGTCGGTGGATGCGGAAAGGCTCGCTAGTTTGCAGGAGTCGCTCACCTGGTTTCGCAAGCATTTCACGCATGAACGTGAGGCGGCTTCCGCCTTCTTGTCGGCAGGTGATTCGCCTCGAAATGACGCTCTGCCCGTAGCCGAGCACGCGGCGTGGGCGGCGGTGGCGCACGTGCTTCTCAACCTCGATGAGACCATCACCGTCCAGTAAGACACGATGACGATCCTTCCCTCCAAGACGCTTGTTGCCATCGGGTATCTGGTGTCTTCCCTGCTGACGTGCTCAAGCGAGCCTCCCAATGTGGTCCTCATCTTTGCCGATGACATGGGCATCGATAGTGTGAGCGCATTCAATGATCAGTTAGGCTTGGAAACCCCTCACCTTGATCGCCTGGCGGCAGAGGGCTTTGCGTTCATGGATGCGCATACGACGTCGGGAGTGTGCAGCCCTTCGCGTTATGGATTGCTCACCGGGCGCTATCAATGGCGATCGCGTCTCAAACGAGGAATCGTGGGTGTCTGGGAACGACCCTTGATCGAGAAGGGGCGCCTGACATTGCCCGAGATGCTCCGCGAGAAAGGCTATCATACTCACATGATCGGGAAATGGCATCTGGGCTTTCACTGGCCCAAGAAAGGCGGCGGGACCACCGAGAAACGGGATGAGATTGACTTCGGTGAGGCCATCACCGGAGGTCCCAATCATCGGGGATTTGAATACTGGTTCGGAGATGATGTGCCCAACTGGCCGCCGTATGCGTGGCGAGAGAATGACTACTTGTTAGGCTCGCTCACGACGACGGCCGCCGAATTGGGGCTGACGGCTTACACGGGGGTGGGGGACGGCCCGGCAGTGGCCGATTGGCGTCTGCAGGCCGTGCTGCCGGAATATGCGGAGCGATGTGCGACCTTCATTCACAGTCAGCAAGAGGCGGAGAAGCCGTTCTTTCTCTACTTTTCCATGCCCTCGCCGCACACACCGATAGTCCCTGATGCGCAATGGAAGGGAAAGAGTGGAATCAGTGACTATGCGGATTTCTTGTTAGAAACGGACTGGGCGATTGGCGAGCTGCTGCAAGCGTTGGACGACTCTGATCAAGCGAAGGATACGCTCGTGATCTTCTCAACGGATAATGGGACGTCGCCCAAAGCACAATTTGGGGCCCTCCAGGCAAAGGGTGTCAACCTCACGGCGCATTGGCGTGGCCATAAAGCGGATGCCTACGAAGGCGGGCATCGCGTGCCGTTGATCTTCCGATGGCCTCAGAAGATTGCGGCAAACGTGCGCAGTGACGAAGTGGTTTCGTTAGTAGATATCATGGCCACAGTGGCCGAGATCATCGGGTATGAGATTCCGTTAGAGGCTGCTGAGGATAGTGTGAGTCTAGCACCACTCCTACTGGGGCAGCAGCGCGAAGAGCCTCTTCATGAAGCGATTATTGGCCAATCGATCTCGGGGCACTTCATGGTGCGGCGAGGGAAATGGAAGGTGCTCTTCTGCCGTGGGTCCGGCGGCTGGAGTGCTCCCAGGGAAGCCATTGCCAAGGAGCAAGGTCTTCCTCCAGTGCAGCTCTATGATCTCGAATCGGACCCGAAGGAAACCCAGAATCTATCCGCAGAACATCCCGAGATCGTCGAGGACTTTCGGAGTATCCTGCGGCGCTACGTGGAGCAGGGGAGAAGTACTCCGGGGCCGCGCCAGAAGAATCATGACGGGAAGGTGTATTGGAACCCGTTGCCCTGGCAGAATCCCAATCGTGACCCATCATGAGTGATAACACAAACCCCATCCTAGATCACCAATTGCTCCTCAATCGGCGCCATTTCTTTGGCCGATCCGCGACGGGCGTCGGCGTGGCCGCATTGTGGTCCTTGCTAGATCATGGGAATGGCTCCATTACTGACGCTGCGATGAATGGATATCACCGCCCGCCGAAGGCAAAGCGGGTGATCTATCTGCATCAGAGTGGGGCACCGTCCCAGCAAGACCTCTTCGACCACAAGCCTCTCTTACAAAAGCACTTTGGCGAGGACATGCGGGACCATTTCGAGATGACGCAGCGGGTCACTGGGATGACAGCGGGTCAGAAGTCCTTTCCTTTGGCGGGAACGAAATACACATTTGCCAATCGGGGTGTTTGCGGGATGGAGATCAGCGAGTTGCTGCCTCACACGGCCGGGATCGTCGATGACTTGTGCTTGATCCGCTCCATGCATACGGAGGCGATCAATCACGACCCAGCCATCACTTTCTTTCAAACCGGCCATCAATTGGCGGGTCGACCAAGCATGGGGGCATGGCTTTCCTACGGGCTGGGATCGGCCAATGATGATTTGCCATGCTTTATCGCCATGGTCTCTCGTGGGACGGGGCGGCCGAATTGCCAACCGCTCTACGATCGGCTCTGGGGGAGCGGGTTCCTGCCGACGAAGCATGCGGGTGTGAAGTTCATGAGCGTGGGGGACCCCGTGCTTTATTTGACCAATCCCGCTGGCTTTGATCCGCGTGCGCGTCGCAAGATGTTAGACATGGTGGCGGAGATTAATGGGCAGACCTTGGCGGCGTTTGGCGATCCCGAGATCAGCACGCGCATTGGTGCCTATGAGATGGCTTTCCGCATGCAAACGTCCGTGCCTGATCTCACGGATATCTCCGATGAGCCCGACCACATCCTCGACATGTATGGGCCCGATGTGCGCACGCGGGGAACTTACGCCTACAACTGCCTCTTGGCGCGGCGCATGGCCGAACGCGATGTGCGCTTTATCCAATTGTATCACATGGGATGGGATCAGCATTTCAATCTGCCGAATCAGCTTTCGGGACAATGTAAGGATACCGACCAACCCTCGGCTGCCTTGGTGAAGGATTTGAAACAGCGAGGCTTGTTGGACGATACGCTCGTGGTTTGGGGAGGGGAGTTTGGGCGAACGTCGTATTGTCAGGGGAAGCTGACGCGTGCTAACTACGGGCGCGATCATCACCCGCGCTGTTTCTCCATTTGGATGACGGGAGGCGGCGTCCGACCAGGCCACATCCATGGCGCTACGGATGATTTCTGCTACAATATCACTGAGAATCCCGTGCACGTGCACGACCTGCATGCCACCATGCTCCATCAATTGGGGATCGATCATGAACGGTTGACCTATTTCTTCCAGGGACGGCACTTTCGCCTGACGGATGTGCACGGACGGGTGGTACGCGAGGTGCTCGCGTAACCGAACGTGCGTATTGAAAGAAAGGGGAATCCCTGTTCGTATGATACGGGTGACTGTGGATTCTCGTGCCGCCTCGCCTCGTGTAAACGCTTCATCATCAGACTTCCGAAACTCTTCCGACGTGCGCAAGGACACATGGTACTGGGTTCCGTATACGCTGACAACCCGTCTGCCCTTGAACGCGCGGACACGTCGGCGCGATTATGAGGGAGCCTTGGTGCGGCATCATGAAGGATTTGGATGCGTCCATCCCTGGCCCGAATTGGGCGATTTATCATTGAAAGAAGAAATGGAGGCCTTGGTGGCGGGCGGCATGACGAGGCTCAGTGCGGCCACCCTGGAAGCGGTGGTGTTGGATGGGACCGCACGCAAACGGAAGGTCTCGTTGTTTGAGCATTGCCTGCCGGTGAAGAGTCATGCGACATTGTTAGATGTATCTCGCAAAGCCGTGGAGGCGGCGGTCGAACAAGGGTTTGAGGCGGTGAAAGTGAAGGGCTCTTTCGATCGGTTGAAAGAATTAGCGGAATTGTTAGAGTCGAGTCCGGTGCCCGTGCGTGTTGATTTCAATGAATCGCTCTGTGCGGAGACTTTCGTAGAATGGTGCGATGGCTTGTCGGAGCGCGCCTGGGCGCAAGTGGAATTCATCGAGGATCCGTGTCCGTATGAGGCAATCATTTGGGAGCGGCTCAGGACGGCGACAGGATGGGCATTGGCAGTGGACCGCGCATCGGCTGAGGCGACCTCGGGCTTTGATATCGTGGTGGTAAAACCAGCTGTCGATGCCTGGGACCGCATGGAGCCGATGATCGAAGACGATGGAGTGCGATTTCTGGTGACCTCCTACATGGATCATCCATTGGGCCAATTGCATGCGGCATTTCAAGCGGAGCGGCTGACGCAGCAGTATCCTGACTGGGCGCTGTCACACGGCTTGTGCACCCATCTCCTCTTTGAATCGTGCCCGTTGAGTGACCAGTTAGGATCCGGTCCGTTCCTTCAGTATCCTGATGGGGCAGGGTTGGGCTTGAGCGAGGCGTTGGAGTCGCTTGAGTGGCGGACATGGAACCCGTGATCGATTCGGCCTTCTGGCGTGGTGAGACGCCTGTGATCCTCGCATCGGATCCGCCCCTCGCCAGCTGGGCCCAGGAGCAGACTCCGCTTCGTGGCCATGTATTCTTCAGAACGTCCGGGTCCACTGGCGCTGCGAAACACGTCTGTCTTTCGAAAGCTGCGCTCCGGGCTTCGGCTGAAGCCGTCAATGCTCACCTTGAGGCGACTCAGAGGGATCGGTGGCTCTTGGCCTTGCCGACGTCGCATGTGGGAGGGGTTGGCGTGCTTGTGAGGGCTGCGCTGTCCGATTCAGTCTGGGTGCGGTTGGAAGGGCGTTGGGATCCAGAGCGCTTTGAGCATTTGGCACGGGCGCAGGCCACCACGCTGACAGCGTTGGTTCCTACGCAGCTCTATGATCTTGTCAGGGCAAAGCAGCGAGCTCCTGAACATCTGCGAGCCGTCTTGATTGGAGGAGGCCATTTGTCAGAGCACCTGGAAGGGGAGGGCCGTCGCTTGGGATGGCCGATTCTCAAGACCTACGGTATGACGGAAACCGCGTCGCAAGTGGCCACACAAGCGCTTGGCGCAGGGATGGGCGATCCTCTACGAGTCTTGCCTGGATGGGAAACCAGGCGAGGGCCTGAGGGTGTGCTCATGGTGAAAGGGCGTGCTCTCTTCAGTGGCTATGTGAGGGAGAAAGAAGGGCGCTTTGTCTTTGATCGCCCCATTGACGAGAGGGGATGGTTTGAGACCTCTGATCGCGCGACAGTGACAGATGGCTGCCTGGTCTTTCACGGGCGCGTGGATCACGGTGTGAAGATCAAAGGGGAGTTGATCCAGTTGATGGCGGTTCGCGAGCCGTTAGAAGAGGCCGTCCGCTCGTGTGGTGGCGAGGGCGAAGACGCGACCATCATTGCCCGTCCTCACGATCGGGACGAGCACGCCTTGATTCTGGTCGTCAGTCGTGGGGCGGACGCGAAGCGCATTCAGGAAGCCTACCACGCGCGTGTCCCTGGTTTGCTGCGAGTGAAGCAGTGGATTGAGGTGCCGACCATTCCCCGGACGGCGCTGGGTAAGGTGGACGAGGTCCGCTTGCATCGGCTCGTCGATGCATTGACGGCGGGCGACATCCTGTCATGGTCACTCTCATGAATCACATCCCTCGCACGTTGTTAGCCATCGTCGTTGCCACTTCAAGTCCAGCCCTCGTACAGGCCGATGATTGGCTCCGCTTTCGCGGCGCGGGTGGTCATGGGGTGTGTGAGAAAGTGGCTAGCATCCCCTTGCAATTGGATGAGGCGAAGGCGCTCTGGCAGATTCCTCTTAAGGGGACGGGGCAATCAGCGCCCGTCATTGTCGGGAAGAAGCTCTTCTACACGGTGTCTCCTGAAGAGAAGCCAGGCACTCGTGCTTTGGTGTGTGTGTCTACGGAGGATGGGAAAGAGATTTGGCGAAAGAGTGAGGCGTTTGCCAACTACAAGCTTCATCAGTTTAATAGTCCCACCTCCTCGTCGCCCACTGTGGATGCGGAACGCGTCTACTTGTGGTGGAATGATGGTGACGGCGCGGAAGTCTTTGCACTCGGTCATGCGGGAGAGCCGGTGTGGAAGCAGGACCTGGGCCCGTTCGAGTCTGCGCATGGTAGTGGGAGTTCGTTAGTATTGGTGGATGGAGTCTTGCTCGTGCAGAAGGTGAATCTCAATGAGTCGAGCTTTGTCGGTGGTCTTGACCCTGCGACAGGGAAAGTGCTATGGCGAACGCCGATCCGGGAAACAGCCAAGACCTCCTATGTGAGTCCTCTGATCCGCGCGCTCCCTGGTGGCGGCTCCGAAGCGATCGTGGCTTCAACAGAGGAAGGTATCCTCGCATTAGACCCGAAATCTGGCGAGGTGCGTTGGAAATTTAATCCCGCGTTTGAGCACCGTATTGTAGCGTCACCCGTGGCCTGTGGCGATCACCTCTTTGTCTGTGCCGGGGGAGGTGGCGGCGGCAAGGATAGTGTGGTGTTAGAAGTGGCCCCGGGTTCCAAGCAGGTGATCGAGCGCCATCGGCTGACGAAGACCATCCCCTATGTCCCCACTGGCTTGGGGATCGATGGAAAGCTCTTTCTGGTGAGCGATGGCGGGGTGGCGACCTGTGTCGATCCCGCATCAGGGGAGCTCGTTTGGCGGTCACGTTTGGTGGGCAAGTGTTTCGCCTCGCCCATCGCGATAGGGGACCGCATCTATGCCTTTGGCCGCGATGGCGATTACAAGGTTTACCGTGCCGCCGATACATTTGAGGTCCTCGCGGAGGGCGAATTGAGCGCAGGGGTGAACACGACGCCCGCCGTGGCCGATGGGAAGCTCTTTGTCAGGACGGATGAGAAGCTCCTATGCTTTGTGGAGCGGCCGGAAGCATGAAGGATGCAAATTTCGGAGGCGATTTAGACAAGGACGAAGGCGAGGGACGCTTAGACAGCGTGGAGCCTCTCCGCCAGCCCCAACGCATGCCGGATCTCGACGCCCAAGAATGGAAAGCCTGGTTTGACGAGAATGCGGCCCGACTGCTCTTGTACGCCCGCCAGCAAACCCGCACGGAAGCGGATGCTGAAGACGTGCTTCAAGAGGCGTTCATCCGTATGTGGAACACAGCGCAGAAAGAGCCAGCACTGGACCTACCCAACCTGCCGTTTGCCTACACCTCTGTCCGTCGGTGCGCCATCGATCTCGCCCGAAAGAACCAGCGGCGCACGGCCCGGGAGGAGATCGCCCTTGAGGATCGCGATGATGTGCAATGGTTCGATTACCGGATTGAGGATGATGAACGCAATGCCGCGCTCGAGGCAGCGATGAAGAAATTGCCCCCCAAGTATCAGGAAGTGCTGATGCTCAAGATTTGGGGTGATCAAACGTTTCAAGGGATCGCCGATATTCAGGGCATTTCAATAAACACGGTGGCCTCTCGGTATCGCTATGCCTTGGCAGGGCTGCGGCGTGAGTTGGAAGTCAGCCCCTATTTCTCCCCCTAACATGAGACACGACCCCTACAATGACCCTTTGCCCCCGGAGCTTGCCGCTCTGGAGGAATCCTTGGCCAAGATGCGTCCGCGCGCTGTCCGCACAGGATTGTGTGAGGAAATCCTGGAGCCGCTTGCCCATGAAGAGGATGGGATCGACATGGCTTTGTTAGAAAGTGGGCTTGCCCAACGGTTGTCTCCTAGCAAAGTGCCGGATTCGGTGTGGGAGGGGATTGCTTCCAAGATGGGAACCACGCCCACCGTTTCCGAGACGGATGAACGGGTGGTAACCGTCCCGCAGTGGCGTGATTTCACGCCTATCTTCAAAGCAGCAGCCGTTGTCGCGGCAGGAGTGTTAGCCATTTCGGCCTGGAATGGGTCGAAGGATGAACGCGCGCCAGTGGCAGAGGCCTCGTTAGAACCGGCGGGCGTGGTGCCTGTGGCTTCCGCTGGGAATCTGGATCCAGAGGCCATTCGCCCCGTCAGCCAACGGGGGACGATTCTTTGGCAAGAACGTGAGGGGATCACGCGAAGTGATGACGGCGTGTATGAGACGGAGCGTCAACGGCGGAAAGACCGCTGGCTCTATCACTTGGACGGCGTGCGGGTGGAAGATGAGGTGCAACGTGAGGGCACGGTTCTCAAACGCTTGCGGACATTCTAACATGAAAGCATCGATTCTCTTCAGCTTGACGTGCTTGTGCGGGGCTGAGGGATTGCGCGGGCAGGATGAACAACCGGTACCTCCGGTCGCCCCCGGCCCCATCCCGGCGGTGCAACCGGCCGCCATCCCCGCGGGCAGCGATTCCGTGAGGCGCGGTCCGGTGGCCCGGCTTGGGGTAGCGGTGCGCGTTCTCGTGCCGCACGAAACAGAGGCTTTCCAGCTGAAGCCTGAGTTTGGCTTGGTTGTCGATTTCGTCGTCGAGGATGGGCCTGCTGCCCGGGCAGGCATTGAGGCCGGTGATATCCTCACCCAATTCAATGACCAGCTCCTCACTGTGCCACGGCAATTAGAGATCCTCGTGCGGGGGAGCGCGATTGGGCAAGAGATCACCCTCACACGTCGACGCCATCCGGGAGAAGAGGCGAGCATTGTGGTCGTCAAGTTAGATGCCGCTCCTGAAGTGATGCCACCCGTTCCCGAAGATTCACCGGGCAGCTTTCGCGTGACCGATCGTGTGGTGAGGATCTATTCCGAATCAGAGTCCGGCCCGCATACCATCGCGATCACGAATCGAGAGCAGCGAGCTTTTCTGGAGGTGCGGGATCCCGGTGGCGTCGTCTTCTCAGGAGCCATCCGGAGCATCAAGGAGATTCCCACATCATTCCGAGACCGCGTGAATCAGGTGGCATTGGTGCGAGAAGGCCGCTGGGAATTCCGTTTGCCTCTCCAACCACCAGTCGAACTGGCTCCCGAAGAGGGGCCTTCGCATCCTGCTCCTCAGGCTGACTAGAGCCACCAGAAGATTTCTTCGCACCCTTGATAAAAATTTCATAAATTTTAAGAGAGGCTTTGCCGTCAGAGGAGGTCTCGATACCTTGAGGTCAATCAAAGGTCTCAGTTTATGAAAGTGATGTTACCCCTTATCACCGCAGGCCTGCTCGCTGCTTCGACATCTTGTTTCGCAGCCATTGTGCAGACGGATAACCGTTATCTGGCATTTCAAGCCGAGATCGGGACACTGGATGATGGGATGACCAATGGATCGAAGTTCGATCTGATGGGGCCTGATGCCAATTCCATGGGTCCCTTGCTCATCGCTCAGTCATCTCCCAGTGAGGTCAGCTATGAGGTGCAGTTCTCGGACAATCTCGACTACACCGTCTACGTGCGCTACCGCGAGAACGGACCCACCACACCCACGCTACAGGTAGAGTTCGATTCCTCAATCCAAAGTGCAAGCCTCTACGTCGCCCCTTCGTTCGACTTTCAATGGGTGCACCTTCCGGGCGTGGATGTGACCCCAACGGCAAACACGCCTCAGAGTTTCACCCTTCGAAGTCTCGGTGGAGTGGATTACAACATTGATGCCGTTGCCTTTGTGAAACGGTCAGAGGTTGCCGGGACCGGGCTCGTGGTCGATGATGCGTATTTGTCCACGTTCTCTCCGATTCCTGAGCCCAGCTCAGCTCTCCTCCTTCTCCTTGGCGGATCGATGATCGGTCTGCGTCGTCGCCGTCGGTGACTTCTGTAGACGCGATTGTTTGCGGGTCGTGCGTGATCGACCTGCCATGCCTCACGGTTCCTCTCGACGAACCCCTCGGGACGAATCATATCCACGCGATCGCTCCCATTGAGCCCATGGGAGGAGGGATCACCTGCAATACCGGCATCACCTTACGACGCCTAGGACTTTCCGTCGGCATCCTGTCCATGGTGGGTCGCGATGTCTGGGGAGGCATGCTTCGGGATCTGCTAGAGAAAGAACAGATCAACACAGAGGGACTGCGTCGCCATCCGCATGCGCCGACAACGGCAGTGGTCGCTCTCGTAGACAATGAAGGCCATCGCAGCTTTCTCACGCCCAATGAGAAAACGGCGACCAAGTCGATCGATGCGGCATTCGTTCGCGAGCAACTTTCCTGGATCAGCTCCGCGCGCTATTTCATCTTTGGCTACTACGGGCGCATGCCCTTGTTGGAGCCTGATTTGCCGGAGTTGCTCACGGAGATCCGGCGCACCGGCTGTCAGACAGTGATGGACGGCGCCGGGCAGGAGGGTGATCCCGATCACCTGAAGCGCATTCTTCCCCATCTCGATGTCTACGTGCCGTCAGAGGCGGAGGCGCGGCAGCTCACGGGAGAAACGGATCCCGAGCACATGATCCGCTTCTTTCGTCAGTATCAATGTGAGGGCATCCTCGGAGTGAAACTGGGAGCGGAAGGGGCGCTTCTCCACCATCCTGCTGAAGGGTATCTTCGCCTTCCTGCGAGGGTGCCTCCCGGGCCCATCGTCGACACCATCGGCGCTGGCGATAGTTTCCTGGCCGGCCTGTTGACTGGGCTTGAGAAGGGGTTGTCCGTCCGTGAGGCAGGGGGCTGGGCCTGCGCTGTAGGGGCTCTATCAGTGACCGCACGTGGTGGCTATGCGGGAATCGCTGATCGCGACGCCGTTGAAGCATTCGTTGCAGAATAGGGATTGGCCATGGCGCCACTAGGGCGCTACGCTGGCACCATGGGATTCTTTTCCAAACTCTTTTCTCGTGGCCAGAATGATGGTTCTTCTGCCATGGAGGGCGGCGATGCCGTGGGAGAGGGGCCGGAACCCCTTTTCGCCTTCATTTGCTTGGAAGATACCGGGATCGCTTCTGAACAGGAGGTTCGGGATCGCTTGACGCACTGGTTTGGCCTTTCATCACCAGTGGATGTGAAGAACCTTGAGGTTTCTGATAGTGAAGAAAGTGCCTCGATCGTTTTCGAGATTGAGGGACAGTGCTACATGGCCGTTCTCATGAATGCGCCCATCCCTGAGGAGGATTTGCGCTATGCTGCGAATAATGGCGAGCTTTATTGGGAGAATGCCTGGGATCAATTGCAGCCTCAACAGGCCCATCTCATTGTCACCGCTTTAGGCACCTACCCGTCACAAGTCGCGGGCGCCTTGGCACTTTCCAGATGCCTCATCGCCCTAGCGGAAGCACAGAGAGCCCTTGGCATCTATTGGGGGCATGGATCCATGGCCTACCCGCTCGATTACTATGCCAAGCAGTTGGAGGGCGCGGATCTGGAATTGGAGAATCTTCCCATCACCCTCTGGGTGGGGTTCTTGCTGTCGAGAAATGAGGATACCACCATGGATTGCTACACGGATGGCTTGGAGTTCTTTGGGGCCAAGGAAGTGGAGATCGTGGAGACTCGGCAGCCTTTTGAGGAGGTGATGAATCTCATTGTGGGGCTCAGCCATTATTTGGTGGGTCACGGAGATGTGATCGGCGATGGCGATACCGTCGGTGGCGACGAACAGCGTATCCCGACCAGTTATCAACCGTCGGCCATTGGCCGCGACGAGGAAGTCATCCGAATCGACTGGTAAGCGCGTGGAATGGCGGCGATGGTCACGTGCGGGGATGGAAGTGAGTGTCCTGGGCCTGGGCACGATGACTTTTGGGGAACAAACATCTCGGGAAGAGGCATTCATGCAGATGGACCTGGCGCGAGACGCGGGAGTGAATCTGCTAGACACTGCGGAAATGTATCCCGTCCCGCCATGTGAAGCCACACAAGGGACTGCCGAATCCATGATCGGTGATTGGTTGCACGCCCGTGGATGCCGCGATGAGTGGATTCTCGCAACCAAGGTGACTGCCCCAGGACATGGTTTGCGCCATATTCGCGAAGGAAATCTCAGTCTCACCCTGACAAATCTACGACGCGCTCTGGAAGGGAGCCTCAAGCGGCTGAAGACGGATCGCGTGGATCTCTATCAAATTCACTGGCCAGAGCGCCAGACAACCAACTTCGGCCGGCGAGCCTTCCAACCCGATGGGAATGCCGAGGCAATGGAAATCACCCCAATAGGAGAAACTCTTCAAGCGCTCGAGACCTTGCGCCAAGAGGGGAAGATTCGGCAACTTGGATTGTGCAACGACACTCCTTGGGGCGTCATGACGGCTCAAAGCCTAGCGGAATCGCAGGGGTGGCAGCCCCCTGTTTCTATCCAGAATCCCTATCACTTGCTGAATCGCTCCTTTGAAGAAGGTCTCGCCGAAGTGTGTCACCATGAGGGAATCCCTCTTATCGCCTATTCGCCTCTGGCTTTTGGGAAATTGACAGGCAAATACCTACACGGCGCACGCCCAACGGAAGCTCGACTCGTTCGGTTCCCGCGCTTCAATCGCTACGACAAACCGAGCGTCGGTCCAGCACTCCAAGCCTATGCCAAGTTAGCCAAGCAGGCAGGGCTAACACTGACTCAACTCAGCTTGGGATTCGTTCGGCAGCAACCCCTCGTCGGAAGTCTGCTCCTCGGAGCTCGCACCGTCGACCAATTGCGAGAGAATCTCCAAGCTGGCCTGACGTCCCTCAGCGAGGACTGCCTCCACCAGCTAAACAAGATCCAAGAACGCTATCCGAATCCCTGCCCTTGAGGCACGACAGCCAGTCGCCTCCTGCTGTCGTGGTTGATCGCAGCCTGTCTGGACGGTGGTTTCGTTAGTTCTTTAAAGTGACCAAATAGGCTACTAGATCCGCGAGTTCTTGTGTCGAAAGGGTGGCGGCGAGCCCGGGAGGCATGAGGCTTTGGTCCATTGGGTGCCGTTTGGAAATGGTGGCCTTCTCAATCGTTTGCGTGATGCCCCCAGGCATGCGGAGGGCCGTTTCATCATCGGTCTCGCTCACTAGATACCCACCAAATTGACTGCCGTCGTCGACGGTGAGAATGATGCCTTGGAAGCCATGAGAGATGGCATTGTTAGGATAAAGGATGGCTTCGTAGAGGCCTTCCACAGAGAGCTTGTCACCGATTTCGCTGAGGTCGGGCCCAAAGTCGATTCCCTTGCCGTCGACGACGTGGCAGGTGGCGCAGGTGGCTTTGATGAAAGCGGCCGCACCCTGCGATGGGTTTCCGTGAACCTGCACCAGTTGGGGAATCGGGGGAAACTTCTCGGCGCCCGGCGTGGGTGGGAGATCGAGCGCCTTGGCGATGCTCTCACGGACGCGTTGATCACGAGAGCGGCCGAGCACCGCAGCTGCCGTGAAATGGAGATCGGTTGGCAGCCTGCCAGCTTCTGCCTCTGTGAGGAGGCGTTTCTCGCCACGAGAGGATAGCGTGAGGGAACCGACAAGCGCCTGGCGGCTACCCAGGTCGCGGTCGTCGTTCTGCAATTCGCCTAACAATGCGTTCACGCCCCTGGCTTCGCCGGTGGCTCCGAGGGCGCGCCCGAAACGAGCGAAGGATTCGCCCGTCAGTGTGCTCATCGTTGCCTTAACGGCTCGCGGGTCACGCAGGAGTGCCTTGGCAGCGAGGATGCTCTCCTGATCGGGATGCTCGCGAGAGAGAATGTGCTGATGAAAGTGATCGTCCGCGTTCTCAAGGCCCAAGCGGGCGACGAGTGGTATCAGCGCAGCTGGATATCCCGCTAGGGATTCCACGAGGCGCTGCGCTTTAGCTGCCAGGGAAGTGTCGTCACTGATTCGCCGAGGATCGATCATGAAGGCTACGGGCACAGCGACGTTCTCGGAGCCTTTCGTGAAGAGTTCTAACAGGGCATCTTGTTTCGCATCGCTGTCAGGCTGGAAATGGAACGCCCGGAGGAAGCGCTCCACCTCGACATCGGTTTCGGCGGCGAGAGTGGCCGCGACGAGTTTGTGGGCGGTTTCCCGGCCGCGGCTTCGCCAGAGGATGGCTGTGGTGAGTTCATCGCCGAGGGCCGCGAGTCGGCTGTCCCAATGAAGGTCGGCACCGATTCCCAGCGCTTCCAAATACCAACGATCCTTGCCATCGTGTTGGCGTGCGAGCTGCGCCCAGAGGGCATCAGCCTTGGGGCCTGAGAGGAAACGGAGCGCGATTGCGCATTCACGGCGCACCTGGGGATCGGGATCATGGACGAGGCGTTCGATGCTCTCAAGCACATTGCTGTCGAACTGGCGGGCCAACCGCAAGCCGGCCATGCGGATGTTAGGATCGTTGTCGTTGAGGGCCGCGGGCACCCAAGCCTTGCGATGCCATCCGAGGAGGAAGAGGGCGCGAGCGCGATGATAGGGAGCTGCCTCGGTATCACGAAAGAGCGTGCGAGCGGCGCGGCGACCCTCAGCATCCTCACATAGCGCTTGCCAACCCAGGTAGCGAGCGGCGTTGTTCGGGCTCTTGAGAGCCGCGATGGCACCTTCAGTGCTGGAGACATCGATCGTCGGCATCTTAAAGGCGGCGTTTCCCTTAGGGGTGACTCGGTAAAGACGACCACGTTCAAGATCACCCATGCCGTGGCCGCCCACACCGGGGTCATACCAGTCGGCGATGATAAGCGATCCGTCAGGAGCCACAGCCACGTCGGAAGGGCGATACCAGCGGTCTTGCGTACTGCTGAGAATGGAGACGATTTCTGCCCGGTAGCCAGCGCCATCGTTGGTGACCGGATAAGCGCGGCATACGTTGGGACCGGCGTCGCAGTGGAGAATCTGTCCATGGAAGACGGAAGGTAGCCGCTCGCCTTCGTAAATGGTGATGCCTGTGGGCGACCCAGCCCCCGTTTGCAAAAGGTTCGGAACCACGCCGGGATCGCGCAAATGCCAGTGCATGAGCGGAATCTCCGTGTGCTTGCCAAGGCGATCAGCGCGCCAGCCGGCTCCGGTGATTTCGTCACGATAGCCGTAGTTGCCGTACTCCATGACGAAATTGATCCGCACGCCGCGATTGCCATCATCGTCGTTGTCGCTCTGCCAGAGCGCGCCGTAGGAGTCGACAGCCACTTCCCAGTTGTTGCGGAAATTCCATGCCAACGTTTCGACTTGAGTGCCGTCCAGCGCGCAGCGGAAGATCATGCCTTCCTGGTAAGGCTTGCGCTCCGCCACCACAGGATTGCCTGCGAGGTCGGTGATGATATTCCCGTCTCGATCACAGAGCCGTTTGGCCGCATTGCCGAAGTTGAAATAGAGCCGACCGTCGGGTCCGAACATCAAGGCGTGGATGCCGTGGTCGTGTTGGCTTCCACCAATGTTAGTGAACAGCACCTCCTTGCGGTCGGCCTTGTCGTCACCGTCATCATCATAGAGGGAGAAGACCTCGTTGTTGGCGGAAACGAGGACGCGATTGCCTAACACACAGATGCCATGGGCGGAGTCGATGTCGTTTCCTTGATAGAAGACCTTGGAGACGTCTGCCTTGCCATCAGCATCCGTGTCTTCGAGGATGAGGATGCGATCACCTTGTGGGCGTCTGCCCTGGTGTCGGCGGTAATTCACCACCTCACAGACCCACACACGGCCACGATGATCAATGTCGATACTGCTAGGGCTCATGAGCATCGGTTCCGCAGCGAATAGGCTGGCTTCGAGATCGGGATGGGTGTCCAAAGCCGCTAGGGCATTCTCTGGAAGGCGCTGAGAAGCATCGGCACCTCCGGCAACCTGACGGGATCGCTGCCGTTGCTCTTGAAGAAACCTGTCAGGGTCCTGTGTAAAAACATGAAAGGCGACGCTTGCGGCGTCGCCTTGGCGAGATCCTCCGTCGTCGAGCGCTCCCGACGCTCGAAAGGTGGTGTATCCGTCAGGAATCTGATAGGCAATCAAACTGAAGGCATGGGTGCCGATCCCATCCGCAAGGGGCTTGCCCGCCACGCGAAGCACCCCTCCAGAGACGTTCTGATTCACTCGCGTGCGGCCCCAATCAGTCTCAGCTTTCGTCCATGGCAAGGTAGTCAGTTTCTTCTCACCTTTGGGACCTACCAATCGCGGCTCCACCCAGTTCGCCCAATCGCAGCTGAAGCCGTTGCCAGCGTCCGTGACCACGAGGTAAAGGTTGCGGCTCCCCGTGATGTCGGCCTCGATGGGAACCGCATGCCCTGGCGTGCGCGTGGTCACGGGTTCCGATGAGAAGACGGGCTTCACGACGGAAGCCTGTTTCTTCTTCGCTTCCGCCTGCTTGTCGTTGCCTTTCCCCGCGCGAGCACGCTTGGGGCGTGGCTTGATCTCCTTCCCGAAAAGCTTGGCCGTGTCGACGATCGATTGCTGAAGGGATTCCTCAGAAGGCGTTTCGGAATCGATCCCTCCTTCGGGAATGGCCAAATGGGCAGTCCAGGCGATGCCGTTTAGCACGGTCTTGCGGAAGGAATCATTGATGAAGTTCTTGTGATAATGCAAGCCTGTGAAGCCAAAGCCGCGTCCATTACCATAGTCGGTGCCTCTCTGGTAGGTCCAGGCCACGTGTTGCGGTTCGCCAGCAGCAACTGCTTTGCGAACGTTAGGATTGCCGCTATGGGGGCCATCAGGGCGTTTCATGGTGGCTTCGGGAGCCTTGGCAGAAAGAATGGGGGTGATGCCTTCCATGTCGCCGCGGAATCGCATGTGGAAGTACCATTCGTCATTGGATTCGAAGGGTGTGAGACCATTGGCTGCTGGGTGGTCGGTGAAGGTGTCGAAGTCTGCCACCCAATGGGGGTTCACGGACCAGTGGGTCTCGAAATAGCCGCCCATCCAGTTCAGCATGCCCTTGCCTGGAGGCCCGATCGGCACTTCGACGCCGTAGTGGAGACACGCCAATCCAACCCCGCGTTTCATCACGGCATCGAATTCGCGAACGTGTTTGTTGACTAGGTGCCCATTTCCGCCTGTGCAGAAGAAGACCACCGTAGCGGCATCGTTGAACGCCGCTTCAGGGTCTTCCGGCCAGATCAAATGATGCTCGTAGCTCACCTGATCCTCGCCGTAGGCCTCCACCAACCACTTCCCAATCAGTTGGCAACCTGCAGCGTACTCGTGCTGGCCATTGCCATGGGAACTCAGGTGGGAAATGAAGACAATCTTCTTCGGGGCCGCCACGAGGGGCGTCGCCAGGAGGCAGAGAAGGGCAAGTGAACGAGTCAGAACTTTCATGGAATCGGCAACATGCTGGGGAATGCAGCCGGAGCAATCCAGCTTTTAAATCAGCGGGATGATCACCTTTCACGGCGAAATACTTCAGACACGCTTTCTCGATGGTCGCATGGCGGCAATGGGACTTCAGTACGGCAAAAGGCAGGCACGAAGTGCCTGCCTTTTGAGAAAGTGTTGGTGCTGCGTTGGGTAGTCTTAGTCCTCCAGCACAAAAGTGAGTTTGAGCGTGACCCTGTATTGGGTGACTTTGCCGTCCTCAATGCTGACTTGCTGGTCTTGGACCCAGGCAGAGCGTACGTTTTTAAGAGTCTTGCAGGCGCGGGCGACGCCTTCATCGATGGCGTCGTCGAAGCTTTTGTTAGAAGAGGCGATGATTTCGGTAACTTTGGCTACGGACATGATGATTGGGTTTGGATATGGGTGTGAGGGGTCAGAACATGCCGGAGGATCCAATTTGTGCCAGCCTAAAGGAAAGAAATGCTGCTAGGATGCGAGGCGCTTTTCCAGCCCATCAATCTGGGAGGGGCTGAGGACTCGCCACCGACCAGAAGGGAGGTCATTCATGGTGAGGGGACCGATGCGGGTCCGAATGAGACGCCTGACGGGGCAGCCCATGGTCAGAAACATTTCGCGGATTTGCCGTTTGAGTCCCTGCTTGAGCACCACCGTGGCGTGGCGGCGGGTATGGAAATGGACGGATTCCATCTTGGCGTAGCCTTCGAGGAGGGGAAATCCTCGGAGGAGGACGTTCTTCTTCTCTCGGAGGAAAGGCTTATCCAGGTAGACCTCGTATTCCTTCTCCAGCCCGTGGCGAGGGTGGGCGATGCGCTGGGCGAGGTCGCCGTCGTTGGTCAGGAGGAGGAGGCCTTCGCTCTCGCGGTCGAGCCGACCCACGTGGCGGAGGTGGTGCCATTCTTCAGGGAGGAGGTCGAAGATGGTCTGCCGCCCCTCCTGATCGAGCGTGGAGGATGTGTAACCGGGCGGCTTGTGGAGAAGGACGACGGCTTTGCGACGGGTGGTGAGTTTACGGTCGTCGCAGGTGACGACTTCCTCGGGACAGACACGGTGCCCAAGATTCGTACACACTTCACCATTGATGGCGATACGGCCTTCTTTGATCAGCGTTTCACAAGAACGCCGTGAGCCGAGGCCACAACTCGCCAGGAAGCGGTTCAGCCTCATGTGGGAAATGCCAGGTAGGCGGACGCGCTGTGCGCTTAGGCCTCTGGCTGGGTCTTGGGCAGGCCGATGGGGCTCTTGCCTTCTTCCCATTTGCCCCGCTTCTTGAGCAACTCGATCCGTTCGAAACGTTTGAGGACACTGCGTTTGGCGCCCACGGAACCGGAAGATTTGAGACTGCGATGCTGAGACATGACGACGAAGAAGTTTGTGTTGGGAGGGCGAGCGTAAGCATGTCGAGACGCTTTGCAAGTGGGGAATCTGGGCAAATCGGGCAACGTTGGTCGCCAAGCGTATCGCCAGAGTAGAGGGCACCAGCGACGTGAAAGCCACTTCTGTTCCGTAGCCGGTGTATCATTTGGAAGGCTCGCAGCCCCTCAACTGGATAGTAGGGGAAACACTAGCAGATTCTTTGCATCTTGATGAATTCTGCATCATGATGAGGCTATGAGAACGACTGTCGATATCGATGAGCCGCTCCTTCGCCAGGCACGAGCACGCGCCGCATTGGATGGGGCTCGCATGCAGGATGTGGTCAATCAGGCGCTCCGGCTTTACTTGGGGCTGGAGATGCCAGATTTGCAGGAGGCACCGCTGCCTGACCGAATCACCGTGGAATCCTGTGGGCGCTTTCGTTTTCCGACCATTCAATCTCCTGAACCGGGAACAGCGATGGCGAACGTGGAGATGCTGAAATCTGCTGATTGTGAAGAAGACCAGGAACGCCATGCCTCAGTTTTTAGACGTTAACGTCTGGCTACCACTCGTGTGGGATGGCCATTTGGCGAGCGGTGCCGCACGCCAGTGGGCGGCAAGCAATCAAGAAGATCTCATCTTTTGCCGTGTGACTCAGCTAGCGTTGTTGAGACATCTAACAAATCCCTCAATCATGGGTGGCGAAGCGCTTGCCAATGCGGACGCGGTGGTGCTTTTGCATTGCCTACAATCACAGCCGGGAATCGTCTTCACACAGGATCCAGCCGGAATCCGTCCGCTTTTCCCATGGCTCGGCGAGGGAGAAACCTCCAGCCCGAACCGGTGGACGGACGCCTACTTGGCAGCCTTTGCGATTGCCGGGAACCACCAGCTCATCTCCTTTGATCGGGGGTTCGCGCGCTACGAATCACACGGGTTAAAGTGGCAACTTCTATCGGCCAATTGAGGGTGCTGATGCTGATCTGTCCCAATCGGAATCTTCTTCTGCAGTCGGTACGTCAACGCGACCCCACAGGCTCCGGTAGGGCGGCGTTTCCCATGGATTGGGGAAAGTGAGGAATCTGGGCAAATCGAATGTAGCCAAAGTGGAATCCGAGAATACTGTTCAAATGAACAGTATTCTATCATGAGTTACGTTGAGTTTCATGCCCGTAGTGCCTTCAGTTTCCATCGGGGAGCGTCGGCTCCGGAAGCGCTCATGCGGCAGGCGGCGGCGCTGGAGATGCCTGCCTTGGCGCTGTGTGATCGCGATGGGGTCTATGGTTCGGCGCGCCAGCATCATGCCGGGCGGGAGGTGGGAGTGCGGGCCATCGTGGGGGCGGAATTGACGATGGCCGGGGAGATGGTGCTGCCCGTGATCGTGCGGACGCGTGCTGGCTATCAGAATCTCTGTCGATTGCTGACGACGGCGAAGTTGCGGGCTCCCAAGCAGGAAGGGAGCGTGATTACCTGGGAGGAATTGGCCTCGCACGCGGAGGGCTTGGTGTGTCTGACAGGGGATGAGGAGGGGCCGTTGCGGCAGGCCTTGGCACGGGGGAAGCGGGCTCTGGCCGAGAAGCGTTTGCAACGCCTGGTGCGGATCTTTGGGCCGGAGGATGTCTATGTCGAGGTGCAGCGGCATCGGCGGCGGCGTGACGTTTATGAGAATCGCTGCCTTCAGGATCTCGCGGCGAGTCAGCGCTTGCCGTTGCTGGCCACCAATGGGGTCTGTCAGGCCTTGCCGGAGGAACGTGAGCTTTACGATGCCTTCACCTGCTTGCGGCATCACGTGCATCTGGATGAAGCGGGCCAACGGCTGGCAGGCAATAGCGAACGGTATCTCAAGCAGGGCCGGGTGATGCAAGGGCTCTTCGTCGATCTGCCAGAGGCCCTGACAAACACGCAGCGCTTGGCGGATCGGATTGCGTTCACGTTAGAGAATCTTGGTTACACTTTTCCTAACTACGCCGTGGCAGAGGGGGAAACGATGGCCACGGTGCTGCGTCGCGAGACCTATGCAGGAGCCGAGCAGCGCTATGGGAAGCCGCTCTCGGCCAAGGTGAAGGCGCAGTTGGATCACGAATTGCGTCTCATCGAGAAGTTAGGCTTTTGTGGCTATTTCCTCATCGTGTGGGAGATCGTTACCTACGCGAAGCGGGAAGACATCTTGGTGCAGGGGCGGGGGAGTGCGGCCAACAGCGCGGTTTGTTATGCCCTCGGCATCACCAATGCAGATCCGGTAGCGGGCAAGCTGCTCTTTGAACGTTTCCTCAGCGAAGGACGCCGTTCGTGGCCTGACATTGACCTCGATTTGCCGAGTGGAGATCGCCGGGAACAAGTCATCCAAGAGGTCTATCGCCGCTATGCCCCGAGAGGGGCGGCCATGACGGCGAATGTGATCACCTATCGCGGGCGCAGTGCCATGCGAGAGATGGGCAAGGTGCTGAACTTACCGGAAGATGTTCTCGGACGGTTCTCCGATCTCTTTGGGCGCAGCGGGGCTTCGGATCCAGAGGCCTTTGCGGAGCAAGTGTGTCAGTCGGGCCTCGCGGCAGAGCATCCACGGCTCCCAGCGTTGACGCGACTCTATCATCGTGTCTATGGATTGCCCCGTCACTTGGGGCAACATTCCGGAGGGATGATCATCTCGGATCGTGGGCTGGACACGGTGGTGCCTTTGGAGAATGCCGCCATGCCGGGACGGGTGGTGGTGCAGTGGGATAAGGATGATTGTGAGGATCTCGGGATCATTAAAGTGGATTTGTTAGGTCTGGGCATGATGGCAGCCATTCAAGACACGCTCATCCTGTGTCGCCAGCGCGGGCCTGGCCGCGAGGTGGATTTGGCCAAGATTCCTCAGGATGATGCGCCGACGTATGCGCTCATGCAGCGGGCGGATACCATTGGCGTTTTCCAGATCGAGAGCCGCGCGCAGATGGCGACCTTACCGCGCCTGCGTCCAGAGAAATTCTACGATGTAGTGGTGGAAGTGGCCATCATTCGGCCGGGACCCATTGTGGGAAATCTCGTTCATCCCTATCTCAATCGCCGCAATGGGAGGGAGCCCGTCACGTACATCGCGGAGTGTTTCAAGCCGGTCCTTGAGCGTACGTTAGGCGTGCCGCTCTTTCAAGAACAGATTCTGCGCATGGCGATGGTCATCGCGGATTTCACGGGGTCGGAGGCGGAAGAATTGCGACGCGCCATGAGCTTCCATCGCTCAGAAGAACGCATGCAACAGGTGCTCACCAAGTTGCGGCGTGCGATGGAGAAGAAAGGCGTTTCCCGTGAGATTCAGGATCAGATCGTCGATTCCATCCAATCCTTTGCGCTCTACGGATTTCCAGAATCACACGCCATCAGTTTCGCGTTGTTAGCCTATGCCAGCGCGTGGCTCAAGGTGCATCGCGCGCCAGAGTTCTACGCCAGCTTGCTCAACAACCAACCGATGGGGTTCTATTCGCCCGCCACGCTGGTCAAGGATGCGAAGGCCCATGGCATCCGCGTCTTGCCGGTCTCAGTCATCGATTCCCAAGGGCACACGCGCGTCCTCAATGATCACACCATTCAGTTAGGCCTGCATCAGGTGCGCGCCCTTTCTAGACGAAGCCGTGAACGCTTGTTAGACGCACGGACAGAGGCTCCCTGGCGGAATCTCGACGACTTTCGCTTGCGTAGTGGCCTGAAGAAAGATGAGGCGCGGGCCCTGGCCAAGATCGGGGCGCTCAACGGTCTGGTGGCGCATCGACGAGAGGCGCTTTGGCATGTAGAGAAAGTGGTCGAGCGTGATCTCTTCAACTGGCGAGAAACCAGGCAGACCGAAGAGGAGATAACCGACCCTTCTCACAATAACATCACTGCGCCGCTGCTGCCCATGGATCGTCGGCAACGTCTCGAAGCGGACTATGCTGGCTTGGGGCTCACGGTGGGGCCGCATCCCATGGCCTTGCTGCGTCGGGAACGTGGTCTCCGGCAGGTCTGGCGTGCCGCGGATCTGCGTCGAGGTCAGGATGGCATCACCGTCATCATTGGTGGGCTCGTCATCTGTCGGCAACGCCCTAGCACTGCCAAAGGCCATGTCTTTGTCAGTCTCGAAGATGAAACCGGTGTGGCCAACGCCTTCGTGCCCGCACCGACTTACGAGGCCTATCGGCTCATCGTGAATCAGGAACCCTTTCTCAAGATCCAAGGGCGTTTGCAGAATCAAGACAACGTCCTTTCCATCTACGCGCTCCACATCGAAGCGCTCCTCTTCGAGCAAACGCTCGCCACGCAATCGCATAATTTCCATTGAGGCGTGTCAGCGGGCCATCTACCGAATGCTATGCGCGTTCTTCGTGAATTCCCATGAGCCCCGACCATGTCATAGTCGCTTCCCGAAGTGGGGTGGGCATGTAGATGGAAGAGGAGAGAATCCTCAATCCGGTGCTTCACTTTCGCCAAACCCAGCGGGATGCAAGAGGCTATGCTGATCCGCCCTCAGTAGAAGCACCTACCACGCCGCTGGCCTGTCCCCGTTTCACGCCGAAGCGGCGGTAGCCAACCCAACAAAACACCATGAGAGTCAAACCAACGGCCATCCAAGACAACATTCTTGTCACACGGCGCTTCCGCTGATCGCCCAACAATCTGTCCAATTGCTTCGCCTTTCGCCTCTCTTTCACTCTCCAATCCGTCTGTGGCTCCTTCGCCCGCCAACTCGGATCTCCTGTCAAATTCGTCAGTTGCGTCCCAGGCGAATAGCCTCCAGCAATCCCCTGATTGATATCCCAGCCTTGATGTACCGAGAAATGAGAACCATCATCAACTGGCCAACCGTTTCGCTTGATCGCATTCTTGAGGTGCTCAACCTTCTCATCATTTGAAATGTCTGATTGTGCAATGATTCGATAGCCTGCGGTCTCAAAACAGGAATACTCACGGTCAATCGCTTCGTGGGCGATGCTTGCCAATCGATCCGTATCCTCAATCACCTCGGGGGACACCTGGAGGGCAAACAACTGATAAAACACACTTTTACTAGAGTATAGTTCATCCCAGTCGAAACCTGAATCTGCTCCAAAACACGCACCCAGCGATACATGCTCGGCTTCCGACCCGGTCCAATCAATCACGGCTCCAAGAATGAAGAAGTCATAGCGCCGCCTCTCGTGGTTGCGTGCACGCGTCGCCACGATCGATCGAATGACCTCAGCCGCCAAAGTCGATTCTCGCGCTTCCCGCCCCAATCGATCCCACCCAGTCACAAAGCGAACCACTTCCTGATACTCTCGCTCACTCTCAATTGGAACCCCTTTCAAAAGAGCCTCTCCGAGATGAAGCTCCGCAGCAAACATGATCTCTGGCATGTGGGGATCACCCTCAATGGACCTCAACTCCACATTGGAACGCGCTTGCAAGCATTCGTTTAGGCGTTGTTCCATCTCAGAGAGTGGCCATTCTTCCACCTCATCGACGATTGCATCAAGGAGAACGGCAAGCCTCTCTTCTGGAATCTTCCCAAAGGCCGATGTGAGGGAAAGCAGTGCAATCGCCAAACCCATGAAAAGCGTCGAAATGTTCATGGTCGTGGTTTACTGGTTTGACAATCCAAAATCCATCCTGATCGTTGCCGACTTAGATTTCTGTCGAACGGTTCCCCAATCGCTGATGCAGAATGTACGCAAATGCCACAAACAAGATCACCAAGCACGCCATCAACGCCACGGAATACCTTTCTGTAGCAGTGTCCGTTTCAGGCTCCTCCGAAACATTTGGTTTACTGCTGCTGCTCTTGTGATTTGTATTCATTATTCTTAACGGGATACCAGTAGACGCTCCCGACCAATCTTCTGGTGGCTCTAATCTCTCCCAACGTTTCAAATCTAACCGCGCCTCATTCTCTTTCCACCATAGCCGCATACCTTGTAGCAAATCGACTGGATTACGACCGTCTAATTCTTTTACCCATCGTTTCACATTCCTAGGAATCTCTGGTGCTTCAATGAGAATATGGATGATGAGTTTCGCAGTTGTATGAGATTCCCCTAGATCCATGTCTGCGGTCTCTCCATCGATCCAGAATCTGTTATTCACATTCTCATCAACGAATAAACTCGGCCCAAGTTTTCCAGCCGCCCAAGGACTAAAAGTTTTCTTTAGACGCAATTTCGCACCTCTTGATTTGCCCTCTGATTCCCTATAACCCCCAACAAGCTTTGCCACAGATTGTGGATCGCCCAGACGCAACAGATGATGATCATAGCCATTATCGCGCAGATAGTTAATCACTCCTTCGAATAACTCTATAGGCACATCATTCCTCTTGACCTCGCGGGCCGGCCGCGAGGAGCACTCCATCGCCACTCTTTCAATGTCGATCTCTTGTGCTAAGCCTGTTGAAAATAGAGCCATGAATGGGAGATATATCCACAGAGTTCTCATTGTGTATTATTAATTCTCAATCAGAAACCGCAAATCTAGAGTCAGATTTCTTTAACAAACAGATGGTCAGAAAGTTGCATGTGGAAGCGACTAGCAGGAAATCGTAACGATTCGCATCAATGGCAGAATTCTGACAGAAGGAGACAGTGCTGTAAGAAACGTTGGCTGAGTGTCGTGGATCGCTCCTATCCAACGCGTTCTCCCGGAAAGTTGGATCGCAGGAGCGATCCACGACACTGGCAGAATGCATCACATTGGTGACCAAACACTGTCATTTCAACGAATCAATCAGTCAAAGGCCGACTCAGTTCAATCATCTAACCGACGCAAACTGTCAAATAGAAGAGTAACGAAGTGCAGATGGCACTCAACGCCGCAACGCTCGCAAAGCATGATGAAGAATGGCTCATAAGGAGTGTGGCGGTCTGCGATGAAAGCTTGGTTGAATCAAGTTCCGCATTGGTCATTTCGTTGCGAGCGTTGCGAGCGTTGCGAGCGTTGCGAGCGTTGCGGCGTTGCGTGAGCCTTTCGAAGCAGCCTATAGGATCGGACCCTCTTACGGTAGGAGGCGCCTCGCTAAGTTCTATAGGGCTTTAACTCACGACCCACGGTTCTTCAGATAAAGAAAAATCAAGTAGCCTCCAATAGTCATTGCCACTAAAACTCCCAACAGCCACTTCCATATCACACGGCTTCCCTTGCTTGCCTTTACATCAGGCACTTCCTGCAATTCACCGCGCCTATCACGAAACGGCGACGGATGCACAGCCACATCTTTCGCCAATACTCTCCGCGCTAATGCCACCCGATCTACAATATCTTCACCCCTCGCATCGAGCTCCTCCAAATAACGCGCTAACAACCTATCATGAAGCATGTTGACTTCAATGTAGCCCCTTACTTGTGTTATCAATTGGCCTAGTATATACGGATTATATACATCGTCCCCAATCAACTCCAATAACACACCAGGATACTGATTCAGCGTTTCTAGAAATAGCTTGTGATTACCACTGATCGATCGATGAAAGGTGTCTCGATTCTTTGGCGGCCATACCAAAAGGTGTTGTGCCGCATTACGTGCGTGATTAAGGCGGTAGAGGCGACTGGGATCATCCATCACAGCTTCAGCATTGTCCAGTTGTTCAAAGAAAGTCGCTTTCGTCCATCCTCGCAAAAGCCCATTCTCATCGTCATAGCGCCCTTGAGCAACCAATTCCCTGGCAATGTCGAAGTGACTCCGATTCCCCGTCTCAAGCAATGCGCTCCAAGAATAGTGGGCGATACCTTGTTCTTGCATCACTTGAATCAAGCGGTCCGCCTCCCTTTCTTCCCCATAGTAATTCGCAAGAAAACACCAATAATAGAAATTTGCTTCTCTACGGTTTTGCCACCCTTGATTGAGTACGTTTCGGATGTCTTCTCGGATGAAAAGATCTCCACGGCGCGCCATTAGTTCATACATGAGTCGATTACTCCGAAGGCGTTCCGAAAAATACAGCTCCTTGGCTTTCAACACCAAGCCCTCTTGATCTGCAGTCGCATATACACTCTCAAACGTTTCTCTCCAAAGCGGAGAGGAATCTGGCACATCACTAAGCGCAACCAGATCGCCATTCTGAGAAAACGACAAACAGGATAGCCCATATATCAGATCCATCACTGTAAGACATAGAATTCGAAGTCTGGCTGTCGAAGGCAGCATATTCTCAATCCTTAAGCGTGGGCTAAAGACATATCATTACGGAGATAGAGTAAGAGCTCCATTGCGCAACCATACAACTTGATGGTCCCATAGCCGTCTCGGACCATGAGCTTCGCCGACATCTAAGGCCATGGCACCACGCATCATTAGATTATTCCATTGAAAGTGCCCATCCTGAATAGGGCTTGCCCATTGAGCATGCCCTGGAATCGGAGGAGGATCTCCGTTGTAGTGCCCCTGGTCTGATAACGCATGGCCAATTTCATGAGCAGTTACTATAGAGAACCTGTCCTCTATGGTGGCAGGTGCATTCGGATGAATATCTGGACCGTTATAGGAAGACTGATTAGGAAGAATCACGCAACCTCGTGACTCCAACGGCAATCTCCCGCTTTTCACCGTAAACGATGTGACAGTTGCGGCATATATTTGATCTGAAGGAACCCATTGTCCGACCGCATTCAACGTCGAGATATGGTTCACATAAAATAGTTCCAGCATTTCCTTATCTTTAGTCGTGTAGTCTGTTATCACGCGCCGGAATGGGCTTGGTATTCGTCTAATCAGTGTATTGTTAAACAAAGCTGAGTGCCTTAGCCCTTCATTGATCAATGGCTCTTCTGGATCTACAAGCTCAATATTGGCAACCCCGTTAATTCCAGGAATCTCTACCATAATGTTTGCTTGCGCTAACCTTCGATTGGCCCGAGACACGTCGTCCATAACGTATTGGTTAGAAACAGCAGGAGTTCCGCCTGCCTCTAATCTAAATACGACGGCTCTCGCCGTTACCTTCATAACCTTGCTCCAGTCTTGGATTACTGGACGATTAATAACAGATAGGGGCTGGCCATCATATGATATTTCAAGCTTGATAGTATCTTTAAGTGATGAAATCCGATGCGTAGGGTCACCTCTAAAACCATTGTTCAGGTTAGAATCTTGCTCATCCGGGCCATCACTCTCTCCTTGAAAGAGATCATCATTCTCGCTCGTTACTAAGATCTGTTTATCACTTTGGAGCGCGCCTGAAAAGTCAGAGATCACTAAATCATTTGGCTGATCGATTACGACGGAATGAGGGCCTGGACTATGAGTTGACAACGCAATTTTAAACTTGGTTTGCAGCCCTCTGGTATTCCCCCGAAAAAGTGGACACAAATCAAACAGATCGCATTGTTAGTTTAGGTGTGTCTTCTCGTTTTGAAAGTACTGATTGAGATAACTTTCGGGCGACATATTCCCCAGGGAACTATGG
>JAUIAH010000042.1 GCA_030425385.1 Verrucomicrobiia bacterium | reverse complement strand
ATGCGAGATGTGTGAAGCCGACCCTGTAACGTCAAGGGGAAGGCAGCATCCTCCCATCCGCTTTGGCAAGGATGAGAGGGTTCCACCGGGGTCGCGTAAGATCGTGGCATGTTCACAAAGAAGCGAACCAGATGAACCTCACACTGAGCTTAAGGTCAGTAGTGAGGCACCTCGAACTCGGGAGGCCTTGTCGCCGTCCCTGTGTAAGCAGGTCGTCCGCCATCAACGAGAGAAGAGGCAGGCGGGAGCGAGAAGGAGTCAGACCAGTCAGACCCACCCATAGTAGTCAGAGACGGTAGGACCGATCACAAGGCGAAGGGGAGGGCAGAGAGGCAACGCAAGCAAAGCACTCACTGCGGGAGAGGAATGCTCTCGATACACAGTGTCACGCACCCTGCTTGCATTAGGGCAAGGAGCTGCGAAGCTATTGGCGGCAACCGAGCCGAGTGCGCGTCTCTCTGAGGAGCCTTGTGCGGGAAAATCGCACGTAGGGATCTGCGAGGGGGGCACCCGGTAACGGGTGTCTCTACCTCACTCGGCTAAGAAAAACATGTTCAAAGAGCGATTTTTTGCGGCACGAGAAGCGCTGAGCCAACGAGGACTGAATGCCGCTCTTGGGAACTACAAAGGCACCATATCAGAAGAAGACTTGCTGATGGCAGATAAGAAGACCGACCAACCGATGCCGCAGGAGTTGCGAGATTTCTTCTCGGAAGTTGGAGATGCCTTTGAATTTCGTCCTGATGCGTCGGAACAATCTTCCCTATACGGCTGGGAACCGATTCATCTTTCGGACTACATTATCAGCGGTCAGGGCTTCTCTACTGCGATCGACGAAGATCTGTCGAACTCTTCCGGCGTTGACTCTACTCAGCTGCGCGAAGAGGCAGCAAGGCGGAAACACTGGATACCGTTCTATGGTTTCTTAGGCGGTGGCGACTTCCTGTGTTTGGATTCGAGCGGTAGGGTGCAGTTTTATCAGGCACTCGATTGGGCACAGGATGTCAGTTTGTGCGACGGATTCATGGTAGCTGGTTCATTCTCCGAGTTCGTTGAACGGTGGAGCGAATTTCATTTTATTGCCCCACAAGGAGGTTGGACTTCATTTTGCTGGAACAGAACTGGGGTATTTGACTGGGCTCCATCTCACTTTGTCTTTTGAACTATGAGAGCGAACACCAGAAAGCCGAATCGGGTAGAAGCAGGGTTCGAACCGGTTTGAACCTGCTACCCCCACACCACCGGCCATACGGGTCCGTAGCACGGCGGTTCCGAGACGCTAGATTACCTGTTAGGGTAATTGACGTGGATCCATTGTTCTGTTCTGCAATCGAGGGCACTCGCTGACTGCCCAGCCAATCGTTGGTCATAGGGATGCGGACCAGACGATGCTGACTCATTCGCCATGGACCTTTGCGGCTCCGTGAGGCCCTCTTCATTTCCCGTCGGCCGATTCCCATCCGAAGGAGATTGGAGATTCTTGCGTCGAGTGCGGAGCGTCCCCACTGTTTCCAGTAGGCAGTATAGGCGTACCCGCCGACGCATCCATTCCAGGGTCAACTCTTCACGGTAAGTGAGTCCGATCACGTCGTCGTGAATTGTCCCTCTGACATAGAGCTGATGAACAGCGGTCGCGAGCCTGAGCTTGTCTCCAGCATGATGTACGTCTAATGTAAGACCGAATGAGGGACAAACGAATGCCAACAATCAGCAAGCCGACCCGGATAGGTCTTCTGAGGAGCCCTGTGCGGGATAACCGCACGCAGGAATCTGCGAGGGGCACCCGGTAACGGTGTCTCTACTTGAATCGCCTAGGAAATGCTCGCGCTTGCTCTCACAGTCGGAGTTGTCTTCTTCATTCTCGCACTCATCTTTTCCGCCTTTGATCCCGATCAAACTTGGGCGTTTCGATTGACCATGGCTGCGTCATTCGGGGGAATGGCAGCTTTTTCTACTGCAATCCTTGGCGTGCGTGACCAAGTACAATCCAGATCAAAGCTACGCAATGTAAGGCGCATTCTCACACAGAGATCACCACAGGCCGAAGCCGACTTTGCCGCCGAGTTCCCTCATTGGTCTGCGCCGACTGCAATCAAGACGAGGCGTGGGTTGGCAGAATTCTTTAATGCGCCAGAAGATCGAGTGTTTCCGGGTGACGATCTTGAGGATACGTATGGTTTTTCCTTCTTTTTGCCGCAACTGTATTTTCATCTGATCTCAAGAACTCACCCAGAAGCACTAGAATCTCCGTCCATTAATATTCCAAGTGATTTAGTCACCGTCCGAGACCTCGTAGCTGCACTGAACCGAACATAAGAAAAGAGGCGGGAAAACCGCACGCCACCACCGCTGCCGATGGCAGCGGTCTCATTTCGGATACGGACTGCGGAGAAAGCCTCCGTGAGGACCGCAGCATCTTCAGAAGTCAGGGGGCGCGGTTGAGTGACAGCCGAGCGAATCGAGTATTGCCATGATCATTTGCGATACTGAATTGGAAAGATTCGATTCCAATACCAACGCCTCTGACAGTCTGTGCCAGAGGAGATGTGACCGTCCATTCCATCAGATCGCCAGAAGATTCTAGACTCATAGAAAGAGCGCTCATTTCTGCTCTCCAATAGCCTGTCATGGTCAGCTTTCCGCCGACCATTGAAGCGGAGACGATTGGAGCGGATTCCGGACGGGTGGGGTCAGAGCCCATGGCATATTCCACCAGATTTGAAATCTGATCCCTATCTGGATCTCCCTGTTCCGTTCCGTCTATGTCGGAAGCCGTCCCAATGGCGAAGCTAGCCCAGGCATGGTAGGTTGAGAATGGCCTGAGACAGCGGACAGGATCGGAAGCGTAAGACTCGTAGTTGCTTTCAATTCGGAGCCGATAGTCGGTTGCGGCAACGCTGCATTCCGTGTCGATATGAGTGAGGGTATCGACAGGCGATGCATGAATTTCTGTCCATACGCCTCCTACAGGGCGCCGTTCGATGAGGATTGTTTGAGCGCCTTCCGACACGTTTCCCCAACTGAGGACGGGATCGCGATTGGAGTCGAAGGTAACCTCAAGTGATGGTTCTGAAAGCTTGGTGTAGAGAGGCGCTAGTTTAGCATTGAATGATCTCAGATGGTTTTCTGAGCCGCTGCGAAGGTTGGAGAAGACGGAAATGACTGAAACATCTTCACTTGCTTCAATAGCAGCGGTGAGATCAGCGATATCAGTCTCTTCGATAAGCACTCCAACCAGTAACGCATCGATCAGCGAGCGTTCGCCCTTCTCCAAGAGGTCGTCGTGCAAGGTCTGCAAGGACGGGATGGTGAAAGTGCCAGGTTCGCTGGGAGTGGTGTCATCTAGGTTGAATTTGGCTATGAGTCCTTTCACCGAATCCACATGCCGAGATTCAGATCGGGCAATGTTAGAAAAGATACTCTGCCCCCACTTCTCAAAGAGCGCAGCGTAGACATCATGGGCCAACTGCTCTTCCTGTCTCATGAAGAGCACCAGCTCGGATTCCTTCTGAGTAAGACTCCACGCTGGCATGAGCGTGGCAGCCATGATGAAGAGTGTGGTGGGCGTTCTCATGATTTCGTCTCCTTCGCTTTGGTATCTTGAGCGCAACAGTTTGCCTTTCCCTTGGGCCCTTTCTCTTTGCAGCAAGCATTGCTGTTCTCCTTGGCTTGGCAGCAGGGCGTCTCGGCCTGCTCTTCCGTTGCGGGATCCGCGGTTGCCGATAACACCGCTGCGTGTTCTTTATGGGCCTCTTCCATGCCATGGGCGACGAGTTTGGTAATGATACCAGCGTGATTGCGTAGGACTTTCTTGGCGTCTTCGGTCTTTCCCTTGCCAATGACCTGCACGCCATTCGCGATCTTCTTGATCGTGATATCCATATCGTCATAGTGATTGACGAATTCGACGTAGGCGGGATCCCAACGGCGCACCATGAGCCCTTTCTTCATGCGAGCGTCCATTTGGCCCACATGCCGCTGGAGTGTCGCGGCGACGTTCGGGTCTTCCGATGTCGTGGTGGCGGTGTAGCCGTCGTCGGTCACCTTGACTTCGCGTTTGATTTGGTCGTGCGCTGCCAAGAGGGCGTGAATGGTATCCCGATTGGCTTGAGGCATGCCACGCTGAGCCAAGGCCGACGATAGGGCTGTGAAGATGAGAGTTGAAGAGATGAGGAGGTATTTCAGTTTCATGGATGGCGTTAGGTTTTCGTTTGTATCGTTATATAGTTGTGAAATGACGGTTTGGCGATGCGTATCTTGCCATACTCTCCGCATTGGGTGCTCGAACACGTAGCGATGGCGTGGGCATCGGCGATTTCTAACGTTGGCCGACGGGCTCGCTCAAGAGGTGCCACCCCTCCGATTCATCGGCTTGCGCTCCGTGCTTGAGCGCACGGCGTTCGATCCATACGTAAAGGGTCGGAAGCAACACGAGGGTGAGGATCGTCGAGGAGAAGGTGCCGCCAATGACGACCACCGCGAGGGGCTTCTGGACTTCGGATCCGGGACCCGTGGCGAGAAGGAGGGGGATCAACCCGAGGACGGTGAGAATCGCCGTCATGAGCACCGGGCGCAATCGGCGCGTGGCTCCTTGCACGGCGATCGCTTCCAAATCCTGCTCGCCTTGTTTCCGCAGCTGATTGAAGTGATTGATCAGCACGACACCGTTCATGACGGCGAGCCCTAACAACGCAATGAATCCGACCGAAGCTGGGACCGACAAATACATTCCCGTGGCGTAGAGAAGCAGGATGCCACCGATGAAGGCGAAGGGCACATTGCAAAGAATGAGCAGTGCCTGGCGCATCGAATTGAATGTCGAGAGCAGGATCATGAAGATGAGAAAGAGCGAGACGGGAACGACAAGCACCAAGCGCTGACTGGCGCGCGCTTGATTGGCGAATTGGCCGTCGTATTGGACAAAGTAGCCTGGCGGTAAGGAGACCTTTGCAGCGACGGTTTGACGGATTTCATCAACGAAGCCGACCACATCGCGCCCTTGTACATTTGCCTCAATCACCACTTGGCGTTTGCCATCCTCCCGTTCGATTTGCACCGGGCCATCTTCCTCATCGATCTCGGCGATAGAGGCCAAGGGAATGCTTTCGCCGCTTTTCGGCTTGAGGCGCAGTCGGGAGAGGGCTTCGGGCGAACTTCGCAAATCTTCCGGATAACGCACCATGACGGGAACCCGACGATTTCCCTCGATCACCTCGGTTGCCTGAACGCCAGCCACGGCGTGATCGACTAACTGATTCACATCATCGACGCTGATTCCTAAACGGCTGAGTTCTCGATGTTTCATTCGCACGCTGAGGTACATCTGACCCCGCAGTGGCGTGCGACTGACATCGATCGCGCCATCAATACCATTCACCACGCTCTCAATCTGTTTGGCCTTGGATTCTAGCACGGCGAGATCGTCGCCCATGAGCTTGATAGCCACCGCCGCCGAGGATCCCGAGATCATCTCCGAGACGCGCATGTCAATGGGTTGGGTAAACCCATAAATCACGCCCGGGTGATTCTCGATGATGGCGCGCATCTGCGCTTCCAACTCGGCCTGGCTGGCAACGGTCCATTCTGATCGCGGCTTGGTGACTAAGAACACATCCGTTTCGTTGAGCCCCATGGGATCTAGCCGCAATTCATCCGAACCTACACGTGAGACGACGCCCGTCACCTCTGGCAATTGCATCAATTCCCTAGCAATGGCATCATCGATCTCCATCGATTTCTCAAGGGAGATGCTCGGCAATTTCTCGAACTGTACGACGAGGGTTCCTTCATCGAGATACGGTAGGAATTCTTTGCCCGTGCGAGTCGCCAGAAAGCCGGAAATGACTAGCAAACAGATAGCGACCGCTACAGCGAGCTTTCGCTGGCGTAGGGCGAGACGAACGATTGGTTCGTAGAGACGATTGAGCACGCGATGGAGCGCGTTTCCGCCCTCCTTACCACCGTTCATGATCAAACTGGAGACAACAGGAATGACCGTGAGAGAAAGGATCATGGACATGGTCAACGCAATGACGACGGTCCAAGCCAGCGGACGGAAGAGTTTCCCTTCGATCCCTGTGAGGCTGAGAATGGGGAGGAAAGAGACGACGATAATGATCACTCCGGAAACGATGGGGGTGGCGACTTCTCTGGAGGCAGCCCACACCACGCGAAGGCGTTCGCCTCCTTTCGTGCCGCGGATACGCCCGTGAATGTTCTCCACCATCACGACGGCTGAATCCACGAGGATGCCGACGGCAATGGCAATCCCTCCCAGCGACATCAGATTGGCCGTGAGACCTGCGTAGTACATGGGAACGAAGGTTCCGAGAACGGTGAGCGGAAGGATGATCCCAACGCTGATTGCGCTTCGGATATTGGCGAGGAATACTAGCAGCACGACAAGAACAAGAACCACGGCTTGGATCAAGGCCGATTCCACGGTGCCCACCGCTTGAGTGATGAGATCACTGCGATCATAGAAGGGCACTATACGAACGCCATCGGGCAGCGACGGTTTCACCTCCTCAAGCACGCGTTTCACGCCCTCAATGGTACGTCTGCTATTTGCTCCGCGCCGGTTGAGCACCAGCCCTTCCACGCCCTCGCCGGCCCCGTGTGCCGTCACTCCGCCGTATCGCGTGAGCGCGCCGACCTCGACGGAGGCGACGTCGTGGATGTGGATGGGCACCCCGTCCCGAGTGGCAATCGGAATGCCGCGAATGTCCTCGATATTGGTGAGTTGCCCCACGGTCGTGATGAGAATGACTTCATGGTGTCGGGTGAAACGATCACCACCCGTGTTCCGGTTATTCTCTTCTAACGCTGTCACGACATCGGCTATGGTGAGATCGTAGGAAGCGAGTTTCTCGGGATGAGGCGTCACCTGGTAGCTCCGCACTTCACCCCCTAGCGCATTCACATCGGCCACGCCTTCGACGGAGAGTAGCCGCGGACGGATGATCCAGTCTAGGATCCCGCGTAGCTCCATATTCGTATAGCCGTCGCCTTCGACCATGAACATATAAATGTCGCTCATAGGCATGGTGATCGGCGCAAGCCCCCCTTCCACGCCGTCAGGCAATCCGGCTAACACTTGACTGATCCGCTCGGAAACCTGTTGACGTGCCCAGTAGATATCCGTGCTATCGGTGAAATCGATCGTGACGATGGACAGGGCATATTTCGTCATCGATCGGAGAATCGTTTGATTCTGAATGCCGCGCACCTCCACCTCGATCGGGTTCGTGATGCGCTGCTCGACCTCTACCGGCGTCATGCCGGGCGCTTTGACGATGACTTGTACCTGCGTGTTGGAAATGTCAGGAAACGCATCAATGGGCAACTGCCGGTAGCAGGTGAATCCCCATACGCCTAGCACGGCAGCCACGACGACGATGAGAAAGCGTTCGCTGAGCGAGAACTTGAGTAACTTGGCTAACATGATGACTAAACTAAGCTCCTTGAGACTGCCAAAGCGCTTTCAACGCAAAGGCATTGGTAGTGACGACGGTTTCGCCTTCTCGAAGGCCGGATTTGATTTCCACGAAGGCGTCATCCCGTCTCCCGGGCTCCACTTCGCGCAAATGAAAGACACCCTCACGCTCCTGGACGAAGACCACGTAGCCACCTTCGTAATCGAGAAGCGCATCGCTCGGAATGGCGATGGCAGCGTTAGCTGCCGTGCGCTTCATGGTCACGGTCACGGGCGTTCCAGGCCGCCAGTGGCCTTGCGTGTTTGTGAGAGCTGCTCTCACTGTGACCGTCCGGCTACTCTCACTTGCGATGGGCGAAACGAAGGTCACCGTGGCATCAGCTGCTTGAGCAGCGCTGTCGTCCGCAACGTTCACGAGCCCTCCCTTCTCAAGGTAGCGAACAGATTCTAACGGAACGTGAAAGTGAACGCAGACCTCTTCCAAATCCGCGATTTTAAAGAGGGGCGCGTCGGCAGCCACGGCTTCACCGCGATGGATCTCACGATTCGTCACTACGCCATTCAAGGGTGAGCGAATGGGGAACCGAGTGAGATCAGCAGACTCGGGCGCATCGAGGTAGGCATGCAGCTCCGATTCTTCAAAGTGAAGCAGTTGGAGCGATTGCCGCGTCGTTGCATGGGTGATCTTGGCGGTTTGCAACGCTTGCTCAGCCCCTTGGTATGCCTCCGCAGAAGTCAGTTTCTTCCCAAACAGCTCCTTCTCTCGCGCGAAAGCTTTCTTTGCCGCCTCTAACGTTGATTCGGCCTGCAAGTAGCGCATCACCGCTTCCGCAAGGGCTTGGCTTTCGAGCACCGCAACCACTTCTCCTTCATCAACCGATTCTCCTAACTGTTTGCGAATGTCCACGACGATCCCGCTCACCCGGCTCACAATGGACGCCATCTTATCGGCTTGCGGTGTGATTTCGCCATAGGCGCTGATTCGTTCCTGAATCGGGTGAGAGGAAGCCTTCTCGTAGCCGAGTTGGGCGTTGCGCAGGGCTTCGGGTGCCACCTGAAGCACGCTCGTTTCCCCGCTTGGGTCAGCGTCGGTGTCGATGGTTGGCAGGGTTTGATCGCAGGCAACGAGGGCGCAAAGGGCCATGCCTGCCACGGTAAGTGTTGATAGATTCATGGTGAGATGTTAGTTGATTCGTCCAGTCAGCGTCTCGAGATCGACGTTGGCTTTGTGATAGCGGACTTGGGCTTGAAAGAGTTTCTGACGGGCTTCGATGGCGGTGGTTTGTGCCTGCCTGAGTTCGAGGTAACTGGCCTTCCCCAAACGGAAGCTCTCGCGCGTGAGATCGTATCCATTACTCGCTGCAGGCACGACTTCGGTGGCTAAGATGTGCGCCTGAGCATGGCTTGATACCAATTCTTGATGCGCACCTGTGAGGGCGTTGCCGAGATTGGTGAGCATGTCAGCCTGCTCGGCTTTGGCTTTCTCCAGAGTGGCCTCCGCCTTGCGAATCTTCCCCTGATTCCGATTGAACAGCGGCAGGGCAATCGAGACGCCAAAGGTGAGCGCATGATCATCCGTGTCCTCAAATCGGCGGGCACCAACCGACACATCCACATCCGAGAAGCGCGAGGAACGTTCCAATGCAAGCGCTGCCCGATGCTGATTCAATAACAGATGGTGATAGCCGAGGATCGGATTCGCCGTGAGTTGTGCGCGCAGAGCCGAAAGCGAGGGCAGCGATTCCGGTAGTTCCAGCGAGCCGACGGCGGTATGGAACCGAGGCGATTCGCTGGCCCAGAATTTGGCAAGAGCGAGCTGAGCGGAGGCCAACTGCTGTTCGGCTTCGCGCACATTGAGTTCTGCCAGGGCCACTGCGGGAGCGGACATTTCCCGCTCCGATTCAGCCGCGCGTCCTGCCTCAATGCGGTCGATCTGTGCGGCCAGGAGCTCGCGCTGCATCTGCAGCAGGTCACTTGCAAAGACCACTTCCTGTTGTCTTTCTAACACATCGAGAAAGGCCTTGGTCACCACGTTGAGAATCCGCGATCGCTTCAGCACATAGTCTTGTTTCGCGAGCTTCGTTCCTGCTTCCGCGAGGCGCAGGCGTCTCAACCGTTTCCCCGCGGTCTCGATCGTCTGACTCAGGGAGACAGTGGTCTGCGCGACGTCGAAGGCGTCATAGGCACCTGAACCAAGACCGTCTTCAACCTCGACAGAAAGTTCGGGATTCTGTCGCAGGGCGGCTTGCAAGGCATCCGCTTCGTGGATTCGAATTTCCCAATGGAACGCTTCGAGTTCGCGATTCCTCGCAAGCGTCAATGATAGAGCGTCGGCGAGGGTAAGATGGGTGGGAACGTTAGGGGCGACTTCTCCGCGAAGCGACGGCGACCAGAGAGAACTGACAATGAATGAAAGAAATATGAAATGGGTAGACCTGAACATGGGTGATTGAAGTGAAAGGAGACGCAGTCATGAGACGGTTCATGACAGCCCAAGGGGTGACTTGGGCAGGGTACGGCGGGATCGCTCGGCGCTTGGCGAACGGCGCAAGCGCGGCGATTTCACTTCAGATCAAAGCAAGTAGACAGGGATCCAGGCACGACTCGGCGCCGTGGGAATCGGTCGATCAGGCGGAGCTCGTGAGGAGCGTGTGAGGGATCGGGTCCCTAACAAGGGAACGTGATCAGCATGATCGACGATATCGGTGACAGGGACTCCCGTAGGCAATGAGGTCTCCCGAGGAATCTCCGCGTTCTTCGGATTGGGTTCATCGCAATGACAGGGTAGGATGGCGTCATTACTGATGTCCGAGACCGCTTGGATCTGATGCTGCAGATGGTCTGGCTGTGGATCCGGGCTGAGACCCAAGACCGCAAGCACCTGGCATAGACACGAGGGGAGCACCAAATGAAGACCGACGAGGACGATCAACGTCGCGCGTAGGGCGATGATGAGGCTGCTCAGCGGGTGATGGATCGATTTCTTGGCCACGAGGACTCCCATGTGTTGAGGACTAGGGTGTCGGAGAGTGCGAGTTGCTTTGCATATCTTGGTGTCAACTGAGCGCCCCGTGATCTGTTTGTGAATTTCCTGAGATGTTTTGATAAAACTTGAATGATGTCTCAGACAATGGCATGTTTGCAGTGGTTTGAGACAGACTTGATGCAGGCTGATAGAAACTACTTAAGATGCCTTAACTAACTTTGCCGGACGCTGCCACACTCGAAGATTTGGGATCGGTCATCCAGGCGGATCGCGTGGCCCAGGGGCTTTCGCTCAAGGGCTTGGCGGCCCTCCTGAATGCGGACCATGCTTTGGGTACGGATCGGAAGATTTCGGCGTCGTGGATCCATCATTTGGAGAATGGCAGGGCAAAGATGCCGTCCACGGCGTTGAAGAAGGCGTTGGCACGGGCGCTGAAGCAGGAGGAGTCCAAGTATCTGGGCAGTCACGAGTTCAGTGCCAAGGGGCCACATGGGTTTGCAAAGTATTTCGAGGATCAGTTGGGTAGCTTTGAGACTGGAAGCACCTTGATTGCAGACTTCTGCATCGAGCCCGAGCGGGTCGCGGAAGTGGGAGAATTGCTCCTTTGCCTCTACCAATTTCTTGTCGTGTCGGAGGGGCGCCTCGTTGTCTTTGAGCGTTCGGAACATCTCTCCTTGCCCGTGCTGTTGCTCGCGATTCGGTCCTGGCCGGGGATCGATGACGTCAATCCTAACGAGGTGGTGAGCAAGGTGCTGGCCCCTGCGGCAGCAGGCGGATTTCTCACCTGTCCGTTGCCCGCGCCCACGGCTGAGGCGTTGGCCTGGGTGACGAGCCGCGTGGAGATCCATGAGCCCATGGCCCATGAGACAGTAGCCGCCTTGCTGGATTCGGATCCGTTCTCGCGCTTGGGTGTGATCTCTCCAGCGGCTGATGGCATGCCGAAGAAACGCTTCTTCTACTACTTGAATCCCCAGGAGTTCGGTCCTCTGCGCGATCGGGCGGCGGACATGGCATCCAAGCGTTTCTCGCAGTATCGCGATCTGGAGCTCTTCACACGCTATGAGTATGAGTCGGGCTTTGGGTTTTCCTACCCGGAGATGGCCAAACCCTATCATTTGCATTTCGATGATCCTCCGGCGCGCTTGGCGGGTGCCTCGGGATCGTGAGAACTCTCCATCCGGAAGCCGGATTTCTTGCTTGGACGGCCTGTGCTTTCCCGGTATAGCATCGCGGAGAGGCGTCAACGCCTCCCTTAGCTGAAACTCTATCAATAAACGAAACGCTCATGCCACACGTCGAGACCAACGGAATTCAAATGTATTACGAGGAATGTGGATCGGGAGATCCTCTGATTTGCATCATGGGGATCACCGCACCGGGTTCGGTCTGGGAAGCCCACGTGGCCGCCTGGCAGGACCATTTCCGCTGCATCATGGGAGACAACCGCGGGGTGGGGCAGAGTGACAAGCCGGAGGGGCCCTATTCCAGCGCAATGATGGCGGATGATTACGCTGGGTTGATGGATGCGTTAGGCATCGAGAAAGCCCGCGTGGTGGGGTGCTCGATGGGGAGCATCATTGCCCAGCAGTTGGCTTTGCGTCATCCTCAGAAGGTGACCAGTGCCATTCTCATGTGTACCTGGGCGCGGTGTGATCGCTATGCGACCTCGGTGTTTGAACACATGAAGCACATCAAGGCGCGTTTGCGGCCCGAAGAATTCATGGAATACATCCAATTGTTGATCTTCACCAAGCCCTTTTGGGATCATGATGATGCTCATCAAAGTCTCTTGGATGGGCGTCAGGAGGCGGCGATTGGGGCGGCTCCTCAACCCCTCCACGCGATGGAAGCGCAAGCGGCGGCCTGCACGGGCCACGATGTGTATGATCAATTGAAAGATATCCAATGCCCATGCTTGGTCATTGGGGGGCAGGACGATATCTTCACTCCGAAGTGGATGGGCGAGGAAACAGCGGCGGCCATTCCTCATAGTGATCTCCATCTTTATGAAGGTGCGGGGCATGCGTTCCACTGGGAGTGCCTTGATGATTTCAATCCGCGCACGACCGAGTGGCTCAAGGCGCACTGATAATCGCGGCTCACATTCTAACATTGAATTCATAACACGTATTACTCATGGGAAACATTAAATTCGGTTCGGAAGTCTACACCTGGTTCATGGACGGCTATGGTGATGGAAATAACAATCAGTTGCCTCACATGGCCAAGGTGATTGGGGAATCAGGGTTCACGGGCATTGAGCCCATGGTGCTGGAGCCATATGACACCTACTGGATGGGTGACTGCAAGGATCCTGCCAAGCTCAAGGATGCCTTGGACGAAGCAGGGATCGAACTCGCTGCCCTAGCACTGATTTGCAAATGGGATGAACCAGAAGAGACGGAGTCCGAGCGGGCTTGCGCGGATTGGACCATTGAGACGCTCAAGCTCTTCCCCGGAGCGGCTCTCGGTACCGTGCCGTTGCCAGACGGAAGGCATCATTTGGAGCAGCGCCGATTGAATCTCGTCAACAACGTCAACCGTGTTTCACGGCGGGCAGCCGAGGCAGGGTTGCAGTGTTCCTTCCACCCTAACAGTCCACCGCCTTCCTTGGTGCGGACTCAGGATGACTACGATGTGGTCTTGAACAGCCTCGACCCAACGGTGACCGGTTGGACGCCTGATGTAGGACACATTGCTCGGGGTGGCATGGACGTGATTGCGACCATGACGAAATGGGCGCATTTGGTGAATCACATCCACTATAAGGACTTTAGTGGCAATGGCCCTGAACCTTGGGCGCAGATGGGGACGGGGAAATTAGACTTCCACCGTATCACCGAGTGGCTCACTTTGCGCAATTACGAAGGATGGATCATCTGCGAAGATGAATGCCATGATGCGATCAAGAATCCTGACGGAGTGACCAAGCAGAACGGTGCCTGGTGTCAGGAGAATCTCGCGCCAATCGTTTAGTTCGACGATCTATTAGCGTTTGTCAGTCCCTTTCTCGTCGCCTGCGGGTGACGAGAAGGGCGCTGCCAAGCAGCACAAGAAGAGCGCTGCTCGATTCGGGTACGGGGTCAAGAACCACTCCAGCGCCTATAAGCGCCATTTCCCCATCGTAACCCGTTCCAGCTTCCCACTCAATCTTCATTCCTGAAATGCTGTCGAAGCGCACGGGTGCGAAGGTATCGAATGGAAGCACTTTCTGCCCCGGAGTCCTCAAGTCGATGGGTTCTCCGGTGATCTCTGAAACGATGGTCGAGATATCGACGGTGGCCTCATTTCCAAAGCTGTCGGTAAAGGTTAGAACGAGACCCACATCACGGTTGTCAGTCGAGACCAGATCGACGATGAGATGGGTAGCATTAGCGGTCACATCAACGGCTCCACCGATGGAGGAATAATCATATTCGGTGACGAGGGTGCCTGCCGTAAAGAAGTCGGTATTGAGACTTAACCGCGGGGGAAGCGCTCCCGAGGCGCTGGCCATGAAGACGGTGACATCGCCAATCTGATTGGAGGGATCGATTACGAGCGAAGTGAACCGGGTAGCCCCAGCCGTGTCGCCAGTCGTGATGGTGTCGAGGGTTTCCACGCGAGGGTTGGTAGCGGTGACCTCCAAGATTCCAGGCTGGACGGCTGCTTCCCCCACAGAGGGCGTCGAGTAAGGTGTCTCGAAGTCATCGAACGTGAATTGTGTGAGGATGATGGCGCCCTGGCACGGAAGGCATCCAAGGAGAACACTCGTGAGGAGTGGCATGGCGTGTCTCTTCATGGGAATAAGGTGGGGATGCTAGGATTGATCGCGAGGTTTGCGTCGCCATCCGAGAAAGGCAGTGGCGAGGCCTGCGAGAGGAAAGAGGAATCCAGGTTCGGGAACAGCGTTAGATCCAGTGTTGAAGGTTCCCGCGCCTGCGAACGATAGAACTCCGTCGAATTGCGCCAAACCGCGGCTTTCCCACTGAAGCTGAAATTCTGTCAGCTCTTCGAAATTGATATCGGTGAACGCCGAGAACGGAATGTAATGCTCGCCAAGCGTTTGGATATCGATGCCGAGATCAGCAAGATCATCCTCGAAGAGACTCCCATCGAGGTCCTTTACCAGAAGCGAAGCCCTGACATCATTATCACCACCGTCCGTATCGAAGACAGAGATCACCATATGATCATTTCCCGTTCCGGCGTCTAATCCATCACTGCCGGGGATCGTCGTGAAATCATAGTGCACGGTGAGGAGGGTCGGGGAATTGGTATCCGTTCCGAACGCCAACTTTTCGGAGAAGATGATGGCGGAAGAGTTTCCCTTGATGACACCTAGTTCGATGGTGGGATTGAGATGAGTGAGGGTGGCCACGCGGGTAGCTCCAGCCGTGTCTGGGCTCGTCAAGGTGGTCGTGACCATCTGTGAGCTGGGAAGGGGATCAGGATACGCTTTGATAACGATCGGGGGCCCTACGAGACCGGTGGTATCAAAGGGGTCACGGTAGTCATCGAAGACCACTCGCGTAATAAAGGTTGCTCCCTCACTCACAGAAATGGAAGCAGCGCCGAGGAATGAAGAAAGGATAGAAAGTTGAAAGATGAGTGTCCTCATAGTTGTAATGGAGAATGGAGATATAGTTAATGAAACAATAAAACATGATAAATATAGTGATTATTGAATAACTTTCATTATGGCGTCGAAAGCGCGATGGGCTGAAAGTAATGGTTATTATGGTTTGGATGGAAATGTTCTTAAGATGACCTCTGTGACGGGCGAATGGTGCTCGCAAGCGCTGGGAAGCTCTGCCACCGTGACGCCCATCTATGGACGCTTTGGTCGCTTTCGAAGAGGCAGTCAGGAGGCGCCTCTGGAGCCAGGCGGTTCTGGGACGCGTTCTCTGGGCGACCGTGTTGGTTGGTGTCCTCATCTTGGCCATCGCCACTGTCAGTTTGGCAAATGGGAGGGCGGTTCCCCATGCGCTGTATGGACTGGGCCTGATTCTCTGGGTCGTTGCGTTGCTGGCAATCCTGTTAGGAACACGATGTCGCCCCGAAGTGAGCGCGGCGTTTGCGGATGCTTTCTTTCGCTTGAGCGATGCGCTCACCTCAGCGCGACGCTTTGCGAGCGAAGAGAAGGACGGCGGATTCTATGCTTTGCAACGTCAGCGTACGGAAGAGTTGGTGTCTCGATTGGATCCAGAATCCGTGCCGGTGGCTGTTTCTCCGATGCTGTGCTTCGCCACCATGGGGGCGATCCTCCTCGTGGGGGGCACGGCTTTGGTTCCTGACTCGGAGGCAACGGTGCATGCGAAGCGCCAGGCGCTGGCGATTCAAGCGCAGACAGAAGCCCTCAATGCAGAGCTTTCGGAAACCTTGGAGGCGTTCGCGCGGGAAACACCAGAGCCCATGGGACTCCTGCCCTCAGGACAGTGGCGGGAATGGCTCAGCGAGCTTCGCACGACAGACGATCTCAAGGTGGCGATGCGTCAGTATGCGGCGCTGGAACGCCGCGTGAGTCAATTGAGCGGGCGCCTCGAACAGCGCCGGGAAGAGCAACTGATGAATCGTATCGGAGAGGAACTGCTTCGTGAGCGTGGTCATGAGCAGCTGGGCGATCAACTCAAACGGCGCAAGTATCGTGATGCCGCGGCGCGTCTTCGGGAGATGCAGATGCGAGGCCGCAAGAAAGGGATGACCAAACTGTCAGAGAAACGTGAGCGCTTTGAGCATTGGCGCTCGGCAGCGAGACGCATGGCTGCCGCCGCCCAAGAGAACCAGGATAGGTCAGAGACATCTCCTGCACTTGAAGCGTTGTTAGAACAGCTGAATGCCCTCACGGAAACACTAGGAGGCGAATGGCAGCAGCTGTCCGATGTGGATGACACCGATGTCTCCGCGATGGACGAAGAGGCGCTGCGAACGTTGTTAGAGAAGATGGAGGCATTGGATCTGCACATGGAGGAGATGAGTCTTCGCCTGGAGCGCATGGAGGCAACGCGCGATTTGCAGGGAAAGCTTCGCATGCTTGGGCGCCAACTGAGTCAGGCTCAGAGATTGCTGGCAGGGAGGGTGGATGCCCCTTTCACTTCTCCTGGGGCGCCCCGACCAGGCGATGGCCACTCCGAGGAGCGCCGCGAGGCGCAAGATGCCGTCGTTGACAATGGCCAGTTCACGGAACTCAAAGGCTTGGAAGGAATAGGAACGTCTCAAACCCAAATTGAAGATTCGACTGAGGGAACGGGCGTGAGTCAGTTGAGCGCGACGGGCCGTGAGCGTGACTACGCCAAACAGTTAGAGGCATTCGTGCAACGCGATGATGTTCCTGAACAGGTGAAATCTGCCGTGCGAGAATACTTCACCAGAATCCATCAGATCCCACCCGCTACCGAGCCCGACGGAACCGACGAATAAGAATGAGTGTTATCGCCCAAGAAGCAGACGCCGAGCATTTCCGAGATGTCTTTGAGAAGATCCGAGGAGAAATTTCCACATTCATCGTCGGGCAAGGAGACATCATTGAGCATGTGCTCATCGCGGTGGTCAGTGGAGGGCATGTATTGCTGGAAGGTGTGCCAGGGTTGGGCAAGACGGCGTTGGTGACCACATTGTCGCAAGTGTTAGATCTTCACTTCCAACGGATTCAGTTCACGCCAGATCTCTTACCGGCGGATGTTGTCGGGACCCAGATCCTGGTCGAGCGGGGAGGGGACAAGGTCTTCGAGTTTCAGCCGGGCCCAGTCTTCTGTCAGGTGCTCTTGGCTGATGAAATCAATCGTGCCACCCCGAAGACGCAGTCGGCTCTCTTGGAGACCATGCAAGAGCGATCCGTGACGGTGGCCAATAGAACGCACCGGTTAGAGCCACCATTCTTTGTGCTGGCCACGCAGAACCCCATCGAGCATGACGGTACCTATCCGCTGCCGGAGGCGCAATTGGATCGCTTCTTCTTTAAACTAACGGTTTCGCTGCCAAGTCACGCAGACTTCGTCGAGATCCTTCATCGGACCAGTGGAAACACCCCTCCGGAAGTGCGCCCCGTGGCTTCGGGAGAGGATATCTTACGGATGGGAAGGACTCTCCGCGAAGTGCCCATTGCCAAGGAGATCGAAGATTATCTGGTCAGGTTGGTGCGTGCGACTCACCCGATGGATCCTCATGCCCCAGATGAAGTTCGTCACTATGTGAGGCACGGAGCTAGCCCACGGGCGGCCCAGGCTATCCTTGCCGCGAGTCGCGCCCGCGCCCTCTTGCAGAACCGTTTTCATGTGGCTGCGGGAGACATCTTGGCGGTGGCCATACCCGCGATGCGCCATCGCTTGATCTTATCGTTTGAGGGCGAGTCTGCTGGCGTGCTCCCTGATGATGTGATTCGAGCGGTGTTAGACAGTGGTCCGCGGCCGGGGGATGACCGCTACTCGGACTATCAGATTCACTGACGCCTTCATGCTGACTGATCCGGCATTCGTTCGCAAGCTAGAGTCACTCTATTTGCTGGCTCGCAAGGTGCTTGGTGGCACGCTTCAGGCTGATCGACGATCGACGAAGAAAGGGGCCGGAATCACCTTCGCGGATTACGCGGAGTATTCATTTGGCGATGATTTCCGTTCGATCGATTGGCGGGTCTATGCGCGGTTTGGCGAATTGATCGTCAAGTTGTTTGAGATCGAGGAGGATACGACCATTCACCTGATGGTGGATCAAAGCCATTCCATGAAAGCAAAGTGGACGGAGATACGCGAGCTCGCGGCGGCTCTGGGATACATTGGTCTCCACGGACTTGATCAGGTTTGTGTGCATGGCATGACAGATCGTCTTCAGGTCGTTCTCCCGAAATCGCGAGGGCGGGGGAAGACCCTCGCATTGCTCGAGTCGCTGGAGCAACTCAACACGACTTCGGGGGCATCTGATTTCACGGCATCGGCACGTGCCTTCCAGGCGCGGCATCGACGTCGAGGCCTGGTGATTGTTCTGTCAGACTTCTTCTTCCCCGGTGGCTTTGACGAAGGCTTGCGCTATCTCAGCTGGCATGGCAATGAGGTCTTCTGCTTGCAAGTGCAAGCCTTGAGTGACCGCCAGTGTACGTGGAAAGGGGATGTGGAATTAGAGTGTATTGAGACGGGGCGTCGCCAGCGAGTGACCGTGACACCCAAGGAAGCGCGTGCCTATGTGGACGCGGTGGAGGCCTGGAATGCCTCGCTAGAGCGCTACTGTGCCCGCCATGGTATCGGGCTCATTTCCACCACCACTGCGATCTCCTTTGAAGAGGTAATGCAAACGATCTTGCGGCGGGGAGGATTGGTGGCGTGAGCTTTCTCTCACCCGCATTCCTTTGGGGATTACTGACATTGATCCCTCTCATAGGCATCTACTTTCTCAAAGTGCGTCCACGGCGTCAGCAGACCTCGGCCTATTTCCTCTGGGAGAAAGTGCTGGAAGAGCGGCGGTCGAGGGCTCTCTTTCGTCGCCTGCGTGATCTTCTATCATTGATCTTGTTGGCGATGGCATTTGTCTTCGTGGTGCTGGCTCTTGCCGATCCCGTGAGGGAAGGTGGTCCGCACGAGGACGTGGTTCTGGTGATTGATGCCTCCGCATCCATGCAGGCGGGCGATCCTTCGCGCTTCACGCGGGCCAAAGCGGTGGCCCGCAAACGCATTCTCGGCATGCGCGGCCATCAGCGGGCGGCCATCGCCACATGGGCAAACGACCTCCACCTTCACGCGCATCTCACGGCTGATCCGCGCGCGTTGTTAGCGTCCTTGGACGATCTCAAGCCGACCGCATTGCCGGGACCACGAGGTGCCCTTGGAGAATCGCCACCCACGCGAGTGTTGATCACTGATCGTTTCCACGACTTACCCGAAACGGTCGAGCAAATCGCGGTCGGCCGCCAGGAAGCCAACATCGGGATTGTCGCTGCTGATCTGCAAGCATTGCCAGATGGGGAATTAGGGCTCTACTTTCAGTTAGTCTCCACCTTTGGTGAACCGGTGAGGATCGATATCACGCTCCGCCATGAAGCGACGGATACCTTGGGGAAGGTGATTGCCGTGGAGGTGCTTCCGGGAACCAACGCCCCAGAGGTTTACCGGTTAGCGTCGGCCTTGCGAGGGGCGTGGCTTCTTCAAGTGGAGCAGACGGACGCCTTGCCGCTCGATAACGTGGTGCCTCTCGTGGTGACTAAGCGTCCCCCCATTCGGGTCGGGGTTGCCTTGGAGGAAGGCTATTTCTTCCAACAAGCTATCCTCTCATTTGCAGAGCATTCTGGGTTAGCGCTCGAGGTTGATGATCCTGACGTTGTTCTGACATTGGGGCAAGTGTCAGAAGCTGAGCGGAGCCTCGTCTTTCAGCCGGACGGGGAATCACCCTGGTGGCACGGATTGGGAGACGATCTTGACAATCCTGTGCCGGTCGTCACGACCGCAGGTCACCCTGCACTGCGGTATCTCGACGTGTCTAGCATGCGATTCGATGGAGCCCGTGCGATGACCGCCCCGGACGATGCGGTGGTCCTGGTGGCTTCTGATCGTGGAGTACCACTCATCTACGAGAGCCAACGAGAAAGCCAGCGAGTGATCGTCGTGAACATGGACCCCGCCCTGACGGAGAGTCGACTGTCCCCGTGGTTTCCCGTCCTGATCCATGGAGCGGCCACACACTTGGCGGGTCAGACCGCATCCTATCGCTCGGCGTATGCGACGGGAGAATGGATCTCATTGCCACCATCGGCACGCGTGATCGCCCCCGACGGACAGGAGCACAACATGGGAGGCGAAGGGGTCTATGGACCGCTTGATGCCATTGGCGTTCATACCATCGACTTGGAAGAAGGCGTGCCGTCGCGCGCCTTCGGGGTGGGCCTCCTCAATGCCACCGAAAGCTTGCTAGGAGCAGGTCAATCGGAATCGCCATCAGGCACGCGGACGGCAGCGAGCTTACCGTGGAGTTGGTGGCTTACCTTGTTCGCCATCGGTATCTTGGTCGTCGAATCAATTCTCTATCATCGTCGTCGAGTGGGATGATAGGTCAAAGATCCAGTTCGAGGTGCAATCGGCCTAATAAGATGGCACGGGCGTCATCAGTGGGAAAGGTGAGGGTCACCGTGTCCGTCTCGTCGTCATTGAGTTGGCGCGCCGTCTCGGTGGTGGCCTGATCTGTCCAGGTTGCACCGTCGCCTGTTTGCAGCGTGTAGATGACATTGGCATCACGAGGCTGTGTGTAGATCAACGAAAGAGAGCCATTGGGTGACGCCATGATTTCAATGGGCTTGTCTGTAGTGGCGTAGCGTTCTAACAACGTTCGGCCGCTGGCGTCACGGGCCAACCAACTCTGGCCAGGCGCATTCTCTGCCAACCACCGCTCACTGGGGAGATCGGTGCCAGGATCGATTGGGCGATCAGGAGAAGTGGGGTCACTTCCAGATGCAATCTCTTCAGCATCGCTCAGTCCATCACGATCAAAGTCGCCGCTGCCGTCGAGGTCTGTGAGAGAACGAAGAGCGTCATCGGGATCGGCGTCCACGAGACGTAGCTCGGCGAAGTCATTCACCCCGTCGTTGTCCCGATCGGACCGGGCAGTGCCATCAGGGCCCAGGAGAAAGGTGCGCAACTCTTGCGATGTGCCTAACTGAAACACACTTGAAACCACAATGCCATCGTCATTGCTAGGCGCACTGAGGTGGAGATTCTGGTAGAGTCCAGCGGTATTGTTCGTGAGTGGCGTGGGTTCGTTCCCCAGAGTGGCAGTGAAGATCTGTCCAGAGTGAGTCCAAGCAAGGTGGGTGAACGCACCCTGAGACAGCATGGAGAGTTCATCTGCCTGGATGTTAGGATACATCGGATTACCAGCGGACCAAGCGCCTTGGGCATACGCCGCAAAGCCCAGACCGCCGTCGATCTTGCCCCAAGCTACCGTGCTCTGATCAGGACTCTGAGAATCAATGGCAATGGCACTGCCGCCTTGATCGGAAAGGGCGATCGTTTCTGGTGCGCCTGTCCCATCCCAGCTCACGCCGAGCACAGAGGTATCATTGATAGAGGCCACGATGATCTTGCCATCGATGGCGAGCCCGGCGTGGTCCTGAACCGAACCTTCAGGCAGCAGCAGGACGGGATCATTCCACGCGTCTTCGTCATAGCGGGTGCCATAGAGCACTTGACCATCTCCGAAGACGCTGGTGACTCCCGCGCAGAGAGCCACCGTCAAATTCTCCGTCACAAGCAGATCGATCGCGTTGACCACTTTGTCAGGGGAATCGATCATCATGGGGGCGCTCCAGGTGGCACCGGCGTCCGTGCTCTTGGCGAAATAGACTTCTGATTGGCTGGCAAAGGGATTGGTGAGGTCGGCCTCGTTCACGGTGCTCCAGACGCCAAGGACGTCCCCGTTGGGTAGCAGGGCCACGTCGGCTGCAATGATCCCAACATTCTCAGCGATCTTTGAAGATGTTCCCAACTGGCCGTCATTGAGACGTGGCGTGACCTTGAGTTGGATCATGCCTGTGTCAGGATTGACATCTGTGTGCACGAGGAGATCGATACCGCCATTTGTGAGGCTAGCGACACCGCCTGGGATGAGATCAGTTAGGGGCTGAGTCGAATTGTCAGGGTCAAGCGTGCTGCCTGGTCCGGTCGTTCTTTCAATCACCTCGATCGTATTAGAGATGGGCACAACTTGCAGGCGGCTTTCTGTCCCAAACTGATTCGTGAACTCGAACAACTCCCAGGTGCGCTCTGCGGCGAAGCGTTTCACCCACACATCGAGGTAGAGATTGGCATGAGCGTTGAGCTTGCCGGATACCTCTTTCAAAGGTGGCCACGAACCAAAGTTGGTGGTGAAATTCATGCCGGGCACGCCTCCTCCCACGATCGGAATCTCGCAATTCTCTCCTTCTAACACCAGTCCAATGCTGCCGCCGGCTGTCTTCGCGACATCGAGTTCCAAGCCAATGCCGAGACTCATACAGAGATCGAAGTCTTGAGTGAAGGTGCGAACGGCAGAGCCACTGACAAGATCCTCGTCACCTCCCAAGATGCTGCCGTTCTCGGGCTGCCCGCCGGTGGGACCACTAGGCATGGGATATTTGGTCGTCCAGGTAGAGATCGATTTCACTCCCAAAGCTCCACTACCGGTGGCGGCAATGGTAAGCGCTTTAGGATCGATGAAGTCGAGGGTGGTGATGAACGGGCCAATCTGTGGGAGCCGGGCCACATAGGGTTTGAGATCGTAGGACACATCGAGTTTCGCCCCCACATTGAGACAAAGTTGCGTCTGTATCTCTAACGGATTCGCCTCGGGATCATAAACCTGAGCGAAATTCGTTTCCCCACCTCCCGTCATGGTGAACTTCGGGTCGAGCGTGTCGCGAACCCGTTGCGGCACGATCCGCGGGAGGAAGGCATCGTTCCGCTCTTCCGGCGGCGTTGTCGAGGCTTGTCCGGCGATATCGAGCGTCAGCTTGTTATCCTTGCCTTCCAGCTTGAGACCCGCGCTGCCCTCGATGACGGCTCCTGCATAACCCAGTCCCATGCCGCCATAGTTCTTGCCTGGCATTTGCATGCCTTCTTTCCACTGGAGGGCAAAGCGATAGTCGTAGGTGAGGAACCCGTTCTCCTCGGAGATCTCACCCGTGATGTTAGGCAAGGGAACAAAGCGCCCATCGGGGGTGATGTCTTTGACGTAGTCCTTGAAATTATCCGAACCGGAGAAACGCTGGGCAAGAGCCATGAAATCACCGACAAAGGAGAGGTATTGCGGCGCTCGAAGTCCCCGTAGGACTTTGTCAGGTTCCGAGTCCTCATCGACCAAGCGCGTGATTCCCACAGCGCCTCCCACGGTTTCCACGACGAGATACGGGTTGTATTTCCCAGGGTGAATCGAGGACAAGAGCACTTGTCCACCACCATTCAGTTCGCCATCAGGCTGACCGACGCGCATCTCGCGGTCTTCGAGGTGCATGGTAAGGAAGTAGCCGTTTGGTAAGAGGGCGCCATCACCAGGAAACATCTGACTCGTGATCGCGTCCCACCATCGGCGACGCCCCTGCACGTCGTGGTCATTTGTGGTGAGTTCGTCAGGAGGGAGAAAGTCGATCACGTCTTGAGGCGCGGCCTGCCCAGTCGCCGCTTCTGCACCTGTTCCCGCCATCTCGGAGGGATCAGGTGGGAAGATGCGAGGGTCCACGAGAGCAATGAGGGCAATGGGGTCCGTCATGGTTTCGGTCACGGCTTCTTGCGCGGCACCATCAAAGGCATCGAAAGGCAAGACGGTGACGGGATCATCTGGGGCACCCGTTTGCGCCTCCCAGGTGAGGGTCAATTCCTCCTCTGCCTGGATCGGCCCCAGTCCCTGGGTGCTCTTTGCCGAGACGTAGGGCAGGAAAGAACCAAAGCGATCACCAAAGGGCTCAATGTCAGGGAGCGAACGCGGCGTGAGTTCCACCATCGCATTCAACTTGCGAATGTTAGGTTTTCCGGGATCGGCGGTGAAGGCGGGATCATTGACTCCGTATCGGATGCGTTTCGGCAGAAATCCCAGCGCGGTGAACTCTAGGAAGAACACGCCGACCTCTTCTGCTGGTTCGCCAAAGTCGAAGGATCCATCGGATGCTGTCAGGACGCCTGCACCCGCTAGGGCTTGACCAAAGCGTTCGTAGGCGCGCACGCGCACGCCCTCGAGCGGCACACCCGTGATGGCGTTGGTGACCGATCCCTCAACATCCACCCCCTGACTGAGGCGTACGACGAGGGTGACTTCCGTGTTGAACGTACCCGATTGGATGACATCGAAGCCCGGTTGCGGCACCCAGTCTTGGGCAGGAACGTTGACGCGTGCCACCCGCAAGGCGCCGTCATACTGTTGCGGAATTTGGATTCGGGTGGGCGCCGCTTTCGTCCCAGTGGTGAACATCTGCTCCTGCGTGCCAAGGAATAATTCAATGCCACTGATCTCTTCATCCGGAGCGTTGTCATTGAGTGCGCGGATGGTTAGAGTCTTGTTGAGACGGGGGGGAACGAAGTCTCCCGTATTCTCCTGCGGGCCACCGTGGTAGAGAGTGATGGTGACGTCGCCACTCCCTTCGACGCGCAACGGACGTCCACCTTCCCAGTGGGTGAAGGAACCAAGCGGACGTCCTCCACCAGCAAACAAAGCCCCTTCTGCGTAGTCTGGCTGAATGAGTCCAAAGGTGGTGATCTCGCGCTCGATGAAGTCGCTGTCGTTGCCCGCGTCGTCTTCGTAGTGTGGTTCTTCACCTTCCTCGAGCATACCTGTAGCCTCGTCTTGCCAGGTGAGTTCGATCACTTTCACCGTGCCTGTTGATTTGTACTGCGCCACAGCATTGTTTGGGGTGGGCACTCGCTGATATAACAGTGTGGGGATGAAGGGGAATGCTAGACCAGGATCGGTAGGATACGCTTTGCCGGGGTAATCGGGCCATTCAGGGATGGTGAACTCCGTTGAGAAAAGATCGCCATCCATGCCTGGGTCAGGGCCATTGTTGCCGCCGCCGTTCTCTTGCGAGGCTAACAAATCATCCAAGGCCTCCTGATACTGTGCGGCGAGTTCGGTCGCCCCCGCAACTTGCAGAGTCACTACGAGCGCCTGCAAAGCATTGATGAGTGCATCGATCGAAGCGTCCCCGGGATTGGGAATGCCCGGGATGTCTGGTAGATCTCCAAAGTCAGGCACCTCGCCGTCCGGTCCTTGAATCGTAGGGCCGATGGTGAAGCGCGGATGCGACCCGGACCAGGAATGCGACCCCGGTTGTAGATCTTCGAACTCTGCCAGAGCGAAGCCGTCGAACAGTTTCACGGGCTTGGTTTGCCCTCCGAGCGTGAGCATGGCAGGATTGGCTACGGCTTCATTGAAATCGACGGTGACGATCTGGCCTGTGTCGGGGTCCATGCCCTGAACGAGATTCTCCGTCGGCGCACCCGCTTGCGTGACGAACTGCAGCCACATGGTCACCGTCTTCGGATGGAGGTAGAGGCTAAGGTCGTAGTCGCCTTCTGAGTTGATGACGAGGGGAACGCCGGGATTGCCCGTGATGCCAACGGGTGGGCCATTGGCGAAGGTGTCAGGCCAAGTGTCAAACATTGGCCATTCTTGTTTGAGCGTCGTTTCTTCCGTGGTGAGGCTGCCATCCGCTCCAACGATCGGGCGTTGGTGGCGCAGGACACAATGACTTCCATAGTGTTCAGTGAGGGATTCCAATCCCACGCCATAGCTTCCTGGCAGCACCTCGATGAGAAACTCGCCCGCTGCATTGGAATCGGCGGCTGGCTTGCGAGCCTCCTCTAACAAGTTCTCCTGGAAGACACTTGCCGCTACCAGGGCGATGCCTTCCGTTTCGAAGGCTTCGTAAACCGGCTCCCGACCAAAGGCTTGCAGACCCCCGGGACTGTCGACCTTAACCAGTTCTCCCTGCGCCGCGAAGAGGCGACCGCGCACGAGGGCCCGTTTCACGTCCAACGTCAGGTCCACTTCGGTCATCTCGTTGTCGATGGCTTCCACCACTGTCTGAGTCGTGAAGTGTGGAGCGGCCATCGTCGAGGGATCGGCCGGTTCAAAGGTGTCATTCACCGTGACGATATAGCGTCCCGGCAGGAGCTTGGGAAAGCTCCTCACATTGGCCTCATCACCCTCCAGAGGGCTGTCCAATGTGCGACGGATACCTTCGGTGTTTGATTCGGCAACACCTTCGACGATCACCTCGATGCCTTCATAGAAATCGTTCGTTTGATAGTCAGAGGTAAGGGTCAGGTGGAGTCCGGTTTGACGCATCGGAAGCGTGAGGGTTGTGGCGCTCGGGAGTTGGTCGCCGCCACCGGGAGTGAGGGTTTCGTCGACTGATTGATATCCGTAGCGGATCGTCTTCACTTTCCAGTGAATGGGACAGAGATCGTTGAGATGAACCTCTCCATTGCCGTCGGAGAGAAGGGTGCGCTTGGGAACGACGACAATGTCTTCATCTTCGGGGTCGACACCTTCCAGCTCCACATAGACTCCCTCCAACCCGCGCTCTTCTTGCGTACTCGGGTCGCAGCCGCGCACCGTCAGGGTGAGGTCTTGGGGAATGTGCTTCAGTTGCACATTGATGTGGTGGCTCTGTCCAATCGTGTGGCTTGCCGAGGTGTAGGTTTCCCAGCCAGCACGACCTCCTTGATTGATAAGAAAGGTGTAAGCGCCTTCAGGCACGTCCTCAAGAATGAGCGTGCCATCACCAGTAGTGCTGCCAGAAAAGCTATCCATTGCATGTTGTGCCACTACCGGCACGCCGCCGATGGGCACATTGCTCTTTGCATCAACGATTGAAATCACGAGAGAGATGATTTCGCGGCTATCGTTTGGCGGTAGGGAGGGATCCGGGGTCAAGGCGGCATTGGCTGAGGCCAACTCGGATCCGACAGTGATCGTGCTAGTCTTCGGTAAATACCCGCGCCGATTCACATCGATCGTCTGTGTGCCTTCGGCGACATCGGCCAGAGTATAGAATCCAAACAAGTCGGAGCGATCGACTTTGCCAGTATCACTTTGAAGGGTGATGACGGCTCCATCGAGGGGGAGCCCCGTCGATTGATCGATGATTTGTCCACGAATGGTGCCCGCCATCGTGGCTGCAGAGGTGATCAGAAGCCAACAGGCCCCTATGAAAGACAAGCGATGCGACATGACGACACCATCTTCGCAAATGAAGGTCAGATGTTACAGACAAATTCTCATCTCTCTATCATCATTCGCAAACGAGTTGAATGCTTGTTTGGGCACGATAGACTCCGCGTCATGGTGACCCGCGGGCTCTTTGTGATTATCTGGTGGCAAACCATGGGTTGGCTTGCAGCCATGCCTTATCCTGATGTGAGCGAGCGGGGCACCTGGCGGGAAGTGGCTTTCCAATGTGAAGAAGAAGCCTCGGAAGCCTATGATAAGAAGGCTTGGAAGCCCGCAGCCGAGGCCATGGCCCGAGCACAATTGGCCTATGCCTATGCCTTCCGTGGTGCCGTGTTAGAAGAATCCCTCAAGCGTTGGTGGTGGGAAGCGCCGTTTGTGGCGAGGACTTTCTTTCGCCTGCTCAGACCCACCGATGCCCATGAAGAGGTCTACGGATGTTTGCAAAGGCTCTTCCAGGCGGAGCCTGAAGCGTTCCGAGCACATCCTCAGCTCGCCATGGCCATGGCGTTGGTGTATGATCAATCGCCTCCCCAACGCCATTGGCCGCATCGCCAGGTGTCGAGGGATTCGCTTGACCGCCGCTTGCCGGATCTGGTTGAAGCCTTTCGATTCTGGGTGGAGACGGATCGGGAAAAGAAGGGGGTGCATCGGTTAGATGCATTGCTCATGGAGGAGTTGACGTATGTGGTGGATGTGTCAGCGAGTATCGATGAACTGCGATGGGCACGTGACCATCTGGAGGTGACTGCGGAGCATTTGAAACGCCAGTATTGGGAAGTGCCTTATGACTATGATCGCTATGAAGCGTTGGAAACGACTTGGCGTGATGGGCCCTATCAATTGTCCGCTATTCGGGAGAAAGGAGGCATCTGTGTGGATCAGGCCTATTATCTCACTCAAGTAGCCAAAGCGCATCTGGTGCCTAGCATTGCGGTCATCGGTGTGATGGAGGATGGTCTCCATGCCTGGGTGGGCTATCTTGAGGCACCCGGCAAATGGAACTTCGAAGCGGGTCGCCGTCCAGATTCCGCTTACGTGACCGGGCGAACCTTTGATCCGCAAACGTGGGAGCGCCCCATGGACCACGAATTGGCTTTCCTGAAAGAGCGACTAGCCGAAGAGCCACGCTACCGACGGGCGCAATTGCACTTTGACTTTGCACTTTTGGCGCAACGAGAGGGGAATCTCCTAGGTGCAAAGGACCGGGCTGCACGAGCAGTGCGAGAACATCCTCGCCACTTGCCATCTTGGGAATGGCTCCTGCAGGTTGGGGAGAGTGAAGATGTGGCGATGCTAGAGAAGCTGGCCCGGCAAGCAGCGATTGCTTTCAACGATTATCCAGACTTGGAGGCGCGTTTCCTTCGGAAGACCGCTTCTCTGGTGGAGGCACGCGGGGAATCTGCCGAAGGACAGCAGTTGCGTCAGCGGATTGTGTCCCGCAATCGGAAGGATCGGCCTGACCTCGCTCTGATTGAAGCCGCGACCGCATGGCGTCGAGCCATGCGGGAGGAGTCTCTCGATGCCCTAGTGAATCGTTATCGGCGCGATGTCTCCACGTTCCGAAAGGCGGGTTTGATTACGGGACATCGCATCGTGCGCCCATTCGTGAATCATCTCATGCGGATAAGGGAGTGGGAGACCGCCGAGAAAGCGATCGCCTTTGCGGCTGCGCGCTTGGAAGTCCCGCAACAGGCGCAGCTTGACCGCTTGGTAGAGGACCTCCGTGGAGACTTGTCTCGTCGCAGGCGATCGGAATCTACCAAATAGCAATGTGACTTTTCGCTTTCCATCGGGAATCTATCAAGACACAATCCAATCGTGCCTCTCAACACGAGGGCCATTCAACACAAACTTCCTATAATCTCACCCTCTTAAGACTATGAAATCACTCCTTCTCCTCGGTGCTTCTGCGATCATTGTTTCTCTCAGCGCGTGCTCCACGGCAAGCGATATTGGCGGTGGTGCCCTCGACATGGCGGGCAACACCGTTGGTGGCGCTGCGAACATGGCGACGGATGCCACAAGTGGTGCCGTGAACACGACCAAGAAGGTCGGTGGCGGCGCGCTGGATACCACGCGCAATGTGGGCAGTGGCGCCATGAACACCGCACGCGACGCGGGCACGGGTGCCATGAACATCGTGCGCTGATCGCACTCTAGCGAACATTGCTTTCATTGGCGACAGCGGATCTCCTGGCGAGGTCCGCTGTTTCCATGTACGCTTGGTCACGTCTTTTCTCATGACACGCCTCATATCAGTCGTCATTCTAGCCTTGATGACCCTTGCCAACGCCCAACCGCCCAAGGAATCGGTGGTGTTGCTGCACGGGTTGGCGCGGACTTCTCGGAGCATGAAAGCGATGGAGCGTGCGTTGCAGAAAGACTATCAGGTCTATAACATCGCCTACCCAAGTCGCCGCCATGCCATTCCCGCATTGGCTGCCCATATCCGTGCAACCGTGGCCTCGCAGGTCCCGGAGCATCATACGGTCCATTTCGTCGCGCACAGCCTTGGTGGTATCCTGGTCCGATACCTTCACCATGAGGATCCGCTGCCGAACATGGGGCGCTTGGTCATGCTCAGTCCGCCAAACCACGGGAGTGAGGTGGTTGATAAGTTAGGCCATTGGCGCCTCTTTCGATGGCTCAATGGACCCGCAGGCACCCAACTCGGGACGGCTCACGATGGGTTCTTGGCTCAACTGCCATCTGCTCAGATGGAAACGGGTATCGTGACGGGTAATCGCAGCATCAATATTCTCCTTTCGCGTCTTCTGCCTGGCCCTGATGACGGCAAGGTCACCGTCGCCAGTGCGCAGTTGGAGGGCATGCGCGATTTCCGCGTGTATCCCGTTTCCCATCCATTTATCATGAAGAATCGTCGTGTCATCGGCATGACACATCATTTCTTGCGCCATGGCCGCTTCGAATAGCGTGATGTTAGGCGATGATATCTAGAATGGGCTTGCCGCTGGAAATGGGCAAGGGGCGGTCCTGGGTATCAATGATCATGGCATTGGGATCGATACCCAAGAGGTAGTAGATGGTGGCCGCCAGATCTTCTGGAGTGACGGGATCTTCAGCAGGATGCTCGCCCTTGGCATCCGAGGCGCCGTAGATGTAACCGCGCTTGACTCCGCCGCCCGCCAACAGAACCGAATAGCATTGTGGCCAGTGATCCCGACTGACATTCTTGTTGATCTTGGGCGTGCGCCCGAATTCTCCCATCCAAAGAACCAGGGTTTCATCTAACAAACCACGCATCTTGAGATCGGTGATGAGAGTGGGTAAGGTTTGATCGGTGATGGGCAAATGGTAGGATTCGATGATGGGGAACATCCTCGTATTGTCAAAGCCATGGGTATCCCAACCGCCGTCCGTCTTGGAGCGCCCGCCGATGGAACGGGAGAAATAGACCGTGGTGAATTTCACGCCGGCTTCCACAAGTCGCCGAGCGAGGAGGCAGCCCTGCCCGTAGGTCGTGCGACCGTAGCGTTCTCTAAGTGATGCGGGTTCCTGGGAGAGGTCGAACGCTTGTCGGACCCGTGGCGAATGCAACATGGAGAGCGCCTTGGCATAGTAGTCGTTGAGCCCTTTCGCTTCGGCGGCATGATCGAGCAATTGCGATTGCTGATCGATCAGTTGCTGGAGTCCGCGCCGTTGCTGAAGGCGGTCCAAACTGAGGTCTTCCGGCAAGCTGAGCTCGGGGAGTTGGAAATTGGTTTTGTTAGGGTCGCGCGGAATGAAGAGGGGGTCGTGGCGTTTGCCAAGGAAACTAGCATGCTGACCAGGCGTCCGCGAGCCGTCAGCGATCGTGTGTGGATAAGAGACAAAGGTCGGCAAGGCTGGATCGGTGCTTGGGGCAAGGCAATCGACCACGCTGCCATAGGCTGGATAGAGATCGGGCGTGTCTCGCAGGCGTTGATCATCACTGGGAGGTGCGTGCCCACTCAAGGCATAATAGGCCGCGGAGTTGTGATTCTTCATCGTGTGATGCATGCTCCGGATCACCGTGAACTCATCCATCACCTGCGCCACCTCTGGCAGATGTTCATTGATCTCCATCCCCGCCATGCGCGTGGAGATCCGGCCATGAGGGCTCCGATAGGCGCTGGGAGCGTCGGGCTTCATGTCAAACATGTCGACGTGGCTTGGCCCGCCGAACTGAAAGAGGAAGATCACATTCTTGGCCCGTGGAGCGATCTTCTGGACGCGTTCGGAAGCCGCGGCCCCCTGCATGAGCTTGGGCATGGTAAGCCCTAGCAAACCCATCCCACCAGCTTTCAATAGCAGGCGACGATGGCGTGACGTTTCGTGGAAACTGCGGCAGGCGGTGGAACGTCTCATAGGGACCGATGGAGGTTAGTTGCGGAGAAGAAAGGCATGGGCATTGAGCAAGGCCCAGGTGAGATCTTCGAGCCCAGAGCGCTGATTGGGAGCCGCTTGAAGGTGAGCCAAAGCGGCCTCACATTCTCGAGGGCTAGGTGCTCGTGTGAGGGTGGACCAGTAGAGGGCAGTGATCATGTCCTCGGGGCTTAATTCAGAGGCTAACATCGTGGTCAGCGCGTTGCCTTCTTGTGAAAGCAGGCGATGAAGGGTGCGACCGCTCATCATCTCGAAGACTTGAGCGAGTGAGGTCCCGTTCGACCGTTCGAGATCGGAATTCAATTGCCGAGCGGGGCGCCCGAATAGCTTGAGAAAGTGTTCATCGGGTTTCGGCTTGCGATTGCGATGGATCGACTCCACCCCCGGAAGTTCTCCTGCACGCAGAGGCGAATCCACGTCGGAAAAGGTTGGCTGCGTTCCCAATACCTGGTGAATCGCGTCCAGTAGGACTTCCGCATCGAGACGTCGGGCAATGGTGTGAGAGAAATTGCGTTCATCTTGAGCATTGCTGGCAGTGGGGTGCGCGGAAGCTTGGTAAGTGTGTGAGGCGGTGATGAGGCGAATGAGATGCCGGAGATTGAAACCGCTTACGATCAATTCGCGTTCTAACACCTTTAGCAAATCTGGATTGATCGGCGGATTTGTAGAGCGGAAATCGTCGACCGGATCCACGACGCCACGTCCCATCAACTGAAACCACACCCGATTGGCTTGCACTTTGGCGAAGAGGGGATTCTCAGGCGCTGTCATCCAGGTGGCCAGCGTGTCGAGGGCCGCAGGATCGGATTCGGGGAGAGGCATCCCCGGAATGGGTAAGAGAGCAGCGGCGGGCGGTTCCCCTGTGCGGGGATCTTTCAATTCACGCTCCATTCCCACCTTGACGATCTGTTCTCCAATGAACTGATTCTTGTCCAGGCGGTCACGCCTTTCATTCTCGAGGATCTCGTAGCCCAAGCCATCGAACACGGCGGCAAACTGATAGTAGTCGTCCTGGGTCCAGCGTTCATAGGGATGGCGATGGCAGCGAGCACATTGGAGCCTTGTCCCTAGAAAGAGCTGGGCAGTGGCTTCAGCCCGCAGGGTGGGATCTCGGAGGGCTCGGTAATAATTGGCGGGTGGCGCTTCGTAGGTGCTGCCTAACGTCGTAACCAAGTCGCGCGCGAACGCGTCCAAGGGCTCATTGGCTGCCATCGCTGACCGAATCCACTCATGAAAGACGCGGACACCTTTCTCATCGAGCGCTTTCTCTTCATTGCGTAAGAGATCGCTCCATTTCAAGGCCCAGCGGGTGGCGAATGCCGGGCGTGCAAGCATCGACTCAACCAATGCGGCGCGTTTGTGAGGATGGGGATCCGCGACGAAGGCTCTTGCTTCCACTGCTGTCGGGAGGAGGCCTAACAAGTCGAGCGATACTCGGCGGATGAAGGTGGCATCATCACATCTGGGTGAGGGATTCATGCGCAGCCGTTTCAACTTCGCAAACACGGCACGATCAATGGCGTTGACGGGCGCAGGGGCGATCCAGGCGAAGTCAGCGCGCGCAGGGATGAAGGCGGCCTGCACGGGTGCTTGGAGGTGGAGGTAGCGGACAGTGATGGTGGTTTCTCCAGGGCGAAGCGCCTCGACACGGCCATGGGCATCGATGGAGACATTCAACTCCGACGGTTCATAGACTGCCCAGCGCGAGACATTCCGGCGGGTGCCATCTGAGAATAGAGCCGACACGTGAATCTGAAAGTGATCTGTCGGTGCCTCCACCACGCATGTGGCCGGCGTGACTTCCAGTGACGTCAGTGTGGGCGCATCGTCAGGATCAGCGGCAGCTCCTTGCGCGATCCATTGCCGCAACGTTTCGTATTCTAACGAACCCACCTCGAAACGCTTTTCGCCTTCATGACCGATCTGTAAGGTAGGCTTTTGCAAGAGCGTACTCTTCTCAGGGGCGTCGATCCGCAAGAGTCGCGACGCGTTGCTTTGTGTCAGGGCCAAGAGGTCTTCGTCGGGAAACTCGCCGCGCAATGAAAGCCGGAGTGACCCGCGACCGTGGGCGTTTCCGTGACAGCCACCATTGTTACAGCCACCCTTGGAGAGCACCGCCATGACATCGTGACGAAAGGAGATCGTCTCCGATGCCGAAACGATACCGATCAGGCAGAGGAAGGTGGATACGATGAGGAGGCGCATCGACAGAGAAACCCCACAAGTGCGGGCGAGTTCGTGGTCTTTATGGTGAGATGGGTTGGGGAATCCGCAGGTAGGCAAAGAGGTCGCGCAATTGTTGATCCGTGAGACCCGCGAGGAGTCCTTCAGGCATGAGGCTCCGTCCGGTGGGTTTCATAGATCGGATGTCAGCGCGTGGAATGGTGGCATTGGCTCCATCAAGCATGCGGAGAACGATCGCGTGGGCACCGTCCTCGACCAGAAAGCCGCTCAAGAGTCGATGGTCGTGCGTTCGAATCACGATGTTCTCGTACCCTTCGCGGATCTCGGCATTGGGGTCGAGAATACTGTGAAGGAGAGTCGGGAGATCTTGACGCTGGTATTGCGTGAGATCAGGGCCGATCGCGCCACCTTTAAAGAAGAGTTTGTGACACGTGCCGCAACGAGTCGCGTAGAGAGTTTCGCCGCGATAGGGGTCGCCCGGCTGGGCGCGCAAGAGGGTGGTGAGTGCCGTCACGCGTTCCTTGGTGGATAGGCCGCCGTTCTTGATGCTCTCCTCCGGAAGGTTGAGGTCGTGCATGGCGAGCCGGGCGCGAATGTCTGCGACCAGGTCTTGACGGGGAATCTGTGTGGATTCGATGAGCTGAGTCGCCCAAGGGCGTCTCGAAGCCAGGAGATTGAGAATGGCCGTCTTCAATTCAGGCACCTGCTCGGAATAGGCATCGATCAGTGCTGTGGCAATGGTAGGATCCGTGTAGATCTGCAAGGCTGTCAACGCAGCGTGACGTTCGCTCGCGTCCTCTGCTTGAGTCGCGATCGCCAGAAGGGGACTCTGCGCGGCAGGGATGGCGCGCGTGCCAAAGGCATGAATGGCCTCAAGCCGATCGGATTGGTCCTCCCGAAGCCGCTGGAGTCCCTGGTCAATCGCGTCGGCGTCACCCTGACGGATTCTCATCGAGAGCGATCCTCGCCCAGTGGCAGCGACGAGAGACTCCGGTAGGAGAGGTGGGATACGTCCTTGAAACGCCTTCTCAAATCCTTCTAACAATGCCTGGGTTGACGCTTCGTTAGGTGCCCGCTCAAGGAGGCGCGCACAGCGGAGAAAGTTGGCCTGTGTCCCGGCTGACGCGAAGCGTCGCATGAGCCTTTCCACGATGTGCTGGGCCAAGACGGGTTCATGCCAACGGGCGGGTTGTTCGAAAAGGGCTAAGACGTCATCCGGATGGGCTTCACAGTGAGATTCCAGCACGAACCAGAGCATGAGCGGAAGGAATGGATCGTTCGCATCGCCTTCTGAAAAGTGAAGCGCCTCGATCAATGATAGGCTTTGATCGACAGGGAGTCGCCCAGCGGTGGCGAGGATCTGGCAACGCACTTCGGCGTCAGGCTCGGATGCGGCATGCGTGAGGAGAGCTTGCCGAAAGGCGCTGGGAAGGGTCTGCCGGTCTCCCATGAGCCGGATCGCCCAAAGACGGACGGGCGGCTGCGGGTGGGCCAACGCAGCAATGGCCAAAGTCTCTGACAACTGATCCATCTGGTGAATCGCCCAGAGAGCTTCCAAGGCGGGATGACGCTCGGAGCGCTGCAGAGCGTCCTTCAGTTCGGGCAGGATGGCGACATCACCGCGTTGTCCGAGCAGGCGAACAGCCGTGTGACGATGCCAGAGATTGGCATGAGAGAGAAGGGTGACCAGTTCTTTGTTAGACTTGGCCTCCAGGTGAATGTCAGCCTCCAAGGGCCGCGCACGTCCGCGCAGGCGATAAAGGCGTCCACTGAAGGGATCGATCTGCCCCTGATAATTCTGCCCATGGGCGATGAATTCTTCACAGAAGTCCGCAACGTAGACACTGCCATCGGGTGCGTTGTTGAGGAAGACGGGACGGAAAGTGATTTCTTCCGTTTGGATCGGGAACCCCACGTCGGTCGTTTCGAAGCTGCTCCCGAGCGGGCGTCGATGCGCTGCGACGAGATGATGATGAAGCGGATCCACTCCGAGAAAGTGTTGCTGGAGTCGCGCGGGCATGGCAGTGCCTTCGATCACAATGGTCATGTTCGAGAAACGCGGGATCGGGTGCGTGCTCCGCATCATGGGCATCTCTCCGAAGGCATACGGATTGGGCGGTGGCCCAAATTTCCCGGGATTCTTGCCCTGTTTCAAATACTGCCCTCCCTGGACGAGATGCCATCCGCGGGTGTCGCCTCCGTTGTGACCAATGAACAGCCGTCCTTCCGCGTCGAAAGACAGTCCAAAGATGTTTCCGCCACCATCCGCGAAGGTTTCGAACGCCTTGGTGTGCGGGTGATAGCGCCAGACATGGCAGCCCTCATTATAGACGCCGGGAGCATCGGTGGGATCGATGTCAGGGCGCGTGACGCGGCTGATGACAGTACTGCCTTGACCCCCGTAGAGCCATCCATCTGGTCCCCAGGTGAGGCCATTGGCAACGCTGTGGGTGTCTTCCAGACCAAAGCCAGCCAGCCGGACTTCAGGGGGACCATCCGGCAAGTCATCACCGTCGGCATCTGGGTAGAAGAGCAGGTAAGGAGTGTGCATCACCCAGAGTCCACCCCAGCCACGCAGCGCCGCATTGGCCATATTGAGTCCGCCTAACACCCTCTTGTGCCGGTCGTAGAAGCCATCACCATCTGTATCCTCATGGACACTGACAATGTCCGCACCGAGGTCGTGATGCGGCGGCGGTGGCGGCACGCGATCGTAGTGGGACCGATAGTATTGATCGCGACTCAGCATCTTGAGCCCCTTCGGATACGGGTATTGACGGTATTGGGAAACCCATAGGCGCCCACGAGCATCGAAGCTGAAGTGTGTTGGTTGGGCAATGCGAGGCTCGTGGAGCAGCAGCTCCACGGTGAGATCATCTTCCGTCTTCAGCGTCGCGAGAGCCGCCTCTGGGGCCAACTGCTTCCCCGGAATGGGATTCACGGTCGCGTCGAGAGGGGTGGCCGAGAGGCGGAAGTCGTCGGCCGTGTAGACCGCATGCGCAGGGCGGCTTGCGATACTCGCAAAGGCCGCGACGGGTGGTTCCGTGCTTGTCCGTTCCCAGGCAGGTCCTAGCGCTACCTCATGGAAATAGTCGATGACGAAAGGGGGCTGTGTGAGGGCACCCTTCTGCAAGTGCAACACCAAGGCATTGTAGTCATTGCGCACAAAGATGTCTTTCGGGACTTTGAACCGTTGGCTCGTTCCGTTGGGCACCCCTTCAGACTGAACGATGCGTTTGCCGTTGAGAAAAGCTTCGAACGGATGAGGGCAATCTGCGATCACCAGCATGGTAGAGCTGCGCCAGAGATCGCGGCGATTGGCACCTTCCGGCACCACCAACCGTTCGGGCACTTGCAGGTGGCAACGATACCAAGTGGGCCCTTCGTCTGCGTTTGTCCCGTTGCCGTTCGCCTCAAGGGTGATCGCCTCCCACTCGCTTCCTGACAAAGAGGCGATGCAAGCGAGGACAAGGAGGGAGATGCGAATCATCTCAAGGCGTGACTTTGGAAAAGCCACCGAGAGAGGCCACCTGATCTTCGATCGCCTCTGCCCAAAGTTCGTAGCCTTTGGGCGAGAGGTGGAGGAGATCGGGCATGATATCCTTCGGAAGGCTGCCGTCGTCATTGAGAAATGTCTTTCCGATATCGAGAAAGGTTACTTTCTCATCGCTTGCCAGGGCGGCAATCCTCTCATTGATCGCCACATTGATGCGCCGCATGGGATCGTCTGGAGTGGCCCCCCGGGGAAACACACCTAACAAGAGCACGGGCATCTTGGGATAGGCACCTCGGAGCTGGGCCACGATCTTCTCAATCCCAACGCGCGTTTCCTCGGGGTCCTGTTCCAGATGCCCCGTATTGTTGGTCCCGATCATCACTACCGCCAATTGAGGATCGGTGACGCCTTTGAAATCGCCTTTCACCAAGCGCCAAAGCGCGTGCTCGGTGCGGTCACCGGAGAATCCCAGATTGATAGCGTCGCGCTCGGCGTAGTATTGTTGCCAGACGTCGTTGCCCGCGCCTTCCCATCCTTGTGTGATCGAGTCCCCAATAAAGAGGAGTTTGCCAGGACCCTGACGCGTTTCCTTCTGCTTGGATTGGTAACGCTGCTGCCACCACGATTCATTCAAGCGCGATACAGGAATGGCCGCGCTGTTGACCCCATACTGATCACGGAGCCTCGCATAACGCTCTTTCATTTGTTCCAACACGTCTGAGTAGTCAGGATGAGCGTGCAGACTGTGCATCTCTTGAGGATCACGCACCAGGTCAAAGAGCTGCCATTCGCGGGTCCGCGGGAAATGCATGAGCTTGTGGCGTGTGGTGCGCACCCCATCATGAGCCGCCACATGGTGCGTGCGTTCGCCATAGTAGGCGTAGTAGAGAGCCTCTCGCCAGTCCGCTGGCGCGTAACCACGATTCTTCAAGACCGGGAGAAGGCTCCTCCCCTGAATCTCCTTGGGAACTTCCGCACCGGCAATCTCCAGAAACGTCGGCGCGTAGTCGATGTTCTGAATGAGCGCTTGTGAGCGCGTCCCAGGATTCAGAATGCCTGGCCACCGGATGAGAAAGGGCATCTTAAAGGACTCCTCAAACATCCATCGCTTATCATACCAGCCATGCTCGCCGAGGTAGAAACCTTGATCAGACGAGTAGATCACAATCGTATTGTCCGTCAATTCATGAGCGTCTAGATAGTCTAACACGCGCCCAATGCCGTCGTCCATCGCCTGAACCGTCCGCAAATAGTCCTTGATGTAGCGTTGATACTTCCAGCGCACGATACCCTCTTCTGACAATTCTCCCTCTTGCATTGCCTTAATGAAGGCCTGATTCTTGGGTTCATAAGCAGCATCCCAGAGCGCCTTCTGCGCAGGCGTCATGCGCTCATACTCGCGATTGGGAATCCCATCACGGAAGGCACCTGGAAACTGATTCTTCCCGTGGAACTTCATGTCATGGCCCCAGAACATGTGCTTGGCGATTCCCATTTCGTGCTCTTGTAAGAGTTTGGAGCGATTCTCATAGCGATCAAACAAGGTGTCCGGCTCGGGAATCTTCCGATCGTCGAACAAGGTGAGATGGCGTGCGGGTGGCGACCAATTGCGATGAGGTGCCTTGTGCTGGCACATGAGAAGGAAGGGTTTGTCAGGATCGCGCTCCTCGAGCCAATCCAAGGAGAGATCCGTGATGATGTCAGAGCAGTAGCCTGGACGCTGCTTCCGGGAGCCATCCATCTGGAGGAAGACAGGATTGTAGTAGCTGCCTTGCCCAGGAAGAATCTCCCACTGATCAAATCCCGTGGGATCGGAATTGAGATGCCATTTCCCCATCAGCGCCGTCTGGTAGCCCGCTTTCTGCAAGAGCTTAGGGAAAGTCATCTGGGAGCCATCGAACCGGGCTCGTTCATTGCTGAGGAAGCCATTCACATGACTGTGTTTCCCTGTGAGGATATTCGCCCGCGAAGGCCCGCAAATCGAGTTCGCGCAGAAAGAGTTCTCAAATAGCATCCCTTCCTTCGCCAATCGATCGATGTTAGGCGTCTGGTTCAATCGACCGCCACTATAGGCGGAGATCGCCTCCAGGGCGTGGTCATCGGAAAAGATGAAGACAATGTTAGGCGGCTTCGCCGCAATGGCTGCTGGCACAAGAGCCAGCCCGGCCAGGAAAGCTAAGAGAGGAAAGTGACGCATATACCCAGTCTATACCACTCAGAGGAGGTCATGCGCGAGACAAAGAATCGATTCTTCAAAGGGAAGAAGTTCTAGCCTTGATCGAGGCCGTTCGGTGCCGGTCCCCTCAAGAGCAGTGGCTTCCCGTGTGGCTGGCGGAGAATTTCTACCGATTTCTGTAAGAAAGTCCGTGTGGAGGACGCCTCATAAGGGAACCCGATGACTGGCCAGGAACAACACGACATCTTTCACGCATGGATGCGCGATCACGCAGGCATCTTGCATAAGGTGGCGCGGTTGTATGAGGACTGTCTCACCAGGAGAGAGGATCTGATTCAGGAGATCCAAATTGCCATCTGGCATGCCCTGCCAACGTTCAGAAAAGAGAGCGAACCGTCGTCTTACATTTATCGAATTGCGCTCAATCGTGCCCTCTCGTGGGTGCGTCGTGAGCGTGCCTATCGGCGAAAGGTCGCGGCCTACGAACACGAAGGCATTGAGCACTCAGACGGCGAAGACACGGAAGATCCTCGATTGGAAGCGATCTATGCTGCGATCAGACGACTTCCGAAGGCCGATCGCGCCCTGATCCTTCTCCAGCTGGAAGGATTTCGCTATGAAGAGATCGCTGGCACCTTGGGAATCTCTCCTACCAATGTGGGCGCACGCCTCACACGTATCCGCCAGAAGCTAGCGAGAATGCTTACAGACATCCCGTCCCAGCCTTAAATTATGAGTATTAAAGAAATGGAATCCACGTGGAGTGCGCAGCCTGCTCGCTCCCTCTCCCAGAAGAAAGCCGCCAACCGTATTGCGCATTCTCAGCGCCTGCTTGCGAAAACTGGTTGGTTGAGCTGGGGGGCGCTGATCATCACCGTGGGGGCGCTGGGTCTGAAGCTGCACAAGGTTCTGATTCGGCCAGACATGACCGTCATGAATACATCTTTGGAGTTGGTTATCGCCTTGTTAGGTGTCGTGTGTGTGGGGGTGAGCTTGGTTTATTGGAGAAGGGCGCGTCGTGAATGGGAAGCGCTTGGCGAGGATACCACTCGCTGCCTTTCGCTGATGATTCGCCGTCTGGAAAAGGATATCCGGGATATGCGGAAACAGATACCGGCAATCCTGGGTCTCTTTGCCGTTCTCATCATCCTCGCCAAATGGCAATCCATTCACGCTGGCTTTGAGGACCCATCCGAATGGGTGTTCGTAGCGCTCGTCATTGCCGGCATGATCGGCATGATCACTCTCATGAGGCACCACATGCGGCACGTTCTCATTCCAAAACTTGGAGAATTGAAACGATTGAAACATGAGCTTGTGAACGATTCTCACTAAATCACCGACCTCTAGCCACTCTTCTTGCGGGGAGGACGCGCCCGCAAGTCGATGCGGATAGGGAGTCCTTCAAAGGGATTGGCCTTGCGGATTTGATTCTCCAAATACCGAAGATAATCGTCGCTCATCAGTGCCTTCTTATTGATGAAGAAGACGTAGTGGGGGACCGGGATCGGTCCTGGCCGATCCGATTTCAAGGCGCTCGCGTAGAGGAGATTGAGGCGTTTCTGTTTGCGCAGAGGCGGCGGGTTGCGATGCAACGCTTGCTCTAACAAGCGATTCAACTCGCCCGTAGAAATGGGGCGCGCGGAAGCCTCCTGCACTTGCTGAATCACATGGAAAAGGCGATTCACATGCTGCCCTTTCAACGCTGATAAGGCCATCATCGGCGCGTAATGAAGGAAGAAGAGTTCTCGTCTGATGATGTCCGTGAGGAACTCCAGGCGATCCTTGCGAGGTGCATCTGGATGAAAGAGATCGAATTTGTTCGAGAGGATGACGCAGGGCTTGTGCTCCTCCAGGATCATCCTAGCAATGCGGCGATCTTGTGACGTGATGCCCGCGGCCCCGTCCACCACAAGCGCGCAGATGTCAGCGCGTCGGATCGATTTCTCTGAGCGCATGACGCTGAAGACTTCCACCGAACTATCGCGTCGCGTGCGTTTCCGTATCCCAGCCGTATCGATCAATTGATAGTGCTTGCCACCCAGTTCAAAGGGAACGTCGACCGCATCGCGCGTCGTTCCGGCGACGTCGCTCACGATCGTTCGCTGTTCGCCCAAGATCGCGTTGATGAGGGAACTCTTGCCCACGTTCGGTCGGCCCACGATGGCGACCTTGATCGGATCTTTGCTGGGCACGGAGGTCGCTGCCTGGGGTGGGGGAAGCTTGCTCAACGTGGTGTCGATCGCTCTGGTCAGGCGCTCGAAGCCGCGGCCGTGCGCAGCGCTCACGGGGAGAGTCGGTGAGAAACCCAGACTCGCGAATTCGACTTCGCTCCCATCGTGTTTCTCGTGATCCACCTTGTTGACTAACAGTAGCACGGGGTGATTGGAGCGTCTCAGTTGCAGGGCCAAGGATTCATCGATCGTCGTGATGCCTTCCATCCCATCAACCACAAAGAGGATCATGTCGGCTGTCTCGATCGCGATATCCACCTCGGCGGCGACCTGTTCGGCGAAGCCATCGTCCAGGGTCGCGCCGATCCCGCCGGTATCGATGATGGCGAAGGGGTGTTGGGTCTCGGCGCGGGCGGGCGCCGTGATGCGATCGCGGGTCACGCCGGGTTGATCGTGCACAATCGCAATGCGGCGGCCCGCCAAGCGATTGAAGATCGCTGACTTGCCGACATTGGGTCGCCCGACGATCGCCACCAAGTGGCGCGCGGTATCGGGAGCGGAGGGTGAATCAGAACGCGCCATGATGTGAGCCCGGACCCTTGCCGAGGCTAGCGAGCCTGTAAAGGGGTCTTCGAAAGCGCCACGTTGTGGAGTCCACCATCGGAGCCGATTGTAGGCGCCTTTGGATCCAACTGTTCATAGAAACAGTCTCTCAATCCGATTCCTGACCGGGGCGCTTGCGTTTGGATGCGACGGGTGGTTCGGCTTCTGATTTGCCCTCCGCCCAGTGGCGCAGATTCTCCAGACGCATTTCCCCATCAGCGAGGTAGGCGCGGGTGATCGTGCGGCCGTGGGCCTGCAATCCGGGCATGACCCGTTGCTGCCACGTGTCGTCCAACGGGGGAATCACGCCCATTTCTGCAAGTTTCTCCACGAGGAGGGAGGCGAAGAATTGATGGCCACCGATGGTTGGATGGACATGATCGAGAAAGCCATCCTTTCCTGGAATGCCCGTTTCAAAGTTCTTCAAGGTCTCACCATGCACATCGACCCACGGCATGCCGTGCCGATCGACGACTTCTTTCAGAATAGTGTGCATGGGTTCTAACATTCGTAAGGGACACACGTCCAAGTCTTTCGCTTTCACATAGGCGTCATAGGCCTCGTCCCAGCGCCTGAGGACATCGAGAAGCTTGGCACGACGATAGTGTGAGAGTGCGTAGAGGGGATCCACACCGATGGCTTGATCACAAAGGGCGATGGCGCGTTCGATCTCGGATTCCGCAAACGCCTTGCTTGCAGCTCCCAAGAGTTCTTCCACTTCTTTCCGTTCACGATCAGTAAGATCGGCGCGGTGCTCCGACTTGAAAGGGGGGGTGTCCCGCAGGTTGCAGGAGGGATTCATGAAGAGGAGCGGCACTCCCACGTTCTCGGCTAACACACACATGCGATCGAGGTTGAGCTCGAAATGCTCCATCACGCGTTGGTGCCAGGCGTCATCGCGGTAGTAATGTTCCATCCCTCCTTGATGTTCTAGCAGAGCATCGACCTCCTCCGGCAAGATCGCGCGGGCATCCATGATGGAGGCCGTTCCTTTTCCTGTGAGTCCGAGGTAGCTTTGGCGGATGACGTTGAAGAGGCGCAAATGGGATGCCAGCTCATACGGTTTCGTCACGGCGGTGGGGAGGCCTTTGAGGTGTTCGTAGGTGCGATCTTCCAGGAATTCGTTGTGGCCGGTATAGACGATGAGGAGATCGGGCTCATAGTTGGCTAACACTTCCTCCACAATGGGCACGAGACGATAACTGGCGTAGGAGATCCCCCCGCAATTGATCACCTCCCAGTTACGGTCAGGGTCCAGCTGACGCACCATCACCTGAAGAAAAGTGCTGAACGCCGTTTCCACGGTGTAGGGACGGCCGGCGACGGTCGATCCGCCGATGCAGAAGATCCGGTAGGTATCGGGCCCCTTCTCGGCGTCGAATTGCACGTTGTAGAACCAATCACGCCGATTCTCAGCGATCTCATAATGACTGCCATCCTCGGAAAGGGCGAATAGCGGGCGGACGTTGGCGAATCCCGCAAAGGGATCTTCCGCTGGGTCAGGAGTGCCCCAGTTTCCGAGCCTCAGGAGGCCTTCCACGGCGAGAAGGACCAAGAGTCCAAGGCTCATGGCGATGATTCGAAAGGCCCATTTCTTTCCTGCTGACTGCGGCATGGCCGGAACTAAACGCACCGTCTACGGGGCAGCAAGCAAAGACATTGTATTGACATGGCTAAGCCGCATCCATGGCCAGGGCGAGCGCTCCCAAGATCCCAGATTGGGTGCCCAGTCCGGGTTGGCGGATGAAGTCAGGAGAGGCGTCGAGGATGGCAGGAACTTGGAGATACCCATTGAGTAGGGCGCGAACGCGATCGCGTATCTGGGGGAAAAGATGCTGCTGCTGCATGACCCCACCACCCAACACGATGACTTCGGGCGAAAGGGTGACGATCCAATTGACCGCCGCCTGTGCCAGGTAATCAGCTTGCCAGGTCCAGGCAATGTGATCGGGGGGCAAGGCGTCTGCCTGCGTTCCCCAGCGCTTCGCCAAGGCCGGGCCAGCTGCGAGCCCTTCCAAACATTGGTGACCATGATAGGGGCAATTCCCGGAATAGCCATCCTCAGGCAGGCGATGGATGCGCACATGGCCCATTTCGGGGTGGAGGAGCCCCTTGAGCGTGGTCCCGCGATGGACAAAGCCACCACCAATGCCTGTCCCGACGGTGACGTAGAGACAGGTGTCCAAATCCCGGGCACACCCCCATCGCCATTCAGCGAGGGCCGCAGCATTCACATCGGTGTCGAATCCCACGGGGAGATCTAACGCTTTAGCAAAGGTGCCGACGAAATCCGTCTGCGCCCAGCCCTCCTTTGGGGTGGTGGTGATGTATCCGTAAGCTTCAGACCCTACCCGACAATCGATAGGACCAAAGGAGGCGATCCCGAGGCTCGCGAGTTTCCCGTGCTCGGAGGCGACGTCACGAAAGAAGGCGAGGCATTGGCCGAACGTCTTCTCCGGTTCCGTCGTGGGAAAGGTTGCCGTCTCTAACAAGGCGTCAGGACCCCGTCCCACGGCACAGACAAACTTGGTTCCGCCGGCCTCGATCGCTCCGTAGAGAGTCGCCATGGTGTTAGGGATTGCTCGCGCTCTCGAATCCTTTCAGGACCTCGGTAGGACCGATGAACTCCGGGAGCAAGATAGGGGCGCGCTGCAAGTCGGTCGGGTAGATCACGTTGACCGGAATGTTAGCGCGATTGTATTCCTCCTTGAGAAATTCCCAGCCGCCTTCGAGTTCGTCAATGTCGATCTCCAGAACGGCAATGTTCTCGGCCTTGATCTTGGCTTTCACCTCACCAGAACCTGGCAAGGAGAAGACACGCTTGTGGTTGGCTTGGCAAGTCGCTCACCAACTGGCTGTGAAATCGACGAAGACCATCCGCCCTTCGTCGCGCAGGTCGCGGATGCGGTCAGCCAACTGGGTGGCGGTAGCGAGTTCGGTATTCTTGGGCTTGGCGCGGTATTGGGTCGAGGAATGAACGACCTTCAAGCCTAGCGCAGCCACCAGGAGCGCGATGATGATCCCGCGGTTGCGTGTCGCTTTGCTGCGCATGGGCGTGCACCATTTCCCATAGATCCACAGGGCCATGGCAATGAAGAGCAGGCCCGTGAGAAACCAGGTCGCTCCGGCAGCCCCTGTTTTATCGACAAAGTTGCGGAAGAAGAAGATGGCCGCACCGAACATGGGAAAAGCCATGACTTGTTTGAACGTCTCCATCCAGGCGCCCGGAGGAGGCAGCTTCTCCACCAGCTTTGGAAAGAAGGAGAGGAGGACATAGGGAGCTGCCACGCCCGCGCCGAAGAAGGTGAAGAGCACAAGGGCCAGATGAATGGGTTGGGAAAGGGTGTAACTCATCACCACCCCTAGGAAGGGGCCGCTGCATGGCGTGGCCACAACCGTGGTGAGCACGCCGGAGAAGAAACTGCCACTGAGGCCCTTCTTTTGCGAAAGCGTACTCCCGGCGCCCACCAACGACGTGCCCATTTCGAAAAGGCCAGCGAGGTTCAGTCCTAGCACAAACATGATGATGACCACGGCTGCGGCCACTGGCGGATATCCCATGTGCGATCCCCATCCTTTCGCCTGTCCCGTGGCCGCGTTGATCCCAATGATGATGGCCGCGAGGAGGAGACAGGAAACGATGACGCCCACGCCAAAGGCAAGACCGTGTTGTTTGACTTTGCCAGGGTCTTCCGAGGCTTGCTCGACAAATCCCAAGATCTTGATGCTCAGGACTGGAAAGACACAGGGCATGAGATTGAGGATCATGCCGCCGATGAAGGCGAGCACCAGGGCGAGCCAGATGGTGAGCGATTTCTCTTCTTCCCCTGACAGATTAACGACTTTGCCGCTACGCCCATCATCGCCAGCTTCCGGCTTCGAGAGAGCCAAGGCGACCTTGCCTTCCACGCCATCCACCCAGCCATTCTCGGCGTGAAGGAATCCTGACACTTGAGCGATCTCGTCTTCGCCCTCTTTAGCTGCCGTCACGATGATCTTGTCGCCCTCTTTCGTCACCTGAGGATTCGCCGCGGCGAGCAATTGTTCTTCTTCGAAAACATAGATCTTTCCAGGATCGCGATTCGCGCCGTCGCCCGGTGTCAACGTAAAGGTGTAGGTCTCCGCGGTCTGACTCGTCGCGATCTCCCAAGCATCGAGGGCCTCTGGCTGTTGCGCGAGCACCTCGTCGAGATCGATGCGGACATCTTCATTGACCTCGGCGGTGTCTCCCACGGCGAGCGTGATTTCGACTGGGGCCCTTTGAGGCGGATCACAACGATCCTCAATGCATTGCAGCCAACTTGCCGTTCCCTTGAGGGTCACGGTCTCAGCTTCCAAATCGGCGGGCACCTTGATTTGGTAAACATGATAGATGGTGTCGTGATAGATGTGGGTGTTCCCGATGACGTCTTCCTTCACCTCTGGCATGGGCGAAAGTTTCTCTCCCGCCTCAAACCCCTCAGGCAATTCCCACGCCACCTCAGTCGGCATGCCAATGCCTGGGTTCGTCCAGTAGCTATGCCAGCCGGGATCGTGCTCCATCTTGAGCCCGACAAAGAATGCCTCTCCGGGCACCACGGTTCGCAATTCGCTCACCAACTCCACCTTCACGGAATTGCTGCCACCACCCAGGCCCGGGAATTGGGCCAGCGCGGGAGCTATCATTGCCCACAAGAGTGCTAGGGTAACGAACCACTTCATGGTCGATAGCAAACGCGAGATCGTGTGCAGAGCCAAAGGTTTTTTATCCACAAACGGGAGAGGGATGTCACGGCTCCTTATTCCCGCTCTTGATTGCCCTCCTGGCTTTCGTAGACTTTCCGCCATGCATGCCATCCGTCGTCTTTCCGTGGTCGCGAGTTCCTGGGCCATCTTCTGCCTTCCGGTTATGGGTCAGGCCCCGGCCGATCCCCTGAAGAAGAGGCCCTTGCCTCCGACCGTGGCCAAAGAGGTGCGAGTACTCCCTGACCTGCCTTACGCAGGGACAGACAATCCTCGTCAGCAATTAGACCTCTACCTGCCTGCCGAGCCTGCCTCTGACAAACTTCCCGTCATTGTCTACATTCACGGCGGCGCGTGGCGGCAGGGAGATAAGCGCACAGCGCGCGCGCGGCTCATGCCTTTTGTCAAAAGCGGGGAATACGCCTGTGTCAGTGTCGGCTATCGACTCTCGCAAGAGGCGATCTGGCCCGCTCAGATCCACGATTGCAAGGCCGCCATCCGATGGATTCGCGGCGAAGCGGCCACCCACGGATTGGATCCAGAGAGGATTGGCGTGTGGGGGAGCTCCGCAGGCGGCCACCTAGTGGCGATGTTAGGCGTGTCGGGTGGTATGAAAGATCTGGAAGGTACTTTGGGAGCACATGTGCAAGAGAGTAGCCGCGTGACTTGTGTTGCCAATTATTTCGGGCCATCGAGGCTCCTGACCATGGATGATCATCCGGGAAAGATGACGCACAATGCTCCAGGTTCACCGGAATCGCAGCTGGTTGGTGGGGCCATTCAGGAACATCCCGAGCAATCGGAGCAGGCCTCACCCTTTACTCATGTGACCAAGGATGACGCTCCTTTCTTGCACGTGCATGGCAATCGCGACATGCTCGTGCCTCACAATCAGTCTGTCGTTCTCGATGAAGCGCTCGATCACGTCGGGGTCCCGTCGTTCCTCATCACGATGAAGGATAAGGGGCATGGAGGCTTTCGCCATCCCAAGTTGGATGCCATGTTAGAGCAGTTCTTTGCGGTGCATATGCGCGGTGCATCAGGTTCCTTCGAGGATATGACGTTGGATCCCGTCAAATGATCGTTCCGGCGTTTCCTGAATCTCTCCTGCGAGCGTTGCAGGATTTGTTAGGCTCGGATCAAGTCCTCACCGAGCCGATTGATCTCGTTCCCTATGGTTTCGACGGGACAGCCACGCTGAAAGAGCGCCCGGGTGCGGTCGTCTTGGCGACGAAGACCGAGCAGGTCTCGGAGGTGATGCGGCTCGCGCACGAGGCGGCGGTGCCGGTCGTGGCTCGTGGGTCGGGCACGGGCTTGAGCGGTGGCAGTGTGCCTGTCCCAGGATGTCTCGTCCTGGGGCTGAACCAACTGGATCGTATCCTTGAAGTGGATCCTCACAATCTCACCATGCTAGTGGAAACGGGCGTCATCACCCAGCGGATCGATGAAGCCGCAGGGGCGCATGGCCTCTTCTATCCGCCAGATCCGGGGTCGATGAAGATTGCAACCATAGGGGGGAACGTCGCGGAGAATTCCGGTGGCCTTCGCGGCTTGAAGTATGGGGTGACGCGCGACTACATCATGGGGATCGAGGTCGTGCTTGCTGACGGCGAAGTGGTTTGGTTAGGCAATCAGTGCGTCAAAGATGTGGCGGGGTATTCAATGAAAGACCTCTTCATTGGATCTGAGGGCACCCTGGGCGTCATCACCAAGGTCTTGCTCAAATTGCTCCCACGCCCTGAGGCACGTCGAACGCTCTTGGCAACCTTTCCACAATTGGATCAAGGGGCCCAGACCGTATCGGATATCATTGCTGCCAAGATCATACCCTGCACGCTGGAGTTCCTCGATCAGACCACGATCCGGTGCGTGGAGGACTTTTCTCACGCAGGACTCCCGGTGGACGCCGGCTCGCTCGTGCTCATGGAGACCGATGGCGCGGAGAGTGTGGTGGAACGTGAGGGTGCGGAGATGATGGCTCTAGCGAAAGCAAACGGCGCGACCGATGTCCGGGTGGCGGCTGATGCCGAGGAGGCGGCACGCCTCGCAGCCGCGCGTCGCAGTGCTTTCTCCGCGTTGGCGCGGGTGAAGCCCACGACGATCTTGGAGGACGTCACCGTGCCGCGAACGCACCTTGCCGAGATGGTGCGTTTCATCGCCGAGGTGGGGAAGCGTCACCGGGTGCAGATTGCAACCTTTGGTCATCTCGGCGACGGGAATTTGCACCCTACCATCCTCACCGATGAACGGGATCACGAAGAGATGGAGCGTGTGGAGGCGGCGATCGAGGACATCGTCCACAAAGCGCTCTCCTTGAAAGGTACCATCACGGGTGAGCACGGGGTCGGCCTCGCCAAGAAACCGTTTCTGCGCCAGCAATTGGGCGATGCCAGCTTTGCGCTGATGAAACGTATCAAATCCACGCTCGACCCTCAGGGCTTGCTCAATCCGGGCAAGATCTTTGACTAACGAAGAGGCGTCAGACGAAAGCGGAAATAGCGCCTGCTGGGCCGCTCGCCTAGCGGAAACGTCCATCGGTCGCTGGTCTCATCGCGCATCCGTGCATCCACAGACCACTCTAGCAAATCATCAGAGCCCTCCAGGACAATCTCCCAGGCCGCCGGGTCAGCACGCACGTGGATGCCATCGAGGGTGATGCTCACTGGGAAATTGGCGTCGGTTGGCAATGCGTCTGTCCCCGAACCAGGGGTGCCGCCTACCATTACACTCGTTTCCCAACCGTCCGCGGATTCGCTTGCCGTCCTGGTGGTGAGCTCGAGCGAGAAACCCTCGCCATCGGCCGCCGTAGGCCACGGGCTCTCGTCATCGTAGAAGAGTGTGTGAAGGATAGAACCCGTCGCGTCCCGGAGCGTGACTTGCTCGCCGCCATTCGATAACTGGCCCTGATATTCCCCTAACACTGTAGGCACATTGCCATAGCGACTCACAAACGCTTCCCGATCCTCAATCACCAGGGCGCGCGCACCTGGTTCAAGGATTGCTTCTGGAAAGGTGAAACGTATGCCTTCATCAAAGCTGAGTCCTTGCAGTTGCAGCGTGCGTTCGGCCACATTCCAAATCTCGACGAACTCGAAATCCGTGCGCGACCACTGTCCTTCTGGGTCTTCCTCTGGGGTGGGTGCAGCAGGGTGATAGTGGATCTCAGAGAGAAGCAGTTCTCCCACTTGAGGCGCTTGCCCAAGCGTGAATCGTGCTTCTGTGAGGGGACTCCAGCGCCCCTCCTCATCTAGGATGCGAGCCTTCACGGTGGTGGATTGGGTGAGGGGAACGGCCGCTTCATAGAGCGTTCCAGGGCCATCCATGGGATCCGTACCGTCGAGGGTGAAATGAATCGCCCCGTCTTGCGGTTCAAAGAGCGATCCGGCGAACATGCGCAGAACAAAGCCTTCTTCAATGGGCCCGCCATGTTGATGAAATTCCACTGGTTGAATGTGCGTCGGATAGAGGTCGCGGGCTTCGAATTGCCGGATGACATTCCGTGCACGTGCGGGAAAGCGCGTGTCCATCAGTTGAGCGTAAGCCGCTTCAAAGTCGTCCTCGACCGTGTGCGGATTGCCAGACCGATGGTGGTCGCCCCACCGAGCGGACTCCGCTTTCAATCCTGGACGAATGTAAGCGGCCCAGCGTTCCCACCGTGCGCGCACCGATTCGAGGGTGAGTAAACCATCTTGAAAGAGATGCCGCTGGACGCTATCAGCGAATTTCAGGCGGTAGGCAGCATTCTTGGCAAGCTGCTGGTGGAGCCGCGTGGGATTGTCTGCGGTGTTGTTAGTCGTGCGATCAATCCCGTCTTCTTTGAAGATATTCTCGGAATCCCACATGAAATAATGCCAGGGACTCCCGGCCGAGCGATGCCGACCACTGCGCCAGTTGTTGTGGTCCCAGTCGCGATTGCCCGTCCAGAAATTGATCAGCATGTAGTCAATGAAGCTGTCGAGATGGAGATGTTCCTGGATGGCTGCATACCCATCGGCATCCGCTACGCCTGCATCGGCAATGGCAAACAGCTCCTCATAGGCACGCGTGTCGCCAGCCACCAGAGTGGGGCCATCTGTGTTGGAAGCTTTCATGGAATCATACTCTTCGGGTTCGCCGCCTAACAAACGCGCCATGAAATGCTGATCGACGCGTTCGATGGTTTGATAGAATCCCCAGTAGAGACCATTCACGTAGAGATGGGCGCGCGCTTGCGGTGGTGTGAGATGGCCCATCTCGCCTAGCAATTCGTGGGCGAAATGGTCACGGAGATAGGAGGCCGCTTGCCGCTGACCGATCGTGGGGTGAAACCAGGAATCGCCATTCTGTCCGTTAAAGAGCAGTCCATTGATTCCCGTTGCCTGGCCCTTTCCAAAGACGGGGAAGTCGAGCTTGGCCGCGCCATAGCGAGCGCGAAAGGCAAGGCGCATGTTGTGCTTGGGGCGACTGGTTTGTCGACTAGCATTGCCATAGATGCGAATGCCGCAGTCGACCTGCGCATTCGGCTCTCCCGCAAAGTTGAGGAACTCTGCAGACACCGCCTTTTCCCAATCCAAGCCGCGCCCAAGCGAGTTGGCATAGATTCCGCCCACACCGGCTTGTCGACTCGGGTCAAACCATGCATCTGTGGACATCACCAGGGAAATGCTAGGATAGTCTAACAACGCTCTTCTGAATTCCTCAGTGGTCCCCACACTGGTATCAAAGGCATAGTCTGCGGGAACAGAGCCCCAGCGATTGGGGAAGCCATCCGGCGAATCGGATTGTGTCAGGACGCTGGCGAGAAAGAGATAGCTCTGGGTGTCAACGTCTGTGGCGATCATTCCCTCTTTCACCGCCATGGCTCGAACGATAGTCGTCTCCTCGATGTCGAGTGGGGACTCGAAGAGGGTGCCATTCTTTGGAGAAGGCGCACTTCCATCGAGAGTGAAGTAGATGGACGCGCCTTCTGTCGCCGTCGTGATCATCAAGCGGATCGGCTCCTCGTAGAATCCACGATCCACGCTAAACTTCGTGTCCGCCACGATGGTTGGCAGGGCCTCGCCATTGGCCTCGCCTGGAGTAGGGGCTGCGAAATACCCCGGCACGCCATCCTCACCGATCCCGTAGGATAGACCCGCACGTTGCTTGGGATAGGCTTCCCACTGATGCACGATCGTCGCTCCGTCAGGAGCCACCAGCGCGATGAAGCCGTCATTCGATGCCAACGCGAAGTTCGTATGCACGGTCCCCACGAAGATATTGCTTGTGTCTTTGCGCGAAGCGAAGATGAGACGATGATTGCCCGCACGCAATTGCTCGCCTCGGGGAAACATCCATTTCGTCAAGTTGCTAGGATCATCCGTGAGGAAATGATCGGTGAGCGTGTAAGGCACCTCATCAGGATTGAAGAGTTCGATCCAATCGGGGAAGTCATCATCTTCATCCATCACCACACCCTGTCCTGCCGACGAGAACTCGCTAATGATCGGAGCCGCCCACAGAGGAACGGTCGACAGCAGGAGGAGCAACAGGATCAGGGGCATCCAGCCGTTTTAAAGTGGACCCAATGGCTTGTCGAGGAATCCGTTTGGCGATGGTGCGTGAAGGGATAGAGTTGAGGGGAAATGGCATCATTGGAATCACTTCTTGAACCGATCCGTCATTCCCCGCGTGTAGCGTGGAACCATACTTGGCGAATGATGCGACTTCTTGCCTTCCTTACTCTACTCGTTCTCAATGGGCACCTCTTTGCGGAGCGAGATCCCATTCGGCTTACGCATGGGCCGATGTTAGGACATGTGACAGCCCATTCCGTTCGCGTGTGGGTGCGCACCTCTGATCCAGGGGAGTTCCACGTCCGCTATGGAGCAGGGGAGATGTCCCAGGAAGCGGGTGGGGAGACCGTGATTGCCTCCGATAACACCGGTTGGATTACCTTAAATGGTCTTGAGGCCGACACGCTCTATCATTATCAGGCATGGGTGAATGGGCGGCCGCATGGGGAGACCGGGCGATTTCGAACCTTGCCAAGTGTTGAAGCGAGCCGTGATGCAGAGCACAATCCAAAAGGGCTCTTCAATTTCCGGTTTGAAGTAGGTTCCTGTGCCAATCAGAACCCCTTGCATGGTATCGGCCATGCGTTGCCAGTCTACGAACATCTAAACCGTGATTGGGCAGATAAGGTGCATTTCCACATCATGAATGGCGATTGGCTCTATGAGGAGCTGAGGACGTATCCGCCCGAAGCCTGGCGATTGGTGCAAGGGCTAGAGTTAGAGCAGATTCCCGCAACGGTCCGCGTCATGCCCACAATTGTGGGCGTCTGGGAGAACTACAAACTGTATCTCAGCCGAGGCCACGCGCTTTCAAGATGGCATCGGCACGTCCCTAGCTATTTCACCTTTGATGATCACGAATTGGTGAACGACATTTGGGGTGCGGGTACGGTGGGCAAACGTCATCGGCGGACGGTGTTCCGCGATATCGGCACGCGAGCATGGCTTGACTACCTGGGCTGGGCAAACCCGATGGAACACGCTCAGCGCGTCCACTTTGGGCGCGCCAAGATGGAGGCAGGAAGCAAACGCCTGGTCGATCCCGAGGCGGATTTCACGGCGCTGCCGTTAGAGGCGATGCTGAACCTGCACGTGCATTGGGGCACTCCGGAAGCAGGGGTGAATGACATGCGCTTTGATAATGATGCGGGGCACAAGAATGCCTATGTCTACGGAATTGAGAAAGTGATTGATGCGCAAACGCTAGAGCTTCATCAGGAAGCGAAGGTGAGCGATGACGTGTCCTACTCGATTGGCCGGGCGAGCTATGGGAAGTTCAAGGTGGCCAATTGCGAGTTCTATCTGCTCGATACACGCGGGGCGCGTGAGATGCACGACGTACGGGAAAGGGATAAACCTGGACTCACTATGTTAGGATCGAGGCAACGTGATTGGTTGCTCCAATCCATGAAAGCGAGCGATGCGGATTTCTTCTTTCTGACCTCTTCTGTTCCATTCATGATCCCACACAGTGGGGCGGGAGGCTTTGAATCGGATGCTGCCAATAAGGAAGAGGCCTGGACGGGCTTCTTCGATGAACGCGAGGCGCTGATCGAGGCTTGGGAGACACTCGGAAAGAAAGTCTTCGTGTTGACGGGAGATTTGCATAACAGTTTTGTGATCAAAGTGACTGAGAATGTGTGGGAATTCTGTTGTGGTCCTCACAATAGCGTCAATCACGTTCCCGCGCTGGATGAAAGTGATCGGCCAGCAACGGGGAAATGGCGCTTTGGCCCCCGAGAGTGCGATATCCGCTGGAGTTCCTACATCCTTCCAGATCTTCCGCGTTTGGAACGTCTGTATCCTCACTTCTGTGTGGTGCAGGTGAACAACGTGTTTAACATGCCCAAAGAGCTTGGCGGCAAGCGGCTGGTGGCCTACCCACACCCTCAGGTGGTCTTTCAATATTACGACGGAAGGACCGGGGAATTGGCCTATGCCGAATCGATCACGACGAATCTTTGAAGGGTGACCTCTGGTCGGGTGCCAATGACGCTAGAAGCGCCAGGTGTAGCCGCCTACAAGCGTGGGGCTGCTTTCGTCATCGGTGAGTCGAGCCCCGGCCGCGAGCTTGAAGGTGAGCGCATGCGTGGCTGTGTAGTAGAAGCCTGCTAGGATCGTGTGTTCCCCATCGTTGGCGAAGTCTCCTGTGGCTTCCACACCTACCGCATAGTCATGGTTGAAAGCATGGCGAATGCCAATGCCGTAGCCCCAAGCCGGGCCGCCGTCTTCCGGGAGCACGGCGATGAGGTTCGCCACCATGAGCAGATGGGCATTGAGGTCTGCCTGTGCGATGAGACGCGCTCGGAAGGCGTTTTCCCCGTGGCGGTGGATGCCATCGTGAGCGTGATAGTGGGCATCCTCACCATGGGAGTGATCTCCCAGCCCTGCGAGCACCAATGGGTGATCACAGGGCAAGGCGTCAGGGCCGTAGGTGGGTCCGCAGGGGATGTCGCCGGCGCCACTCGCATGCGAGTGACCGTCATCGTCGTGTGAGTGACCATCCCGGTCTTCGGCAAAGGTATAGGATACGGAAAGCGCTAGACGGATCGGAAAGTCCGATTGCGGAGAGGTCAACTGACATTGAAGCGAAGGAGTGATGCTATCATAGTCCCAGGAACCATCACCGTTGTCGGTGAAGCGAAACGTCAGACCTGCCGCCAGGCGTGGGGCCACGCCGAGCAGGAAACCCTGCTCGAAGGCGAGTTCATCGTCTCCTTCAAGGCTCGCCCAATCGAGGTTGCCGATGAGGGTGCCCCCGAGAACGTCGGGGAGATAGTAGTCATCGAGGAGAGCGAAGTCTTTCCCATGATCGCCAAGAGCAGCGCTCTGGCAGAGGCACCATCCGAGGCATCCGAGGACGAGAAGCTTCATTCGCCGCCGCCTCCATGTTGATGCTGGTGGTTCCCGCCTTCGCTTTCGGGATCCGCTTCGCCGTCGCCGTCGCCAGGTTCCACCGTCATGTCTTCATGAGCCATGGCGTGATCGGCGAGGATCGCCAAGCGCGCATAGGTGGCTTTGCCGGCATGAGGCAAATGCATGGTTTGAAGAGAGCCATCGCCCGTGAAGGGATCACCCATGGCTGACCACTTCACAAGATCAGCCGAGGATTGCCACTGATAGCGAAGGCCTTCGTGGGTGTGCGAGCGAAGCATCTTGTGGCCGCCTTCCATACGGGCGATGGTCAGATTCAAATCCAACGGAGCCGTTGCGAACTCGGCGAGGATGCCTTGGCGACCTTCGGCTAATGCGCTAGGGGAATTGCCACCGAGCGCGAGACTGTATTTGCCTGCGGCCAAATGCCAGGTCCGCTCCAGGGAGTGTACCTCTGTGGTGGACGCATGCGCGATATAGGTCACGTCGGGAGCCCAGGCAATGTTACCCACATTGTTGAAGGTGTGGCCATCCTCGCCGTGATCCTGCCAGCCACGGTAAAGGGAGAAGCCAGGGAAGAGATGGCCTCCGAATGTGGGACTTTCCGCGTCGGGATCGGGATTGGGAACGTCGTCTTTGGACGACAAGCGCACCGTGAACGAGGCGTTCTCCTTCAATTCCAGCGCGACCCAGTGGCTGGTGTGGGTCCATCCCTTGGCCGTTTCGGGAAAGGCATCCTCATCCCAACTCCAAGCCCCCACATGGGCACTCACACTGGCAAATGTCGCGTTCTCCATGCGAACGGTCCATGTGTAGGGAAGGCCGCCGTCGGTGACGAAATCGGGCTCAGGATACGTGTTAGGCACGGGATCTTCCTGACGCACCGTAGCGGATTCGGCCGTGGGCACAGTCGTGAAGCTCGCCAGATAGCCTTGGCGCCCTTCAGCTAATGTGCTAGGGGAATTGCCACCGAGCGCGAGACTGTATTTGCCTGCGGCCAAATGCCAGGTCCGCTCCAGGGTGTGTGCCTCCGTGGTGGACGCATGCGCGACATAGGTCACGTCGGGAGCCCAGGCAATGGTGCCCACGTTGTTGAAAGTGTGGCCATCCTCGCCGTGATCCTGCCAGCCACGGTAGAGGGAGAAGCCGGGGAAGAGATGGCCTCCGAAGGTAGGGCTTTCCGCGTCGGGATCGGGATTGGGAACATCGCTCTTGGCCTGAAGGCGGACGGTGAACGAGGTGTCCTTTTCCAATTCGAGGGCAACCCAGTGGCTGGTGTGGGTCCATCCCTTGGCCGTTTCAGGAAAGGCATCTTCATCCCAGCTCCACGCACCCACGTGAGAACTCATTTCTGCCGTGTCCCGATCAGCCATGCGGACAGTCCAGGTGTAGGGGATGCCGCCGTTGGTAATGAAGTCGGGCTCAGGATATTCGTTAGGAACAGGATCGTCCTGCGTCACCGTGCTCGCCGAAACGGGGACGGTGGCGAGTGCGAGAAATGCGAACGCGAGTGGTCGTGTGTGTTTGGGTAGCTTCATCATGATTGATTGATTGTTAGTTGAAAGGTGTTGGAAAGATGGCTCGGAGTCGGAAATAGCCTTGCCCGGAAGATTCAGAGAGAGGAATACGTGATCGCAGAGGAGCCCATGTCCTCCAAGGACCTCGTAGGTCAGCAGCATGTTGCCAGTACCAGTGCGGGAGGTGGCTCTCGTCGGAACTCATCGGTTCTAGCCAAACGCCCGACGCATCGCGTCGGATAGTGGCGGCGGGGGCAATGGTCGTTCGTGGTGAGAGAAACGCATGCTGCATGTCTGGCGGCACGCCCATCCAGGTGAGTGTGGCTTCTTCTTGACGAAGCGCGTTCACGAGTTCTGCGCGCGTCCGCCCATCCTGTTCCGAATGGAGATCATGATAGACTCCAGACTCTGGATCAAAGTGATAGTGATGACCCTGGCCACGAACAATGAGATCAATGCCACCTGCCTGCGCCTGGCTTTCCAAGAGCGCGAGCGTCGAGTCATCAGGGTCCGATGCGGTTGGCGCGAGCGTGACCGCATGGCCCGCAGCCGGTGCCGTCCCGGTGTCGAACGAAAGGAGGAAGGCCGTGAGATCTTGGAATTCTCGCCCACTCAGTTGATCCAGTTCGTAGAAATGGCCGCGCGGTAGGGAGAAGCCCGTCCCGTCGTGGTTCATGCCGAAGCCGCTGAGGGTTTCACCTTTCTTCGGCGTGAAATGGCGTTTCTGATAGACCAGGCGAAGCGGTGCTGTCTTCACGGGTTGTTCGGCACGCACCAGCCGATGATCGTCTACGTTGTGATCGGAGCCGTCCGGCAAGAGATGGCAGATGGAACAATGATGGAGGTGGGGAAGAAAGAGGAGACGGCCAAGAGTGGCATCGCCGCCATCCACGTCCGTCTTGAGCCCGCGTTCAAGGGTTCGGTTAGGATTAGGGTGATGACTGAGCGATTCGAGATAGGTGGTGAGATCGGCCATGGCGTCATCGGCGATTTCGTCACCGCCCATGAGACGGTGATAGGTTGGGTTGAAATGGCTGATGGTCGGACGGTCCCCGCGCCAATGGAAGGGGGCTTGGTCGCGCACACCGCGGAGCGTCTGGGTGACCATGGGGCCTTTCATAGGATGCAGGAGGCGTTCGCGAGGCGTTTCATCATGGATCGCCAAGTCAGCTCCCATCACGACTTGCAAGTCGGCCGTGGGGTCGCCGAGGTCCCATGCCATGCCATCGTGGTCGGCATCAATGTGGCACGTGCCGCAGGCGGTGAGGCCATTTCCTGACAAACGCGCATCAAAGAGGAAGCCGCGCCCTTCACGGATCGGTTTAGGCATGGGATTGGTAGCACCCAGAGGGATTTCGCTGAGGATGCGAGGCTCTTCCGAGGCGAGATCGATGGTTGCTAGGGTGCCGCTGAGTTTATGATAGACGTAAAGCCGTTCTCGATCAGGATCGAAGATGAGACCGCGAGGGCCGCGCATCTGACGTGAATCGTCCTTGGGTTTCCGCAAATCTACTCGAAGGATGACTTCGCCATCGTCGCGCACGCGAGCCACACGATCTGAAGCAAAGGCACCGATCCAGGCGTGGCGCCCATCTGGCTCGATCACGATGCTCATAGGCTGCGAGAGCGCGGTGTCCTTCACCTCCGCGCTGACGGTCACGGTATTGATGGGAGCGTTGAGATCATAGATGACGGGCTCGCCATCAGGAGAAATCATGCTGAGCCGACTACTAGCAAAGAGCCCACGCAAGGCAGGCTCGTAGCGAATCAGGTTGTGTGCCTCCGAGTTGCCTATCCACAGGCGCCCCTGAGAGTCTGACGCCGTGGCGAATAAGTTGGTGCCAATGTCAGAATAGTAGTTGAGCACGGTGAGCGTGGCGACATCGATCACGGCCACATCGTGGTCGATCACCTCGTAGCTCAGTCGCGGATCCGAGTCGGCGACGATCTCTGCGGTGACGGGAGGATCAGGTAGCGCGGGATTGTCGGGAGCGGGTTGAGGGTCAGCCGCACTCGGAGGCACCACGGTGGTGTTATTGCCAGAGTAGAGAAAGGACACGTAAACCCGACTTTCATCAGGGGCGACCGCGAGCGTGCTGGGGCGGATGCCTCGCAAGGGAATCGTGCGCACGACTTCACGAGTGCCGAGAGCAATGACCTGCACACACTGTGCCTGGGCACACGAGACGAACGCCATTTCGCCCGCGCGGACGATGTCCGAGGGCTCGTCGAGGACGGAAAGAGTGGCCACCACTTCACGTCGATCCAAATCAATCACCGTGACACTGTCAGAGAGCTCATTGACGACCCAGGCCTCGTTCGGTGTCATCACACGGACCGAGACGCTTTCCAAGCCCACGGGGATCTCGGCAACGCGAACAGGCACGTGCTCCCGGGTCGATCCCACCTCGAAGATCGCTAGGGTCGCGCTGCCAGGGTAGACCGCGTAGAGTTCGGCCCGCTCTGCGGAGTAGGCCAAGGGATGCGTCATCCGCGCCTCGAAATGCTCGAAGGCGAGGAGTTGAGATAGCTGAGTGAGTAAAGAGAGTGTTAGAGCAAGTGAGTAGAGAACGACTTGGGGATGAGATGATCCCATAGGAGGAAGGGGATTGGCGATTAGGGTGTCCACATGGACACTCGGGCGGTATCACCCGAACGAATGACCCGGCACGGGAAGATTCCTCGTGCCGCTGATCTTAACGAACCTACGCCAGCACCCGTGGAGGCGGCCCCTTCGGCTGTGCCGACCATTGAGTGCGCAGAGCGCGCTCCCAGGCAACGGGCGACCTCGCCTCTGTCTCGTCTTGGACGGGCTGCAAGCGCTCTTGAGAAAGGGTTAGAACAATAGGGCCGAGTTTCTGGTCCGAGGGCGAGCGCGGTGTCTCCGGCTGGTCTGATTCCCGCTCACGCTCTTCCTGAATCGAAATGCAAAGTTGGCAAGGATGCTCGCCATCAAAGGTCTTCGTGATGCCCTCTCTCAAGCCATCCGTCTGCGAATACGCGACCACCATCTTGACCCACGCATACCCTTGAGCGATCCCCAAATGGCCCCCCGCGATCTGCAAGACCGCAAGTCCCAGCAGAATCAGCTGGCAAGATGTTCGTAGGATGCCCACCCCGGAAGTTAGGCGACCGATCTCCCATGAGCAACCCGTTTTCGAACGGTCGCGCCTATCTCCAAAGTGGCTGCAGAAGAAGAGCGATGGCGACGAGTGCAAGGATCAGGCGTCCAGGAAGGGAAATGGGTTTGCCTAACCCCTGCCCTTGCAATGCCACCGCCCAAAGCGAAGTGCCAAGCAGGAGGAGGAGAATTCCAAGGGCGATCGCGGCCGCGCTCCCCTGACCCAGTAAAGCTGGATTGAAGACAAAGGCGAAGGGGACAACGAACGCTACCAGGCTGAGACGCAATGCTAACATAGACGTCTTTGTCACCGAGGCTTCTGCAAGACCTGCAGCCGTGTAAGAGGCGAGGGCGACTGGCGGCGTCACCATCGAAAGTACGCAGTAATACATCACAAAGAAATGCGCTGGCAGTTTCGCCAATCCGAGATCAAGCAATGCCGGGACAAAGAGAGTCGCCCCAATAATATAGGCTGCGACCGTCGGTAAGCCCATCCCCATGATGATGCACCCGATGATGATCCAAAAGAGGGCGCCGACCAAGGTGCCGCCACTGAGGTCTACCAGATGCACCGAGAACTTGAGCACCAAGCTCGATTGCACCGCGACCTCGATGAGAATGCCAATGGCGGCAATTGGGATCGCCACTTCAGCAGCTTGGCGCGCGGCTTTGCGGAGGACCTCCATCCATCCCGCGGCAGAGAGCGCGCGTTGCGCCAGGCCCATCACCACGCAGGTGGCCATGGCGAGGACAGCACAGAGATTGGCCGATAAGCCTTTGGCCAAGAGCCCTATGAGAAGGACCAACGGCAGTAGCAGGTGGAGGCGCTGGCGAATCGGCTTCGTGTCGATGTCAGGATCGGCAGCCACAGGGTGGAGATTGGCTCGGCGAGCATGGAGGTCGATCGTGAGGAGCAGAGACCAGTAGAAAGCGAGGGCCGGAATGATGCCTGCCAAGGCAATGGTCCCGTAGGGTTGTTGTAAGAGTTCCGCCATGACGAAGGCAGCAATGCCCATGATCGGTGGCATCAATTGCCCGCCTGTGGAGGCGATCGCCTCCACCGCGCCCGCCATCGGTGCCGAATAGCCCGCGCGGCGCATCACGGGAATCGTAAAGAGGCCCGTGCTTGCCACATTCGCCACCGCACTGCCGGAAATGCTGCCCATCAGACTGCTAGAGAGCACGGCCGCCTTCGCGGCACCACCACGTTGTCGTCCCGCCACTCGCAGACCCATGTCGATGAATAGCTGACCGCCTCCGATGGCCGAATACACCGCGCCAAAGAAGACAAAGTAGAAGACAAACGTCATCGAGGTGGAGGTGGTTACCCCTAACAACCCATTAGGCGTCATGGTGAAACTCTCCACCGCATCACTCAGCGTGAACCCGCTGAATTTGAAGAGTTCCGGCACCCAGGTGAGGGAAGTCCATCCAGGAAAGACCCTCCCAATGAAACCAAAGACCAGACAGGCCAGAAGGACGCCTAACAACGACCAACCCACCGCCCGCCAGACACAGATCAGCATGATAGCCACAAAGAGAAGCCCAAACACCACGTCCAGCGTGAGGATCGGGTCCACCGCTTCCATGCGTGCACTGAGGCGTCGCCAGGAAACCAGGTAGTAACTCGCCACGGACGCGATCCCTAACAGAAGAATGCCATCCATCCACGGTGATGTCCGTTGCCCATCCCGACGGGGCGCGAGGACAAAGAGGCTCACCGCGAAGACCAGGTGCCAGGGGCGCTGCACCATGGGGAGTTGTGGCGAGAAGAGGATGTAGAGTTGAAAGGCGAGCCAAAGCACGCCCAAGATGCCAACAGCCCACTCACGATGTGTTCCTGACAAATGTGCGCGATTCATCTATTCAGTTGCCCAACCACGTTCTTGGAAGTAGCGGGCGGCCCCTGGATGCAGAGCAATCCCACCCGCATCCCGCGTCCCAGCCTGTTCCGGATCAAAGGATCGCCACGCCTTATGCGCCTTGCCCAATACGTCGCGATTCTCACAGATGGCTTTTGTCAATCGATACGCCATCGCATCCGAAAGATCCCGGTGAGTCACGATGACCGTGCCGATATCCACGGTCTGTGTCGGGCCTTCTTGACCTTTCCAGAAAGGGGGCACCACCGTTTCGCGCAATCCCTTCGCCACTAGCTTTTCTCGAAGACTATCAGAAACATGTAGAAAAGTGATAGGCACGGTTAAGCTCACTTCGGTGATCACCTGTTGGCCCACGGGCGCGAGTTCAATGTAGAGATCCGCCTGACCGTTCCGCATCACATTGGCGATCTGTTTGGACGATACCTGGAGGATGCGCCCCCCATTGGCCACGATCTTTTCCCGGCTGGTTCCCGCCGCAGCCAGCGTCAGATCGGCGACCACGGGTGCCGAGCTTCCCCTGGGCTTCATCACGATGCGAACGGGATCGTCACTTGTAAGGATCTTCTCCAAGGTGTCATTGCCAGTGCGTTCTACGTAAGCGTTGCGCACAATGAAAGAGGCCGGCACGGTGTTCAGGCCGCCCACCAAGACGCGGAGATTGGGGCAGCGTCTCTCGCCATACACCAATGGATTCCCTTCGTACGCCCACACCGCTGTCGCCCGATTAGCCAGGGCCACCTGGGCACGTCCCGATTCTACCAGCAACGGATTGGCAATCCCGCCACCCTTCGCCATGACTTCCAGACGCGTGCCCTCGGGCAACTCATCGAGCATCAGCTTGTAGAGTGTCGCACTGAACACATACCAGGCCGACCCAATGCGCATCCCAGCCAAACGGATATCTTCCGCTCGTACGTGGAGACATCCAGCAAGGCCAAAGATCAGGAGGCAACGGAGCAACGTCATGGACCGGAACTTCAGCAGGTTCTCACTCGACACGCAAGCAAGTCGCGCAGCCCTGGGGGCTTTGGGAATCGCGGGAGGCCTCAGCGGAAAAGCTCCGGGCAGATCGAGGCAGAAACAGCCTGCGGTGTGCCAAAGTTGGGATGCCTCCGGTCGTGTCGAAGCACCATCTAGCAAGGCCGGTAATGAGAAAAGTAGCTCAGCAGCAAATGGAGCTCGTTGAGCTGTACCCTAACAGGTAATCTAGCGTCTCGGAACCGCCGTGCGACGGACCCGTATGGCCGGTGGTGTGGGGGGGGAGCAGGTTCAAACCCTGCTCCAACCCGATTCTGTCCGGTTTTTAGGAACGACTATCATCTTACCTTTCTCGCTTTTGATACGCACCCGCATGCTTCAGGGCATCGACAATCCACTGAAGCATGGCCGTATTTCTGGTTGATGCCGAGCAGAGAAGATAGGTATCTGGCACGTCGGGGGTCGTGTATCCGGGAGTTTCCAGGACCGATGCGCGCATCTTACCTTTTCGAATGTCATACTCCATTCCTCGCGCTCCGCCTGTCAGGCGTTTTGGCTTCGAACGGACTTCAAGCCCAGCCTCCTCAAGGACAAACTTGACGGCTATCGGCATGTCCTCAGGCACGTATAGATCAATGCTACTCGCCATATCGATTCAAGACAGAACGTCAATGACCTCTGGACCCTGGCTGGCAGAGGGCTTCGACTTCGGGTTGAATGTTGTAATCAAAGTGTGTCATTTTAACGCAGATCAGAGCCGGGGTTCAGTGCTTCAACTTATGTGTGCCCAGCATGGGCACGAACCAGAAGGGGTTCAAGGTTCAAGTCGGATCAAACTCTGCTTCTACCCGATTATCTCCCGCTTGATAGGCGGCGCATTATCACACCTGGATCCTGTCGTAAATCAAGAGCGAATGAAACGATGATCCACTCGCCAACGATCGCGTCAAAGGCTCCAAAGGGGGTGCCCCTAACGATTTTCCGATGAAATTGCCCGTGGTAGATTGGAGCGATCTCAGGCATCAAACGGATTCTCTCCAATAAACGGTCGATGGTGCGATACGAAGCCTCACCATGTCAACTTGAAGATGACAGCGTCCACTAAAGGGATGCATCTGGCTGTCACATAGGACAGTGCCAGGGTGACGGCGAATGGAGATCCCATAGGGAGATCTGGACGTCTTTCCAAGCGCGCTAGGAGCGCTTTAGGGAGTTCGATCGCGGGTTGTTCAACAAGGGCTGCATACGCAGGCTCCCTTTAGTCGCTGCGATGCCAGCCTAGTTGTTCTTCGACCAGCCGTGGTAGCGGTTTGCGATCCGCCCTATAATCCCAACACTTGTACCAGGTCATCAAATGGCTGAAATACCTTTCCGTCGCTCTCACTGAGGAACTTGGCGTGTGGATCGATGGTTAACTGAGATCCACACCATTCCACGATCGCATAGGATCCCTTTTTTCTCAGATTCATCTCGGCGCGCACACTATCATCCGCAGAAAGCGTCGCCGTCCTAACGCTTCCCGATGCAAGCTCAACCTCGATGACCGTAGCGCAGTCACCAACCAAAGTGCGCAACGGGCCATGTCGGTTCTGCACTGCACGAATAATTCGACCATCATCCATCACAATCTCTCCAATTACATGTCGACCTGACAACGTGTGACACAAAGCTGCTAACACTACCGCTCCGATTATACCTGCGACGCTAAGTGCAGCGCCAATGTAGCGTTTCTTGTGTGGCTTCATAATATTTAATGCGAGTGAGGTAGAGACACCCGTTACCGAGTGCCCCCCTCGCAGATCCCTGCGTGCGGTTTTCCCGCACAAGGCTCCTCAGAGAGACGCGCACTCGGCTCGGTTGCCGCCAATAGCTTCGCAGCTCCTTGCCCTAATGCAAGTAGAGTGCTTGACACTGGTATCGAGAGCATTCGTCTCCCGCAGTGAGTGCTTTGCTTGCTTTGCCTCTCTGCCCTCCCCTTCGCCTTGTGATCGGTCCTACCGTCATCGCTCGTAACTGCCTGCCGAGAGAGGTGTCAGCAGCTCTGCCTTTGTTATTCTTTTGTTAGTTTTCCAGTGTGAGGATCAATCGCAATCCATCCATTTAAATAGTCATCCGCCTGTCCATCGGGATTCGCGAGCCGCACGAATCTCTCTTCCGTTCCATCCAAATGACATTCGTGGACTAAGATAGGAAGATCCTTGCCAAATAGCTTTTGAGCGACGGCGGCCTCTCTAAGTTGCAAGCCGCAGTGTGTTGCTAGTTCCCAAAGGCGTGTTCCACATAATCTGTCCAGGTTCTCACACTCGTCGTCATACTCATCAAATTCGTCTTCTGTGAACCAGAATTGATGAGAACGCATCCATCTTTCTTTGAGCGCTCGGTCCTTATCTTCATCTTCAAAGTCACCAAATATGTTGACTTCATCACGAATCCAGAAGGGATAATTCCAACGAGCTTCTCCCGCCGATGAAGCTATAGTCGGCCCTGGCTTTTCGCCCTGCCGCGGACAACATTTCTTGAATTGTGAGCCCGTGTTGTAGCCGATACGGATTTCCGGTATATGGGATCCTTCTTCGAGATCCACATAGATCGAGATGAGATACAAATCATCCCACGTTGAAACCGGTAGACCTTGAAAGACTTCAATTGCTCTTTGGAGCATTAAGTCAACAATCTCTTTGTCTAGCTTTGTTAGTTTAGGGAGAGGTTCCATAGCATTGAGGTTCTGTCCAGCATCATTGTGTTGAGATTTTGCGACCTGAATTGAGGCGATCAAACCAAGTGAAACCCAAGCCGAAGCTATCAAAAAGGCAGTTCTCATATATGAGGATAACGTTTGAGACCTGGTAGCCCGATCCGAGGGCGCGGTCACGATGACAGAGTAAGGATTCGAATCAGTGAAGTCAATCAACTCGCAGCGGGATCGGGCTTGCCATCTCCGTCTTGTGTGTGCCCAGCATGGGCACGAACCAGAGGAGGTTCAAGTCCTCCGTGTGAAACCGAATGCATCATGAAATATCCGTTCAACGAAGTAGTGATCAGAAGCACTAGCCAAGGTCAACTGCGGAAGGGCGACCGACCGTGGGAAGGCAGACTAGGCGACAGCCATGGGCCGATGAACAAGAACCTCATACGAGGCCGACGGAGCCAGGTGAGCTGGCACAACACAGCGAAACCGTTCGGTTCTGCTCCGGAGGTAAATGAGGCGGTCGTGTGGTGGAGGTTCGTGCCCTTACCTGGGGAGATCTCGTTGGCATGGCGTCCTGCTTCAGCAGGGAGCGCCTCAGGCAGCAATGTCAGGGGTGATCAACGAGAAGTCAGCAGAGGTCATAGTACTAGGATAGGAACCGGGGGACTGAAAGATGTCCGTTTAAACAGAGTGAATCCGCAAGCCGCCTAGGAAGGACCGAACCGAGAATGATGAACCGACCTAACCAACCATCCACGACAATGAAGCCGACCGGTGAAGTCAGACATGGGTATGGAAGTTGGGCAGAGAAAGAGAGTTCATGCGAGTTCCCAACAAAGGGGACCAGTCATCACCTAACGGTGATATAACATCTCGGAACCGCCGTGTTACGGACCCGTATGGCCGGTGGTGTGGGGGGCGGAGGTTAAAACCCTCCGCCTACCCGATTCTCCTGTTGCGGTTAACAGCGCTAGTGTCTTGGCATGATGCGGGTCGTAAATGGTCAGAATCGATTCATCTGGAGACCACTTGAATCGAGCTAACGTAGTGAAGCCCATGCCCACTACAGCGATGGACGCTGAGCGTCTGTCAAACAGTTCAAGGTTCTCTTGGTAGTGGTATACTGCATAGCGTCCTGAAGGTGAGATTGAGTAGTTACCACTGTCTCCAAGAAGTTGCCTGTGGTGGTATAGATGCGTGTAGTGGGCAATCGCCTCAAAGGTACTTTTCGACGGCACTGAAACCGACACCTTGCGGAATCCGTACCCAATACGCTCAGCGAATGAGTCAATGACCGTTCCTTCATATTTTCGCTCGGGTATTGAACGCCACCACCCAGCGGAAGATGCAGCTTTTGTCTTCAGCGCCTGGAAACTACAGGAAGCAACCAAGAACGAGAAAAGTATTGCGGTGATTACGCTACTCATTTTGAGGAGAACGTTTGAGGACTGCTAACCCGGCTGGCGGGAAGCATGACTTGCACAGTTGGTGCTAAAGCTAGAATTCATCGCTGGAAACTCAGAAAGGAGCCGGGGTTCAGAGCACCAAATTGTGTGTGCCCAGCATGGGTACGAACCAGAAGGGGTTCAAGTCCCCTGTGTGAAACCGAATGCATCATGAAATATCCGTTCAACGAAGTAGTGATCAGAAGCACTAGCCGAAGTCAACTGCGGAAGGGTGACCGACCGTGGGAAGGCAGACTAGGCGACAGCCATGGGCCGATGAACAAGAACCTCATACGAGGCCGAC
>JAUIAH010000041.1 GCA_030425385.1 Verrucomicrobiia bacterium | reverse complement strand
TGGGTGTGTGCGATCTTGCCCGAAGCCTTGTCGCGGAAGGAGGTGCGAAGGATACCGACCGGATTCTTGCGAGAAGTCTGGATTTCGAGGTGAAGATTACCGGAGCGAGTAAGCATGGCTAAACAAATCGCACCATGACCTAAAATGCAAGAACTAAGATTTCCAATGCATGGCTACAAATTGAAAGAATTAGAATGATGATAGCAGGGTGAATAGCCTTATTCTAAAGGCTCTGGTGGCTCATTGATGCGAATTTGCAGGGGGTAAAATCCGCATAGATACCGCCCCAAGGCACCGCGAGTTCGACATTCTCTGCATTCGCGGCATTCCCACTGAGCACGGCCGTGCCATTGGAAGCATCGACCCATTCGTAGGGAACGCCGGAATTGGCATCTACCCATGTGTACCCATACCTGTCTGGGCCACCGCTTGAGGCATGCAGAACTGATGAGGCCCATGCGGAAACAAGGAGAAAGAGCGTAGCAAACCGATTCACAGAAGGGGATAACTCCTGCGCTCTCCTTTCTTAATAGATTCTCGGAGGAAAAGCGAACACCGACCTGGCTCCAGGCCACACGCTCAGAGATTTCTTAACGATTATCTCACCGCTTTCGATAGGGACCGACCCGATGCATGTTTCCACCAGCATTGGGATAGTCCTTCATCGCAATGGAATTCTGGATGCGAAGATCATGCGCGGTCCATCGAGCCTGAGTGGCCATCCACGTCGACATTCTCGTGTAGCTCTTTGGCAATTCTGGCAGGATTATCGTATGCGGAGCATTGTAGAAGCCCGTTTCCGTTGCGGTTGGGCAGATGGAGAGCCAACCTGGCGGTGTTCTTCGCAGTTCTTCTACAGGTGGGCGACCTTGGTTGTCCACGTATAGGAACCAGAACATGCTGTAGAGGTTGTCTTTACCATCCCAGCCCATTTGGGGCAGCACCCGATCGGCGAACGTTTTCCAACTAACGTGTCCTCCGAGCACGTAGATCAAGCGGTCCACGTCGAAGATGCAATTGCTGAGATCTAAAAATGGCGTTGCCTCCCGAAGATTTTCAAAGACGATGGCCGATCCTGCCAGGAAATGTGTGTTAGTGAGCGTTGCCTGCCACTTTCCGGGTCTCCCTTTGTCAGCGAAGACGAGCGCAAGCGCAGAGGCAATGGCACATTCCTCAACGTGGATCGTGGGCTCAAGACCCGACCGACGGAGTTGGGACCGGATTCCGATGGTCGACGTCGCATCAATCTCAGTCCTCACCATTGATACCGATTCCCACGTGTCGATGGCAGCGGGACCGCGGTCGGTGAAACGGTCTTTCTTCCAGTACTGCTCCAGTCGGCACTGCCGAAGCGTGAGCGGAGCATAAGCGTAGATCAGGCTTTTCCCCACACGCTCCTCCAGCTCATGAGAAAGCGTCAGTCCTTCCAAGGTGGTTGCTGCCTCCAGACGAAACACAGTACCGATCAGGCGATCGAGACTACGCAAGACGGGTCGACTCTTGGCATCGGCAATGATCGCCACGGGCCGATCAATGGTGATCGCCGATGCAAACTCGTGAAGGCCATCCCGGACCACGATCGTGGCGCCCGCAGGCGCGTCGGCAATGGCCTCGGCGAGACTTTCGTATCTCGTCTTTGATCCTTGGATAAATGCAGGCGTGCCTTGTGGTGGGCGTCGGTGAATCCAGATGGCCGACCCGATCATTGACAGGACGAGCGCCAGCGCCACCCAGTGAAGATAGCCACGGCGGGAGGTGACAGGCTCCCGTTTGACGCCAAGGAACCGCTCGTTTTCTAACATTGCCGTCACCTCGGACGCAGAAACTGGCCTCCTGGCAGGGGCCTTCTCAAGCAAGGTGCCAACGAGATCTGAAAACCAAACGGGACAGTCAGCGCGTTTATCTAACAAAGACGGAGGGCGATCATGGACAATCTCCCGAGCAAGGGCTTCGCCAGTACGACTTTGATAGGGCAATTCTCCCGTCGTCGTCAGCTCGTAAAGGAGGACTCCCAAACTATAGAGATCCGCACGCTGGCTGCTTGGCTTCCCATCGATCTGCTCCGGCGCCCGATAGTAAGGAGTCGCCGCATTCTCAGGGCCACCGCCGAAATCGCTTAGCCTCACAACACCCGTTTGGCTCACGAGCACATTGGAGGGCTTCAAGTCGCCATGGACGTATCCCGCCTGGTGAATCGCAGCGAGGCCATGGCCCATTGCCGTACCGAGACGGTAGATTTCTGATAGAGCTCGGTCGCTATGCGTTTCAAGCGTCTCTCCGTCATTGAGAGCCATGACCGCATAGACGACGTCCTCATCCTCACACACCTCAAAGACAGGCAACACGTTCCGGTGTTCGACTGCCGCTCCGGCACGGTTCTCGGCCAGAAACTGAGATCGAGCCGAAGCGTCGCCGATCAGATTCGGTTTCAACACGCGCAGGGCGACGTCTCGCTTCAGCTTTGTATCACGCGCGGCAAAGATGAGGCTACTGGCACCTTCACCAATCAGGCGCTTCGCAGTGAACTGCCCAAGGGTTCCCAGGTCGTTGGGATCCTCGCAAGGTACGAGAAATGGATAGGCTGCAGCCATGGATGCGAGGATTCTCGCCTCACCCGGCACGTTCTGGCAACTCACTTTGCCCAAGGAAGCGGCCACCCATCGGGCATCACGTCGGCCACACTGCTTTTCGTAACGCCTTCTGCACCCAAAGCTTCCAACTCAGAGTAGATGTTAGTTTCTAAAGAGTGAAACCCAGACCTCTCATCAGTGGCGTGCATCCCGAGCGCGACCGACTCGTCGAGCGTGGGTAAGGCATACGATTCGTGATCGCGGTCAAACTGGCGAGGGCAGTCGATGAAGGCTCGCCCGAAGGCGACGCGACAGTCGCTACTTTGCCACCTCAGATTCTCCCGAAGATGCTCACGGGTGGCATCGGGGAAGCGCATCAAATGATACTTGCTGTGAATGATAGAATTGTGCGCTTCTATCGTTAACGGATGGAGAGGATGAGGCCGCTTCCTGTGGTAACTGATATGGCGAAACCCTTCCGCAGCCACCACGACACAGCGTTCGAATATACAATCAAGATCCGTTTGCTCACCAGCCTTCGACTCGTCGTTTCGCATCAACGCGCGTTTCGCGACGATTAGGGTGTCTCGGATATCAATTCGCGTCGGGACGGGAGTCCCTTTGCTAACATTGAGCCCCGCTGCGGTCATGCCGATGACCTCACACTGATCGATGAAGCATCGCTTGACCTCGCTGATTCCAAGGCAGCCAGTGAGGCCATTCGTAGGCACACCTCGCTCCCACGCCACCTCAAATCGACATCGAGTGAAGCGCGCCTCATCCGCTTTCTTGACCCAAACCATCGTGGGGAAGCGTCGTGGCTCTGCGGGTGGGGGCACTTTCCTCACGAATCGCATCCCTTCAAAGGACGCATCGCTGTTAATGATCAAACAGCGCGATCGCTCATCGCTGACCACCAGCGTAGGCGTGGCACCAGCCACCGGCCGGCATGAAATTGGGTGGTTGGGAGCAGTAACTAACGCAGCTCTCAAGTGAAACGTTCCCGCGAGTTCAAACGTGTCCCCAGGTCTCGATTGCGAGATCGCTCTTGAGAGGTCGTTGAACGAATCTCCGGTTCTGACATTGACCGCGTAAGCCTTGGTGAGATCCGCCAGGTGCACAGGCGCTGAAACGTTCTTCGGGCGAGGTGCGACTAGCCAGGCGAGCGTGAGCGCTCCGGCCGTCGCCGCGATTCCACCCAACACGAATCTTCGGCTTCTGGCCGGACTGCCTTCCTCAAGGATTGTTCTGATGCGAGCCGTATCCGTTAGGCGGCGAGCGGGATCTTTCTTCAAGAGTTCCTCTAACAGCTCCTTGAACCAAGGTGGCTGTTTGCGAGCGACCTTCATCGGTGGCGCTGACGCCACGTTCTCAAGGATGGCGGAAACGCTTTGGCCATCCCCGAATGGCGGTGCTCCGGTAGCCATGTATTGCAAGATCCCGCCAAGGGCAAAGAAGTCTGCGCGGCTATCGACCTCCTGGCCCTTGACTTGCTCGGGAGCCATGAACTGCGGCGTTCCCGGAACGCTTCCTTTCACCGTCAGTTCTGGCGTGTCCGCGGCGCGAGCCAGGCCGAAGTCTGCCACGCGAACAGCCTCTTGTCCTCTCAATAACACATTTGCCGGCTTGAGATCACGGTGGACGATTCCTCCAGCGTGCGCGGCTTCCAATCCTTTCACGATACCCAGGCCAATTCGCTGGATCTCATCGAATTCCAATCGTCCCCGCTGCCGGACTCGCTGTTCCAGCGTCTCGCCATCATTAAACGGCATGACGAGATAGGGATAGCGCCCCTCATCGTCCACACTGTAGATGGCGAGCAAATTCTCGTGATCAAGGGCCGCAGCCGATCGGGCTTCGCCAAGGAAACGCGCTCGCGCTACGGGATTGGCCGCCCAAATGGGTGCCAGCACTTTCAACGCAACCATACGATCTGTGCCAGGGTCCCGTGCTTTGAAGACCATTCCCATGCCACCACTCGCGAGGTGTTCCACAATCTCGAAACGTCCTAGGTAGCCGAGAACACCATCCGTGGGGTCCTTGCTAGCGCGGTCGAACACAGAAGCCCAAGGTGGAGTCTGTCTAGCACTCGAATTCCGAGACTCCTCCGCGTCCATTTCGAGCATGGCTTCCACGTTGGCAAGTGTTCGGAAACTGGCACCAGCCAAGGCGTCCATCGCCTTCTGACACGCCTCACAATCGTCCAGGTGTCTCGCCAGAAGTCGCTCTTCATCCTCTGAAAGCGTGTCATCGATCAAGGCGATGAGCGAAGCCTCGGGCGGACATGGGATCGATTTCAAAGACATGGATACTGGGGGATAACCTCAACCGACGTGATTCTTAACGATAAAGGAGTCGTAATTCTCGCTGTTAAGAGAGGGTTCCATTCTCTCAAGAAGCTGGTAGAATAGCAATTCGTGTCCCAGGAGTATGTTACCCGTCCCTCCCTTCTCATCCGCGTTCGCGATCAGAATGACGATGCTTCTTGGAGAGAGTTTGTCGACATCTACGGCCCTCTGATCGAGCGCTTTGCCCTCAGTCGCGGCGTGACCCGCGACAATGCTCCGGATATCACCCAGGATGTGCTTCGAAATGTGGCCAAGGCGATGCATGCGTTTGATTACGACGCGGTGAAAGGGACGTTTCGATCCTGGCTCTTCACCATCATCCGACGGGAGATCATCCGCATGGCAAAGAAGCTGAAGCGTCCAGGAAATGCCAACACGGACGACCCGACCGATCTCTTGAATCAAGTCGCTAGTCCCGAAGAGAACGCTCGCTGGGAAACCGACTACCAACGTCAGCTCTTGCGCTGGGCGATGAAGAAGATCGAACCAGAATTCTCCGAGAAAGCCTGGAAGGCCTTTAAGAGGGCTTCCCTGGAGGATTGCCCCACCTCACAAGTAGCCAAAGAACTCTCGATGTCGCCTGGTTCCGTTTACGTCTACAAGAGTCGCGTTCTCAAACGCCTACTCGCGACGGTTCGTTCGATAGACGAAGCAGAGTGGGAAGCAGACATGATTCAAATGGGAGCCGATTCGAAATGCTAGACCTCAGGAGCCCAGTCCGCACTTTTTTACGAGGAACTCCTTCTTGACGACGACACGCCCTAATGAGGGTGTCGTTGTTTATCGAGCGGACTTGCCATCATCGGGACTCACGCAATTCTACCGTGTGCGTGCCCTACAGGAGGAGGAGCCGCACGGGGATGGTCTAACCAATTAATTCGGAAATTGAAAGACTCGCAGTGGCCCATCGTTGACGGCGATGATGAGTTGGGGCGTCGACTGGGGGCTGTCGAGAAGAACGACGCCGCGCGAATCTTCTCGTGTCTGCAGGCCGCTCGCCTTGGGCCAGATAGCTTCAAAGGTGCCTTTGCCAGTGCCTTTAAGGAACGTGTTGAGGCTAGCATTCATGCGGCCGGTTTCGCGTTGAGGGTGGTAGAAGTTCTGAGCCATGAAGCCGTCTAGGTGGCCGTCGCGATCCATGTCATGCAAAGCGATTCCGAAGCCGGGGGCGAGTTGGGCGAGGGTGGGAAGGGGAGTGGCCGTGAAGTGGCCTTGCCCGTCGTTGAGAAAGACCATGGAGGCCAACGTGGTGGCTTCTAGCTTGAGGGCCGCGTCCAACTTCGCGGGTGTGTAGATTTCAGTGAGGGTGGCAGAGGCGAAGTCGTGATAAGTGGGAAAACGCTGGGCAAGATGCGGCATCGCATGGGTGGAGCAGCTCTTGCCACGCAGAGGGAGGAGTTGGCTGTCTTTGTGTGAGGCCTCGATAAGACGGAGGCTGCCGTCACCTTCGAAGTCGCCAGCGTAAAGGTGCACAGGCTTGTCTTGACTGGCATGGTACTTCGTGTTGAGCCCGAAATTGCTGGCGACGAAGTCGATGTCGCCATCGGCATCAAGGTCGCCGGTGGCGATCCCATTCCACCAACCGGCGTCGTTCCCGAGTCCGGAAGCGCTGGTAATATCGCTGAGCGTCCCCTTTTCGTTGCGCAGGACGGCAGGCGTTCCCCATTCTCGCGTGACGAGTAAGTCGACCCAGCCATCGCCGTCAACATCTGCCCACGTAGCTGCGGTGACGAGGCCGAGCTCAAGGGAGATGCTTCTCGGAGAGTCTCCATTGAGGATCAGCGTGCTCGCGCTCGCGTGCGGGTAGCGTTGCGGAATGGTGCGGGAGCCGACGAAGAGATCGACATCGCCATCGCGATCCACGTCGGCTGCGGCAACGCAACTACCGCTTTCACCAAGAATGGGCCAGTGGTTAGCAGGCGCGGGGGTGAAGGTGCCCCGGCCGTTGTTGAGAAGGATGCGATCATGATAGTGAGGATCTCCAGCGGGTTTGGAATTGCCTCCGCTCACGATGTAGAGGTCACGATCCCCGTCCTGATCGAGATCCGCAAAGAGGGCAGCGGTGTCTTCATGACTGGCCTCTGTGGTAAAGGTGGTTTCTTGCGTGAAGGTGCCGTTCGTCGATTGGAGAAAGAGCGTTCCTGCTTGCCCCGCCGCCCCGCCAACGAAGAGATCGTCGCGTTGGTCGCCATTAACGTCTCCTGCCGCGAGGGCGGGCCCAAAGCGAGAGAGTCGATTGGGAAGGAGCGGCTGTTTGGCAAAGTCGTCAAAGTCATCTTCACGGTGGACAAATGTGAGTCCGTGGTTCGAGGGAGCTTCCCTGAAGAGCGACTTCGCTTCTTGGTTCGCTTCGGGCTGTTCTGAAGATTCGTCAGGCTCGGTGATGGTTAGGAATTGGCCCGTTTGGATGTTAGTGAGCTGCTGGATGATGCCAGAAGGCCAGTGGATGGTGAGGCGATCGATGGATCGCGAGTCGGTCACGGCAAGATGGATCACTGGTTCCGCCCCGGACATGTAGCCTCGAGAACTGGTCATGAGTCGGGAGTGCCGGCCAGTGGTGGTCTCCGCGACGAGTCGTGCTCCAAGGCCGAAGTGATTGCTTTGCGTGCCGCGCAGTTGAATGAGCATACTGGCAGGATTGCTCACGATATCATTCCGATAGAGCGCCACGGGATCGTTCATATTGTTCACAATGATGTCGAGATCGCCATCGCGATCCATGTCGGCAAGAACAGCTCCGTGGCTGACCGATTCCAAATCCAACTGCCACGCTTGGGAAACATCTTCGAACTGCAAGTTGCCTAGATTGCGATAGGCGAGATTGCTTTCGAGATGCCGAGGGGTGTCTAACATCGCTTGCTGAATCTCGGCGAAACGGGCGCCTTTCTTCTTGAGTGCATCCATACGAAGCGCGAGGTCGGAGTCGTTCACATTGCGCTCGATTCCATTGGTAAAGAAGAGATCTTCCCAGCCGTCACTATCAAGATCACCAAAGAGCGCCGACCACGTCCAATCCGTGCTGTCGATCCCGGCAAACTGCGCGCATTCGAGGAAATGCGACGTCCCCGTGTTCACGAGCATCACATTACGCATGTACTGGCGGGGCTCGAGATGATCAAGAAACCAAGCCGTGTCTAACATCGATCCCATCATGGTCTTCTGCTTGTAATGCGTCGTGGCGGACATGTCTGTGCTGAGATAATCAAAGAGTCCGTCGTTGTTGATGTCCGCGAAGTCACTTCCCATGCTGCTCCACGAGGTGTAGGGGAGTGCGGATTTGCTCGCCTCCTGGAAGGTGCCGTCTTGCTGATTGAGATAGAGTCGGTCTGGCGTGTGAAAGTCATTGGAGACGTAGAGATCAGGCCAATCGTCTTGATTGGCATCCCACCACACCGCTGCGAGGCCATGCTCGCGGGCAGCGACCATGCCAGCTTTCGCCGTGACATCCGTGAACCGAGGAATCCCGGAGTCGGTGAGACCGCTGTTCTCAAAGAGCTGGTCGTCCCCGCCAAGTTCTCGCGGGACGCGATCGATGACCTCAAACTCATCGCCGTATTGTGGATGGGGTTTCCACTGGCCTGCATCGTCTTGAACGAGACCAATCCGATAGCCAAAGCGTTCTTGCAATGATAGGAGACGCGTGCGCGTGAGGTAGAGATCGAGGTCGCCATCCCTATCATAGTCACTGAAGGCAGCCATGGTGGGAGCGGCGTGTTCGGGCTGAGCCTGCTGAACGAAACCGCCCTTGAACGTGCCGTCGCCTTGATTACGATAGAGTTCGTTGTGATTGCCTTTGTTGCACACGAAGAGGTCGAGATCGCCATCGTTGTCCACATCGGCAAAGGCCGCCCCGGAACTCCAGCCGCGTTGGTGGGTGATGCCTGCTTGTGCAGTGATGTCTTCGAATGTCCAAGGACGGGTTTGTCTGAACAGTTTGTTAGGGCCATCTTGGCTGCACAAGAAGAGATCTGGCAACCCGTCGCCATCGATATCGCCCACTGTGACGCCGGCTCCGAGGAGGAGGTAGTTCTTCACATGTTCCGGCTTGAGGAGATTCTCAAAAGCCAGCCCCGTTTCGCTCAGCGGTAGCTTGGAGAAAGAACCGGTGGCCTTTCCCGAGGCGCGGAGCGGCTTGGATACCACTTCAGTCGCCAGACAGGGGGAAAGGCCAACGATCAGCCAAAGGATGAATGAAAGGGGTCTGAATTTCACAATAAAGGGTTGCCACATCAGGCAGAACTTGAGTTCACTCCAGGCTAACCCCGCCATCAATGTTCAAATTACTCCCTTTCGTCGCCATCCTTGCCTTCGCGTTCGTCTGCATGTCTCCGAGTCAGGGGGAAGAGGTCCTGGTCATCCAAGAGGACTTTGAAAGCGGTGTGGTGGAAGAACTTACCTTCGCGCCGAACGCCAATGCCATGCTCAGTATCACGGATGATCCGGCTGGGGGGGATCGTGGTCAAGTGGGGGTGATCGATCTGACCGGTGGCGCGCAGTGGGGGGCGCTCTGGTCGAGCCCAGATTTGCGCGTTCCGCTCGCCCCCTTGGGCATCAGCCCAGGTGTCGATACCTACGTGATGAAAGCGGATTTCTATTTGCCCGAGGACACTACCATGGTGGATCCGGACACCCTCGGCGTGATCGCTCGCTGGGTGGATGAGACCGAGACGGGCAAGACTGAAGTGGGTAACAACCAACCGATCAGTGCGCACCCCGTGGCTGAGTGGTTCACGATGGAGGTATCAGGACCGATTCCCGGTGCCATCCCAGACGGAGTGGTCACCCATCTCCGTCCGATCATTAGCTTTCGCGATCAGGATGATGATGCGGGCCCCGCAGCGGTCTACGTCGATAACATCGAGGTTACCGCCATGACTTCGGGTGAGGATCCTAATCTAAATGTGAGTCAGGCATCGCCATTCAGCACCTACACGGGATTGAGCGCGAGGACAGGCACCTTAGGTCTGTCTAACAGTGGCATTAGTGAAACACTCACGATTAGCGAAGCGACGCTCCAGGGTGCGGACAAGGATCACTTCAATGTGATGACAGAGATACCCCTCGAGCTTCCGCCAGGAGAAGTCCGTTCCATCGATATCCGGTTCATCCCTGGTAAGGGTGCGGGTTCTTACAATGCTGAACTTGTGCTATCTTCTAACGATGAGTCCGATCCTAACATCACCATTTCTCTCTCTGCTCTGATCATCGGCGACACGGGTGCGGAATTGATCATCAACGGGAACTTTGAAGCGGGCAGCATCTCAGGGTTCAGCTCCGGTCAGTCGTTCAAGACCATTACGGATCCCGTCCACTCGGGAGAATTTGCCGCGGTCTATGAATTTGCGGGAGGCTTACAATGGGGATCAGTGAATTTGGATCAGCCACCACCGCTATCTCCTGAGGACGGTCCAACCAATCACATTCGGATCACGGAAGACATGTGGGAACAGGAGTGGTTCTTCTCGGGGTGGTTCAGTAAACCAGAAGAGAATGCCATTTCAGATGAGGACGCCGCACAATTCATTATTCGCTGGAATGGTGTGCAGCCTGATGCAGGCCCCTTTACTGCTGTCATGGGGAGTGCTCTCCAACCCGGGGAATGGACGGAGTACACAGAGACAGGAATCGTGCCCACGGAATGGCCGCCAGACAGCGGCGAACCCGTCACGGAGGCGTATTTGATCTTCAGCTTCCGCGATCTGAATTCTGACGCCAAGGGTGGCGAACAGATCTATGTGGATGATTGGAGCTTCAATATTGGTGGGATTGCGTTAGACCCACTCCCTGGGCCCATCCAAATCACCCGTGTGGCGTTTGATGAGGCTCAACGTGCCATCACCACCACCTGGACCTCGGGACCAAATGAGTGGTTTGAAGTCGCCACCAGTACGGATTTGCAGAACTGGACGGTGCTTGCCGATGCTGTCGGATCCTCACAAGCTATCGAAACGACCTCGTACACCGACACCGACTTAGGTGAAGACCCCGTGCGCTATTACCGGATCGCGCGGACAGATGCGCCGCCCTTCCTTGATGACAGCTTTGAGGATGGCATGGGAGAATGGACGGTCTCCGTCTCGCAAGGCGGATCGGCCACGGACACCACGTGGGAATTTGGCGAACCCACTCAGGGCCCGGTCAGCGCACGCAGTGGGCAGCAGGCGGCGGGCACGGACCTGGATGCCAACTATGCCCCGGGCACGACGATCGTCCTCCAATCGCCCCTCATCGACACGGCCGGTGCCACCCGCGTGGGCTTGAGTTTCTGGTACTATTTGGACGTCCTCGCGGATGAAGGTGGACAGGTGCGTTTGCTAGACGCTGATCGCAACCCCGTCGCCACTTTGTTAGATCCATTCATCGGAACGGATGGCAATACGGGTGCATGGACACAGGCTACCGCACCTTTGCCAGACCGAGACGAGCCCTTCTACATCGAGTTCCAATTCCTCACTGCAGGAGGCGATGGAGAAACAGGCGCCGGTTGGTTCATTGACGACGTCCGTGTCGGCAAGTGAAGCGCGGGCTTCAGCCTGCGCCAATTCAGCTATTTCATCCTTCCACCTTTGATCGAAATCGGTCACCGTGGAGGGCATGATTATTTCGTGGAAGGAAGGTATGTGGATGATGTTGCGGATATTTCTCATCTCGTGGTCTCTGACTGGATTGACAATAGCAGAGATTAAGGATGACCATCTCATTGCGTATTGGCCACTCGATGGGAGTGTCGTGGATCCCATTGGTCGGCATCATGGTCGGCCCCGCCATTATCCTTCGCCGATCGCTGCACGTTTCGCGCCATCGAAGTTTGGCCAGGGCTTGGAAGTGAATGGGCAGGGGGAATTTGTGGAGATCACCGAAAGCCCTGTTGGGAGGTTTGATATCGAGCCCATGGGGCTTTCATGTTGGGTCAGGGTTACCGGGAAAAGTGGGAAGATTCTGGCGACGGGAAATTTCTCATGGTCGCTGAGCTACCAAACTCCTGGCTTCTTTCTTGGGCATGGGCACCGAGCTCCGGTGCATCAAGCCTTCGCAGCAGATAACGAAACCACTGCCGCCCAGTGGTTTCATATCGTGATGAACATTCGCGAAGCGAGAGGTTCCCGTCATTTCATTGGGGAATTCTATTTGAATGGAGAGCTCCTTTCTTCGGGAGCGCCAATGGATACCTCTGGTCAGTATCGCTTAAGCTTTGGCGCCTCGCGTGGCGCACCTTGGGATGGCTTTGCAGGGAGCCTCGATGAAGTGGCCATCTGGAGTGCTCCTCTGGATGTTGACGACGTCGGGGCGATTTGGAATGGCGGAGAGGGTCGCACGATTCGCGAACTGTTAGAAGATGATGACGAGGATGGATTGCCAGATAAGTGGGAAGAGTTCTATTTCGCCGACACGCGTCGTCAAACAGCCTCCAGTGATCCAGACGGCGATTTCCTCTCAAATGCCCTTGAGTTTATCAAAGGAACAGTGCCCTACTGGGAAGATACGGATTCGGATGGCTGGAACGATAACATTGAGACATCAACGGGGAATTGGATTGATGAAGACTCACCTGGAACGAATCCAGTTCTGGCCGATACGGATGGGGATGGGGTGGGTGATCGATGGGAAGCGATCGGTCCCGTTGCCTCTGATCCCACTCGATTTGATACCGATGGAGATGGCTTTGCTGATGGCGATGAAGTCATACGGAACACGATTCCTAGCGATCCCGAATCGAAGCCGGATCTAAATGTAGGGCTTCGTGGTTACTGGACTTTCGATGAGGACCTTCACGACGATGTGTCTGATTACGAAGGCCATCTCACGGGTCATGGTGGTTTTCAGGATGTGCCTGCCTTGTCTTCGCGTGGCCTCTTCGCGAAGGCGCTCCATCTTGATGGTACGCAATTCGTTGATATCGATACAGGTGAGGATGCCGCTCCTTTCGGCTTTGTGGGAAGCCCTTTCTCCGTTTCCGCGTGGGTGTTGCTAGAAGACTGGAGCAATCGACCGACCAACGTCCTGATCAGTCATGGGAAGAAACGACGTTGGCATGTGGCCGCAGAATTGTCCGCGTCTCAACCAAGAAAGCATGGTTGGAGTTTCTATGTTCCTCGTGGGGAGTTCATCAATACGGAAAAATTTCACATTGTGGATCTTGCTCCGCTGAACACGATTCGAGAATTCGAAGTCACAGATCGCCGGTGGCATCATCTAGTGGTGGTTTATCTGCGGCTCACGGAGGGAGGCTTCTATGGAGGTCCTGAATGGCCTCCTTTGGTATATGTGGATGGCGTTCTCCTTGACCAAGCACGCGTGAAGACTGCCAATCTCAAAAGTTTGTTCATACCTCAAGCTTTTCAAGGGATCGATGAAACGCATGGCCTGCAAATAGGTGGGTTTGCGGAGAATCCCGATACCTTGGGATGGATTGGCTTGATTGATGACTTGGCTATTTGGGGACACCGACTGACGTCTTCCGATGTCCAAGCAATCTACCGTGCGGGCAATCAAGGATCTCCTCTATCCACGCTTCTTGCGGTAGATACGGATGGTGATGGAATGGGAGACGACTGGGAGGAGCGGTATGGACTCGATCCCGATGAGGCCTCCGATGCCGGGGAGGATCCAGATGGCGATACCCTGACAAACGCTCAGGAATATCATCTTCAGACCAATCCGCAAGAGGCGGACACGGATCACGATGGCTATGCCGATGCAGTCGAGACGGGAACGCGTGTGTGGATCAATGCTACGGATACGGGTACGAGCCCCACACTGGAAGATACGGATCAAGACGGTCTCCTGGATGGGGAAGAGAATCCAGATTTGGAGTTTGCTCCTGGTCTCCCAGTTTCTATTTCAGATCCCAATCAATTCGATACAGACGGAGATGGGCTGCATGATCCTGTCGAATACACCTTCGATTCAAATCCATCTTCGGCAGCTTCACTTCCGTCCCTGGACGCGGGTTTGGTAAGTTATTGGCCCTTTGATGAGAGCCTCGCGGATGTCCATGGACCCTTCCATTTGCACCCAGAAGGTGCGGAACCGATCACCTTGGAAGGAGGCCGATTTGGAAACGCTTTGGCTTTGAACGGAATCGATCAATACGTAGAATCCGTTTCGACCACACGCTTCTCTTTTCCTGGCAAGAGCTTCACCGTGGCGTTGTGGATGCTCCGTCACGAACATCCTATGACGTGCGCGATTGAGCCTGAGCGATGCGTCTACGATTTGGGCATTCTCACCAATGGACGTTCGTGGGCGCTGCGTCACGGACGCGGTCGTGTCGGTTTCCGCCCTGCGTCGGCATTTCCTGAAGCGCACGATACCTTGGATCGATGGGATCACCTTGCGGTAGTGGTCGATGTGGATGCCAATACCACGACTATTTATTCAAATGGCATGGTTTCATCAGATGGATCTTATGTCGCGCCACATTTCACAACTCTATCAGATTCGCCGCTCCGGATTGGGGCGCTTTCAACCTCGCCTTCTCAATCGTTCCCAGCACTCTTCTTTGCCGGATTGATTGACGAGGTGGCCATTTGGGAACGCTCGCTTGCTCTATCAGAAATTCAGTCATTGGCGGGAAGTGAACGCTCGTTGGAGGAGAGAATCGCTAGTGCCCCAGAAGGCCTTCGGATCCTCGCCATCGAGCGCACTGCCTCCGCGATTGCGCTTTCATGGTCGAGTCGGATTGGAGAAACCTACGCGGTAGAATATGCCGAAACCTTGGAGCCCGCGGCTCGGTGGCGACGCGTTCTGGGACCGATCGAGGCGAACGCAGACTCGGTCACGATCATGGATGACAACGGCCCGCGGCGACAACGTTCAACGGGCTATTATCGCGTAAGAGAACTTTCTGATTGAGCGCCTTGCGAGGTCACGGTGTTGGCAATCTTGGTCTGTAAACTGACTTAGGATCTGAAAAGTCTGATCCAGTGAAGGGTGACAAATGAGTCCAGTTCATCAATGAAGCACGTTCCTCAAGTCCTTCGGTGGTAGCAAGGGTCACCTTTCCGTCTGAATGGAAAGCGATACTTGCAATGTAGCCTGTGTGATCGGGAGTCATGAGGTCGAGTATAAGACGGCCTGGCGCATTCAGATTCACATGGGATGAGACATGTTGGAATCTGTCGATCCTTACAGGGGTGAAGAAGATGTTCTTGCCATTGATTTCTATTGTCCAAAGGTTCTTCCCATCGATGAATAGGCGATAGGTGATGATTGAGGGGTCTTCAATCCAGGTTAACCGGTTCAGTCTTACGCGGTGCTTTAGGCTAGAGGTCTCCCGCAACCAACCGCCATGTTCTTCGACTTTGATAAACTCTGGCACTACCGGTTCCTGTTGATGTTCATCGTCCTCTTCAGATTCCGACTCTTGAGGAAGAGTTAGGGGAGCGTTAGTGTTGGTTGTCGGTTTGTTGGTGGTGTTGATGTTTGTAGCCGTAGCGGGTTTGTCAGTGTCGTCTTGTTTAGTAGCTGATTCGTTCGCCCAGCGCTGCATACCCCAAATACCATCATTGGGTTTCCGCCATGTGACGAGGTAGTCCGCTTCGTGAGTGTAGGCCTCACCATCGACTTTGAACTCTACCGTGACCTTCCACTTTCCAATTGAGAAACCGGTATGGGCATCTCCATGCACAATATGGAGAAATCGCATCACGTTGCCAGGTCTCGCGGGCGGCTGCTCGCCGATTGTCTCTAGCTGATAGGAGTTGCCGTCTGGGGCGACTGTAGAAGCACGGATGATCTCTGCTTTCGCGAAATCGCCGTTCAGGCTGAAGCCGAGGGATCCTCCGATCTCTGCCATGAGAGTGAACAAGACTTCCCCCTCCGACGTATAGGTGACCATGCTATTGCCGACTTTGCTGACTACCAGATGGAGAGGACCCTCGTCCTGCGCGCACAGTTTGGCAGGGCACATCAGCATGATGAGCAATGCAATGGAGTTGATCGATCGAGTGAGCATTCGATTGTTGAAGCTGACATTACTGGTTCACTCCTAAAGAAGATCGTGGAAACGCTGTTGGATCTGACTCTGCCACTTTTCCAAATACAGGGATTCACGGCAGAGGCGACTGGCGGTTTCTAACGCTAACGCAGTTTCAAGTTTGGCGATCTCCTCATCGATATCCTGAAGGCGAGCCGTCACTACGTGAGAGGCTTCTCGCAGAGCGGCTTGTACCTGCATGAGTTCAGGGGCGAGGAGGGCTTCTGCGAGGGCGGTGGTGGCCCGGCGTTTCTTCTCCAAGTAGGTGTCGGCTGTTTGCAGGGCCTGACTGACGACGCTAAAGAGTTCGAGCAGGCCTTCAGGGAGCACGCCTTTTAGTTGGAAAGTGTCAGGAAAGCGCAGTTGAAGGAGGGCTTTGAGCCGCTGTCCTCGAGAGCGGAGAGCCTGATACGCTTGAGTGATCTCCGTGAAAGCGTCGCTCGGAGTGTGTGCGCGATCGGGGTGCTGCTCACGGCTGAGCGCTTGGAAGCGTTCGGTGACCTCGGCGTCGGTGAGCGTGGGGCGCTCGGGCAGTCCGAGGACGGCGAATGGATTCATGAAGAGGAAGTGTTAGGCAGCGAAGCTTTCCCCGCACGAACAGGTGACGATGGCGTTGGGATTGCTGACTTTAAAGCCGCCTGATTGGAGATCTTCGCTGAAGTCTAACTCAGAGCCCGTCACAAAGAGGGCGCTCTTGGGATCGATGACCACCCGCACGCCGTTAGACTCGACCATGATGTCGCGATTGGCGGGACCATCGACGAGGTCCATTTGGTATTGAAGTCCGGAACAGCCGCCACCGATCACGGCGACACGCAGAGCGCCTTCGGCCGCGCGTCCTTGTTTCTCCAACAAGCCCGTCAGGCGTTTGGAGGCCGTGGGTAGCACCTTGATCAGCTTCTCATTGCCTACCTTGTAAGTGACTTCGGACATTGGTGGCACGAAACGATGGCTTGCGGGCTTGTCAAAAGAATGACCCGCCCCCGAGCTCGAAAGCTCAGAGACGGGTTTCTCCAGCACCCAACCTGGAAAAGTTTACGATGACTCCGGAACCAAGTCTTCCGGAGCGGTGTCCCGTTCACGGGCATCTTGAGCGGCCTGTTGGCCTGCAGAGGCGCCCGCTTTGGCCCCTTCTTTCATGGGGTCGACAAAGGCGTCCTTGGCCATGGAGGCTCCATAAGCGAGGGCGTAGGCCAAGCTGTAGGTCGCGTCGTAGATGCCTTTCTCCGTCATTTCTTTAAACTTACCAGCGCCACGGTGCGCCTGATTTGTGCCTGCCTGGCACCCTTCGCGAAAGGCATCGGCGAATAAGTCGCCCAATCGGGACCACTCGGGTTCGCGGGGAGGGCGTTGCTCGTCGGCGTGATTACCCGCATCCGTGTGGTTCTCGGATTCGTTCTGTGGAGGATCGTCGTTCATCTCTTGTGGTCGGTTGTTTCAGACAGGTGAACTGTGAAAAGATTCAATCTAATCGCGATTACAATTGCCTTGAGTGATTGTAGCGTTGGTCGCCGGGAATCTCTTTGTGGTCACGCTTGCCAGACGCCACGGGAGTTCGCAGGTTTCCTGCATGAACGGACTTTGGAAGAAATGGGGCTCCATCCCTCTCGCTGCACGCATTCTGGCTTGCATGGTTCTTGGCATCATTGTGGGATTGATCCTGCACCAACAGGACGGTCCCCTAGAGAAAGAGGATCCCAAGCTGCTGCGGACGGCCCTTCTCAAGATCGATGGCCTTGATGAGGATCGCTTGGATGCGATTGCGGGCGAGGACGGGAAGATCAGTCAGGAGGAATGGGCAAATTGGCTGGCCGCCGAACGCGCGGCGAAGGTGGACACCGACGATAGCGGCGTGCTGGATCGGTCCGAACTGAAGCGCTGGGAGCGTTCGAGCAAACTCTCGCCAGAGGACCTAGACAAAGCGGATACCATCTATCGTGAGATCAACGAGGGGATCACGGCGACCGCGAACACGGATGCGAACGGACGCCTCACGCGGAAAGGCTTGAGCGCCTGGCTAGAAGTGATTCCTCCCGATGATAAGGAAGTGTTAGGCGCGGTGCGAAGCACGCTTGATGAAGTGAAGGGCGCGCATGGCAAGCCTTGGGCAAGCCTGTTCGCGATCTTTGGGGATCTCTTTCTTGGACTGATCAAATCGATCGTCGTCCCGCTCGTCTTCATCGCGGTCTTCATCGGCATCGCGGGCAACGATGACGTGGCGACGGTGAAGAAAGTGGGACTGGGAATCCTCCTGTACTTCCTGTGCACGACCTTTGTGGCGGTGAGCTTGGGGAGCGGATTGGCAGTCATCTTACAACCGGGGGAAGGCATGCCGGAGAGCTTCCGAGAGCGCGGCATGGCGGATGCGCCAGAGGTCGTGGTGGAACAAAGCAACCTGACCTTCCGAGACAATATCAAGCAGATGATTCCCGGAAACCTCTTCGGATCTCTGTCAGGAGGGGAAATGTTAGACATCGTGCTCTTCGCAGCGCTCTTCGGGATCATCATTCTCGTCTTGCGCGAAGCTCGGAGCCCGGAGGTGCGAAGTCGGGCCACTCAACTCGTGGGGTGGGGGAACTTTGGTCTGGAGATCTGCATGACGGTCGTGGGGTGGGCCATGAAACTCGCGCCGATCGGCGTGTTTGGTCTGATGGCAGACATCACGGCCCAGGTAGGAATTGAAGTGTTAGGGAAACTCTTTACCTATTTCATCACTGTCTTGTTAGGCCTGGTAGGGTTGTTGATCTTCTACGCGGTCATCGTAGCTGTCATTGGCAAGCGTTCGCCCTTGAAATTCTACGGGAAGATTTGGGAACTCCAATTGCTGGCGTTCTCCACCTCGTCTTCGGCTGCGGTCATGCCGCGTAGTCTCGACACCGCTGAGAATAAGATCGGGATCCACCGTGCGATCTCGCGATTCACCATTCCTCTGGGGGCGACCATCAACATGGATGGCACCGCTTTGTACCAGGCGGTGGCGGCGATCTTTCTCATGCAGGTCTTTGGGGTGCCGGTCACTTTTGCCGCCGTGTCCGTCATTCTTGCCACAGCCATCATGGCATCAATCGGCACGCCCGGGACTCCTGGGGTTGGCCTGGTCGTTCTTGGTGGCATTCTGGAGGCCAACGGCGTTCCCGCGAGCGGTGTGGCCTTGATTCTCGGAGTCGATCGCCTTCTGGATATGTGTCGGACAGCTGTGAATGTGACGGGTGATCAGACCGCCTGCATCGTGATGGAGAGGATCGCAGGCAGCAAATTGATCGATGACGACGAGAACGTTGAGAGTGATGCCGTCTCGGGATCGTGAGAGCTTTGGCTAGGTGAGTCGTTATGGCTGTTAGGAGTGGCGTGGAGAGCTTTGGAAACCGCGTCAATTTGCGTGAATTCCAGTCTTGCCAGACGAGAATTGTATGATAGGGATTCCGTCCGCCTGCGCCAGGGGTTAGCGGAGACGTTGTCTCTTTGTCTTCATCTTATCCTGTCGCAGCGAACGAAGACCTTCCTGATCAACACTTTATAATGGCTAGAGTACTTGGCGTCGACATTCCCAACGAGAAGCGCATTGAAGCTTCTCTTCCTTATATTTATGGCATTGGCTGGGTCACGAGTCGGCGCATCCTTGAGCAGGCAGGGATCAACCCTGACACGCGCACCGGTGAATTGACCGACGAGCAGCTCACCAAGATCACCCATGTCATCGGATCCGAAGGGATCGTCATTGAGGGTGACTTGCGGCGGAACCTGCAAACGAACCTCAAGCGCCTCCAGCAGATCAACTGCTACCGTGGGATCCGTCATCGCAAGGGCCTTCCTTGCCGTGGGCAGCGGACGAAGACTAATGGGCGCTCGCGTCGTGGCGGCAAGCGGACCGTCGGTGTGGTTCGCAATCCCAACGCGAAGAAGGGTAAGGTCTAACAGCTTAGCTCATTTCAAGGCTCCAGATTTCAACACAACCTTATGGCAGACGAACCCGAAACTCCTCAGGCTGACGCAGAAGCGGAAGCAAGTCCCGCGGAGGACACCACTCCCGCTCCAGCTGAAACGGAAGCCGCCGCGCCTGCGGAGGCTGAAGCAAACGCGGAAGCGGAAGCCCCTGCAAGTGATGAGGCCCCTGCGGGAGAGGATGCTCCAGCAGCCGCCGCTGAGGGAGGCGATACGCCAGCTCCAGCCGAGGGAGAGGGTGAAGAGAATCGTAAGCTGCCTGAGAAGAAGAAGGATATCTTTGCAGAGCTCGATCCGAACGATGGGGAGCAGCCCAAGGTGGTCAAAGCCAAGGGCAGCAAGAACATCAGCACTGGTATCGTGCACGTTTCGGCCACCTTCAACAACACCATCGTTTCCGTGACCGATCGTCAGGGAAATGTCTTGGGCTGGTCGAGTTCTGGCAAGATGGGTTTCCGGGGCTCACGGAAGAGCACCGCGTATGCCTCCCAGTTGGTTTCCCAAGATGCCTGCCGCCAGGCAATGTCGCACGGGCTCAAGGAAGCGGAAGTGCGGGTCAAAGGGCCGGGCTCAGGCCGCGAAGCCGCTGTCCGCGCCGTGCAGAATCTAGGTATCGACGTCACCTCTATCAAGGACGTGACTCCCATTCCCCACAACGGCTGCCGGCCGCCCAAAGCCCGCCGCGTCTGATCCCCTAGCAATTTCTTTATCATGGCACGTTATATCGGTCCCAAGCAGAAGATCAGTCGTCGTTTCGGAGTGCCCATCTTCGGCACCTCCCGCTCGCTCGAGAAGCGCAATTACCCTCCAGGTCAGCACGGACTCCGTGCCGGTCGTCGGAAGAAGTCAGAATACGCGGTTGCCCTGGCAGAGAAGCAGAAGCTTCGCTATCAGTACGGCGTCCTTGAGAAGCAATTCCGGCGCTACTTCGCGGAAGCGAGCCGTCGGCGTGGCGTTACGGGTGAGATTCTTTTGCAGCTGTTAGAGCAGCGTTTGGACAATGTGATCTACCGTCTTGGGCTCGGCAACACGCGGAGCGCGGCTCGCCAGTTTGTGGGGCACGGCCATGTGTTAGTGAATGGGAAGCGGTGTGATATTCCGTCTTACTCCTGCCGCCCCGGCGACACCATCACGGTGAAGGAAGCCGCCAAATCTCAGCAACTCGGATTGCGCGCGCTCGACCTCACTCAGGCTGCAGTCACCCCCGATTGGTTGGTGATGGATCGCGATAAGATGATTGGCAAGGTCATGCGTGAGCCCACCCGCGAAGAGATCGATCCGTTGGTGAACGAGCAGCTCATCGTCGAGCTTTACTCTCGCTAGAAGGGGCTTCCCCATGAGGGGAGGCCTGGACCGTTGACGAACGTCAAAGGTCCAAGCCCGAAAGGGCGATTCAGCCTCTATGCTTTCTCCGAAGCGGCTTCATCTGAAGCCGCTTCTTCGTTTCCTTCTTTCGTGGCTTCCACATCAGCTAGGGTGCGATGGGCCCTTTCCAGAAAGGCACGCGAGCCTGGCTCGGGGATGTGATTGCGAATGAGCGACTCTTTGGCAGCGCGCATGGCTCGGAGAAACATGGGCACGGGGAGCGGACTCTGCTCTTCCGTTTCGCGGTTGGTGATGAGGATGGTGGGACGCAAGGCGATGAGGTCGTCGTAGAGCTGGTGCTGGCGCCGTTCTTTCTCAGAGGTGGGTGCCTTCGCTTTCGGGGGCTTGCCCTCCAGCGTCTTGATCACGCGATGAAAGACCGCCTTCACCTGTGAGTCAGTGAAACGCACTCCAGCTTCGCTCTCCGCCTGCCGATCAGATAGAGCCGTGGTCACGGCGATCGAGGCGACGAGTTGACCATAGAAGGGATCCCTTAAAAGCTGTTCAGACATGTCTAGTCTGTGCGCACGGCTGTGTGCAGTGTCAACTGCGGCCTCGCGGTTTGTGTGGCGATCTCTCGCGAGGATCAACTTGTCACAATTCTCCTTGGCGCACGCACGCCCTCGTCTACTCTATCAGTGTCATGGCGACCCCCTTGATCTTCCAGTTTGCAGGCGAGGAATCCGCCTGTCATTTATCGAAAGTCGAACGTTCCAAACTCTACGGCTACGTCGAGAAGGAGGTCGTGGATGAGAATGGGAACCCGTGCAGCCTCGTGACCCTGGCTTCTGATGGCCGCACGCTGATCGGCAGCGGTGGCACCACCTTCGCTTACTTCGATCCCGATGGGCACTGGTGTGATAAGAAAGCACTCCAGGCCGTGGATTTGGAGAATGAACCTGTGAATCCCGTGGGCTCGAGTTTCAAAGCGCCCATCGCGTTGACGGAAGAGGTGACGGTCGAAGACTATCTTTCGCATAATGTGCGGGCCGTCTACACGCTGGAAGCGCCTGAAGGATTCTCAAAGAAGCTCGTGAAAGCGTTAGAGAAGGGAACAATCTTCCATTTCCCCTTCAGTTACCGCGGCGGCTTGGATCCCGATGAGGGATTCCTATTCCAAGGCCAGGATGGAGCGTTGTGGCTGGCGTTAGGGAAACCCACGTCTATTGCTATGGTAGGCTTGTCAGAATCTGGCAGCGCCATTCCCTCTGAAGACGAGGGATCGGATGACGGGGAAGTGGATCTCATGGACTTTGGCCTGATGTAGAAAGGTTACTAAGCGATGGAAATCAACCTCACTAATAGCAAGAACCGGGATGCAACCGTCGTGGCGGAGAGTGTCTCGCAGCCACTGAAAGTGCGCTGGATTGACGCCGAGAAGCGTCAGGTCGTGAATCGAAAGATCCTCAAAGGAACGCTCGATCGCGACATTGAAGCGCTGGAAGCGCAGTTTGGAGAACTTAACAAAGTGGGGCAGGCGCTCATCGATGGTGATCCGGAGGTCGATCTGGAAAGCTATGGGACGTTCTTAGAAGAGGCTTCCCGCGTCTACATGGATCAGGACAACGAAATCGTCCATCGTGTGGTCCATTGGGAAATTGTAAGAGATCCCGAGGGCGAGGAGAAAGAGCGACGACCCCGGAAGATGGTGGAGCCGAACGTGGCGACGGAAATCCCACTCACTTGGACCGGCAAGATGATGCCACGGGATAAAGTCTATAACCGGTTCGTCTTCTCTCACAAACTTCAAATCATTCATCACAACGGCCTCACGTATGATTTCCTCTACGGGATGGCCAAAGAGTTGGCGGATAAGAATAGCTTGTTGCTCATCGCCGGAGGTCCCAAGGGGAATCAACCCCTGGTCTTTCGTCGTAGTGGCACTCCCTATCGCGGCTTTCTGGAAGGGAGGGTGGATGGGGAACGCTACGCATTGATCCTCCATCTCTCGAATATGGAACTGAAACAGCCTGAACCTCAGCAGGAAGACTAGCGGATGCAAATCGACCATTCTCAATTGCAGATCAAGATCGGCGACTACGCCACGGGTTCTTCCACGGCTCTACCGAACCCACAATGGCTGGGATATGCGCAGAACTACCGCCGCACGGCCAGTGCGCGTATGATTCCGTTAGACCGTGATGGGTTGGAGCATCGCATACCGAATCAGGACTACCATGTCAGTCGCAAGATTGATGGCGAGTTCACCATGCTCATCTATGATGAAGGCAAGGTGGTCACCATCAATCCTGGAGGAACCGTGCGCGTCGGACTGCCCTTCATGGCGGAAGCGGCTGCCTTACTCAAAGCCGCCGGCTGCAAGAAGACCACCCTCTTAGCAGGCGAACTCTACGTCGATCGCGCGGACGGCAAACGGCCGCGGGTCCATGATGTCTCGCGCGTGGCGCGCAACCCAGAATCCGCCAAGACCTTGCAGACGCTCAAATTTGCGGTCTTTGATCGAATCATGTGGGATGGTGAGGATGACTTCCCGTCTTACAAAGACACCTGGACCTGTCTCAAGGAAACGTTCGCAGAGGGGAAGCTGATTCATCCGGTCGAGACCGTCACGCTCGACAAAACCAAGGCGATCCTGGAGCAGTTCGAGACCTGGGTCGATGAGGAGGGTGCCGAGGGCATCGTCGCACGGAGTGATGCGGCAGGCATCTTCAAGGTGAAGCCTCGCCACACCATTGATGCCGTGGCCGTGGGGTTCGCAGAAGGGATCGATGATCGGAGTGGGATGCTGCACGATATTCTGTTAGCCTTGGTACGGAAAGATGGCGCTTTTCAGATCATGGGGCGGGTGGGGGGAGGCTTCACCGAAGATCAACGGCGTGATTTCCTCTCGGATTTGAAAGATCTCGCTGTCCCCAGTGATTACGCGGAGGTCAACTCGGATCGTGTGGCTTACCAGATGATTCGTCCTGACAAAGTGGTCGAAATCTCTTGTTTGGATGTGATATCGGAAACCACGCGCGGGGGATCGATCAATCGCATGGTCATTCGTTGGGATGAGAATGAAGGGAAATGGCTGACGGAGCGTCGGCTTCCACTTGCTAGCATCCTCTCCCCTGAGTTCTTGCGTTTCCGTGAGGATAAAGAGGCGTCACCCGAGCACACCGGGGTGCCGCAATTGACCGCCATCGTTGAGATCGAGGGCACTGAGAAAACCCTCCAAGACCTTCAGCTACCCCCATCAGAACTGGTCAAACGCGTCGTCTACACCAAAGAGCTCAAGGGGAATACGATGGTGCGCAAGTTGCTTCTGTGGAAGACGAATAAGGAAGACCAGTCCGAGATTCATCCCGCTTATGTGCTTCACTTCACGGACTTCAGTCCCAATCGGAAATCGCCGCTCGATCGCGACATCCGTGTGTCACAAAGCAAGGAACAGATCGAGCAATTCTGGAACCAGTTCTCTGAGAAAGCGTTCGTCCGCGGGTGGAAGGAAGTAGGCGCCTAGATGGCTAGGTGTTAGGATCTCGCCGCAAAGCGTACCCGCCCTTTGCGAGGGCTGAATTCGACTCTTCCTAGACGGACGAGAAAGAGCAACTCGCGCATACGTGTGTCATAAGTTTGCGCGTCGTGCCATTTGCCAACGGATTCGATCTCTGTGAGGAGAGCGTGGAGGTTCGATTCGAGTCCATGCTCGTCGGGAAGGCGACGCTCCCAGTGGCGTTTGGCTTGGAGGAATTGCAAAGGGGATGCGAGAAACAGCTGGCCCAAGAGGTAGGCCGGTGCCGTCAGGCGCATCGTCTTCCGGTTTGCCACGAATCCACTGGCCGTGGATTCATCAAAGCCAGGCATCAAGCCTGACTCTGCGTAGTTGTAGTGACCGCGTCCTTGAGTCCCTCGCATCAACCCTACCACCATCACCAGGCCAAGAGCGAGAAGAGCGCAGGTCCATGCAGCCAATTGCCGGTTCACAGCACCCATGCCGGAGAGGACAACGAGTGCTGTCCAGTAGAAGAATGTCAGGGTGATGGCCGCCGTGGCTGTCCCTAACAGGAGTGCGCCCACGGTCTTCGCAGCCTGCAGGCGGTTGAAGGATTCGATCATTCGGTGAGAAGGACCTCACTTTCTTTCAGATCGATGAACTGTCCCCAACTATCACAGGGCAAGGGTCTCTCGGTCGTGCTGAAGAGGGGCCGCCAAGAGGGCGGCCTCGGGTCGCGCTGCGGGAACATCTTGGCTTCTTGAGGCAGTTTGTTGGCCTTCCGAGTGTTGCATGGGATGCAGGAGGCCACCACATTCTCCCACGTGGTGCGTCCGCCTTTATCGCGAGGAACCACATGATCAAGATTCAAGTCCTTGGGTTCAAAGTTCTCGCCACAGTACTGACAGGCATAGCGATCACGACGATAGATGTTCTCCCGGGAGAACTTGACCTGCTTCTTTGGCAGGCGGTCAAACATGGCGAGAACGATGATTTCGGGAATGCGAAAGCACTGAGTGATGGATCGGATGACCGCACGCTCGGATCGAGACGAGGATGAATGTTGGATCCAGGAGTCGAGATCGTGAGTAAAATACTGATCCTCAGCATCCGTCCCAACCACCTGTGCATGCCCCAGAAAGACCAAGGTGATGGCGCGACGCGCCGAGCAAAGATTGACCGGTTGCCACAACCGGTTGAGCACAAGCACTTGCCTGTTCAAAGCGGTACTCACGGGGATTGCAAAGGGTGTCTAGCCCTCGCTCAAATGCAAACAAATAATCCGTATCCTGCTCCAGACGCAGAGCATCCCAGCCCGCCATGGCGCGTAACCTTAAACTTAAATGCCCCGGTTAAGTAACGGCGCCACGGCCGGAGAAGGTCTCCCGAAGCTCACGATCGTCACTTCCAGTCCTCGCGGGCCCAGCTGATCAAGAGCGTGCGTGAGAGCATCGATGATCCACGACGAGGCGTTTCCAAACGCGCCCCCACCTATCATTGTCAGATAGACCCGTCTATTGCCTGTGCGCGCTGCGTTCACGGCTCCTGCCAGCAAGGTCGCTTCATAGGAAGCCTCGAGGACGAAGCGGGCAAAGGGTTCCCACGCGCTCTGGGGAAACGAAGAATACGCCACAGGAAGGGCGGAGCAATAGGCTTGTGTGAGGCAGTGGTCACACCCTGGCAGGGTGACCTCCGTGTCCCATTGCAGGCCAATGCGTAGCGCCGCCTGCCATTCCCTCCGCGTCGCTGTCGTAGCATCAGCGATCAACCCAGCGAGGTGATCCAAGCCCTCGGCAGTGGCCAGTGCGTAGCCATTCTCCATGCGCCATAGGGCGCCCGTTTCATTTCCCAAGGCCGTTCCGAGGTCTTGGAGACAATCCAACTGGCAATCTTGCGATTGCCCCCGGGCACCATTGGGCATCGGGACCAAGTAGTTGCGGTAGAGCGTGCCCGCCCCGCAGGCGATGGCACAGGCAGGGCCTTGGGTGAAGTCGCGCTCATAAATATCGATCCCGCGCTCGGGTGTCACCTGAGGACCGACCATCTCCAAGAGATTGAATTGAGAAGCCACCTGAACGAGCGCGCCCGCCGCCTGTGGAGAAGTGTGCACTTGGTGGGCATCCGCAACGATCTCGTGGATGGTGTTAGGCGAAGACATCGGGAGCGTCGACGCCCGCTGACGAAGATCAGCAAGTGTCGGCGTTTCCAAATGGCCCCAAGTGAATCGGCGACCATTGGCAAGTGATGTGAAATAGGCACCTTCGAGGTGGATCTGTGACCGCACCTGATCAGGAGAGATTTCTTCAAATCCAAATAGTCCGTGAAACCACATGAACGTGAAAGGAGAGGGCTTATTTGTTTATCGATTCTGTCCCTAACAGGAGCCCTTCTAGGCGGCTTCTTCGGTCGAGGCGCACGGCGAATTCCTTTCTTGAGGATTGGCGTCATTCCAATCGTCTGCAGCGCGTTGCAGACGTCGATGAGCGTACGGAAGGTGGCAGCATTGGAGAATCCAAACGCCTTGGTCACGATCCTCGATGGGGTGAACCTCGCGCCCACAGAGGCGGCATGCTCGAAGGGCGCGAGTGGGAATGGTGTGGTCTTCGATCGGAAACAACTCCTGAATCCAGTCGTCTGCGTTCGTGTTATTAATCATTGTCGGCATGATTGGGTAGAATGAAGTTTGCGTTGTTGGTGAGGGACTCTAGCGCCTCCGTGCAGGGCATACGGAGGATGTGCCGGGCAAACGGTGTCGCCTCGGTTTCCTCCAAATTGATTTCGACGGTGGGGATTCCTGCCGCGTGAGCCAGTTGCATGGGCGCGGTGATATAGGGAAAGAGGCTCGATGTTCCTATGCTCATCACCAAGTCGACCCCGTCCTCTGCGAGCTGTTCCAGAGCCTTCAGCGCTCGTCTCGGAAGGTCTTCTCCAAAGAGTACAACATCGGGCCGGAGAACGTGGCCACAATCTGGGCACTTCGGAACGTGAGGAGAGTGATAGCGTCTTTCGTCGTGGAGGAAGCGGTTGCCGTCTGTGTGAAATGGACAATGAACGCACCGTAGAGTGGCGGCACGACCGTGGATCTCGATGACTTTCTGGCTACCTGCTTTGGTGTGAAGACCATCGACATTCTGAGTGAGGATCCACGTATTAGGCGTGTGCTTTTGCCAGTTGGTGAGAATCTCATGGCATCGGTTCGGTAAAGTGGTCCGGCATTTCTCAGCGATCTCCCATAGATACTTCCAAGTGACTTCAGGGCGATCTCGCAGCATCGTGCTGCTGAGGGCTTCTTCGATCGGCATGCCGTCCTCTGTGGCCCGCCCTGATACAATCCACCGATACCTCGGTAGGTCGGAAGACCGGAGTCAGTCGAAATGCCCGCGCCAGTGATGATTAGGCGGCGGCGCGCCTTCTTGAGTTCGGCGGCGATCACCGAGATAGTGGTTGCTGAATGAGAAGCTGACATGATCCCTTTCTGTTTGGGCGAATTCAGATGGCAAAGTGAACGCCTTTCCTCTGAAGCCGACGGTAGGCGCGCTCATCGAAGCTGTAGAGACGGGCGGCACGGTGAGCGACGTCCTTCTCGATCTCGTTGAGCGCTTTCAATATTTCGAGGCTGAGCACCTTCTTGCGAAAGTTGCGTTTATCTAACGGTTTCTCAAGAATGATCTCATACATGCGTTGGAGCTGTGTGAGGGTGAACTTCTTAGGAAGCAATTCGAACCCGATCGGTTGGTAGCGGACCTTGCCCTTGAGCCTTGTGAGTGCCATGTCGAAGATCTGGTTGTGGTCGAAGGCGAGATCAGGGACATCATCGACAGAGAACCACGCTGCACTACGGGCGTCCGTGCTCGCTTCCAAATCGTGCTCTATCAAATTAACTAAAGCGTAGTAGGCCACGCTCACCACGTGTTCGCGAGGGTCGCGATCCGGCTCTCCAAAGGTGTAGAGCTGCTCTAGGTAGATATCTTTGAGGCCGGTCTCCTCTTGCAACTCGCGGACAGCCGCAGCGTCGACGGATTCTCCTGGGGCAACGAATCCTCCAGGGATGGCCCACTGACCCTCGAATGGCTCGATGCCGCGCTCGATCAAGAGGACTTTCAAGCCCTCGTCATCCAGCCCAAAGATGACGCAATCCACCGTAAGGGCGGGGCGCGGATAGTCGTAAGTGTGTGGCATGAGTGTAATATGCACACTTTCTTTCGTGTGTAAAGAACACTTTTATGCGAGAGCGCCGAAGGTCGCGAGAGCCATGCTCTGGCAAGTCCACAACAACCAAGGGGCTGAAGGCCCCAAAGAGCACAGCCCAGGCATTCATGCTTGGGTCTCGACGCGGAATCACCCCGCGCCCTGAAGGGTCGCGAGAACCATTCTCTTCGAATTCCAGTTGCCGATTAACATGAGGCCGACCACCGGCCGCTACGATTCGGCTAACGATTGAGCCACCAATAGCCAGCGTTCAGGTAGGTCGCGTAGCTGACCCAGGCGAGGTAGGGAAGGAGCAGCAGGCTCGCCAGCGGCACCTGCTTGCGGAAATGGAGGATCGTGGTGGCGATGGCGATCCAGAGGGCAAGAATCACGATGAGCGCGAGGAACAAGCGATGCATGCCAAAGAAGACAGGTGTCCAGGCGAGATTGAGACTGAGCTGAATGGCGAACCATTGGAGCGCTTGCGTCTTGGAGGGACTTGACGGCGCGTGATGCCACACGAGGACGAAGGCCACGGCCATCATCGCGTAGAGAGTGATCCATACCGGCCCAAAGACCGCATTCGGTGGCGTGCCTGGTGGTTTCGTCAGGGTCGCATACCAATCGGGGATCTGACTGCTCGTGATGGCTGCGCCGAGCCCTCCGAGAATCTCAATGAGAATGATGGCCAGGACCGCCTTGAGCCATAAGGGCAGGCGCGATGGAGACATGATGTTAGGACTAACGGAATCCTTCGAGGCGTCTCTCAACCTCGTCGGCGTCCGCGCGATTCGAGGATGCGCTGTTGCGCCGCTTCAGGAAGGCCACTCGCCCCCAGCCACTCGATGGCGGCATTGCGATCGCGTCGGAAGTAGGCTTGGCCCACGCGAGTGAGCGCTTCCACACGCATCTCGTTGCTTTGGATGGATTCGGCCCAGGCAATCGCTGACTGCGGATCTTCCCACGCCAAACGACTCGCAAAGCCATTCACGGCCACGTCCTTGAGTTCGGAGGCGGGCATGTCGACGAGATACTGACTGGCAGCCGTAGGATCGCGTCTCGCCCATTCGCCAAGGGCGGAAGCGAAGCCTTCCTGCTTGCCCTGGCTTTCATCGAGCGACTCTAGCCAGGACACAGCCGAGGCGGGATCACGCTCTGCCCACTCATCGCCGACTTCCTCGATCACGCGTGCGCCATAGTCCTCATTTGCAAATTGGGCGGCCCATCTGGCTGCAGTCGCTGGATCCTCATCTACATAGGCATTGGCCACCCGGTCGAGGGCAGCGCCCTTGGCATTGCTGTCAGGCAAGCGCTCGGCCCAGGAGGCCGCGGCGACGGGACCGCCTTTGCGGATCTGCTCACCCGCGACGATCCCCATGAGATCGGGGGCGCGCCGATCACCGGCATCGACCAGTTCGCCTACATAGGTGGTCGCCAAGTTGAGGTCGCCATCGGCGAGGCCACTGACGAGTTCGTCTTGGTAACGGCGCTGATCCTCTTCCTCTAACTGTCCAAGCCAATCGATCGCTTGCTGAGGATCGGCACTGGCCCAGCCAGACAAAGCGTTGGAAATCGCTCCACGCCGCCGATCTTCACGTTCGATCTCGCCAGCGGCAGCGATGGCGCCTGGTCCATCGACGGCACCCCAGGCATACTGAAACAATCGCCACTGATCGCCGTTGGCCCCGCCAGCACGCATCTGTTCCCGAATCTTGGCGGCGTTCTCGGCCGTCAGGCCATCCAGGAGCTTAGCGAAAGCGAGTTCGCGCTTGAGCGGATTGGGATCGGAGAAAGCGTCCTTGGCGATGGTCTCGATATCAGCCTCCGTCAGAGCGGTGATCGCGCCGATGGGCAGCGTTTCCGCGGAAACTGGGCTCTCCGCGTCAGCGGCCTGGCGCTGTAGGAGGCCTCCTGGGCCCGCTGGGCCTGTGGATTGAAGCGAGAGGTCGACGACCGTGGGGGCGTCTTCCGAGGACGTGCCAACGGTGAATCGACCAATGGCGAAAGCCGCGAGAGCGATGACGAGCCAGAAAGCGTGGATGAAACAACCTCGATTCATACCGAACGTTCTACACAGGAAGACTCGGGCGGCAAGTTCTACTGAACCCATGGGAATTGCAGTTTCCTTTCGGCCAATGCTTGATAACCTTCGTCTTCGTGAACATGCGGAGACTCGAATCAACTCGAATCGTGGGTGGCGGGCGCTGGGTGCTCGCCACGTTGTTGGTGGGCCTGGGACTGACGGCCTGGGCGCAGCGTCAGGGAGACTACATCCCGGGAGTGTCGGAAAGCCAGGAGGTGAATCGGCCTGATGACCGTGAATGGACCGAGGACACCGATTTCCCTCACGATCACCTCACGTTCTTACGGTTACGGCACAATGGCGATGGTGGGTTCACGGATTTCCCGAAAGCGGACACCAATTTCACGCGACGTTTGCAAGAGTTGACCGCCATTGAAGTGAATCCGGATTATTGGAATCTCGCGATCGATGATCCTCGCATCTTCCAATTTCCCATCGCGTTTATGAGTGATTTGCGGGATGTCTGGTTCTCTCCCGAAGAGGAGGAGAATTTACGCAAATACATGCAGCAAGGGGGCTTCATCATGGTAGATGACCAATGGGGCGATCGCTGTTGGGGAGAGGTCAAAGAGGCGATGAAAGGTGTCTTTCCTGACATTGAACCAGTGGAGTTGGAGTTTGATGATCCTAACAAGCATCCGATCTTTAATTGCGTCTTCAAGCTGCCCTACAAGCCCCAGGTTCCTAGTCACGATGCGGCTAAGTATTGGGAGGATCGGGGCATTGATAACCATTATGAGATCAAGGGTTTCAGCTACGAAGACGAGGAGGCGATGAATGAAGCCCACTTTTATGCCTGGTACGATGAGAAAGGGCGCATGATGATGCTCGTCTGTCACAACAACGACTTGGCAGACGGCTGGGAGGAGGAAAGCTATGAGCCGTGGTTCTTTAAGAAGTATTCCGAGAAGCTGTGTTTCCCTATGGGAATCAACATCATCTTCTACGCGCTGACGAATTGAAGCGCGTAATGGATGGCTGAGATAGTAATTGGTCCGTAGTTAGTCGCCGCGCTTTTGTCCGCGGAGTTTGGCTTCGATGAAGGGGTCGAGGGCGCCGTCCATGACGTCGTTGATATTCGACGTCTCTTCGCCGGTGCGGAGGTCTTTGACCATCTGATAGGGTTGGAAGACGTAGGAGCGGATCTGATTGCCCCAGGCGATTTCGCCTTTCTCACCGTAGGCGCGTTCAGATTCGGCGCGTTGTTTGTCTTCCTCGATCTGGGCGAGTTTGGAGAGGAGCATTTCCATGGCGAGGTCGCGGTTGCGGCCTTGCGAGCGTTCTTGCGTGCACCGGATAATGATGCCGGTGGGATGGTGCTTGAGGATGACGGCGGTCTCCACCTTGTTGACATTCTGACCGCCTTTCCCTCCGCTGCGGGCCGTGGTGATTTCGACGTCACTATCATTCACCTCGATCTCGCCGGTGTCCTTGATCTCTGGAGTGACATCGAGGGAGGCGAAGGAGGTGTGGCGTTTGCCGTTGGAGTCAAAGGGGGAGATGCGGACGAGGCGATGAACGCCGCGTTCGCAGGCGAGGTAGCCATAGGCGTATTCGCCCAGGATGTGCATGGAAATGGTGCGAATGCCAGCGGCTTCGCCTTCTTGTAAGTCGAGCACATTGACCTGGAATCCGGAGCGTTCGGCCCAGCGCTGATACATCCGCGTGAGCATTTCGACCCAGTCGCACGCTTCTGTGCCGCCGGCACCTGCGTGGATGGTGATGAAGGCATTGCAATGATCGTGGGATCCTGCCAGGAACTGTTTCAGTTCAAAGGCGCCGAGTTCCTTCTCAATGGCCGATTTCTCGGTATACACTTCTTGGAACGATTCCGCATCGTTCTCTTCCTGTGCCATTTCATAGAGCACGTCCAGGTCTTCAAGACGGGAGGTGAGATTCTCGAACGGGTGGATCTTATTCTTGATCCGTGAGACCTCTTCCATCTTCCCCTGAGCACGATCCTTATCGTCCCAGAAATCGGGGGCGGTCATTTCTTCTTCTAACGCCCCGAGCTGTGATTCTAGGCTTGGGAGGTCAAAGATACCTCCGGAGTTCTCCGAGCCGAGTGCGGAGCGCCTCTGTGGAGAAGCCTTCCATTTCCTCTGAATTCCCTTTCTTCTGATCGCTCATGATGGATAAAGCTGTAAGGGGCTCGATGCGGGGATTCAACTGCGAAATCTGAAAGACCCTTCCATTTGATCAAGACCACTGGCACGGTGGTGCAATGGCACCCCTTCCGTGAGACGAGTCGCCTGGTGCACTGGTCCACGCATGATCATGGACTCATCCAGACCGTGGCCAAGGGAGCCCTGCGTCCCAAGAGTGGGTTCGCAGGGAAACTCGATCTGTTCTTCAAGTTGGAACTTGAGTTTATCCCGAGTCGGCGCTCCACGCTTCATACGTTGCGGGAGGTGGCTGTGCTAGACCCGCGCTTGGGCATCCGTGATTCCTATGTGCAGACACTAGCAGCTTCCTATTTTACGAAACTGATAGTGTTGGTGGCAGAAGAGGGGACTCCTCTGGAGGGGCTGGATGATCTCCTTGAGCGCGGTCTAGATTACCTCGCACGTCAGCGCCCCACGCTGAGGGCCGTTCACTACTTTGAAGAGCAGACCGCTGTCCATCTGGGGCTGGGCGATCGAGGGGTGGCAGGCATCGGGGAGGCTTATGGGAAGATTCCCTCCATGCGAAAAGATCTTTTGCAGAAGCTGACTTCTTAAGTAAGGCTAAGAATCTCGATTCACAGATTTGAGAATATTCTCACCCGATGTGAGTCTAGCCTGAACCCTGTTCCCATGGCGGTCACTCAGCAACGCAACCTCTTCAAGGTGCTCTCGGAGCGCCTGAGGCACTATTTGCAGGTGGGCGATCTTGAGCGGGCCTCCAAGATCAGCCGCACGGCGGTGGAATCTGCCCGGAGGCAGGCGGGGAAGGACGATGCCCATTTGCCCCAACTCCTGGAAGCCTTGCGCGAGTTGGCCGCCGTACGGATCTCGGCGGAAGATCACGATGGGGCTGCGCTCGTTTACCGTGAAGCGTTCACTTTGGCGCGGGGAAGCATCCTCGTCTCGCCGCGCCTCATTGCCCTGCTAAAGAGCGAGTTAGCTGGCGTTCTGGACGTTCAGGGGCGGACGGAAGAAGCGATTCCGCTCTACCAGGATGCGGTGGAAATCTTTGAGAGTCCTTCTGTGAATGAGCCTCTGTTGGCGGCTCAGCTGCGGAATAACCTCGGGATGATCTTCAAAGGCCGCGAAAGCCTTGAAATGGCGGAAGAGCACTACCTTGTCGCTCTCGATGTCTTCGACAACGCCTACGGGAAAGAGTCGCTGGAAGTGGCCTCGATCTACAATAACATTGGGGCGCTCTATCACGCTGCGGGGCACCTGGACCGCGCTTTGGAGATGCAATTGACCGCCCTGGAGTTGCGTGAGGGCCTCGAGGGGAAAGATAGTCACGATGTGGGGCAATCGCTCAGCAATGTGGCAGCCGCCTATCACGCTCTCGGAAAGCCTCGGAAAGCCGAGAAATTCGCGCAGAAAGCCGTCAACGTTCTCGCCAGACATCAGGAGTCAGATCCCGAGTGTTACGCCATCGCAGAGGAGAATCTTGCTTATCTGACCGAGAGTAGCGCCTCAGTGGCTCCTGCGCAGGATCCGAAGCCAATCAAGGCGCCGCTCAAGCCGGAGCCAATCGCGGTTTCTTGATTTCTAGGCGCCCGAGAAGATTGGAGTCCACGACGATTGCGATACCTAATAATTATGGTTATCGTTGATTATTAAACAGAATCTCCCCATTTCCCACTGGCTCCGTCGCGTCACGGTTCGCACGCGTTTGATGGTCCTCGGCATCTTGCCGATCCTTGCCATCCTCGTCTGTGTGGGCGGCCTTACCTATAAGGCATGGCAGCGCGTTCAGGAGGACGACGCGCTCGCGGATTCTGTGCGAGCCTATCGCATCGCCACCGATGCAGTGGCGGCGGTGGATTGGGAGAGGCGCTTATCACAGTTGGGAGCCGCTGCGGCGGAGCTGCCTGCCCAGCGTCGGACAGACCGGGCGCTAGCGGAACTGGAGACCATGGCGGGCGGTTTATCCGCTACCGAGGCCGCTGCGGCTGATGGCTACTTGCGTGGTGCGCGCCAATTAGTGGCTGCCTACCGGGCGGATGAGTCTCCCTCCGAACAGGCGACCCAAACGGTTCGGCAGGATCGCTATCGATTGAGCCGTGCCCTGGCGGAGGCGATGGTGACGAAAGGGGAGCCGCGGGGGAAATCATCTCTGCTGCGACGATATGCCTCTCTCAAAGTCACCAAAGAACTCGCGGATCGCCTGGCCCTCCTTTGGCAGCGCGATTCCAAGTGGGTCCGTGAGTCTCCTCACGGCGAGGAATTGATGGCGACGCTGAGGCGGAATCTTGGGTTTCTCACCAATTTCTACGGGGCCGGGGAAAAGCTTCTGGGGGAATCCGACCTGCAGCACTTGCAACAGCGATCCAAGGAGGAGGCGCTTGCGCTCACGCAGGGCGATATCGAGTTGGGAACAGTGAGTGAAGGCGCTTTGCTAGTGCTGACACAATTCTATCAACCTGCTCTGCAAAAGCGTTATCAGAAGATGGATCACGCCATTCGCGATCAGTTGCTTGCCTGGTCGGGAGATCGCTACCGCATCATCGGATCGGCTGTGCTTATTTCAAGTGTTCTGTTAGCGTTAGGGGTCATCGGCACCATGGCGGTGTATCAATCCATCGCCCGTCCACTGGCAGCGCTCACGGAGGCAACTGCCAAGATGGAGCGTGGTGATCTTGCGTTGCGTTTAGAAACTGATTCCAACGATGAGATCGCTGCCGTGGCACGTGGGTTTGCTAGCCTCAATGAAACGGTTAGCAAACTGAACGCGGAGTTTGTCAAGTTGGAGGGCGCTGCGGACCGCGGAGATACGCAAATGCGTGGCGATGGAGAGGGGCTCCAAGGGGAGTGGCTTCGCTTGCTGACGGGGATGAATTCGACCCTGGACCGTTTGGATCGAGTCAATCGCAGGCTGCGTGATACCCAGAAGATGGAGGCGTATGCCAAGATGTCAGGGGGCATTGCGCACCAGTTCAACAACTTGCTCACGGTGATCATCGGTGAAGTGGAGATGCAGCAACGTCAGGATGCGAGCCTCGTCGAACCCATGCGCCCGGTGCTGCAAGCGTCAGAGCGTGCCAAGGCCTTGGTGAGTCAGCTTAGAACCTTGGGCTCTGAGAATGGCGTGGCTCTCGTGCCGACTCCCGTGGCTGAAACCTTGGCCATCTGGGCGACGAACGCCCGTGGTGCATTGCCAGATAAGATCTCTCTCGAGGTCGAATTGCCATCTGAAGACTGCTATGTTCGAGGGGATCCGCCCACACTCCGACAGGTCTTGTCAAATCTCCTAGCGAATGCACGCGAGGCTATCGATGATGGTGGGCGGGTGATCATTCGTGTGGATCAGTTAGAAATAGCCTCCGATGATTCTCGCCCCGAGGAGTGGGTCAAGCCTGGCACGTATGTCAGATTGCGATTCCAGGATGACGGTCATGGCGTGTCACCAGAGGCTCTCGCTCGTGTCTTTGAGCCCTTCTTCTCCTCGAAGGAACATGGTGAGGGTTCTGGTCTAGGTCTCAGTATGGTGTATGGCTTCGCGAAAGCTTGTGGGGGATGGGCGAGCATGGATTCGGAGGAAGGCATTGGCACGGTAGTCAGCTTGGTCTTTCCATCAGCAGAGAAACCCCTTCCAGAAGAGAAGCCAGCAGCCTCACCAGTTGCCCTAGGAGCGGAGGACGATCCTGGGACCGTTCTGTTAGTCGAAGACGACATGCTCGTCTGTCGCTTGACCAATGCCATGCTCAAGAAGCTCGGCTACACCGTGATTGAGGCGCACGATGGGAAGGAAGGGCTTGAGGCCTTGAAGAAACACCATGGTGAATTGCGTCTCGTGGTGAGCGATGTGCTCATGCCGCACCTCACTGGTCCCGAGATGATTCAGACATTCCGTGAATCGACCGAACTCCCTTGTGGGGTGCTCTTCGTCACCGGCTACAGCGCTGATGAATTGCCCGGCCAGATTGGCGAATTGGGCGAACGCTTTGATCGGCTCAACAAGCCGTTCAGTCTGGATGGCCTCAAGTCTAAGATGGACCATTTGATAGGTCTCGCATCCTAGCAGAGTGACGAATCACATGGCCATTCCGCCATCGACGGCGAGCACTTGACCGGTGATGTATTTCGCGGCGGGTCCGGCGAGAAAGGTCACGGCCGCAGCGATGTCTTCAGGTGTCCCAAACGTGCCTAGCGGGATGTTGCCTTTGGCCGCTTCTTGCACCTCATCACTCAGCTCGCCCGTCATGTCCGTGGTGATGAATCCTGGCGCAATCACATTTGCGGTAAGGCCGCGACTAGCAAATTCACGAGCAAGCGATTTCGTAAAGCCGACCAGTCCGGCTTTGCTCGCCGCGTAGTTCACCTGACCGGCGTTGCCCATCAGTCCGACGACGGAGCCAATATTGATGATTCGTGCGTTCTTGGACTTGAGCAGAGGACGTTGAAAGGCCTTCAAGGCATTGAAAGCGCCTTTCAGATTGGTATCGATCACGGTGTCCCAATCATCCTCGCCCATCCGCAGGCAAAGGCCATCGCGCGTCACGCCAGCATTATTCACCAGGATATCACACCCGCCGCAAGTGCTGATGACCTCCTTACCGATGGCCTGCATGGCTTCGAAATCCGCCACATCTACGGCGAAGGCGTGTGCACTTCCAGGATGTGTTTCATTCAATGCCGCCGCCGTGCGTTCGGCATTTGCCGCCGTCCGGCTCAGAACCGCCACCTTGGCGCCTTCATCGGCAAGTGCCTTTGCCACGGCTTCGCCAATGCCCCGGCCTGCGCCGGTCACCACCGCTACGAAATCTTGTAATGCTGCCATGCTCGCTTCATCTCATGGGATCGAGATGCGGTCAAGCGAGCGTGGGAGCATCGAAACCAGCTAAGAGCTTGTTTCCTGCGTAGACCTGACGAAACGTTGAATTTGTTCATGACACATCGCCGATGTGTGGACGGTTAGCTCTGACCGGGGGCGTCCAAAGAACACTTTGGATCCGGGTGGCAGCTTGATCCCTTCCCTCGCAAACATTTCGTGAGCTGTCTGAGGTTGGGCTGAATCGAAGACGACTGTATCTGCCATGGGGTCGTATGATTCGAAATTCGGAGGGATGGAATACGAGCGCGTGAACATGGCTGGTAGCTTGTCATCCTCCATATGGTGTTTTCTCAAGACGAACCCAGTCGTGGCTGCTACGAGAAAGATGGCCGCATGAGCTAGTGCGCGAGCGTGCCTCACGGATCGAGACATTAGAATTGAGTTGGGTGTTCTGCTAGGATTTCGGCTTGGCGGGCTGTTCGCCTCGATTGGCTGCCTGTTGCGCGAGGGATTCATCACGGTAGCTGCGGAGCATGAGGCCGGCACCGGCGGCAAAGGTGACGAGCATGATAATGAGATGGGAGGTCTTCACGCTCATGAGGAAGTGAATCCGGCTGAGAATCTCGATGACCAGGATGGCGAGCCCGATCCAGGTCAACGCCCAGGCCCAGCGCTGCTTGGCATCGTAGAAGAGGGCGACCAGTCCGATGAAGAAGGGGACAAAGAGAATGCCCATGGAAGTCGTTTGCCAGGTCGTGCCGCCGCGGCCCAGGAGACCGGAGAACCAGCCAAGACCGCGCGTCTCCACGTGGACGGAGTCAAAGAAGAAATAGAGAGAGACCGCGCAGAGGAGGAGCCCGAGCCCAAACTTCTGCAAACCTCCAGGAGTGCCACCGGGTTGATGCATGTGGGAGGCTTATCACCCGTGCCGAAAGGTGGCAAGGAGAGCTTGCCTTGCGACGCGCAAGGCGCTACGTTTTGAGCGGTATTTGCTCCTCTTATGAAATCTTTATTCTCTTACGCCATCGTGTCGCTCTCGTGTGTGGTCTCCGTCTGGGCCTTGCCTCAAGATTTCGGAGATTTATCGGATCTCTTGGCGGGTGGTTTGCGACCTGATGGGCGGGAGATGACGGACGGGTTTCTCGATCCTGCGGTGTGGCGTGGGGACCGCGATCTCCCTGGCGATTGGAAAGAAGCCTATCAGTTTGGCCCACGACTGGTGAAGCACATCACGGCGGCCCCCTATCTCTTTGGCCATGTGCCAATTGGCGTGGAAGCAACCTATCATAAGAAGACCCTGGAGCGCGTGTCCATCTACTATCTGGAGGCGGGGAGCTTCTTTGGCTATGAGCCGACGTTGAAAGAGTCTAACGAAGGCAAACAGGTCTTGCGCGAGAAGCAGCAAACCTTTCACAAGATCTTCAAAGAGCTGGAGAGGAATCTTGAGAAGGAGTTGGAGAGGCGAGCAACTCGCCAGGAGGCCAAGGTGGAAGGGAAAACCGTCATGTTCAAACGGCGCTTCCAGCAGTTCGAGAAAGATGATTTGGCGATGCAACTGCGGACCGAGCGGAATTTCTACGTGCGGGTGGATCTCTGTCAGGTTGCGAACGTGCAGGAAGACTACCTGAGACCTGAGCTCCTCCCGTTACGAAAACGCGAGCGTGGGGGTGCACTTGAGGCCAATGTGAGTCGAGCGCCTGGTGGTGATGTCACCTTGAAAGGGATCCCCATGATCTATCAAGGTGGGCGCGCTTACTGTGGCATCACTACCTATCTGATGGCGGCTCAGTATTTGGGCCTGACGATCGATCCGGCCACGATGGCGTCCGTTTCAGGGTTCCGTTATGGGATGGGTGGGCACAAGATGATCGAGGCCTACAAGGCTGCGGCAAAGGAAGGGCGCCTGCGTTTGAGTCGAGCTTCCAAGGTCGATGTGGATCGGGTGAAAGCATCGATTGATGCTGGCTTGCCCGTGGTGGTCTGGCGTCGCTACGACCGCCAGCGGAACCGACTGCATACGGTGGCGGCGCGTTCGGAGGGCACGATGACAGCGCTGCCCGAGCCGACTGAGGAAGATCGAACCACCTGGCCCGCGGCAGGAGCCCCGGCACACGCGAGTGTGATCACGGGCTACCATGGGGATCGCAATGAGATGATCTTCGCCGAGAGCTGGGGCGAGCACGCACGAGGGAAACGCATGCGGGCCGAGGAATTGGAGGCAACGGCCTACTACGTCTTCTATTTCTCCATGTGAGTGTTTCGGTGTTGCTGTTAGAAGGAACTCGGATGCTTCGCAGCAAGAATACTTGAGAAGTTTGCGAACTCGACGGAAGCTCGCTCAACTATGAGTGAGCAACGCATCGAGAAAGATTCCATGGGCGAGATGCCCGTTCCCGCTGACGCCCTTTATGGGGCGTCGACCCAGCGTGCGGTTCTGAATTTCCCTGTGTCTGGACGCGGGTTTGACCGTTCCATGATCCGGGGCATGGGCCTGATCAAGTGGGCTGCCGCCTTGGCGAATAAGGATCTTGGGGTGGTGCCAGCAGACAAGTGCGACCTCATCGCCCAGGCCGCTGAGGAGGTGGTGAAGGGGGAGCATGATGCGCATTTCGTCGTGGACGTCTTTCAAACGGGCTCGGGCACGAGCACGAACATGAATACGAACGAAGTGATTGCCAATCGTTGCTCACAGTTGGCAGGCAAGCCCATCGGCTCCAAGGATCCGGTGCATCCCAATGACCACGTCAATCAGGGGCAATCTAGCAATGATACCATTCCGACGGCCATTCATATTGCCACGGCCGAGTCCTTGAAGAACACGCTTTTGCCGGAATTAGAGGCGTTGCAAGGTTCCTTGCAGGCCAAGGCGAAGGCTTTCCACGACATTATCAAGATCGGCAGAACGCACCTGATGGATGCGACTCCCGTGCGCTTGGGACAAGAGTTTGGTGGCTATGCGAGGCAGTTGGAACTCGCGTGTGATCGCGTGCAGAAGGCCTTGAAAGCTGTCTTGGAGCTGCCCCTTGGTGGCACGGCGGTGGGAACAGGCCTCAACTGTCATCCCGAGTTCCCCCCGAAAGCCATCGCTTTCATCGCGGAGCAGACGGGAATCGCTTTTCGCGAAGCCGAGGATCATTTCGAAGCGCAGGCTGCTAAGGATGGCCTCGTCGAAGCGAGTGGTCAGTTGAAGACCATTGCGACATCGCTCTTCAAGATTGCTAACGATGTGCGTTGGTTAGGTAGTGGGCCGCGCTGTGGGATTGGCGAGATCAAATTGCCTTCCACCCAGCCGGGGAGTTCTATCATGCCGGGTAAGGTGAATCCCGTGATGAGCGAATCCCTTATGCAGGTGGCAGCGCAAGTGATTGGGAATGACGCCACGGTGACCTGGGCAGCCGCGAATGGGAATTTCGAGTTGAATGTGATGATGCCGGTGCTGGCAGATAATTTGTTAGAGAGCATCAATTTGTTGGCCAACGCTTGTAAGATCTTCCGAGAGCGCTGTGTGGATGGGATTGAGGCTAACGAGGCGCGTTGCAGCGAATTGATCGAGTACAGCATGTCCATGGTGACCAGTCTGGCACCGATCATTGGCTATGATACGGCTGCCAAGATCGCTAAGGAATCGGTGGAAACAGGCAAGACCGTTCGGGAGCTTTGTCAGGAAATGAAGGTGTTGCCAGAGGACGAGTTGGCGGCCGCCCTGGATCCTGTGACCATGACGGCTCCTTCAGCCTAAGGGAATCATGCGAGAGGAAGCGGTAAGACTGCTCAAACGGTTCACGGAGACACCGGGTGCCTCTGGGAATGAGGATCGCGTGCGTGAGGCCTATCACGAGGAGTTGCGTGCCTTGTCTGGACACCGATTTGCCACCGACCACACCGGTGGTGTCTTGTGTTCTCGTGAGAGCGACTCTCCCGACGGCCCGCGCGTGATGGTCACGGCGCACATGGATGAGGTGGGGTTCATGGTGCAGAACGTGACGAAACATGGCTACCTGGAATTTGTGCCTTTGGGAGGGTGGTGGTCGCACACCGTCTTGGCCCAAGGAGTGACGGTGGTCACACAGTCAGGGGCACTGATACCCGGGTGCGTTGCCTCCATCCCGCCACATCAGTTGGGAGAGGGGGCGGCTGCTAAGGTCATGGAGTTGGATAAGATGGCCATTGACGTGGGCGCGGAGAGCCGTGAGCAGGCCATGGAGGCATTCGGCATTCAGTTAGGCGATTCCATTGTGCCTGCCACGCCGTTTCAAGCCTTGCAACACCCTGATCGTTTCCTCGCGAAGGCCTTTGACAACCGGGTGGGCATGGCGCTGCTGACCCAGACGATGCAGAACCTGGCGGGAGAAGCGCTCGCGAATCAACTCTTGGGAGTGGCGACCGTGCAAGAGGAACTGGGTTGTCGGGGTGCGGTCACGGCGGCTGCGCTCGCCAAGCCGCAAGTGGCGATCGTGTTAGAGGGCCCCCCTGCCGATGACGCGCCGGGGATGAATCGGGAGGGCGCCCAAGGAGCCCTCGGTGAGGGCGCTCAGATCCGTGTCATGGATCCGCGTGCCCTGTCTAGCAAGCGTCTTGTCGACTTCGTCATCTGTCAGGCCAAAGACGCGGGCATCGCTCACCAAGTGACTGTGCGTCGTAGCGGAGGAACGGATGCGAGTTCCTTTCATCTTCACGATCTCGGCGTGCCGAGTGTCGTCTTGGGGGTTCCTGTGCGTTACATCCACTCGCATCATGGCATCCTCGATATCCGAGACTACCTAGAGACGCTCAAGTTGATTGAAGTCGTGGTCCGCGCGCTTGATGCCGAGGCGACCGCGTCCTTGACCAAGTTTATAGGATAGCTGATTCCGAAAGAGAAAGGACCAGCCTTGATGGCTGGCCCTTTGCGTGACATTCTGTTATGAGATGGAATAGTCGCTTAGCTTAACGCCGACGAAATCCGCCCCGGCGGCGGGGAGAACTTTGGGGGCGTCGTTCTTCCAGCTGATGTCGCAATTCACGCACCTCCTCGCGGAGAGCGTGAACGAGTTCACCAAGTTCGTTGAGGCGATGCATCAGTGCTGGGGGAACACCATTCGAGGCACGCATGGCTTCGGCCCGTTCGCGAACGTTCTGGGCTTCCTCATGCAGGCCGGCCAGCTCAAGATGTTCGGCCGCTTCGAATAGGTGAGCAGACCGGTCCCCTTCGCAAGCGTCCTCACATGGGCCTTCTTCACAGTCACTGGCGCATGCTTCTTCCTCGCAGTCACTGTCACATTCCTTTGTTTCTTCACACTCGGCACAAGCCTTCTTCTCGCCCTCACATGGGCCTTCTTCGCAGTCGCTGGCACATGCTTCGTTCTCGCAGTCATTGTCACATTCCTTTGTTTCTTCACACTCGGCACAAGCCTTCTTCTCGCCTTCACACTCGGCACATGCCTTCTTCTTGCAGTTCTCTTGGGTGCTCTCACATTCAGCACATTCACCCTTCTTATTGTCCTCACACTTCTCACCGTCTTCGTTGCTCTCAATGCACGGCTGCGACTTCTTCTCCTCGTGATGCTCTGCTCGGGCGGTGGAGAAGGTGAGTAGAGCGACAACAGTTAGGCCTAGAAAGTGGGTGGATTGGTGGAGTTTATTCATAGTCACTCTAATAATGAGGATTTATGTGCATGCAACTTCGATTTCGATCCTGGTCCTCTGGGGTGAGGGGCAGATCAGGTTTGTGACCAAAGGATTGACGGCCATGGCGGTGCGTTGCACGACAGGGGGCTATGAATACGCAATTTCAGATAATCCTGGCAGGGGTCGGCATCATCTGGGGCGGCGGGGTGATGCCCGCTCTAGCAGAAAGCGCTTCGCCAGAAGGGCCTCAGTCGCCGTTCATGGGAGAACCACGGATGGAGATGACGGCGGTGTTTCAGGAGGAGCGATTTCCCAACGTCGCTGTCACCATGAAGGGGACTGTCCTCGTGACGTGGGGAACCAAGCGCATCCGGGCGCGTCGCAGTGAGGATGGAGGGAAGACTTGGGGTGACGAGATCGTCATCGCGGATCCTGGTTTCCAAGGGGGCGGGCTGACGGTGGATGAAGTGTCAGGTGATATCCTCGCATTTATCGAGGATGAGCACCCTCCAGCTCCCATCAAGATCTACAGGAGCACTGACGATGGAAAGACCTGGAAGCTCCAAGAGACCATCATCGAGCCGGATTCCAAAGGGCACCTGCCGTCCATGCACATGAATGATCATGGGATCACCTTGCGCCATGGGAAACACAAGGGCCGTCTCATCCGCGCCACTCGGTATTACGCTGGCGAGAATGCCCGCGAGCGTTGGCCTCACCATTATACCAACGCCATCTACAGTGATGATCGCGGAAAGACCTGGCAAACGAGCGAACCGTTCCCCGAGAACGGTACGGGGGAAGCGTGCATCGCGGAGTTGGCATCGGGGCGCTTGCTCTACAATTCACGCGTTCATTGGCAGGATCGCCCGAAGAATACCTTTCGGCGGCACGCTTGGAGTGATGATGGCGGTCACACGTGGAAAGACTGGCAGATTGTCGAAGCGCTTCCCGACGGACCGCAGGACACGAATTACGGATGCATGGGTGGACTGGTGCGGTTGCCAGTGGTGGACAAAGATATTCTCCTTTATAGCAATTGTGAAAGTGAGCGTGGACGGACGCATGGGACCGTGTGGGCGAGCCTTGATGGTGGCCAGACGTGGACGGCCAAGCGCCTGGTATTCGAAGGCAAATTTGCCTATTCTTCCATGACTTCCGGGCGGCCAGACACGCCCAGCGAGGGCTGGATCTATCTCCACTTCGAGGGTGGCCCGGAGGGCGATGCCACGGTGGCCCGCTTCAATCTCGCCTGGGTGCTCGCAGGGGAAACGCTAGAGTGAGCCCTGGTGACGTGACTTCTCCCAGTCGAGACCATGACGTGCCAAGTATTTGCGGAGGCGATCAGCATCATTGGGGCGGCTCCGATTCTGGCGGGAGACTGCAAACAATGTGCGTCCTGCTTCAGATAGGCTGCGCGACTGTTGGCAAACGGAAAGGACATAGCCTAACTGCACGCGATCAAACGGGTCCAGTTGAGAGGCGGCTTCAGGTCCCAAAGTCTCGTGGATCAGTCGTTCGTGATCATTCTGTGAGGGCGCTTCCTGCCAGGCATCCCGCAATCGAGCGATCTCTTCGTCAACTTCCGCAATGGTGATGCGTCCGCGTGAGGCAAGAGTCGCCATTCGCGTGATGGCTGCGTTCAGGTCGCGGAAGTTCGCTTTCCAGGTAGCTTCGGGCGATTGACTGAACTGGAGGAAGCGGTCGCGTGCCTCTTTGTTGAGGCGTACTTGTCGGTTCTCTGCCTGTGCAAAGCGCTCGAGCTCATAGCTGACATTCGGCTCAATATCTTCACGCCGTTCCGAGAGTGAGGGAAGGTGAAAGTGCCAGAGATTGATTCGGGCGAAGAGATCTTCTCGGAACGCTTTCTCGCGAACGCGTGCGGCAAGGTCGTGATTGGTGCCAGCAATGAGTTGGAAATGGCTCTTCACGGGGCGATCGCCTCCCATGGGTAGGAACACTTTCTCTTCCAGGGCGCGAAGGAGCATGGCCTGTTCATCCAATCCTAGCTCTCCAATCTCATCAAGAAAGAGGAGCCCGCCATGAGCTTCTCGTAAGAGTCCGGGACGATCTCGTTGGGCCCCAGTGAAGGCCCCTTTCACGTGTCCAAAGAGCGTGGACATGGCGGTATCACCTCGGAGGGTAGCGCAATTCACTTCGACAAAGGCGCCCTCGAGGGCGCAGCGCTGTTGGCGTAATTGATAGATTCGTTGAGCGAGTTGAGATTTGCCTGCTCCCGTGGGGCCGGTGAGGAGGATAGGCGCGGTCGAACGAAGCACGACGGTCTCAATGCGCTCGATGAGATGATTGAAGGCGGCGTTCTTTGTGGCAATGCCAGATTTGAGAAAGTCTTGTGATGCTAGGGATTCGCGTTGGAAACGTCCGGCCAGTTGATCGTATTTAGAAAGGTCGAGATCGATCAATGCATAGGAGCCCTGGACATCATCCTTGCCTCCCCGTGGAGGGCTGGATTGGAGCAACTTCCCCGGGAGGTAGTGGGCCTCATTGAGGAGGAAGAGGCAGATCTGCTGGACATGAGTCCCTGTGGTGATGTGTAAGAGCCACTCGGTCTCCTCCTGATGAAACCGGGTGCCTCGTGCCCAGTCAAAGAGCGCACCATACACTTCGGCGAAATCCCACGGATTCTCCAGAGGAAGGGGAATGGTCTCAACCTGCGTTTCGGGTGAAACGAGGGTGATGTCATGGGCCACGCAGTCGGCGAGCGTCTGATGGGTGGGAGGATAAAGGAGGAGGAAGGTCGAGACGATGAGATCGTCTTGCTGGCAAATGGCCACGGAGGGACGCCACTGATGCCAGCGCTCCACCGCGGTGGGCCGATCGAGGCTGGTGCCCAGAATTCCGATGATACCGATCTTATCCATTTGTATAAGAGGCGATACTTTAGTCTAAACTGTCTGCGATTTCGAGAATCTTTGGAGGCGAGTTGGTGGGTGTTTAAATCATTAATGATGAGGTGGTTATGATCGGTGATTGAAACCAGAGCACATCCTGGCACGGCACTTTCTTTAGATGGCGATACAAGCAAACGCGGGTTGTGTCTCAACGCCGCACCAACGAACCTGAACTTAGGAAGAAATGAACAACGATACGCCAACGATCCACAAGACTTCAGAAGCCGAGGGATTTCTCCCCGCACGTGGTGACAAGGGAAAGCCGATCACCGTGATCGGGACCGATGCGATCCGGGAGGGATTTGACGCCACCTGCATTGAGCAAGCGCTCAATGCGCGTTCGGCTCCCGGTGTGACGGAAGTGGTGCTGAATCCAGATGCCCATGCGGGTTACGGTGCGCCCGTGGGCTGCGTGATGGCGTCTCCCTCGCACATCTATCCCGGCCCCGTGGGGGTCGACATCAAGTGCTCGATGAGCTTGTTGCAATTAAATCTTCCCGAAGAGGCGATCGCTTCAAAGCAGACGCGCCGTGCCTTGATCAATGCGATCGTGGAGCGCACGCCGACAGGAGCGGGGAAAGGGCAGCGTTCGGTCAAGAAAGCGCGGCCAGTGGACGAGCAACTGGGATTCCGTGTCGCCACGGAAGGCGCAAGCCCTGGCGTTTGCGAAGCGTTAGGCATCCCGGCTTCGTGGGCGCAACGGTGTGAGGATCATGCTCACGTCGCGCATGACGGGACGATGGCTGGTCTGCAAACTCGCCTTGAAATGATGTTAGAAGAAGGGCGGTTTCGGCGATTTGCAGACAAGATGCAGCAGTTAGGCTCCTATGGAGGCGGCAACCACTTTGGTGAATGTGAGGTGGTAGAACTCTCTGGGGATCCCTCGCTGCGAGGCGCTGCGGATACCTTTGGCTTGCGAGATGGGCGTGTGGCATTCCTATCGCACTGTGGATCACGAGGCTTTGGTCATGACTTGGCCTCGGGCCAGTTTCGCACGCTACAGGGCAAGTTCGATACCTGGAACACGCCGTATCCGGCGGGAGACAAGCAGCTCGTGTATGCACCTTTGGGAACGCCAGAGGCCAATGCCTACCTGGATGACATGGCATTGGGGGCGAACTTTGCCACGGTGAACCACTTGCTGATCAATGCGCTCGTGTTAGAAGCATTTGAAGAAGTGCTCCCCGGGGTTGAGGGAAACCTTGTCTATTTCATCAGCCATAACATTGCGCGACAGGAAGTGGTCGGCAATCAATTGAGCTGGGTCCATCGCAAGGGGGCGACGCGAGCCTTTCCTGGAGGGCATCATGCCTTGAAGGAAACGCCTTTCGCCGACACGGGGCATCCCATCCTGCTACCTGGAAATCCACGTGATGGTTCCGTCGTGATGGTGGCTCAGGAGGCGGCGGCAAAGTCGTGCTATAGCGTCAACCACGGCGCGGGGCGTGCCATGGGCCGCAAAGAAGCGTTTCGTCGCCTGGATCAGCAGGCTGTGGACGCCGACTTTGATGCAGAGGATATCCTGACCAACTGCCGTCAGTATCCGCGCGATGAAGCCCCGAATGCCTATAAGGATTTCAATGAAGTCCTGAGCTCGGTCGAGCAGGCTGGCTTGGCAAAGACGGTGGCCCGATTGCGCGCGCGCTTTGTGATCAAGGACGCCGCCAAAGCAGATGACTAACAAATAAACCGCAAGGCTGGTGGAACCTCCCACCAGCCTTGCCCATGAAAGAGCGATCAAGCGTAGCTGATAAAGATGATAGCAATAGACGGAAGCGATGGCGGTGGGCAGATCTTGCGATCTTCCCTGACATTATCCTTGTTGACTGGGGAAGCATTCCGCATCACCCAGATCCGTGGGCAACGCGAACAGCCGGGCTTGAAACGGCAGCATTTGACCTGCGTGCAGGCAGCGCTCGAGATCGGGAAGGGGGCGGCCGATGGCGCGGTCCTGGGTTCGCGAGAACTCGTGTTTCATCCTGGCAAGGTGGCAGCCGGAGACTATCATATTCGCATGTCCACAGCGGGTAGCACCACATTGGTCCTGCAAACGCTGCTGCTCCCTTTGCTGCAAGCGGAGGCCGAAAGCACGGTGGTCATCGAAGGGGGCACGCACAATCCGATGGCACCTCCGGTGGATTATGTGCAGGACGTTTTCCTACCCGTGCTGCGACGGATGGGGGCAGATGTGGCGCTGACCCTAGAGCGCTACGGCTTCGCACCTGCTGGTGGTGGGCGCATTCGGGCGCGCATTCGACCAAGCGCGTTGACGCCAATTCATTTGATCGCGCGCGGGCGCTGTCTCGAAGAACGAGCGCGGGTGCTTGCTGCCCATCTCGACGAGGGCGTGATCAAACGGCAACGCCGCGCCCTCGCGAAGGGGTTGGATTGGGCAGAGAAAGCTCTTCAAACGGAGGTCATCACGGAATCTGATGGTCCTGGGAATGTGCTGATGATAGGGGGCGTCTGGGAGCAGGGATCCGAGTGGGTGTCCACTTTTGGAAAACGGGGACGCACCTCTGAGAGCGTGGTGCGGGAGGCGGTGAAGGGCTGGCGTCGCTACGTTCAAAGTGGTGCCCCAGTCGGAAGACGGTTGGGGGATCAATTGCTGCTCCCAGCGAGCTTGGCGCCAGGATCGCGATTTCGGATGGAGTCCAGTAGCAATCACTTTGAGACGAACCGACGGGTCATCGAATCCTTTCTCCCGGTCAAGATGGTTACCCGCGAAGAGGAATCAGGCGTGGTCGATGTGAAAGTGACGACCTAACATCATGCCAGCAAACGTGCCATGCTGGCACTTGTCACTCTGGGCGAAGCGCGCATCTTGAGCGCATGACACCGCTGACGACGGGCTCGCTTTCTCGGCATATCCGAAACATCGCCTTGCCGATGAGCATCGGGTTCTTCTTTAACACGATGTATAATGTCGTGGATTCTTATTATGCGGGAAAAGTATCCACGGACGCTCTCGCGGCTCTAGCGCTATCGTTTCCGGTGTTCTTCATCATCATCGCGATGAGTGAGGGCATTGCTCGTGGGGCTTCGGCGCTGATTGCCAATGCGATCGGCGCACAGGATCGGGAGAAAGAAGCGCGTCTTTCCGGTCAGGTCTTCTCTCTAGGATTTCTCTGTGCCTGTGGGTTGATGGTGATTGGTCACAACGCAGCGGAGCCTTTGTTTCGGTTGTTAGGCGCTCGCGACGCCTTCCTGGAGCTTTCCCTTTCTTACATTCATCCACTTTTCTGGGGAGCGCCGTTCTTTCTCCTCAGCAGCATGAGTAACTCGATTCTCTTGGCCCACGGCGATAGCAAGACTTTTGGTAAAGTGTTGGTAGTGAGCTTCTTTCTCAATCTCATTCTCGATCCCTGGTTTCTTTACGGAGGCTTTGGCTTGCCCCCGCTGGGAATCGCAGGCATCGCCTGGGCCACGGTGTTGATCCAGGCCATGGGAGGGTGCTTTCTCTTGAGCACAGTGGTAGGGAGGGGTTATGTGACCGTGCGGTGTTCGAAGTATCTGCGTCCGCATCTCAGGACGTATGGAGAGATCTTGCAGCAAGGGATCCCAACGGCTTTTAACATGATGTCCATCGCGCTTGGGTTCTTTGTGACCACCTATTATCTGAAGTTCTATGAGAAGGCAGCGGTGGCTGCCTTTGGCGTGGGGACGCGCATTGAGCAAATGGCCTTGCTGCCATCCATCGGCCTTGGGGCGGCGATCGTTTCAGTGGTGGGACAGAATAATGGGGCCGGGCGTCTGGATCGTGTGCGCGAGACGGTACGTTTATGCGTGCGTTACGGTTTCGTCCTTATCGTGGTGGCTTCTCTCTTGATGTTTGTGTTTGGAAACCCTCTCGTAGATCTTTTCACGGATGACCCAGAAGTGATTCGGCTCGGTGGCGATTACATTCGTATCATGGCTCTCATCCAATGGGCGTATGTCATGACATTTGTCCATACCGGATTCTTGCAAGCGGTGAAACGCCCCATGTATGGCTTCATTGAATCGATCATTCGCAAGATTGTTCTTCCGCTAGGATTGTTCTACCTTGTCGTGCGCGTCTACGAAGTCGGACTTTCGCAGTTCTGGTTCACGATGGCTGGCATCAACGTCGTGATGACCATTGTCACGATAATCTATGCGCAGCGCCTTCTCGCGAGACTGTCAACGACCTCTGCCTAACCAGTTGCACGCGGAGAAATCGCTGTCACCATAGCGCGGGGTGGGGCCTGAGCGATCGCGCGTTCATTCATTGGACGTGAGGAAAGTCCGGACTCCACAGGGCAACATGCCATGTGAAAGCATGGGCATCGAACGGCGTAAGCCTTCGGTGACGGAAAGTGTCGCAGAAATGATACCGCCTGACTCCGGTCAGGTAAGGGTGAAATGGCGAGGTAAGAGCTCACCGCTCCAACCGTAAGGAAGGAGGCAGGACAAACCCCATGTGGTGCAAGACAGAACAGGAGGAAGGAGCGGCCCGCTCCGTTGTCGGTTCGCCGACGGTATCTCCGGGTATTAGTCGCATCTTGCTTCGGCGAGATCCTCTCTTCGGAGGGGGAGACAAATGGTCGCACGCCGTCTCTTTAGACGGCGACAGAATCCGGCTTATGATGGCCCCACCCCTCCCTGGATTCTAGGGCAGTCAGTCACCGCCGCCACCAGGGGTGCTTCTTGCTGCCGCCCAGCGGTTCACTCGTGTCTTCTTCGGACTTGGAATCTTTCGATCGGTTACCTCGCCCTTTCCGAGCACCCTTGTCCTGCACGCCATCGCGACCGCGATCACTCTCGGCCTCCGCTCAAGGCCATTTCCACCAGCTCACCCAGCGTTTATGGAAACGAGAGATGGTTCGACTCGAAGAACACATGAATGACACAGCGACGAAGAAAGTTTACAAATAGACGGTAGGAAAGCATTGCTGTGGGAGCAACCTTCTTATCTGTCAGATGCGAACTTTCTTGAAGCGGCGTGCGGTCACCGAACCACATGCACGGGCGTCCCCAGCGGTGCGTTCTCGTAGAATTTCTTGGCCATGTGCTCGGGCTGTCGGATGCACCCGTGAGAGGCAGGATAGCCCGGGAGGAAGCCCCGATGCATCCCGATGGCGCCATTGAATCGGAGGAAATAGCCCATGTCTGCTCCAAGATAGCGCGTTCCCGCAGGGCGCTTATCCTTGCGGTTGTCGACGTCCTTCACCACGACATTGCCATACTCATCCACGTAGTCACCATACCGGCTGGAGCGGTGGTCCTCATCTCTCTCCGTCACGCGAAATTTCCCAGTGGGCGTGGGGTGCGTGGTGGTTCCAGAGGAAATAGGCGTCACTCCAACGAGAGCGTCAGATTTGTAGAAATAAGCTTTCTGATCGCTGAGATCGATCACGATCTTGGGAGCTCCCGGCACGCCGTCGCCGTCCCAGTAACCTTCCGCTTCGATGGGATTGAGCGGGCGATCATTTCCGAGGCCGGGTCCCGGTCCAATCCCCTCAAGGTATTCGATCGGTCGGATGGTATTGGTTCCGGTCGATTGGCATCCCACAAGTGCTGCGGAGCCAAGAGCAAGAATTGCGGCGAATGTTGGGGATTTCATAATCAGCAAAGTGGACTGCCTGAGCCGTTTGGCAACTAGACTTCGGGGCAACTGACCCCGAGCGCGTTGGCATTTGCCAGGGGAATCGGGTAGTCTGCGTCATGTCCGCACCCTTCTCGCTCTACGCCTTCTTCCTGGTCCTCATCCCAATCGCTACCGCCGCACGCGCGGAGGTAGCCGTCGTGGCTCGCGGAGAGGAGGGGTGGCATTTCTGGGATAAAGGAGAGCAGCCGCCCCAAGAATGGATGACGGCGGCGTTTGATGACACGGAATGGGAAGAAGGCAAAGCCCCCCTCGGCTACGGGGAAGACGATATTGCGACGGCGATCAGCTTTGGAGGGCAAGAGAACAACAAGCACGCGGTGGCCTACTTCCGCTTGGCCTTTGCCGTCGAGGATCCCACCGCGCATCCTCAGTGGCTAGCAGAATTGCGATGCGATGATGGTGCCGCTGTCTATCTGAATGGCGAAGAAGTCTATCGTTACAACATGCCGAGTGGAGAGCTTCGAGAGGGGACGTTTGCGGCTGGGAAATTGTCCTCAGCGCGCAATCGCGAGTCGCACTACCACGCATTCTATCTCGAACCTGAGGAGCTTCAGGAAGGGGAGAATCTCCTCGCGATTAGCGTGCACCAATCGGACTCCGGCAGTAGTGATCTCGTTCTCGATATCGCTGTGTCAGGATTGGACGAGAAGAAGCGGCCCGCCGTCAAGCCGTTGATGAAAGACGGTGTGTTAGAGTCAGATGGCGCGATTTCAACCTACATTGATGCGTGGGGAAAGCATCTCTTGCGACAAGAACGCGCGCCGATCCCCAATGGCTTCGCATCCCAGTTGCGTCGGGATTTCGTGGACCGTGAGCTTCGCCTCACCTCTCCGTCCGAGATCCCGGTAGATGCGGAGAGCCTCTACGATCGGTGTGCGCCAAGTGTCCTCATTCTCAGTGCCGTCAGCGAATCGCCAGATGCTGGGCCAGGGCATGCGGGTGCGTTTGTGATATCCGCCGATGGTCTTGCCCTGACAAATCACCATGTGATGGAATCCTTTCAACAAGCCGATATCGTGGTGGCGACCACGTTGGCAGGCCGTGTGGTCCGCGTGAAGGAGATCATTGCCTCTGATGAGGACGATGATGTGGCACTCATCCAACTGGATGGCCATGGCTTTCAGCCGGCTGCCATGGCGACGTCCGCGCGGGTAGGTGCGGATTTGTTTGCTATCAGTCATCCTCGCAACGCCTTCTATACCCTGACAAAAGGACAATTGGCTCGTCACACCCGTGAGCGCGATCGGCATCGTCTGATGGTGACCTCTGAATTTGCGCTGGGGAGCAGTGGGTCACCGATCTTTGATCGCTTTGGGTCCGTGGTAGGAATGGTAGAGATGACGCGGTCCATCGCTTACAACACGGTGCCCGTTCATGAGGAGGAAGGTGCCCTGAAGCTGGGCCGTCGGGCCGAAGGGGATCGCGGGCTCTTTCTTTCCATGAATCATCAGATGACGCTGCGGTTTGCAGTCCCTTGTCAAAGCATGCGCGCTTTCTTACTGCCGTAATGGCTGCGGGGCATGCGCAGGCTTGGCAAATCGGGCGGGGGAAGCTCAGGATGCCACTATGTCGCGTCGTTTACGGTTGATGCTCATCGCTTTACTCTCATTGAGACCAATCGGTGGAGCAGAAGTGCTTCAGTTAGAACCCACCGTGGTGATCGGGTACCGAAGCTCTTGGCTGGGCGATGATAGCCGAGCGCACATGAGTAATCACCTCGAGGCGACTGCCTTGCAGGAACAAGATCTTGTCGACTTTGAAGACGTGACCCAAAGGGTGCCTAACTTACGAACGCAACGCGCGCATTCTGGCGGGTTGGGAGATGTTCTCTCCGCCCGAGGACTCACCAATAGTCCCTTGTTTGGCAGTCCTTCGGTCGTGATCGCCGTGGATGGCGTTTCCCTGCCAAATCCAGTGGTCGCGTGGGATGATTGGGTTGCGATTGAGCGCGTTGAAGTCGCGCGCGGATCCCAAGGAACGCGGTTTGGGCGCAATCCATATGGAGCCCTGATCGAGGTCTTTCGCAAACAACCAGGGAACGTGCTCGAAGGATTGGTGTCGCTTGATGGGGGAGAGTATGCCCGCAGTGGCGTGAAGGCCTGGCTCATGGGGCCTCTGATCGCCGATCAATGGTGGTTTCGGTTAGGCGGCCGCTACCTGGAGCGCGATGGCTATCTTGATCATGCCTTGTTAGGAAAGCGGCCCGATAACTTGAGGCATCGCACCTTGGAAGGGGCGTTGATTTGGAAACCAACGGATCAGTTGGAGGTGGAATGGGCTGGTAATTGGTTAGACTATCACGACGGCTCTCCCCGAGACACCTCGATCTTCTCGGATCCTTGGGAGAGTACGACAAGTTTTCAGGGGCATGTGCGGCGTGATGTGGATCAGGGATCTATGCGTGTCCGCTACGAGGGAGATGTGGCGAATTTGGTGTCGATCACGGCCTTGAGTCGGTCAGAACTCGACTACCGTCAGGACTTGGATTATCTGCCTGCCCCACTCAACGACACGCATGTGCATGGGCGGGTCGACTATCTGAGCCAAGATGTTCGAGTGGAATCGTCAGATGATTCGAGTGCGTTCCAATGGCAGTTGGGACTGCATGCGTCTCACATCGACACGGAAGGAAGCGTGCGGTCGGACACCCTTGGGCTGGTCAATCACGACCACTATCGCATTGAGGAAGCGCTTACAGCATTCTATGGCGAATGGCGCTGGCAGTGGAAAGAGCACGTCTGGTTGGAGGCAGGATGGCGACTGGATCATGCAAAGAAGCGACTCCATGGTCGGTTCGATGACGAAAGGGAAGACTGGCATTGGCAGCCGAAGCTGGGAGTCCAGATCGAACTCCGTGAGAGCTTGAGCGCCTATAGCACCGTGACCTACGCTGCCAAACCCGGTGGCTTTAGCGGCCTGGCGACCGATCCTACTCTAGCGGAATTCGAGGAAGAGCGCGCCTTCACCCTTGAGTGCGGTCTCCGGGCGGCTTGCTGGGACGACGCGTTCTCCTTCAATCTCACGGCCTTCTACAGCGAGATTGACGGCTACCAAGTGGAGAGGCAACTGACGCCTCTAGATTATGTGGTCCTCAATGCTGAGCGCGTCACGACTTATGGAGCGGAACTGGATGTCGCTATCGCGCTCACAGAATCGCTATCGCTTCAAGGAGGATTCGGCTACACGCACATCCGCTTCGATGCCTTCGAGGATCCGGCGACGGGGGAGTCCTTTGACGGAAAGATTCCTCCCTATGTCCCGGAATGGGATGCCTATCTGGCGATCGATTACCAACATGATAGTGGCTTCTTTGCGAGAGCGGAATACGCCTGCACTGGAAGGACGCAGTTTCATGAGAGCAACGTCTCCTTGGCGGAGGAGGAAAGTCATGGCATCCTTAGCGCGCAGGTCGGCTGGCGGAAGGAGGACTGGGCCTTGACTGTTTATGGAGAGAACCTCACGAATGAGCGCTACTTCGCCTCCCGCAATCTTGACACCATGTCAGGGGCGAGTGGGGAGCCGCGCCACTTTGGCGTCCGTGCCACCTATGCCTTTTGAAAGTCGATTCTCATCCAGTCGGCGATACGTCGGATGACGCCCCGTTGCAGCGTTACGAGCTCAGATTTCCTGCTCTGGGAACGACTTGTCGGGTGGTTTTCCGATCAGAAGCGTGGGCGTCTGCTCTGGGATATCGCAAAGCCGTGATGGCATGGGTGGAGACGTTCGAAGAGCGTTATTCCCGATTCAGGGAGACGAGCTTGGTTAGCCAGATCAATCGAGGCGCAGGGGATGGGTGTTGGGTTCCTCTCGACGTCGATGCGGAAGAAATGTTTGGCTTGATTGATGCGGTTCATTTCCTTTCGAAGGGAGTTCTCGATCCATCCGTGCTGCCCCTCACGCGTCTGTGGACGCGTGTGCTGAACGAGGGCCGTGAACCGAGTGCAAGGGAAGTGGAATCGACCAGGGGGCTCGTGGGATGGTCAAAGGTTGAGCGCGAACCTGGAAAGATCCGGTTGCCATCTAAGAAGATGGCCTTGGACCTGGGAGGCTTCGGCAAAGAGTATGCGGTGGATCGCGTGGCGTCTCTAGCAGAAGGCTTTGGGATCAAGCATGTGCTCGTTGATTTCGGCAGAGACTTGCGGGCGATGGGAAATCCTGGGCATGGTTCCGTGTGGACCGTTGGTGTTGAGGACGCTATCCATCCAGGGAAGGTGTGGGAAAAGATCGGTCTCACTGGGAAGGGGGTGGCGTCGTCAGGGGACTATCGCCGTGCGGTGAGATTGGGAGATCGCGTATATGGCCATCTGATAGATTGTCGCACAGGCTGGCCAGTTTGGCATGATTGTCAGGCTGTGACTGTGGTGGCTGAGTCGTGCTTTCAAGCAGGTATCCTGGCTTCCTCGGCCTTTATCGTGGGGCCAGAGGAAGGGCGAGCCCTGATCGAGGACGCGGTGGGTTGCGAAGGGATCCTCCAAACCGCGACGCGGAAAGTGGAATCGCGCGGCTACGATGCCTATCGCATGGATTGACGCTTATCTAGTCCCAGCGATGGCGATGCACGCCGATCAAGGCGACGAAGAGACTGATGGCAACGTGGGCCAAGAGCACGGTCACGCAGATCTCGAAAGCGGTGAGACTGGTGGGAACAGCCTTCTCGATGCCAACGTCATAGGCGGTCGTGCGGACGAGATGATCCAGCTGTCCGGACCAGCCCCAATAAGCGGCGACGAAGGGTTGTGTGAGGGTAGCAATGATAGGGGGAAGTGCGAGCACCGCGTTCGAAAGCGGCAACTGAAATCCAACCAAATAGACGCTGAGCAGAGAGGCTTGCTCGGTAGAACTAGAGAGCGACGAAATCGCCAGGCAGACCGCCGTCATGGAAGCGGTGACGAGAAAGAGCAGAACCCATTGGTGCCCCAAACTGCCCGGCATGCTGGTGAAATGATTCACAAAGACAGCCATCCACGCGCTCTGGGCAAGGCAGAGCAACCCGAGAAAGGCGATCTTGCTCATGAGGTAGCTGAGCGGGCTGAGCCCGGCCAATTTCTCCTTCTCGAAGATGGCGCGTTCCGAGACGATCTCTCTGGCTCCATTGTTAGAACCCATCAAGGCTAACAAGATCACTTGAAACATCACGAGTCCAGATAGGAGGACACCGAGTTGGAACTGCTGCCCGGCGATCTCTTGGGCCTCCGTGAGTTGTTGAGCCATGTTTGGCGATTGGATGATCTCAGACGAGGAAAGCTGATTGGGCATGGGAGGGATGCCAGTGCCCTCGCCGGGCTCCAATAGCCCTGGTGTGAAGAGCACGACGAGTGCCGGGAATCCCAATAGGAGAGCTGCCTGAAGGAAGAATTGCCCGCGGGCGCGCAGGAAGATGGTGAAACGACGCCCTAGCAGAACGGCAAATTGACGCCAAGGTCCTGGCACCGAGTCTTCCCCAGTGCCCATCGCTTTTCGAAGGGCTGTCGTGGTCGACGGACTAGGGGGGGCAGTGCGATCTTCCCTGGGAATGAGAACCTTGGGATTCTCACCCTCAACGGCTGGCGAGTCGATCCCGGCGGCTTGATAGTAGGAACTCCGGTGTTTCTGCCAGGAAACATGCCAGTGGATCGAGTCGCGAAGGGCAAGCTGAGGGTAGACGTCTTCGGGATGCTCTACGCTAAAGTAATGTGCTAGGCTCTGCGGGTCGCCATGGTAGACGGCGCAGCCTTCGTAGAGGACGAGGATGGAATCGTAAAGTTCGAGGTGAGCAAGGCTGTGCGTCACATTCACGACTATCCTTTCGTCCATCTGTGAGAGATGATGCAGAAGCTGCACGATCTCTTTCTCACTACGAGGATCCAGTCCACTAGTCACTTCATCACAGAGGAGCAGGCGGGGATTGGAAACGAGTTCCAACGCGAGTCCGAGCCGTCGTTTCTGGCCGCCACTCAGGACGGCCACGCGTCGGTCGGCAAGGTCCTTCAGTCCGGTCTGTTCAAGGACAATGTCAGCAATCTGTTCGACTTGTTTGCGGTCGGCTGTTCGCACTCGTAACTGGACAGCGCTATCCACACTCTCCTCAACCGTGAGGACCTCATACGCCACGCTGAACTGGGGGACATAGCCTATCTCTGCACTCTCCAAGTCCGCATCCTCTGCAAGATCGCGACCGTCCCAGTGGAGAGAGCCCTGTGTCTCTTCAAGGATGCCCGCGACAATCTTGAGGAGGGTGGTCTTGCCGCATCCCGAGGGACCCACCACGGCCATGAAATGCTGTTTGGGCACTGCGAGAGAGATCTCGTGTAGGAGATCCGTTTCCTCACCCGACTTGGTAGTGGTGAAGCACACGCCGCGTAGCTCAAGCATGAGAAAGGGTTGACGCAGGGATGCGCATTGCAACTGGCGATTGTGGATGATCGTGGATAGGTTGCTTATGATGCCTCGCCGATCTCGCCACCACCGTAAACGTGCTTGGATGTGGTGGGTGCCTTTGAGTGCCCTCGCGTTGCTTGGATTGGGCGCGGGAGGTCTGACACTCGGTGCCAAGCGCTACTTGAAAAGCGATGCGTTTCGCGAACTGCTGAGCGATCACGTTGCCTCCGTCCTGCAAGTGGACGGTGCTTTCGATACCTTCCGATGGACGGGGTCTTCGGTCTACTCGGCACGCTTTCATGGAGATGGGAAGGGCTCGTTAGAGGAAGTGGATGCGCAGGGCATCCGAGCCGTTGTCGACTTTGGGTCGTTCCGTCGAGAGGCGTGGGAAGTGGAGAAAGTGACAGTGAATCGTGCGATGGTGAACCTTGCCCCGACTGCGAGCGATGCGCCATTCAGGGCGTCTGAGAGGACGCCGTCGCCCTCCTTCTGGAGTCGATGGACGCCTCAAAAGGCGGAAGTGAGTGAATTGCTGATCGAGGACCTTCTCGTTGCCGTAGGGGACTCCTTGAAAGGAGGAGGGATGCGCGTGCGACTCAGCCCAACGGACACCGGCTGGCGTTTCGAGGGCTCAGGAGGGATGGCTAAACTGGGTGAAGAGGAGCCGATGACATTGGTAGACATGCGAGGCCGGTTTGGCGCAGGGCGCGCCTACTTGGAAGAGGCCACCTTGGAGATCTTCGACCATGCGAAGCTCCGGCTTTCGGGTGATCTGGGAGGAAAGCCCAGAAAACTCGCGCTTCGTTCTCAGTTAGATGGCCTGCGGGGGGATCGCGTGTTCCGTCCTGATTGGCGTCAACGATTGTTAGGGGAAATGCACGTTGCCATGAACACCCGCGGCGTCCTATCAGAACCCCTAAGCTGGCGACATGAAGGCGAGATTCGATTGAAAGACGGAGTTCTCATGGCTCTACCGGTGCTCGATAAGCTCGCAGACTACGCGCGGACGGAGCGCCTACGACGCTTGGTCTTGCACGAGGCGCACGCGCAGTTTCGCTACGAAGACGAGGTGCTCGTTTTAGAAGACTTCACCTTGAAGTCAGATCGGTTGCTACAGGTGTTAGGGAAAGTGCACGTTAGTCGACCATTCGATGAAATGGCGACACGCACGCTTGCTGGTACGTTTCAAGTAGGCGTGGTGCGTGATGTTCTCAAATGGCTTCCTGGCGCGGAGAAACGGGTCTTCACAGAAGCACGCTCGGGATACCTCTGGACGACCATGCGACTGGGCGGCACCCTGTCACAGCCCCAAGAAGATCTGAGTCCGCGTCTGCGTCAGGCATTGGTGACGGGCACCGTAGAGGCTGGTGCCAATACTGCCTTGGGAGTGAGTCGAAGTGTGTTAGGGACAGCAAGCCGTTTGTTAGGTGGACCGACGGGCACAGCGATAGATGATCTGGGCAACGCCGTCCTCGATCAGGCGGATACCGTCATGGAGCAGGGGCTCGAGATGGTGCCGCTGTTCGGACCACGGTCGCGCTAGGGGAGCGACGAGCAGGGATCGATTCCGTGGGCAAGCCAGTCATCTCATGCAGGGTCGTCAGAAGCGCGATGAACTCGAAGGGCTTCCGCATGAGGCCGCGTGCACCCAGAGCCAAGACCTGCTCTACCATGGCGTCGTCGGCGTATCCTGTCAGAATGAGAATGGGGAGATTGGGAAATCTGGGATGCCATTCTCGTAGCGCTTGGAGTCCATCAACACCGGGCATCTGAATGTCGAGGATGACGGCATCGAATGCCTGATCGGCAAGCGCATTGTTAGCGGAAGGGACGGATTCCGTCTCGACGAGATGGAAACGTTCCTCAAGGAAGAGACGGAGAGAAGCCCGGACCGTGGCATCATCATCCACGATCAGGAGGCGTTTACGATTCATGATGGGCGCGAAGATAGAGAGGATCACCGACCCGAACTCGTCACAGCACGCCTCGTGGGGAGGCGGTGGGGAAAGCTGGTTAGAAATCGGAGCGACTTGAGATTACAGAGAACTTAATAATCAGGGTTCAGCGGCTTTCTCAAACAAGAGCCACTGGCGACCCCGCGATCTTCTCAGGAATGAGTCGCAATGATTGGAATGCGGTATCCGCCAGCTCGGTGCCCCGCACCGAGCCAACGCCCAACACCTTGAAACAATCAATGAGCACCGTGACCGAAATCACAGCGCCATAGCCCAACTTGCAGACGATCAGCGAGATCAACTGGGTAAAGACTTTCAGGTCCGCCTACTCCCGTAGGGTCGCCGTCAAGCGCAAGAAGCGCCGCATGAGGACCGGATTGAAAACGACCTCCTTGTCGGCAATCACCACGCGCCCATCCACACGATCTTCCTCGATGAGATAGCCGGTCTGAGGCAGGAATTGCCCGCCAGCTTGACTGACGGCTGCCACCTCCCAAGGACCCGCTGGTGATGCCGCCGCTTCCACGATCAAATCGACATCCATCGCCGCCCGATCGCGCACAAAGCTAAGCTTCAAGCGGTCGTCGGGTTGAGCGACGGTGAGATTGATCAACTGATTACGGATTGTGTGATCAATGAAATTCCCAACCTAGATCTGGCAGGTGAAAGCCTCGCAAAGATCGACGCCAAACTTGGCGCGATTAATCAGGCTTGGATCAAGTCGTTGTCTTTCTCGACCTTGCCGATGCCGGTCCTTTGGATGCTTACATTGGCGCCTCGCTGAGCAATTTGCCCTGTGATCCCGGTGAGCTGGTCAATGTGCAAGCGGAAGTTAGCAGCGCGATTGGGACCGATTCAGGGTTTGCTGCGCGGCTTTCGGCTTTAGCGGATCGCGCGGTGCAATTGCGGGACTTTGTTTCCGACCTTCGAGGTGCAGCTGGGACGATCGGTTTGGTTCTTTCACTCATCTCCATTGGGTTCTTCGCGCCGACGATTCCTTGGGCATTCGATTCCCTTACCGGATGGCGAATGGAACTCCCGGTGGATACGCCAGCGCATCGGATAACGTTAGTGCAGAGACCGCGTTCCGATTTCTACAACTCGACCTTCCGGGTCGAACGGGCTGAAGATAGTCTCAGTGCGTTCGTTTCCTACGACGTCGATGACTCCCGATGGTGGCTCGGCAGAACGGAACACCGCGATGGACGCCTCTATTTCCGCCGGGGTTGGAGCGAGATTGATGAACGGACCTCCTACATTGATCCCGATGCTGGCATTTTGTACTCGGGCTATCATCAAACCACTCATGACTTGGCCAGCCTGGCCTACCGGCATCGCTAGCCGAAGCCCGACGAAATTCCTTGTCGCTAGAACGAATTTCTCCACGGTGGCGGCATGACTTGTGAGGAGATCATCGCCGTCTTAGAAGAAATCGCGCTCTTGCTAGAACTCAAGGGCGAGAACCCCTTCAAGACACGCGCCTATCGCAATGGCGCGGACACCATTGCCAACTACGGAGAAGACTTCCTTCAGAAAGCGCGGGACAACAAACTGACCGAGATCAAGGGCTTCGGCGAGGCGCTCGCGACGAAGGTGCATCAGTTGGTGACCGAGGGGGAAATGGAGTATCATCAGAAACTTCCGGCCGAGTTTCCCGACACCATCTTCGAACTCTTTCAACTCTTTCACATCCCCGGCCTCGGTCCCAAGAAGATCAAGGCTCTCCACACGCATCTTGGTGTCGCCTCCATCGCGGACCTCAAACGCGTCTGCGAATCCGGCGACGCGTCGCAGCTGACACGCACCAAGTGCGCTTGCGCGTGAACAGGAAGATGGCCGTCAATGGCAAGATGACGGTCATGCAAAGGATGGTGAGTGAAACGATTGTGCTCATGGGGTGTCGATAGAGTAGCCGCGCAAGTGATGCGCTACGATCTATTGTGCAATTACCGTTAAGCGGAAAAAACCTCTGGCTGAGAAAGATTGGCTGTCCGCAACGACAACCCGGCCGTCGGTATTGTCCAGCTCCACAGAGAAGCCTGGGGCCGCCAGAAACGGCCCGCCAAGGTTACTTGATGCGGCGATTTCCCAAGGCCCCTTAAGAGAAGTCGCCGCTTCAACAACGTAAGATAAATCAGCGGCGGCACGATTGCGGACGAACGCCAGCTTTAATCGCCCATCATTGGATCCCTCGAAAATGGCGTCGGACAAATCACCATCAATCGGATCCATTCGCAAAGCATACTCTAACAGGTTGTCCCATCCATCAGCGTCTGGGTCCGCCCCTGGCTGCTTCTCCTGTTCAGACAGCTCACCAAATTGGGCACTCCACGTTTCGTAGGTTGGGGCTACGACTGTCACCATTGCTTTCTCAGAAGCGATCGAGCCCTCCGAGTTCTCGATGACGCAGTGATATTGACCAGCGTTGCGCAGAGTTGCATGGGTAATCGTGAGGTAGGGGCTCCGGACTCCACGCACCAACTTGGACTCCTCAAGCGGCTGGTTATCGTGATACCAGCGGTAGGAAGGAGGGGGCATTGCTGTGCCGTGGGCTTCCAGATCTAGCTTGAACCCATCGAAGATCGAGCCAGTGATTGGCGAGGTGGTCACGGTAGGAGAGGATGGGGTGAGAGATTGATTCCAAGATGTCAGTTCGTTCTCCAATTGACGCTGGGTAATCGCCAGGTCGATCAGGTTAATGGCCTCGCCCGTATCCTTGAGCAAGTGCAACTCGTGCCCACGTTCGTCGGTATAGATCTTATATTTCCAGTCGTCTCGCCTTAGCGCGATGTGTCCGGAATTGGTTTTCCAGAATAAAGCCGATTCGCGTTGGAACGGCTCGGAACGTAGCGCCTCAGCGAAGCTTGTTCCAGGAAGGTCCCGAGGAACGCGAACACCCGCCAAATCGCAGGCAGTCGGCAGCCAGTCAACACCAGCGATGACCGCATCGCGGTTGCGCTGGTTGGGAAGGATTCCCGAAGGCCATTGAACGATGAACGGCATCCTGATGCCTCCCTCGGAAATTCGGCGCTTCCGCCCGCGAAAGGGGCCTGCAGAACTGACACCGGGATTGGTGATTCCGATTTGAATGTAGTGCTGCTCAGGGCCGTTGTCGCTTGAGAAGACCACGACTGTATTGTCTGCCACTCCAAACTCTTCCAAGCCTTTCATCAAGCGACCAATGTGCAAGTCCATCTGGGTTAGTGTCGCACACCACCGTCGAAACCGATCGCTCAAGTCATCACCATAGGTTTCGTCGACTTCTTCTAGATACTCGCGGGTTGGTGACGGAAAATCGGAAGGGGAGGCCTCTAAATTGACATAGGGCTCGTAAGATTCGTCCAGCGGAGCAATTGGAAGATGGCCGCTGTTGGTCCACAAATCGATGTAGAATGGCTCGCCAGTCTCCTTGGTTTTGGCAATAAACTCGAGAGCATCATCAACGGTGATCGCCGTACAATCCCGCCAGAATCGGTTTGAGTTGATGGCCAAACTGCTGTCGCCATAACCCCGCGTTCGATAGTCGTCATAGCCGTAATTATCTGGCGATGGAGAATTGTTCCCGAGGTGCCATTTACCAGTATGGAAAGTCCTGTAGCCTGCATCTCGAAGCAGGCGTGGAAGGGTTGGGAGGTTTGGATCGAGCCAATCTGGCATCCCATTTGCTCGATTCACAGCAGGAGTCTGAAAGATCGTGCTGATTCCGAATTCTGCTGGGAATCGCCCTGAAATAAGAGCCACTCGTGAAGGGCCACACACCACGCCACTAGCATACGCCTGTTCGAAGAGCATGCCGTTGGCAGCAAGGGCGTCGAGATTGGGTGTCTGAACGTACGGATGCCCATAGCATGCCAGATCTCCCCATCCAAGGTCATCAGCGAGGATAAAGATAAAGTTGGGCCGGTTGTTCCCCAGGGCTCCGGCGATCGCCAAGAAAAGGAAAAACTGCGTTCGGAGAAGAAAACGTGGCATGGTCAAAAACTGCTTGTTCTACGTTAGAATTCAAGACTTTCTGACTTCCAAGATTCTGGAAATGGCTGCGTATTCTATGCTGCGATCCAGAAATGGACCGGCGAACCTACTCGTTCAGCACAGCCGTTAGCCGCAAGAACCGGCGCAGATAGAGCGGAGCGGACAGCTGGCGCTTGTCAGCCACGACCACCCGCCCTGCGGGCGTGTCCTCCTCCACTGAGTAGCCGGATTCAGCGATAAATGCCCCCCCAGCATGACTAGTCGCCGCCAGGTCCCATGGGCCAGCAGGCGAGTCCGCAGCTTCAATCATCAGATCAATATCCACCGCTGCCCGATCGCGAACGAAACTGAGCTTTAGCCTATCGTCGACGAAACCGGACAAGGCTGGCCGCGAAGGATCACCAAACTTGGGAGATCCCATCAACACATACTCTAGCAGGTTTACCCAACCATCGTCGTCTGGATCCGCATCAGGCGCCGAGATCGCCGGGGCGGCCAACTCGCTTTCGGAAAACTGCGAGGATCGCCAAGCATCCAGGCCCCAGACGATTCCCTGACCATCCAACGAGAATTCAAACGTCTCATTGGAGGGATGGTCGTAAGCAATGGTCACCGTGGCAGAGCGAGCCTCTGGCAGATCGGGCAAGAAGCGGACCGTGAATACAGTGCTCTCGTCCGGGTTGATGGTCGTCGCTGGCGCCTCGACGATTTCAAAACCATCTCCTTGCATGGTGATCTCAATTCCAGTGAGAGACACCGAGCCTCGATTGGCAATCGCGAACTCGAGGTCTATGGCTCGCCCCACGGGGACTTCTCCAAAACTTCGCCGACCTCCCCGAGCAAGCGAGTCGCCCAAGGGCTGTTCAACGGTGATCCCCACAGAAAAGCCAAGAAGTCCCACATAGTTCCCGGCGGGATAGCCCACAAGAAGTCGATGATAGCGAGAATCGTAAGCGTGGGACATGGAATCGCCACCACCCGCCACCGTCCCAAGAAGGCTGTTTGACGATGAAATGGTACCGGTTGTCCCCTCTTTGGGTTCCACCAGCGTCATCGCACCCGCGTTCGCCCGCGAAAGATTGTCCCAGAGAGGGCTATGAATCGCATAGCGGCCTCCCGGCAACGCAAACACCCCTCCTGATCCAGCTTCATCATTGGAAGAATCGCCAATGATCGAATTGCTTGCGTCCACATACCCTTGAACGCCTCCCACGCCTCCCCAGGTAACGGCTCCCTCCGCCGTGGCTGGGACGTGCCCCCATTTCGGACTCGCTATCACATAGTTCCCATCGGCTAACAGTGCCACGCTAGCGGCGAGTTCATTCTCAGGCCAAGCCGACAGGAGAGAATTGGCCTGAGAAATCTCGCCAACAAGCAGCCTGCCTCCTTCCGCCCAAGTCACTGACGTGTCGGTGAGAATGAGATAGTGGCCGTTCCCAAGATCAACGTGTTGTTCGACCACGCCAACAGGTTCAACCGCTCCCGCAAATGAGCGGGTTGATCCGATACGTCCAAAAGTCGGTTCTGAGCCACTTACCCACGTGCTACCCGAAGTGTTGACAATAGGGGCCGTTACCGCGTAATTTCCGTCAGAAAGGGGCGTGACCGATTTAATATTCTCCAACCTGGTGCTGGATGAACTCCTGAACCCGATACTACCGAGGCTACCATCACCCCAGGCAGCCGCGGACATTCCGTTCCAAGCCACGTAATTTCCGTTAGACAAAGCGTAAACGGTGATCGGGCCTGCTCCTAGGAAAAGCATCGAGTTCACACTACTTATCGTGCCACTTATTCCACTATCACCGTCAGCCCAGGTCGCCGCCGTTCGGTTGGTTGTTGCAACAACGTAGTTGCCGTTGGCCAGCGCCGTCACGCCTCTAGACCCGACTCCGTAGAAAGCATTCTGACCTACCAGCGAATTTGTAATCGAGATCGCACCGATTGAGCCACTCTCACCATCGCCCCAAGTAACGGCGCCGGACACCGAATTCCAAGATTTGCTAAGGACCACATAGTTTCCATTGGTGAGTGCCGTCACGCCATCCTGGCTCACTCGATCATAATCAAACGACCCCACCAACGAATTCGCACTCGAAATCTCCCCAACCGTGCCTGTCGTTCCATTCCCCCAAGTAGCCGCTCCTATGTCAGGCGTTTGCCCATTGTCCCAGAAGGGGCTAGCGACCACATAGTTCCCGTTGGCCAACGCCACGATCCCCGTATCAGCGAAGCCCGAAACGAAGTCGAAGGATGCGGATCCCACGAGCGAATTGCTGGCGGAGACAAGTCCCGTGACTCCCGTATCCGAATCGACCCAGGTCGCCGCGCCAGCTTCAGTAACGGTCTCACGATCCCATCGAGGACTTGAAACCACATAATGTCCATTTGCCAAAACGGTGATCCCGCCAGAGCTGATCTGATCAAAAGGCGAACCGCCGACCAGCGAATTGGACGCCGACACAGGCGCGGCCACGCCAAGATCGCCATCCACCAAGGTGGCCGCTCCCCGCCCACCGTTCCAAAAACTACTACTCACCACAACACTGCCATTGGGGAGTTCGGTGAGACCACCCGAACCAACCGAGTCGTAAGCCGATGATCCAACCAGAGAATTGGCCGAAGAAATGAGCCCGTCGACACCATCATTCCCACTGCACCACGTGACCGCTCCCGAGTGCTCATTCCACTCTGGACTCACGACCACGAAATTCCCGCTAGGCAGCACCGTCACCCCACCCGAACCAACACGATCACCCGCAACCGCCCCAGCAAGACGGCTGATCTGAACCAAGGCTGGGCTATACAGATAAACCGCTCCGGCCCCGTCATCGTATTCGGGATCGGTAACCACCAGGTTTCCGTTAGGCAGCGCAAAGACCTCCGTTCCAAACGCACCACTCATCGCAGGCCCTTCGAGGATGAGCGGGCTGCCAAATACCTCAGAATCAGCAGGATCTTCGACCGGCTTCCCAACCTCAATCGCCCAAGCCCCGACTCCGGCCCCGAGAGCAAATCGCGACCTCTCGGACCCAGTTAAGATGTCAATCTCCACAACATCTCCATCAGCAACCACGTAGGCAATATCAGTCCCTTGCACCAGATTGATACCTCCCGACTCCCCATCAAGGCCTGAAAAAACCGTCTGAAGTATCTCTTGAGTTCCCCGGTTATACCGACCCACCCCGAGAGCCCGAGCACTCGTCGGGTAGCTGAAGATGATGTCTTGCGTCTGGGGATCGACGGCGACCGAAGTAACGACCTCCGCAAACGGAAAGGTGATGGAAGTCCACTCGGGTTGAGCATCCGCTCGATTCGCCAGGCGAATACCGAAAAAGAAATCAAAAACTTCGCTCGCCGTAACATGAAGCGAGTTTCCATCCCCTTTAAGAATAAACTCGCTTTGCTCTAGCGTGCTAGGATCAACACGACGAATACAAGTCTGCACCAACTCCGTGTCGAAAACATTGTAGAAAACGACTCCACTGGCAGGGTCAACACTGATCGAAGATGCAAAACTACTACTTCTCTCCTCAGTGAGAAGCCTCCTCTGGTCGGTGCCCAACAACGCCGCTTGGGAATGGCGCACAATTTAGTTAAGACATCTTAAATAAATGTGCGATATTGGGTGCATGAATGTAAACGATCATTGTCCCGGCCCTTACGACGATAACACGAACAGGCGCATGGTCACCTTTGCGTC
>JAUIAH010000007.1 GCA_030425385.1 Verrucomicrobiia bacterium | reverse complement strand
TCAGGATGTGACCGTCACCTTTGTCGAGCCCCTCCAAGAACGAGCTTTGAATGAAGTCGGGCATCTTCCCGGTGTGATGGCCTTGGAAGGCTTCCGCAACGTGCCGTGCCGTTTCCGTTCGCAACACCGTTCGTATCTCCTCAGCCTCACGGGCGCCCCAGCCAATCCGCAACTGACACGAATGATAGAGCCCGACGCTAGCATCGTGACACCGCCGCGTTCGGACGGCGTCATTCTCTCTGCCAAACTGGCGGAGATCTTAACTCTCCAACCGGGCGATTCCGTAGAGGTGGAAGTGCTAGAAGGTCAACGCCCCCGATTCTCCACACGCGTGGAAGCTCTCATCGAAGACTACACCGGCTTGAGCGCTTACATGAATCGGCCGTCTTTGAACCGCTTCATGCGCGAGGGCAGCTCGGTTTCTGGGGCTCACCTTCAAGTCGATTCCAATTTCTCAGAAACCCTATTCAAGCAACTGCGGGAAGTGCCTTTCGTGGCGGCTGTCTCCGTGCAACGTGCGGCGCAAGAGAGCTTCGAAGAGACCTTCGGCGAGAACATGCTCCGCATGCGGCTATTCAACGTCTTCTTCGCCTGTGTCATCGCCTTCGGCGTGGTCTACAACAATGCCAGAATCGCCCTCTCCGAACGCAGCCGCGAACTCGCGACTCTCCGCGTCATTGGCTTTCATCGCTCCGAACTCTCAGGTATGCTCATTGGTGAAATGACCCTGCTCACCCTCATCGCCATTCCGCTAGGATGGATCATTGGCAAGGGATTCGTCATCATGATCGTCGCCTCTGCAGAAACGGAGTTCTTCCGCATCCCTGCCGTACTCAACCGCTCGACATTCGCCTTCGCCACTTTGGTAGTGATCGCAGCGACGCTCCTTTCTTGTTTCGTGATCTGGCGTCAAGTGCGCCACTTGGACATGATCGAAGCGCTGAAATGCAAAGAATAGCTGGCCATGAAATCTCTCCGCAAATGGATCCTCGCCCTATTGGCACTCGGCGTCATTGGCACGCTGATCTTCCTATCAATGCAACCGACGCCCATCGATGTCGACTTGGTCGAGGTGACGCGCGGCCCCTTGGTCGTGACGGTGAGCGATGATGGCCGGACCCGCATTCGCGACCGCTATGTGATCTCCTCACCCGTGCAGGGCCGCCTCTCGCGGATCGCCTTGGAAGAGGGAGACGCTGTTGAGGCGAACACCACGCGCATTGCCACCATCCGCCCAACTGATCCGCAACTACTCAACACCCGCGCACGCACCCAAGCGGAGGCACGCGTGAATGCGGCGCAAGCGGCAATGGAACGTGCCGAAGCAGACTTGGAACGCGCTCAGTCCACGGATCGGCACGCGCAGGCAGAGGCCGAACGGCATCAGGCACTCTTCGCCCAAGACCTGATCAGCGAATCCGAGCACCTGCGCTACCAATACGACGCGCAAAGCGCTGCAGCGGGATTGAAATCCGCAGGCAAGGGATTGGAGATCGCCCGGCATGACCTGGAACAAGCACAAGCCGCCCTCGCACATACACAAGAATCGGACAGGGACACGGACACTCGCGAATGGTTTGAAATCACGGCACCGATCGGTGGACACATCTTGCGTGTGCTGCAGGAGAGTTCCGCCGTCGTCACGCCGGGCCAACCTCTGGTTGAACTGGGCGACCCGACCGACCTCGAGGTGATCGTCGACGTGCTGTCTACCGATGCTGTGAAGATCCGATCAGGAAATCGCGTTTTGTTAGAACACTGGGGTGGCGACGGCATCTTGAATGGGATCGTCAACCGCGTGGAACCTTCTGCTTTCACCAAGATCTCTGCCTTGGGCGTGGAAGAACAGCGCGTTTGGGTGATCATTGATTTCACGGATCCACCAGAGGCTCGCACGGCTCTCGGTGACGGTTTCCGTATCGAGCCACAGGTGGTCATTTGGGAAGCGGACGATGTCATCAAGGTAGCCACGGGAGCCCTCTTCCGGAAAGACGGTGACTGGGCCGTCTTTCGCGTGACTGAAGATGGCGAGGCGTTATTGACCCCTGTCGAGGTGGGACAATCCGACGGCTTTGAAACTGAAATCCGATCGGGATTGACGCCGTCCACGCGCGTGATCGTGCATCCCAGTGCGCGCGTGGAGGATCACGGCCACGTGGTCGCTCGGGGAGAATGATAGTCGTTGTTAGGCGGCAAATGATGCCCAGATCTTACCAATCCACGCTGAGATCCTGACGACGATTTCTGCTCATCATGAGTGATGAATGTGAAGATTGACGAATTAATGACTCCCAATGTGCACGCGGTGCCTACCCATCAGACACTAGGCCAAGTACGGACACTCATGTTGGAAAAGAAGATCCATGCAGTCCCCATCATCGATGAAGATGAGCAACCGGTAGGGATCATCACCTCCTCGGACTTGATGCAGGACATCGTGTCGGACGACATGAGGGTGACACGATTCCCCACGCCCAAGGTCTTCACCGTGCCACGCTATGATGGCCCCCATGTCGCCGCTCGCGTCATGCGCAACCACGGCATCCATCACCTCATCGTCACTGATGAGAAGAAGATTGTCGGAATGATCAGCTCATTCGATCTCCTCCGGCTGGTCGAGGATCATCGGTTCACCATGAAGCAGGCTCCAAACTCCTCCAAACGCCATGGCTCCAAGATTCATTAGTGGGAGCCTGGCCCTGCTGGCAATGGTCGTGTTAGGGTGCCAGCAGACTCTAAAGCCGGTCGGTGACCCCGTGTGGCCGGATCGCGTGCCACCGGGCCAGATCGACTTTGAGCAAAGCGTCAGGCCCATTCTAGAATATCACTGCCTGGAATGCCACAACAGTGCTCTCGCCCACGAATTTGCTGGATTGAACCTGGAAACGCGGAACCTCGCGATGACGACGGGACGTCACGCGCCTGTCATTGTCCCTGGCAAACCTGAGGACAGCCTCTTCATTCAGGTGCTGGAACTCAGTCCCCATCACGTCTACTCCATGCCTGCGGCTCAAGAGAAAGTCGAGGGGGTGCGTCTGGAACTCTTGAAGACGTGGATTGCCCAGGGTGCTTCCTGGCCGGATGGGCGCCCTTTGAGAGAGGCGGACTAAGCGCGACCCGGCCACATCGCGACTTGCAAGGCGAGCGATCCCCCCGATGGGGAGAGAGTGGATCAACAGGACACCCAACAACGCACGTTTCAGTGGGAGCTGAGGCGTGCGCTATGTTCGGGCGGCATCATCGAGGCCTTCTCCACCACCTACGTCCTCTATTTCCTCGAATCCCACTTTCACGCAAGTGACACGCTGAAGTCGTCCGTCCTCAGCGCGCAACGAGGCGGGCTATTGTTAGGCTTTCTCGCAGTGGCCTTGGCGCAACGGGCCCACCACGCGCCTTCGCGCATGGCGGCTTGGATCTTCTTCGTTGCCTCCATCTTTCTCGCCATCGGGGCCTCGGCATCCACGGCCATGGTCTTCGCACTCGGATTTGGGATGGCATTCTGTCTCTGGTCCTGCACGCCGCCGCTGGTCACCCAGGTCCTCCGGGCCAACTACCCCTCCGCTCGACGCGGGCGCCTCTTCTCTAGCATTGCCATCGTGCGCGGGCTCGCCGCCGTCGCCGTGGCCCAACTCATCGGCCAGTGGCTCGAAATCAAAGCAGGCCATGCAGAACTCGCGCTCTGGCTCATGCCACTCGCATTCGTGATCTCCGGGGCCTTCCTCTGGCAAGTGCCCACTCATCGCCAACTAGATTCCATGAGCCGCGTGCCCCGCCGTTCCTACTGGGCCGCATTCTCATGGTTGAAACGGGATCGACGCTTCGCCCTGGCCATTGTCTGCTGGATGTTCGTCGGCATGGGCATGCTGATGTCAGGCAGTTTGTTAGTCGAATATATCAATAATCCAGATTATGGCCTCGATTACTCTCCGGGAACGATCGCTCTTATCAGCGTCGCCATCCCCACCACTGTTCAACTAACAACGACCTATTTCTGGGGCGGCCTCTTTGATCGGATCCGCTTCTTTCGCCTGCGTCTCGTCCTCAATACCGTCGGTTCCATTGCCATTCTCGTCCTCTATCTCAGTCCATCTCTGTGGGGCATCTGTCTGGGTGCCGCTCTGTTAGGACTCTTTCGGGGTGGGGGCAATATCATGTGGAATCTCTGGGTGACGAAGCTCGCCCCCGAGGACCATGTGGGCGAGTACATGTCCGTACATACCTTCTTCACTGGTATCCGTGGAATCCTCACTCCTTGGCTCGGATTCTATCTTCTGAGTTCCCACGGCCCCGCCGCCTTCGCGTGGACTGGTTTCGCCTTCGTCACGCTTTCATCGATCACGGTCATTCCGCTTCTCCGTGGGGAGCGGCCACCACAGCATTGAGGAACAGCTCTTTTGGGGATTCCCAGGCAGACGCCGATCTGCTACCGTCTCCCCAGCCATGTTGTCCTCAGCTACTCGTCGCCATTTCCTCTCTCACGTGTCTACAGGCTTGTTAGGCGTGGGGCTGCATGACTTGCTCTCCACTGATGCCCTAGCACAGCCGCATCTCCCTGGGAAAGCGAAGCGCGTGCTCCAGATCTTCTGTCCCGGTGCGGCTTCCCACATGGATCTCTGGGAACACAAACCTTTGTTAGAGAAGATGCATGGGCAACCCCTTCCGGGAGAAGAAAGCATGGTGAGTTTCCAGGGCAAGAACGGCCCACTCATGCGGAGTCCCTGGCCCTTCCGCCCTGCTGGCCAGACCGGCAAACTAATCTCTAGCATGCTCCCTCACATGGCGGCGCATGTGGACGACATTGCTTTCTTTCACGGGATGCATTCCAAGACAAACACACACGGTCCTGGCTGTGTCTTTGTGAATACGGGGCATCCGACAGAAGGATTCCCAGCAGCTGGCGCTTGGAGCAGCTATGCCCTGGGCAGCATGAATGAGAACTTGCCGACTTACGTCGCCATTCCCGATATCCGGGGCGAGCCTCCTAACGGAAAGGCCAATTGGAGCAACGGCTTTCTTCCCGCCAAGCATCAAGCCATTGTCATGGCGGCGCAGCAACCCATCCGCAATCTCACGCCGCCACCAGAGATCACCGGCACAGAAGAAAGGGCCACTCGCAGAACGCTGCGTTTTCTCAATGAACGCCACGCCGCCGCTCGCCCAGGAGAGAGCGATCTCCGCGCACGGATGCATGCCTACGCTCTCGCGGCCCGAATGCAGCTGTCCGCACCGGAAGTAAGGGAGTTCCGCGCTGAGCCCTCGCATGTGCACCAACTCTACGGCACCGATTCCGCCAATCCCTTGAAGAGCGCCTACGCCAAGAATTGTCTTCTGGCACGACGCCTGTTGGAGCGTGGGGTGCGCTACGTGAACCTCTACTGCGCCTCGCGCGCTAGTGGCGTGGATGGCCTGCTCAACTGGGATGCGCACAAAACGCTCCAGGCGGATTACGAGCGGCATTGTCCCGTCTTTGATCAACCCACGGCGGCCCTCCTCACCGATCTCAAACAACGCGGACTCATGGACGACACGCTCGTTCTCTGGACCACTGAATTCGGTCGCATGCCCACCCGCCAGGAAGGCACTGCCGGGAGAGATCACAATCCCGACGGATTCACCCTCTGGATGATGGGTGCAGGGGTCAAAGGAGGCACGACTTACGGAGCCACCGACCCCTTTGGCAGGCGCGCGGAAGAGCACCCCACCACCATCTGGGAATTCTATTCCACTGTCTTGCATCTGTTAGGATTGGATTTCGAGCAGTTGAGCTATTATCACAACGGCCTCGATCGTCGACTGACAGACGTGCATGGCCACGTGATCCAAGACGTGCTTGCCTGAAGGATCACTCGCCGATTCCGTCAGCTCCCAGTTGCGCTGGAGGTTCCCCTTGCTACAGGGCTAGGCATGAGCGCATCCATCACGGAAGACCAGGTTCGCGAAGCCTTAACCCAGGTCCCTTACCCTGGCTTCAGCCGGGACATCGTTTCCTTCGGCCTAGTCAAATCGATTGCGGTGGATGGCAGCCAGATCCGCGTGCTCATCGGGCTACAGACCAAGGATCCAGAGGTGCCCAAACAGATCTTCCAGCAGTCGAAAGAAGTTCTCCATGCCCTCCCTGGTGCCAGGCAAGTCGATGTCGAGTTCGACATTAAAGACCCCGTCCAGGCTCAGGCCGAAGTAAAGTCAGCCATTCCGGGGGTTAAGAAGATCATCGCCGTGGCCAGTGGCAAAGGCGGCGTAGGCAAATCGACCGTATCGGTGAATCTGGCAGTCGCTCTCCAGAAAGCCGGTTATGCCGTGGGCCTGTGTGACTGTGATCTCTACGGCCCCAGTGTCGCACACATGTTTGGTTCGGACGAGAGCCCCAATGCCACGGCCGACAATGAGATCATCCCAATCGAATCTGATGGGCTGAAACTGATCTCCATGGGATTCTTGTTAGAAGATCGTTCTCCGGTGATTGTGCGCGGCCCCATCGCCACGCGCTACACCCAGCAATTTCTCCGCCAAGTGGTTTGGGGTCAACTCGACTACCTGGTGCTCGATCTCCCTCCAGGCACGGGTGACATTCAACTCACTATTGTGCAAACCGTGGCCCTGACAGGAGCAATCATCGTGACCACCCCTCAAGAAGTGGCCTTGATTGATGCCCGCAAGGCGGCCGCGATGTTTGAGAAAGTCAACGTCCCAGTGTTAGGACTTGTTGAGAATATGAGCTATTTCCTCTGTCCCAGTGACGGCGAGAAATACCACATCTTTGGCGAGGGCGGCGGCGCGCAGGAAGCGCTCGCTCTCGGCGTGCCATTGCTAGGTCAGATACCGATCGATATCCCCACCCGCGCGGGCGGTGACAATGGGCGCCCTGTAGCCCTGCAAGATCCCGCCACTTCGGAGCCTAGCCGCATCTTTCAAGCCTTGGCCAAAGCCGTCAGCACCTACGCTCCAGTCTAGAATCAGGCCCCGTCGGGGATGACTTCCTCGTAGCGATCATAGCGTCGACGCTCTTCAAAGATGCCATCGCCGTCGTGATCAATTTCCACCGTATCCAGGAGTAAACCTTTGGTGCGTGCCCGTTTAAAGACACGCCCATCTTTCATCCAATCCGTTCGCAGCCAGCGTATCCCATCATAGAAGAATCGAATGTCAGGCGCCTCGTCTCCGTCGACATCGGACGCCTGTACCGAACGCGCCCCCTCGAAGGTCACGCTCGTCTCGAAGATACCATCGCCGTCGATATCCATCCGTTCGGAAGCGGGCTCCCCTCCCTTCCACATGGTGATGCGATCCACTTTGCCGTTGCGATCGGAATCCTCTTTGATCTCGCCATCGCCTGACAATGCGGCTAGGGCATTGTCCGTGGATCGCCAATGAGCCAGCCAAGAACCTAACACCACGCCCACGACCAACCATAGCCCTTTACTCAACCAGCTCGGTGTCCGTGCCATTTGCACTGGCACGTGTTGGGACGGCGTGGAAGCCTTCATCGCTGGCGCTTCCCCTGGCATCTCAAACTCCTCAGGCCATTCAAACTCCGCCGGGCGACTCATGATCTCTTGCGCCCTGGCAAGATCTTTGTCAGGCACCATGAGACGCACGCCCCCACTCGCAAAGATCACCGGAGGATCCGCATTGGCGAGATTCTCATCTGCGATGAAAGCCTCGATCCCCTCAGCTTCGAGGAGCGCTCGCGCCATGTGCGCGGTCATCGTATCTGGAAAACGCTTCGCAATCTTCATGGTCGGTGGGTAGCCTAGCCGAGCGCTCCACGCATGGCTAGCGTGAAACCACATGCCTAAGCATGCGCCCGCGCATCAATGGAGGAGGTAAGCCTTTGCCTCGGCCATGAGCCCTTTGAGGCAGCCGGGTTCAAAGGGCGAACTGAGACCGGCGCTTTTAAGCAATTCGGCAAAAGGCAGGCTGCCTCCGCGCCGACACAACGCCACATATTCCCGCATGGCCGCATCAGTATCCTCGCGAGCGTGCGACCAGAATTGAAGGGCTCCCACCAGAGCTAAGGTATAGTCGATATAATAGAAAGGAAGACCGTAAAGATGGGGTTTCATTTGCCAGCGACGTCCAGCACTCTCGGCAGGCAGGTTGCCATAGTTCGTCTCGGGCATATACCGTTCCTCCGTGACTTTCCAAAACCCATGCCGCTCCTCAGGAGTGGCGTCTGGTTGGGCATAAACCAAATGTTGAAAGTGATCCACACTCACACCGTATGGTAAAAATGTCAGGTATTCGTGCAAATGCGCACGCTTCAGGCGCGCAGCCGCCTCTTCACCATAAAAAAGATGCATGTGAGGCCAGGTGAGGAATTCAAGACCGATGGAATGAATTTCACAAGCTTCGGTGGTCGGCCAGACCAGATCAGCAAGCGGCTGGTCCCGACTGGAATAGGCTTGAAAGGCATGCCCCATTTCGTGCGTGAAGACTCCGACATCATGGCGGGTGCCATTGAAATTTGCGAAGATGAAGGGCATGCCCAAGCCATGGAGGTATTCACAGAAACCACCACCAGCTTTGCCAGGACGGGAATTCAGATCCATCAATCCTTTGGATTTCATTTGATGAAAGAAATCGTCCATTCCGTGTCCCATCTCGGCGAACATCTCCGTTGCGCGATCGACCATCCAGTCGTGATCACCAAGCGGTTTGGGATTCCCTTGCCGAGTGAAGGTGGCTTCATCCCAATACATCAATTCATCCACCTCCAATTCCTTTCGTTGTAAGGATGCGAGTTCACTCACTAACGGCACCACCTCATTGGCCACCTCATCGCGAAAGGCCGCCACGTCCTCTGGTCCGAAGCCAATGCGCGTTCGCTGCTGATACGCGAGTTCCGTATACGACGGGTAATGGAGAGTCCGCGCCATTCGATGACGGAGCGTGACTTGGTCCGCATAAATCTGATCGAGGATTTCTCCTTGTTGCGCAAACCACTCGGAACGCGCACGGAACGCCTCTTTCCGAATCGCACGTTCGTTAGACTCGGTGTATTTATCGACCTCAGAAAGGTTGAGCGACTCGCGTTGAATCACAACCTCTCCCGCCGCTAACACTTCGGTGTATTGAGAATCCAATCTCGCCTCAGCTGCCAGATCCTCTTCAATTGCCGGAGCAAAGCTCGCCACGTGACACGTCCACAGATCGAGGCACTGCGGACTCACACGCTCGGCCAATTGATCGCGATAGGGCAACTCTAAGACTGCTTGCTTCATACGGGTCTCCAGATCGGTGAACTTCGGGGAAACGGAATCCAGAAGTTCTTTGGCCTCCTTGTGTGCCGGATTCTTCGTATCCTGCATGAAGCGAATGTAAGTGACCATGCTCCACTCCCGAAATTCGGTCATCTTCTTGTCCCAAGCCTCAATGATCGGCAAGGCGGCCGTGGCATCTCCCGCTTCCAATAAAGTCTCCAGGAGTGCATCCACCACTTCTCGAGTGGCGTCTACATCAGGAGGCGAGAGGGCGTATTCCGAAAAGTCGTTCATGAGAGGAGGAATCTCCTGCATGAACCGATGCATTGCCAGCAATAGCCGACCTGATGGATCGGGCTCGCGTTCTGAGCGCGATCGCGGCAAGGTTGCCCCATGAACTGGAATCCCGCACTCTTCCTCCTCCTTTCCGCCACCCACGTCCTTGCCATTGAGGGCGCGCGCCGGGAAGTCTACAAGACGATGGGGGCTACCGAACTCGCCCTGCACGTCTTCGAGCCCGAGGGCCATGCATCAACAGAGACGCGAGCGGCGGCAGTCTTCTTCTTTGGTGGCGGCTGGAATGGTGGGACGCCCTCGCAATTCGTGCCTCACGCGCGCTACCTAGCATCGCGTGGCATGGTGGCCATGGTAGCCGAGTATCGCACCCGCTCTCAACACGAGGCGACTCCATTCGACTGTGTTGCCGATGCCAAGTCTGCCATTCGATGGATAAGAGCACACGCGAAAGCGTTAGGCATCGATCCCGAGCGTATTGCGGCTGGAGGCGGGTCTGCTGGCGGGCACTTGGCAGCCGCGACAGCTACGGTGGAGGGACTTGATGATGGTCGTGATGACCTTTCTGTCAGTGCCGTCCCCAATGCGCTTCTCCTCTTCAATCCCGTCTACGACAATGGTCCCGGCGGCTATGGGCACGATCGCGTTGGCGAACGCTTCGAGGAAATCTCCCCCTATCATAATATTCGAAAGGGCATGCCACCTGCCATCACCTTTCTCGGCACCCGTGATCGCTTGATCCCCGTGGAGACCGCCAAGCGTTTCCAGGAGAAGATGCGCTCTGTTGGCAGCACGAGCGCCTTGTTCCTGTATGAGGATCAAGGACATGGATTCTTCAACCATCAGGATTTCCGTCCGGGCGCTTCTCCAGATTTCTATTATCGCACGATGTTAGAAACTGATCGCTTTCTCGTCGGGCTGGGGTTTCTGGAGGGGTCCGCCACGCTTCAGGCGCCCCATTATCATTTCGCCTTGGCAGCAGATAAGAAACAGTTAGACATTCTCTACAACGGCCGCCCGTTGGCCGCGTGGATGCATGCCTTTGATCCCTCTTCTGAGACGTCACGCCATGACACATACAAGCCTTTCTTGCATGTCTACGACCCCAAGGGCACGCGTTTCATCACCAAAGGTGCCGGCGGTCAGTTCACACATCATCGGGGGATCTTTCTTGGTTTCAGCAAGATCATGGTGAATGGGAAACGCTACGATCTCTGGCACATGAAAGAGGGTGTTCAAGTCCACCGCGCCCTTTCCATTGAGGCAGCTACAGAAACGGAGGCCGCTTTCACCGTGAGCATTGCCTGGCAAGACAACCAGGGAGAGATACTTCTGTCAGAAGACCGGCGTTTCCGATTCCTCGAACCTCCTGCCGAAGCCTACGCCCTCATTGAGATGACCAGCGCCCTCACAGCCGTGGCTGGCGATGCAGAGATGAGTGGCGACCCCGAACATGCTGGGGCTCAGTTTCGACCTGCCAATGACATAGTCGCGAAAGAGACGGTCTATGCCTTTCACCAAGATGGCATCGATCCCAAGAAGGACCTCGACCTTCCCTGGGTCGGCGAGACTTTTCGCCTGGAACCAAAGAAGAATCGCTATTCCGTAGTCATTCTCAACCATCCTGACAATCCCAAAGGCACCGTCTTCTCGGCCTATCGCGACTACGGCCGCTTCGGCGCCTTCCCGTCCTTCACGATCCAGCAGGGAGAAACGGCGACCTTGCGCTACCGTTGGATCGTGACCGCAGGCAATCAACTCGCGACGGAAACCATCGAGCAAGCCCTGGCAGCCTTTCACCAATCCTGACATTCATGCGTTACGCCTTCTTCTTCCTTCTTCTCTGGGCGAGCCCATCATCGCCCATCTTGGCCGCACCCATCGCATTGGAGAAGGGTAGCCGTCTCGCCCTGATCGGCAATGGCCTTGGATCTCGCATGATGCGCTACGGCCACTTCGAAACGGAACTCCACGTTCGCCACCCTCACAAAACACTCTTCATTCGCAACCTCTGCGACGAGGGGAACACACCAGGGTTTCGGCCCCATTCCGGCCGCCCTTCTCCTTGGGCCTTTCCCGGAGCGGAGGCCTTTCATCCTCCTTTATCAGAAGCCAAAGATCGGTGGGGATCTGGACACACGGGTCATGGCCACTTCGATGATCCCGATACCTGGCTCAAGCGCCTGCAACCCGATGTGATCGTCGCCTTCTTCGGCTACAACGAATCCTTTCAAGGAGAGACTGGTCTACCTGCGTTCACGGCAGAACTGACGGCGTTCATCCGTCACACGCTCTCACAAAGCTACAATGGCAAGAATCCCCCTCGTCTGGCGCTCGTTTCTCCCACTGTCTTCGAAGATCTTTCTGCCACGCATGGGACACCCCATGGGAAAACAGAGAATACGCATCTCGCGCTCTACAGAGATGCCATGAAGCGCGTGGCAGAAGCGGAGGGTCTGCCATTCATCGATCTCTTCGCTATCACCCAAGGGTGGCTCGCAGGCAAGACGCGTCCCCTCACACGGGACGGCGCGCTCCTCACAGAGCGTAGCTATGCGAGACTAGCACCGGTGCTAGCGGAGGCCCTCTTCGGCCCCGGCGAGCGCCCTGCAACTGACAAGCGCCAAGCGATTCGCAAGGCCGTCCAAGAGAAGAACTGGCTCTGGCACAAACACTACAAGATTCCCAACGGCGTGCATGTCTACGGCAGGCGTCATCGACCCTTTGGTCCTGACAATTATCCTCATGAGCTTAAGAAGCTTGAAGACATGACAGCCAATCGGGACGCCGCCATTTGGGCGGTGACTCAGGGCGAACCCTTTGATCTCGCTGCAGCCGATACCAAGACTCATCCATTGCCGACCATTGAAACCAACTACAAGCCCAGCCGGAAGAACGGGAGCACGACGTATCTCTACGAAGATGAGGCGCTGGCCAGCTTCACCCTAGCAGAAGGCTACGAAATTGCACTCTTTGCCTCGGAACGGACCTTTCCCGACCTCGCGAATCCCGTGCAGATGAGCTTCGACAACCAGGGCCGTCTCTGGGTCGCCACCATGCCCACCTACCCCCACTATCAACCAGGCGATGCCAAGCCCGATGATAAACTGCTCATCCTTGAGGATGTCAACGGCGACGGGCGCGCCGACAAACAAACGGTCTTCGCCGATGGACTGCATTTGCCCACCGGATTTGAGTTGGCGCCTGAAGGCGTCTACGTGGCTCAAGGGAATCATTTGGTGCTTTTGCGAGACACGAATGGCGATGATCACGTCGATCACCAAGAAACGGTCTTCAGCGGCTTCGATGATCACGACACCCACCACGTGATCAGTGCCTTCTGTGCAGATCCTTCGGGCGCGATCTACATGGGTGAAGGCACCTTCTTACATAGCCACATCGAAACAGCTTACGGTCCCGTTCGCAGTTCCAACGGAGGCTTCTTTCGCTACCAACCGCAACGCCATCATCTGGAGCGCAATAGCCGGCTCTCCATCCCCAATCCCTGGGGCACCGCCATCGATCGCTGGGGACAGAATTTCTTCACGGACACCTCCGATCCTAACATGCGCTGGATGGTCCAGGGAAGTGTGAGAGTTCCCTACGGCAGTTTCACTCCCAACCCGCCGAACTTGATCGAGAAGGCGCATCGTGTCCGTCCCACATCGGGTTTGGAGTTTGTCTCCAGTCGCCATTTTCCCGATGAGGTTCAGGGAGACATCCTTATCAACAACACCATTGGCTTCCTGGGCACCAAGCAACACACCCTCTCCGACGACGGCACGGGTTACGAGAGCACGCACCGGCAGGATCTGCTCACCTCCACAGATGGAAATTTCCGCCCGGTCGATATGGAGTTCGCCCCAGACGGTTCATTGTATCTGCTAGACTGGCACAATGTCCTGGTCGGTCACATGCAACACAGCGCGCGCGATCCTCTGCGCGACCACGTCCACGGACGGGTCTATCGTATCACCTATCCCTCCCGGCCATTGGTGACGCCTGCGCTCATTCATGGCGCTCCATTAGCAACCTTGCTAGACCATCTCAAGCTCCCTGAAGACCGCACGCGCTACCGCGTAAGGAGAGAGTTGCGCGGGCGCGCGACGGAGGCTGTCTTGGACGCGGTGACGAATTGGCTGCAAGGGCTAGACCCCTCGGATCCTGAGGTCGATCATCATCGTTTGGAGGCGCTTTGGGTCATCTGGGGACATGATCGTGTGGACGCATCTCTCTTGCGTTCTCTGTTAGGCTCCGGCGATCACCGCGTGCGAGCCGCCGCCGTTCGCGTGCTGCGTCACAACGGGCACCACATCGCCGAGCAGGCTGCTTTGCTTCGCCAAATGGCCACGGACCCGCACGGTCGCGTGCGACTGGAGGTGATGGCAGCGGCCTCTTGGCTGCCATCTGAGAGCGGTCTGCCCATTGTGACGCTTGCGGCAACGCAACCTCTCGATGACTGGATCAAGCCCGTCTATGAGACAGCACTCGCCACCTTGTCAGGGCGAACCCTGCAGGCCCAAGAGATGGCACCTCCCGAAACCACTCTCACCGGCGAGGCACGTCAACGCTTCCTCCACGGAGCCGAGATCTACCGGCGCGAGGGGCACTGCATCACCTGTCACCAAGAAGACGGCCAAGGATTGCCCGCGGCCCAATTCCCTCCCCTAGCAGGCACCCAATGGGTGCAAGGCAACGAAGAGCGCCTCATCAAGCTGACCCTTCATGGCCTCCTCGGCCCTATCGAGGTGAAAGGGAAAGCGTATCCCGGCCAAGTGCCCATGACGGCTTTCAAGGCTCTCAATGACCATGAGATTGCAGCGGTCCTCACCTTCGTGCGAAACGCCTTTGGCAATCAAGCCACGCCCATTGCCCCTGATCAGGTAAGCGCTGTCAGAGCAGCCACCCAGAATCAGCCATCCTTCTACGATCCGGCAGCTTTGCTTCAAGAACATCCCCATGACGGCGCACCGTAGATAGATAACGCCCCCGTCGATTTGTCCGATGAAACGTCGCCTTGCCGGCGTTTCATCATTCATGAAAGGCGCGCTCTCCCTCAGCATCTTGCTTCTGCTCATCGTTGGAGTGCTTTCGGTGGAGCCAAGCCTGCGTTGGACCTCAAAGTCGCGTGACTGGGTGCGAGTCCAGCTCATGGACGCCTCCACCGGTGAGGCGTGGCACCTGCAGGATTCTTATGACTTGGAGAGCTGGCGTTCTTTGGCTCCGTTTGAAGACTCAGATCAGGTGCTTGAGCGCGATCGGAGACATTCCGCACAGCGCTATTTCCGCGCCATCAAGGGTGCCATGCCTGACCCGGAAACGCTCCTCGCAGAAGCCCGCGAGCGCTGGGAGACATTGGGGTGGAAAGCCTATCAATTTGACTATCGCGAGACGGGAGAGTTTGGCTGTCGCCATTGGCGAGCCTCTGTGAAGGGAGGCGATGTTCAGTCGTTCGAAGGCATTTGCTGGGAGGAATGGGCAGGCCCGGTCACTGAACCTCCTACCATTGACGCCATCTTTGAACGCATTGCCACAGCGCTCGCCTCCCAACCCCATCGAGTGGTCATTCACTATCATCCGACCCTCGGCTATCCCGAAAGTGGTTTTATTGACTTCGATGAACGAATCGCTGATGAAGAATGGTCGTTTGAAATTCCGGCCAATCACCCGGGAGCAAGGGAGAAATAGCCATCTCCGGGATCCGAAATCCGCGGGCAATAAGCGACACAATCGCGATCACGAATGATCATCAGATTTCCCACGAAATCGACTGAGGACACACAGAGATGCCGTTTCCACTCCGCGAAAGCCGTGCTCATGCGCGCTCGCAATGTCGTGCCAGTTGGATAGGGAGAGCATTCTGAATCATCCTCCCATTCACCCACCACGGGATCATTCGAGCGATTACCAGGCAGATCATCGAGCCACCTCGCCGCTTCAGTAACTTGCACATGCTCTTCAGCGCCTTGAATCTGTGTGAGGATCTCATTCACGGCGGTTTGCCTCCTTTGGGCATCTGGATAGACGAGAAAGCGCTCACAACCAGAGGCACACTCAAACTCCAAAAGTGGGTGATCGGCGGACACAGTGATTGAATGACACGCTGCCACCAAGCGATCCATATCGAGCCACAGTTGACCACCATCCAGCATCGCAAGGTTTCCATCTCCAGAATCACACCAATCGACTCGGGCCCCTAAAGTTGCCCGCGAATTCTGAAGGGCTACGAATGCCGACCCCATCGACCGCAGAATCGTTGCCAGTTCATGAGGGCTGCAGGACAACTGATCGGCCAAACACTTCTTTACCCCACAAAAGCCTGGCAAAGGACAATCGGAGCACTTCCGACGCCGATCACTCCGTGGCGAAGTCCAAGGAAATCTCATGCTTTGAACAGTTCACAGATTCGCCGAGTGTGCTCCGTTTCTCTTGCCAAATATTAGCGGCTGCTTGCGTACAAAAGCATGAGGCATTCGGCCACGTCACTCTCCGCAGAAGGAGAAAACTCTCACATTAATTTATATGTTTATATCTCCCAATAAAAGCCTCCTCAATCAAGGATGAAGAATCTCTTCATGGCGGACGCTAACATTCCTGTTCGATCGCGGGAATGGTCGTGAGCAACACTTCACTGCAATCGGTGCCGGACCGCAGATTCCGGACATCGTCTTCAGCCTGCGCGGGGACGAGGAAGAAGTCTCCTGGGCGGAACAATTCGGGACCACAGTGCACCTCTCCCCGGATGACCGTGACCACGGCAGCGTCTCCCTCTGAAGCGACCGGGAGCGTATTGGGAGAACTCCACTGGCGTTGGCGTACCTGGAAGTATTCGCAGTCTACTAACAGATCGCCCTCAACAGGGGCACTCATGCTGGGCTCGACATCATCAAAGTCGATGCAGGCGAGCGACTCTTCCACATGGAGATCACGTGGGTTGCCATCGATCCCCGGCCGATTCCAGTCAAAGACACGATAGGTGGTGTCGCTATTCTGTTGGATCTCGTAGATGAGCAACCCAGAACCGATCGCGTGCAGGCGCCCACTCGGAATGAAGATGAATTCCCCGGCGCGTGGTGTCAGACAATGGACCTGCTCTTGGGTCCGGCCTTCGCGGATCCCTTGTTCAAACTGCTCGCGGGTGACGCCACGGCGGAGGCCAACATAGAGCTTCGCCCCTGGTTCGGCGTGGGCCACATACCACATCTCCGTCTTGGGCTCGCCCTGCAACCGCGGAGCCACTTCTGCCGGGGGATGCACTTGGATGGATAGGTCATCGCTCGCATCAAGGATCTTCACCAGAAGCGGGAAACGTGAGGCCGGATGGTTCGCATGTCCCGGCCCAAAGAGAGAGGTCCGCTCCTTGATCCAGAGATCATGGAGCGTCTGGCCAGCCAGCGGGCCCTTCGCCACGGCCGCCTGAGCATCCTCGCGATCCACCAATTCCCAGGATTCCCCGTAATTGGCCCCGTTGGGCAAGGCGCGGCCATACACGGACTCGAATCGACGCCCTCCCCAGACCTTCTCTTTATAAAGGGGTGCAAAGACGATGGGAGCCTTCCAGATCATGGATCGAGGGTAACGCGATCGCGCACAGAAATCCAGTCCTCATAATCATCAACATCCTTCAATTTCTCAATAAATGCCGGAACACCTCCTCGCGCGTTTAAGTGCGCGAGGCAATCCTCCAAGGTGTGGGCACTGCTCCAGCGCACCTTCGCAAACACTTCAGAAGCGGAAGGCGCGCTGGCTCGGAGCGCTCCAAGGTAGTAGCCCCCATCCAATGCAGGACCAAAGACCCAGTCGGCGACATCAAGCGCCTCCCACACTTTGCGTATCATGGCTGCATTCCAATCGACACAGTCTGTGCCGATGAGCGCGACCTTGCGGTACCCGGTTTGGAGGGCCGTTTCCACGGCAGCAACTTGGCGCCCTCCGAGATCGGTGGGTTGCTGGGGCCACCAATGGGCGATCCGCAACTGGCGAAACGGCCCCGTCTGCAGCCAGTCGCGGACGGCTGCTTCTCGCGCTGGAGGGTCGAAGCAGACGGCGATGTCCACGCCTGAACATGTCTCCAGGAGGCGCCCAACCGCCGCTACCAGTCCCCGATAGATCCTCACGGCCTCCGCCTGGCCCACGGTCTGAGCCAGGCGTGTCTTGACTTTTCCGGGTTCCGGCCACTTGAGAAAGACGACGATGACGGGGTTCATGCCTGAGGAAATGCCGGGAAATAAAGGGTTTTCTAATAGTTAAGTTCGTTAAATAGTCTGCCCATGCCAAGTAGTTCCCGCAAGAAAGCGGCTCCCCGGAAGCGTGCCGCGTCCGTCCGCCCACGCTCGGTCTCCCCCATGGAGACGCCCATCGGTGCCATCATCACCTTCGCCCTTCTGTGGGCGGGGATCCTTCTCTTTCTCGCGCTGGTGTCCTACACGCCGAAAGACGTTCCTTCGTGGGTTCCCTTTTCCTATGACTCGCAAGACGATGAGCCGATCCAGAATTTCATTGGAGTGTTAGGCGCCATTGTTGCCGGCTACCATTACTTTCTCTTTGGGGCTGGAAGCTACTTGATTGCCGCTGGGCTTTGTTGGTTTGGCCTGTCTCGCTTCGTCGCCAAGATACCGCTCAATCAGCGTACCATAGGAGGACTAGCATTATTTGTATTTGCGGGTGCGAGTTTGGCTCATCTCCAACCCTTCTTCTTCAAACAATGGCAGGATGTCTACAACATCGGTCCAGGAGGCACGATTGGAGAACTGCTCGGTGGCGGACTCCGCAAGTACCTGGGGGGCTTCGGTGCGCAGGTCCTCCTCCTCCCCGCCTACCTACTTGGACTCGTGTTGTTGACCGGCTTCCACCCCATCACTTTCGCCAAAAGATTCCTTCAAGATGTCGAAACCATCAAGGAACGGCGAAAGCAAGCTCGTTGGGAAGAAGCCGATGACCTTGAGCGTTTGGCTATGCAAGAGCGCGAGGCTGAGAAGGCCGTGAAGGTAACTAAGAAGAAGCGCCGGAAGAGCAAACCGATCAAGGAGGAAGTTGAAGCAGACGAAGAGGAAGAAGACGACGATTGGGAAGTGGTGGCAGAGAATCCCGCTCCAGAGGAAGCAGTCTTCGAAGGCAAGCCCAAGAAGAAGCGGAGCAAGAAGTCTGCTAGTGCCGACGAGCCAAGCGACGAGGAATCTAGCAAAGAAGAAGTCCTCGAAGAGGAACCTCCAGCACCCAAGATCATCGATGGTTCCGCACGCCGTCCGAAGCGGCCAAGCGCGACGCCAGCTGACGCCACTCTGCCAGTGCGCGCCAGCTTCCAAGGCGTGTCCTTCGAAGGGTATGAATTGCCGCCACTCGACTTGCTCAACTTTGAAGAGGTCACCGAGGAAGTGCCCACCGACCAAAGTTTCCTCATTCGGAATCAGAACATCATCGTGGAGACGCTCGGCACTTTCGGCCTGGAGGTGTACCCTGGCGATATCACACGAGGCCCCTCCATCACCCGATATGAAATCTATCCGTCCAAGGGCCTTCGCGTGAGCCGCATTGTGACGCTCGAGCCTGACATTGCGCGTGCGACAAAAGCCGAGCGCATTAATATCATTGCTCCAATTCCTGGCAAAGACACCGTTGGCATTGAGATCGCTAACAAAGACAAAGTTCCCGTTCCACTTCGCGAACTCCTTGATGATGAGGCATTTAGAGACACCGAATACAAGATTCCGTTAGCACTTGGGAAAGATGTCTATGGCAATGCGGTCCTGGCCGATCTCGCCTCCATGCCTCACCTCCTCGTGGCTGGCGCAACGGGGAGCGGTAAGAGTGTGTGCATCAATTCGATCATCGCTAGTCTTCTGTTCCAGTTCTCCCCCGAGCAGCTGCGATTCATCATGATCGACCCCAAGGTGGTCGAGATGCAGATCTACAACGACTTGCCTCACCTGGTGGTTCCGGTAGTCACGGATCCGAAGAAAGTCATCCTAGCACTACGATGGGTGGTGAAAGAGATGGAACGTCGCTACAAACTTTTCGCAGACGTAGGGAAGCGCAACTTCGACGCCTTCAACTCGCGCGACCGCGACAAGACTCCCAAGAAACCTGCTAGAGCTCCTTCACGCAAGAAGGCCTCTTCACCTCCTGTCACCGGCGACAAGGAGACCGTAGTCACGGATGAAACAAGTGTGACGGAAGAGACGTTGTCGCCTAACAACTCTGTGGCTCCCACCCATCCGGAAACCGAGGATGTGGTAAGCCAAGCGCAAGAGGTCATTGCTGACGTGGAGGAGGTCATTGGGGTAGGTGCCAGTGCCGATGATGGTGATGACGAGACTCCCCCCTTCTTTGTGCATCCTGTCAGTATGGGCGGCGAAGACAACGACCTAGCGGAGGAACTCGCACAAGCCGACCGTGATGCCGAAGAAGCGGCTGCCGAGATGGAAGACGAGATGGAGGACGACGACCTCCCTCCCCACGAGTTTGCCACCCCTGAAGAGCCTGAGATTCCCGACACGCTGCCTTATATCGTCGTGATCATCGATGAGTTGGCGGATCTCATGCAGACCGCGCCGGCAGACGTGGAACTGGCCATTGGACGGATCACGCAAATGGCACGGGCCGCTGGCATCCACCTCATCGTCGCCACCCAGACTCCACGCGCTGATGTGATCACGGGAACCATCAAGGCAAACATCCCCTGCCGGATCGCTTTCCAAGTGGCTTCTGGTATTGATAGTCGGGTCATTCTTGATGCCAAAGGTGCGGACCGTTTGGTTGGCAAAGGTGATATGCTTTATTTGCCTCCAGGAACCTCACAATTAGTACGATCACAAGGAGCCCTTATCTCAGATGATGAGATTCAAGATTTGGTCGAGTATTGTCGGAAACAAGGTGAACCGGTTTATGAACAAGAAGTTCAAGACACGCTTGAAGGCAAGCATCAATCCGAGAGTCAGGTGTCTCCAGAGGACGAAGAAATCCTAGCAAAGTGCTTAGAGGTGATACGGCAAGAGAAGCGGGCATCCACGTCCCTCATGCAAAGACGTTTGGGCCTAGGATACACGAGGGCTGCGCGCATGATGGACATCCTAGAAGAGCGTGGTTACGTGGGTCCCGGAGAGGGTGCGAAACCTCGTGAAATTTTAATGGACAACCTCGTGGACGACACACAGTATTAGGTTGGATGGTTAACCTCTAACCAACACAAAACGACTTATGCAAAGTCTCGGACAGAATTTGCGCGACATTCGAAATCATCACGGACTCACTGAAGAGGAGGTCGCCATAGAGACGTGTATTTCCATCAACACGATCCGCGCTTTGGAGGCGGATGATTATACGGGCTTTGATAGTCCCGTTTACGCCAAGAGCTTCCTCAAAACTTACAGTCGCTACTTGGGTGTCGATATTTCAGAAGCCTTAGCAAAGTTCGAACAGTTCGGAGCCAGCGATGAGGAGCAGATCTTCAAGCCCAACCGGGAGCAATTAGAAGACACCGCACGGCCCGATGCTACCAAGAGTTCTCGCAGCCCACTCATTCTGGCTCCTGTACTCGTTCTCATCTTTGGATTCGTTTGCTTCTCCTTGTTCAGTTTGATCACGGGCGGTTCCCTTCCCTTTGGCCCCAAGGCGGATAACGTCGCTGCGGAGCCGAAACCCGCGGCAGCGGGAATTTCCACGACCGAGGAGAAGAAGGACATCTCCGAGAAAGAGCTCCCCACCGATCTTCTGGTTCCTGCGAATGTCTCTGATACGGAGGACATTCCAGAAGCGGAGCGAGGGGTGTTTCTCGATGAATTCGGCTCCACGGACACCGTCTATCTCAGGGTTTCCAAGTCGGACTCTGTACAAGTGCTTCCCTAGAACCTTCCCCAAGATTGCGGTGGCCTGATGAAGACGGTCGCGATTCTCGGCGGAGGACCTGCAGGCGCTACGCTGGCGGCCCGTTTGGCCCAAAGTGGGATCAGACCGGTCTTGTTCGCCGACGGGAAGGCTCCCGAACTCCTTGTTGGAGAATCACTTATCCCCGCAGTGGTGCCCATTCTTCGGCGCTTGGGGATCGATGAACGCGTGGCCGGGATGGCAACGCCCAAGCCGGGGGTTTCTTTTGTCCATCCGAAGGCCGCTCAGGACATGGACTTCACTTTCGATTCCGTGGAAGGGGTCCTGCCGACCTACGCCTACAACGTGCCGCGCCCGGCGTTCGACCATCTCTTGGCGACCCGCGCTGAGGAGCTGGGCGTTTCCGCTATCCGGCATCGGGCGCAGGTGGAGCCTGACGGCAACGGCGGCGTTCGATTGACGCCGGAATCCTTGGCCGCTGCCCCTTTGCTCGGGGGGAAGCAGCCGGATTGGCTCATTGATGCCTCGGGCAGGCAGCGCCTTTTCGCGCGCGCCCTCAAGATCCCCGCCCGCAAAGGGCCGCGCCAGGACGTTGCCTACTTTGCGCATTTCCAGGGCTATCATCACCCGAAAGCTCCCGGGCAAGTGATCATCACTCGTTTAGAGGCTGGTTGGAGTTGGCGGATCCCACTCCCTTCTGATCGGCTTTCCATCGGGGTAGTGCTCGACCGCGAGGCAGCGCGTGCCCTTGGCGACACTCCAGAAGATCGCCTCCATGCCGCGATCCATGCGGATCCCTACCTTGCCCCCGCCGTGGCGACAGCCACCCGCGTGACTGCGGTGAAATCGTATGCCAACTATCAACTGACCTCCAAACAGGGGTTCGGACCGGGATGGATTCAGTTGGGGGATGCCTACGGATTCGTCGACCCGATGCTCTCTCCGGGACTTTTCATGGCCATGCACTCGGCGGATGCCCTGGCAGATCTATTTCTCGAACAGCCCCAAGGTCCCAACGCACAGGCTTTGCGACGCTATTTCGACCAACTCGATGATTGGCTGAGGGCGTGGACGGAATTGATCGATCTCTTTTATAGTGGACGCATCTTCTCCCTCCAAGCGGCCGGCGAACGAATTCTCCAAGTCACCCGACGCAATCCTGTCCCAAGGATGCTTCAAAAGCATCTTCACAGCCACATCGCCTGCATGACTGCTGGCGCCTGGACGACGCGACATTACAGCCGTCGTCTGATCCGCTTTGCCTCGAAACACCTGATTTGGGGAGTGCCCCCAGCCGAAACCATGGCGATTCGTTAACGTCATGCCAGAACTCGCGGAGGTCGCCTACTATGCCAAGCAGTGGGATGCCGGGATAGGGCAGCACGTGACCAAGGTGCAGCTTCATCCCGAGGCACGCATCTTTCGCCAGGCCGACAACCTTGCGGAATGGACAGATCTTCTAGCTGGGAGGCGCTATGAAGAACGATGGACGCACGGTAAGCAGATGGCGTTTCGATTCGGGAAAGGTTGGCTCTGGGGGCATCTTGGGATGACCGGCAAGCTTTGGATGGCGGAACGCGATCACGTGCCGGAAAAGCATGACCACCTGGTCATCCACCTGACTCGACACGCGTTAGTAGTCACTGACCCACGCATGTTTGGCGCCTGGCGCTGGCTCTCCGCATCCGCCTGGGCCACGCATGAGGCAGGCCTCGCTCCCCCCATCCTTTCGGACGCGTTCACCAAAGGGCTTCTCAACGATTTCCTCAAACGCCGCGCACGCACCCCACTCAAAGCCCTCTTGTTACAGCAGGAAAGATTTCCGGGCATTGGCAACTGGATGGCGGATGAGATCCTCTGGCGCAGTGGACTCCACCCCAACCGACAAGCCGGCTCGCTTTCTCCAAAGGAGTCAGGGCTGCTTTGGCAGAAATGCCGACTCGTGGCGCGGCAAGCCCTCCGCGTCATTGGGACGGATTGGAGCACGCCACCCAACTCTTGGTTATTCAATCATCGATGGAAAGATGGGGGCCAGTGCCCCTGCGGCACGCCTCTGCGCCGCGCCAGCGTCGGGGGACGCACCACCTGCTGGTGTCCGCGCTGCCAGCCGGCGACGACCGAGACGGATGGGTTAACATAACTGATAGGGATCGACGTCAACGATGACGAAGACCTCCTCCGGAAAGGTCATTCCGCGGAGCACGCTCTTCAGATGGCGGGTCATGGTTGCTGAGTGCGTGCTCCGAAACATCACCTGATAACGGAACATGCCTTGAGCGCGTTCCAACGGTGAAGGATTAGGTTGGCTCATGAGGACCCCAGCGGGCAACCCTTGCTTGAGACGCTTACACAGATTCTCCAAGGTGAACTCTGCCAGGCGATCATGCCGCGAGCGCACGTGCAGCAAGCAGGCGTGGGTGAACGGAGGCAACTCAAACTGCGACCGCGCCTCCATTTCCTGGGCCGCGTAGCCTTCGAAATCGTGGTGCCTGGCAAACTGGATGGACGGACTATGCGGTGTGAATGTCTGTACCACCACTTCACCTTCGAGATGCCCGCGCCCGGCCCGTCCGGCTACTTGGGTCAGCAGCTGGAAAGTTCTCTCGCCCGCGCGGAAGTCTGGCAAGTGCAGCCCCAGATCAGCATTGAGAATGCCTACCAAAGTCACATTAGGAAAGTGTAATCCTTTGGCGATCATTTGAGTACCGATGAGAAGGTCCAGCTTGCGCGCCTTGAAGGCCCGCAAGGTATCCTTAAGCCGATGCTTTCGCTGAAGAACGTCGGCATCCAAGCGGGCCATACGGGCTTGAGGAAAGACTTTCTTGAGTACCTCCTCAGCGCGCTCCGTCCCAAACCCGCCGTAGACGACGGAGGGTGATTTGCAGTTTGGACAACGTCGCGGGGCGATCTGCTTGTATCCGCAGATGTGACAGATGAGACGCTGCTCATGCAAATGATAGGTAAGCGAGGTGCTGCAATGCGCACAACCACACACATGCCCACACTCCACACATTGCATCGAATTGGAATACCCGCGGCGATTGAGAAAGAGAATGATCTGCTCGTGATCCGTAAGGCGTTTCTCGATCTCCTGTCGCAAGCGTTCTGACAGAATGGCAGGCCCCTTGTGTTTCCGACTCTCTTGTCGCATGTCCACAACACGAATCAGGGGCAAAGAACGATCATCGACGCGCTCGGTCAACTCAAGCAAGCTGTACTTCCCTCGTTTCACATTCTGATAGGACTCCAATGAAGGCGTGGCACTTCCTAACACGATAGCACAATTCTCCATCCGCGACCGTAGCACTGCCACATCCCGCCCATGGTAGCGCGGCGTTGACTCTTGCTTGTACGAGCTTTCGTGTTCCTCATCCACGATGATCAGTCCCAGATTGTCCAAGGGGGCAAAGATGGCGCTGCGCGCGCCGATGACGATGCGTGCTTCGTGCCGGTGAATCTTGTGCCACTCGTCGAAGCGCTCCCCTTGCGAGAGATGACTATGCAACACCGCAATCTCACGCTGACGATCGGCGAAACGCGATTTGAAACGCTCCACCGTCTGCGGGGTCAACGAGATCTCGGGCACGAGCACGAGGACGGTTTGCCCATTGTCCAACGCCTTGGCCGCCGCCTGGAGATACACCTCTGTTTTCCCGCTCCCAGTGACGCCATGAAGCAACAACGGCGGCCGATCCGGCTCCTCCATGAACGTGAGGATCGTCTTCAGACAAGCTTCTTGTTGGGGCATCAATGCCAGGGGCTCCGAGGCGATGAATTCATCTTCTTCGTGAGGATCACGCTCCACCCGCTGCTCCTCGATACGCGCCCAGCCCTTCTTCACCAAGGCCTTTGCTGCCGCGAGATTCCCCACCTTGGAAAGCAGCAGAGGCTCTTTCAGCAATTGCAACTGCTCTAACACATCTGCCTGCCTGGGCGCACGTTTACGCAAGGCTGCCAGATCTTCCTCTGAGGGATGCGCCACGATGCGGATCGACTTGCGGACACGGAAAGGAGGTTCCTCCGCACGCACCGGCTCCGGGAGCATGGCCCGCAGCACGTGCTCGCGTGTGGTGCAATAGTAGTTCGCCATCCAATTGGCCAACTTGATCAAATTTGGCGTGATGATAGGGCGATCATGAATCAATCCCTCGATATCTCGCAGGCCCTTAGGCGGCTCTTCATGATCGATGAGATCCAACACCGTTCCCTTCGCATTTCGCTGGCGGAGAGGGACCTTTACCCGCGAGCCAATCGCCAACGCTTCGCGCAATTCTTCGGGAATCCGATAGTCGAATTCGAGATCGGAGGAGCCATCAATGGCGACACGTGCGCACGGAGTCACGCCGAAGGCTTCTCTGGCTGAGCCGACTGCGGATCGACGGTCGGTTTCCGGCTGAGATCAATCCAAAGACTAGCCAAGGCTCCCGTGATAACGATGACAATGAGTGGGATCAATCCTATCTTGAGATCTTCCCCTACCAAAGGCACATATTGCTCAATCAGAGGCGTGTCATCCGTGTTCTTATTGTATAATTGATAGCCAAAGACCCAACCCGCATGAAGCCCGATAGGTAACCAGAGGGATGCTGTCCGCAATCGCATGATGGCGAGGACAATCCCAATGACGAGCAAGGTGAGAAACCCTCCCGCGACATCTTGCCACACCGTGAACTGATCGCGGATCTTTCCCAGAATCTCGAAACCGCTCGTCCAGCGGATCTCTTCCACGGGGATACGCACCCGAGGCGGTTTGGCGTAGTGGATGAAGGCGTAGATGCCAGAAGTCAGGAGCACCGCCCAAAGAGCTTGCATCTTGCGCAGGCAGACCCCTAACATCGCTCCACGGAAGAAGACCTCTTCGATGATCCCAACGGCAATCGCCGTGGCCATCACCTTGGGAATGACGCCCCAATCAGTCTCCGCCTCTGGGATGAAGAGGCCCCAGTAAAGGAATCCCGCCCCCATGAAGAGGAGAAAGCCAGCCGCAAGCAATCCGCCAGCGGTCACATCCATCCAGCGGCAGGGATTTCGAAAGAGGCGTAGATCCGCCCAGCCTTGAAATTTCAGGGACCGGATGAGCGGAATCAGTCCCAAGGCAGCAACAATCATCACTGCCCGATTGAAATAGCGCGAGAAGGGACTGCGCTCGAGCGCGCTATGGAGAGGCTCAAGAGGCCCTGTGGCAATCCACCCTTGGCGAACGACCTCTTTGCAACCGATGTAGAGCCACGGTGCGAGGAGGGCACCCAGAACGATGGTGACCACCAGGTAGGCTGTGATCTTGAACCACTCTTGTTGGAACCAACGACTCACAGCGTTTGATACGCTCCCCGCCACTGAGGAGCAAGGCAAATGCAGCGGGATCTCGGAGTTGAGAAGCGGCGCTTAGCGGTCCTCTAACAGGTCGTGGATGGCACTCAGATCGGGATCATTCAAGGCCTGCGCCTCCAGATCGGGCTCCAGACGGATGGCTTTCTTGACCCAGAACACAGCCTCACTCTTCCGTTCCAGACAGGCCAGATAGCATCCGCGATTGTAGATAGCCACCGCCTCCACCGATACCACCAGGTGTGCATTCTCCAACACTTCCAACGCCTCTGCCGTCCGCCCCATCTCATGGAGAGCATAAGCCTTGTTCACATGACCGAACGGAGCATCGGGGAAGTCTCGTATCGCTTGGTCACAGGACGCCAAGGCTTGCCTGTAATCCTTGCGATCAAGTCCAACCAGAATTTGGAGCTCGGCGGACTCGGGGCGCTGGCGCTCGTCTAAGGTGAGTTCTTGCAGTGATGCCTCGCACTCGACGAGCATGCCTAGCTCATAGTAACCTTGAGCAGAGCGTAGAGCCGAGAGTCCGAGCGGCTCGAGGGTAGTGGAGTCGAAAGACATTTCGAGAGGGGGGATCCGATAACCTAGGAGGAAATCAGTAATTCTGGCAAATCGAAATTCTAAGAAATCGAAAGGCGTTTTACGAGGCATGCAGTATGTTCACGTCTGGAGAAAGAGAGCCACTCTACTTGAGTTTCGGCGTATCCGGGAGAGCCTTCGGTATATGAACGCCAAGGTTCTCGCCATTCTTTCGCTCTTCATCGCCTTCTTGGCGCTGCGGCTTGCTTCCCATTGGGATCCTACCTTTGTGAATATGACTCCACTCGCATCGGTGGCCCTCTGCTTCGGACTCTTTGCCCGTCGATCGTGGTGGACCTTCGCGGCCGTCTTCGCAGGCTTGATTCTCACGGATCTCGCCATCTCCAAGGTCGAGGGACTTTTGTCCCCTGCCATGCTCCTTCGTTATGGGTTCTTCGCGAGCCTCTATCTTCTGGGTACCGCATGGCAGTCTCGGAGGTCGGCTCCGTTGGCCCTGGCTCTCGCCCCTCTCGGATCGGTGGTGTTCTACGGACTCACCAACACCATCGCCTGGGCCGTATCCACGCCTCCTTATGCCTATGCGAAGTCACTGGCTGGATGGTGGCAAAGCCAGACAGTTGGCCTGCCCATTCCTGGCGCTCCTCCGAGTTGGGTCTTTCTCCGCAACGCTGTCGTCGGTGACCTCGTCTTCACTTTTCTCTTTGTGGCGTTGATCGTCTGGTTGCCCGCCAGGAAAGTTGATTCCTCCTTGAAGGCTTCCAATTGTGCCATCTAGTAGCCCCGCTGTCCCCTCTCTTGTGAACGCTACCAAAGACTACGCCGAAGCTCCCATCAACCAGCAGCTCTCCGCCGAGGAGAAGATCAGTTTCCTACGAGAAATGATGCGGATTCGGCGCTTCGAGCAAGCCTCGCTGAAGCAATACCAACAGGGTAAGATGGGGGGCTTCCTCCACCTTTACATCGGCCAGGAATCGGTCGCCGTTGGCACCGTTTCCCTTGCAGGCGACAATGACCACATCATCACCGCCTACCGCGACCATGGGCACGCCCTCGCTGTGGGCATGTCCATGAATGAATGCATGGCGGAACTGTATGGCAAAGCCACTGGATGCTCGAAGGGCAAAGGCGGTTCCATGCACTTCTTCGCGCCCGACAAGCGCTACTGGGGCGGGCACGGAATTGTTGCCGGTCAAACACCCCTCGGTGCAGGCTTGGCTTATGGCCTGAAGTACCAAGGCATCACGGGGTCATGCCTGTGCTACCTTGGAGATGGTGCCATCAATCAAGGTGCCTACCATGAATCTCTCAATCTCGCCGCCCTCTTTGATCTCCCCGTGATCTATGTGATCGAGAACAACGGCTATTCCATGGGCACGAGCCAACAACGATCCTCCGCATTCAAATCCTGTCTGGCCGAGCGCGCCGACGGCTACAACATTGTCTGGGATCAGGCGAATGGCGAGGATCTCTACGAGGTGCGCGCCAAGGCGCAGGTGGCGATCGAACGCGCCCACGAGGAGAGCCGCCCGAGTGTCTTAGAAATCGATACCTATCGCTATTACGGGCACTCGGTCGCCGATGCGAACTCAAAGAAATACCGCTCCCCTGAGGAGATTGATCGCTACAAGCAGCACCATGATCCCGTCAACCTCTGGCAACAGCGCCTTATCGACGAGGGCGTGATCGATACGGACAAGGCAAAGGAGATTGATCTCGCAGCGAAAGAGGAAGCCAAGGCCTCCGTCCAATTTGCAGAAGATAGCGCCTTTCCCGAACCTGAGGCGATCCTTGAAGACGTCTACTACGAGGTCGATACTGATAGCGAGGCAGGCCAAACGGGGCGCCACTTCTTCAACGACTAGCAGAAACGCATGCGCACCATTACTTACCGCCAAGCCTTGAATGAGGCACTCGCCGAAGAGCTCACCCGCGACGAGAATGTCGTCATCATGGGAGAAGAAGTCGCCGAGTATAACGGCGCCTACAAAGTTACGGAAGGCTTGTTAGACCGGTTCGGTCCCAAACGCGTGGTCGACACACCGATCAGTGAAGCTGGGTTCATCGGCATGGGAATCGGCGCCTCAATGCTAGGGGTTCGCCCCGTCATGGAACTGATGTTCTGGAGCTTCGCTTACGTGGCGTTTGACCAAATGATCAATAATGCCGGCTGTGTCCGTTACATGTCTGGAGGATTGATCCACTGCCCGATCGTGGTCCGTGGTCCTGCCAACGGTGGCACCAACGTTGGGGCTACCCACTCCCACACACCGGAGAATTTCATCGCCAACACGCCAGGTCTCAAAGTGGTCTGTCCAGCGACCCCCTACGATGCCAAGGGACTCATGAAGACGGCGATCCGGGACAACGATCCCGTCTACGTGATGGAGAACACGCTTCTTTATGGCGAAAGTGGCGACGTTCCCGATGAGGAATACACCATTCCGCTAGGAGTCGCCGACGTGAAACGGGAAGGGAGTGATCTTTCCATCATCGGTCACGGCAGAGCGGTCATCACGGCGCTGCAGGCAGCGGAAGTCTTGGAGAAGGAGCATCAGCTCTCCGTGGAAGTCGTCGATCTTCGTTCTGTCCGGCCACTTGATGAGGAGACGATCCTTTCCTCCGTGCGCAAGACGAACCGGGCGCTGCTCGTGGATGAGAACAAGCCCTTCTGTGCAGTGAGCTCTCACATTGCTGCCGTCATTCAAGAGAAAGCCTTCGACTACCTGGACGCACCCATTGCCCGGCTCAATGCACTCGATGCTCCCGCCATCTACAGTCCTCCCCTCGAGAAGATTCAATTGCCTAACGTGGACGCCGTGGTGAAGAAGGCTCTGCACGTTTGCTCCTAACACAACCTTTACATCCAACCAAGCGCAATCCCGATGGCAACGATCATTGAAATGCCCAAACTGAGTGACACCATGACGGAGGGCACGTTGGTACGCTGGCTGAAGAATGCAGGCGATACCATCGAAGTGGGTGACGAGATTGCCGAGATCGAGACAGACAAGGCGACCATGAGTATGGAGGCCTTCGATGACGGCATTCTCCATGAAATCTATGTCAAGGAAGGTGAGAAGGCCCCACTTGGAGGGAAGCTTGCTCTTCTGTTAGAAGAAGGAGAAGATCCTCCAGAACCGGGGGAAGAGATTACCTCCTCATCGCCCGCCGAATCGGACCAACCTGCCAACGAGGCTTCCTCATCAGCCACAGCCCCTTCGCAATCGGCCCCTCCCGCTCCCAAGACCTCTAATGGCGGACGGATCAAAGCCTCTCCCCTCGCCCGGCGCGTGGCTGCGGATCGCGGTGTGGATCTCAGCCAGATCCAGGGCACGGGCCCCGGAGGACGCATCGTGCGGAAAGATGTCGAGGACGCCCCCACGGGCACCGCTGCCGCATCATCCGCGTCCGCGCCACAAGTCCCCGCCGCACCCGCCATTCGTCCGACGATGAGTGAGGGCGACGAACGCATCCCCCTCACAGGCATGCGAGCCGTCATCGCCGAACGTCTCCTGGCAAGTAAGACGCAGATTCCTCACTTCTATCTCACCATCGAAGTCGATGCTGCTAACCTCCTGACCTTCCGCAAGCAGATCAACGAACAGGCGGCTACCAGCGAAGGGGCTAACAAGTTTACCATCAATGATTTCATCCTCAAAGCCGTGGCCGATAGTGCCGTCGCCGTCCCTGCGGTGAATGCTTCCTTTGATGGCGATGCCATTGTGCGGTTCGGTTCCGTTCATATCAGCGTGGCCGTTTCCATCGACGATGGCCTGGTCACTCCGGTGATCCGCGATGCCCAAGATAAGTCTTTGTCCGAGATCAGCGTCGCTGTGAAGGACCTCGCCACGCGCGCTCGTAACAAGAAGCTGTCTCCAGATGAGTTCGCGGGAGGAACCCTCACGGTCTCCAACCTCGGCGCTTTCGGCATCGATAGCTTCGACGCAATCATCAATCCTCCTCAAGCACTCATCCTCGCCATCAGTTCTATCCGGCAAGTGCCCGTCGTGAACGCCGAGGGGCAAATCGTTCCCGGACAGCGGATGAATATTGGCATGAGCGGCGATCACCGTGTCATCGACGGTGCCGTCGGCGCGCAATACCTTGGCGAATTGCGGCGTCTCCTTGAGAACCCCGCACTCATGCTCCTCTAACAACCTTCTTCATTACATCATGGCTTACGATCTCATCGTTATCGGTGGCGGTCCTGCGGGATACGTCGGTGCCATCCGCGCGGCTCAGCTCGGAAAGAAAGTCGCTTGCGTCGAAATGGATCGCGCAGGGGGGACGTGCCTGAATTGGGGCTGCATCCCCACCAAATCCCTCTTAAAGAACGCCGAGATCTATCATTTGCTCACACATCAGGCGGAGGAATTCGGCCTCAAGATCAAAGGACTCTCCTACGACTGGGAGAAAGTCATCGGGCGCAGCCGCAAGGTCTCCGATCGCCTCGCTGGCGGCATCGAGTTCCTCTTCAAGAAGAATGGGGTAGACTACCTCCGCGGAGAAGGGTCTGTGGATGCCCCTGGCAAAGTCACCGTCAAGGCTGCCGATGGATCCTCACAGACCCACGAAGCCAAAGATGTCCTCATTGCCACAGGCTGCGTGTCTCGCCCGTTTCCCGACTTCCCTTTTAATGGCAAGACGGTCATTGGCAGCAAAGAGGCCATGGTGTTAGCAGAGCAACCCAAGGAGCTCATCATCATTGGCGCGGGCGCCATCGGCGTTGAGTTCGCCTACTTCTTCAACGCCTTTGGAACCAAGGTCACGATCGTGGAAATGATGCCGCACATCTTGCCGGTGGAAGATGACGAGGTGAGCCAGACCTTGGAGAAGAGCTTTAAGAAGCAAGGGATCAACGTCCTGACAAACACCAAAGTCACGGGCACCAAGGATACCGGCACCGGAGTGAAGATCACCGTCGAAGGAGCCGAGAGCCAGACGCTGAAAGCCGATGCGGCGTTGATCGCCATTGGCGTGCAACCCGTCCTGCCTGCGGGCCTCGATCTCAAAACAGACCGCGGTTACCTCGTGACGGATGATCGCTATCAAACCTCTCAAAAGGGCGTCTACGCGGTCGGCGATATCATCGGACCTCCCTGGCTCGCCCATGTCGCTAGTTGGGAAGCCATCCAATGTGTCGACGGCCTCTACAATGACCACGCGCCCAAGAAGGTCGACGTCTTTCCCGGCTGCACGTATTGCCATCCGCAAGTGGCCAGTGTTGGCCTGACGGAAGAAGCCGCTAAAGAGCAAGGCATCGCCTACAAAGTGGGCAAGTTTCCTTTCCAAGCCAGTGGCAAAGCCCAAGCTGTTGGCGATTCCGAGGGCTTTGTGAAGCTCCTCTTCGGCGAGAAATATGGCGAGGTGATCGGAGCCCATATCATCGGGCCTGATGCCACGGAAATCATCGCGGAGTTAGGCCTCGCCATCACGCTGGAAGCGACCAAGGACGACCTGGAAGCCACCATCCACGCCCATCCCACCCTGGCGGAAGCTGTGCACGAGGCCACTGGGCAAGCCTACGGCCACGCGATTCACATTCCTAACTAAAGCAGGGAGCAATGTCCCAGCTACCTGCGAGCCACGCGGTTCCCTCTGCTCAACAACTTTACGAGCGGATCCGCGAGAATGTCTCGCAGGTGATTCATGGCCAGGACGATATTGTTAGGAAACTCCTCGCTTCGCTTGTCAGCGGTGGACATGTGCTCCTGGAAGACTACCCAGGCACTGGCAAAACCACCTTGGCAAAAGCGATAGCCGGTTCCATCACGGGAATGGATTTCAAGCGGATGCAGTTCACTCCAGATCTGCTTCCGTCAGACATCCTCGGCGTCTCCATCTTCGACCCACGAAATCAGGAGTTTCATTTCCACCCGGGGCCCGTCTTTACTCACGTGCTCCTCGCCGATGAAATCAATCGCGCCTCACCCCGCACCCAGTCCGCTTTGTTAGAAGCCATGGGGGAACAACAGGTGACGGTGGAAGGCAAACAGCACCGGCTTGCCCATCCATTCTTCGTCATCGCTACCCAGAATCCCGTCGAGTTTCGAGGCACCTATCCTCTTCCGGAAGCCCAGATGGATCGTTTCGGCATGCAACTGGCCCTCGGCTACGTGGATCGGCGCGATGAGATTGCGATTCTTTCCGCGCAGCAGGGCGATCATCCTGTCGATGCGCTGAAGCCCTGCGCCACTCTATCAGACATCGAATCCTTGATCCAAGCCACCGAAGACATTCGCGTGAGCGAAGAGATCATGGGCTACATTGTCGATCTCGTCGGGGCCACCCGCGAAGTGCCCGAGGTGCAACTCGCCGCCAGTCCACGAGCTGCCCTTGCCTTGATGAAAGCCGCGCGCGCGCTCGCTTTGTTCGAGGGACGCGCCTTTGTGTCACCAGACGATGTGCAAGAGTTGGCTCCCGATGTGATCGCGCATCGTCTCGTCCTCGATCCTCAAGCGAAATTCTCGGGGCTCACCGCCCGCCAGATTGTGGACGAAGTCGTCACCACGGTCGACGTCCCTGCCTAACACTGGCTCGTCTTTCATGGACACACATCTCCAGCCTTTCGCCTCTATCACTGATTTAGAGGAGGCGCTCAGTCGGCCTCCAGCCTTGGTGCTCGATGCCTTTGCATCCTTACCGGGGGACATTCTCATCCTTGGCGCAGGCGGCAAACTCGGCCCCACCCTTGCCATGATGCTAAAACGCGCCCTCCCGGACCGGCGCGTCGTTGCCGTCAGCCGCTTTGGCACCCCTGGCGTTGTCGAGCGTCTCCAGGAAAGGGGCGTCGAGATCCTTGCTGGGGACTTGTTAGACGAAACCTTTCTTGAGAGCTTACCCGCGTTTCCCAACGTCTACTATCTCGCTGGGATGAAATTTGGAGCCACTGGCAATGAACCCCTGACGTGGGCCATGAACGCCTGGCTTCCAGCCATGGTCTGCCGCCGTTTCGCGTCCAGCCGGTTGGTGATCCTCTCCACAGGAAACGTTTACGGACTCACACAAGCCCCAGGAAAGGGAGCACACGAAGACGATGCTCTCCACCCCATTGGAGAGTATGCGAATAGCTGCCTCGCACGCGAACGGCTCGCCACCCATTTCTCCACCACTGATGGCACGCCCATGAGCGTGATTCGACTGAACTACGCGAATGAACCGCGCTATGGTATCGTCGTCGATATCGCTCGCAAGATCCTAACTGACAAGCCCATTGATCTCTCCATGGGCTGGGTGAATCTGATCTGGCAAGGCGATGCCAACGCCGCCATCGCCGCGGCTATGGCGCGCACGACATCTCCCCCTGACGTTCTTAACGTCGCGGGTTCGCAGCCTCTCCAAGTACGCACCATCGCTACGACGATCGGCGAATGGCTCCAGCGCGCACCGCAATTTGAGGGAGAGGAAGCCACCGATGCCCTCCTCAGCGATGCCCAGAGGCTTTACGATTGGATTCCCCTCACAGAAACGCCATTTGAAGAATGGGCACTACCGGTAGTGCGCTGGATCGCCGACGATCACCCCACTCACGGCAAACCGACGCACTACGGCAATCGCGCCGGAAATTTCTGACGGACACGCACGCATCCTAGCTGCAGACACTCCAGACTTGGCGCTTGGTGCCTTCCACCATATCTTCAAGTGTCATGAAGGCGTTCTTTCTTACCCTGTTGTGCTCTTTCGAGGGAGCTTTCCTGCTTTCTGCTGAAATACGAGAATGGACTTCAGCGGAGGGCAAGACGTTGAAAGCGGAGTTGATTGCTTTCGATTCCAAGCAAGTCACGATCAAGCGTGAATCCGATGGGCGCGCATTCACGCTTCCCCTCGATAAACTTTCAGAAGCCGACAGGAAGTGGCTGATCGAGGATGGAGCGTCCGCCCTCGAACGCGCGGCCGAGGCGGCCTTGAATGCGAGCGATAATCCTTACAAAGAGCTTATCAACGGGGAGTGGACACGTCATGAGGAGAAGGGCCTGCGCTTTCGCTTCTTTGCCGAGGGAAGACTCTTTGCTTCCAAGGACACTCTGTATCCGTTAGTCATCGATCTCCATGGGCGGAATGGCGATGTGATGACACCTGAGAAGCCCTGGTCGCCTCATTCCTTTGCTCGATCAGAGAATTACCGCGAGCGCCCGTGTTTTATCCTGGCCCCTCAGGCTCCGAAAGAGAATGAGACGTGGAGTGGTGCGAATGGGAAAGCCGTCATTGAGATCGCGGAAGCCATGCTTAAGCATCTGCCGATCGATCCCGATCGGATCTATCTCACCGGTTACTCCATGGGCGCCTATGGCACCTTCCATCTTCTGGCAACGGAGCCCAAGTTCTTTGCTGCCGCCGTTCCCATTGCTGGAGGTGGCAACCCATCCAAAGTCCGCGGACATCGAAAGGTGCCCGTCTGGGTTTTCCATGGTGCGAAGGATGACATTGTTGATGTGGAGCAGAGCCGCCAGATGGTAGACGCGATGAAGAAAGCCCGCGCCGAGGTGACCTACACAGAGCTTCCCGACGGGGACCACGGGATCGGTGGACAAGTCTATCAGGATCCGAAAGTCCACGAATGGCTCTTTGCCCAACGGCGTTCATAACCTTTCCGCTAGGAATGTAGGCACTTGTTAGGAGTTACCTGAATCGATCCCCTCAGCGTCGTCAATGTCCGCTCCGCGAAAGTTCGCTCCATGCTGTTCGGATCTAGAAAGGTCGGCATCGTCCAAATCTGCACGCTCAAAGTCAGCACCGCGTAGGTCCGCGCCGCGCATGTCCACATGATCCATGTCGGCACTTTCGAAATCTGCGAGTCCAGCAGCCACACGATCCATGTCAGCATAGCGGAGGTCCGCGTCTTCGAAATCTGTTCGCCGGAGGTTACATCGTTCGAAGTTGGACCATGCAAGTTTGGCACGCTCGAAGCGAGCTTCATCGATGTCGGCGAGCGTAAAGCGCCCAGCACGAAGCGTAGCGTCCTGAGCAAAGAGCTTGTCTAACTGCGCTCGATAGAAATCCGGCTTCTCATAGCTCGCCTTAGAGAATCGCGCTTCATAGAGGCTAGCCAAGGCGAAGATGGTCAGTTCCCCCACACTTTCGTCGAAGTTAGCCCGATGACCGTCCGCCTCCGTGAGATTGGCGAAGTCGAGGGTGGCGCGCACGAAGACCGCATCCGTAATGGTGGCCCCAACGAGGCTGGCCTTGGTCAGATTGGCCTCGGTGAAATTGGCCTCGGTGAGATCATAGCCAGAGAGATCGATCCCCTCCAAGTCTCTCCCAGAGAAGTCGGCGCCACGAAAGCTGGTAGCGGGATCGAGCACGGCTCGGATGCGATAGAGGCGATGGGGTCTGCCCGCGTCGAGAACGGCGAAAGCCGAACGTTTCGCCACCTCAGTCGCGGTCACTGGCTCGAATCGATAGCCCTCGATTGGGCGCATTCCCCGCGTCCACTGGGCACCGCCATCGTCTGATGTCTCAAGGAAATAACTTGGAAAGAGCCGCGTGGTCGGCCCCTGAAAGATCGGCCGTTGCTGATAGTCCATCCGCAGACGGACAGGAGACTGCAGAGCCACTTGGACGTTCTCCGGCGCCACCACCTCCATTCCCGGCACCGCAGTCGCCACAAGCAGTGGTGCGGCCAACCATCCAGCGATGCCAAGAATCCAACGCATAGATTAGCTTAGACGGCGCCGAAAGGAAAGTCTTCAACAAATGCTTCACATTCTATAACTTGCTTATCATTAACGAGTTTGAGCCCTTCCTGGCAGAAATTGAGTTGTTTTAAGGATGTTTCGTTGTGGTTTGGCCGCATTCATGCGACCCTACGCCCGCATGAATTGTGAGAATGCCTTTGTCCCAAGGACGGTGATCAGATGAGCGCAGACCTTCGGACGCGCCCTTAACGGATGGAACCTTGGCAACATGTCCTCGCTTGGACGGGGGTCGTCTTGTGCCTGAGTCAATCAGCCATGTTCTCTGGGCTGAACCTGGCTTTCTTCTCACTTGGTCGCCTCCGTCTTGAAGCCATCGCCGAGCAAGGCAATGAGGGAGCGAAACGTATCCTCTCGCTGCGTCGCGATTCCAACTTCCTCCTCTGCACGATCCTGTGGGGGAATGTCGCCGCAAATGCCGGTCTCACGCTCCTGCTCAATCAGCTCATTGGCGAGACCGGGTCAGGCGTCGTCCTTGCCTTTGTCATCTCCACATTCGGAATCACCTTCTTTGGCGAGATCATCCCGCAAGCGTATTTCTCGCGCCATGCCTTGAGCGTGGCCTCACACCTCGCCCCGGTCATTCGCCTTTATCAGTGGATCCTCTATCCGGTCGCACGCCTGAGCGCTATGATCCTCGATGCCTGGATTGGTCCCGAGGGTCCCAACTACATGCGCGAGCGGGACATTGAGATCATCTTGCACAAGCATATCTCTGAAGAAGATAGCGAGATTGGGGAAACGGAAGGCAAAGGTGCGCTCAACTTCCTCGATCTCGATGATCGCAAAGTGGTCGCGGAGGGCCAACGCATCGACCCGCAAACCATTCACACATTCCCCGTTCGCTTAGATCTACCCATCCTCCCGCAGTACGGTGAAGAGGGCTCGGATGCCTTCATTGATGAGCTTAAGAAGAATGATAAGAAATGGCGGATCATCGTCGACGAAGATACTGACAACCCTTTGCTCGTGTTAGAGGCGGAAGCTTACGTCTATTCCATCTTCTCGGAAGAGGCCGACCTCGACATCTACGACCACTGTCACCGGCCGGTGGTTGTGAAAGATCGAGAAGTGACACTCGATCAGGTCTTGGCCGAATTGGAAGTGGAAGCGGAACACCGTGATGATCTCGTGGTGGATGACGACGTCATTCTCTTCTGGAGTGAGCATGAGAAACGCATCATCACCGGGGCCGATATTCTCGGCCGCCTGTTGAAAGGCATCGTGCAACAAACGATCACAGAGGAATCAGAAAGCCTGCCTTCGACGGACGGCACGGCAGCCAAGAAGCGCACGAAGCCCGTGGTCGCCAAGAAGGAAGTAGAAGAAGAAGTGGTCGCGGAAAGTTAGGGATCAATCGGTGGGTTCATCAAGTGAGCGCGTGCTCACGAAGACGCTTCACTGACTCCCGCAAGGACCGCAAGCGGCGATCAACTTCTAACATCAAGCGTATTTGCGCGCGAGACCCCACGGGATCCTTGGATAATTCGGGCAATCGAGCGCTTTCCCATTCACCATCACGCTCTCCCAAGACTCGCTCTACCGAACTCCGTAACAACTCAAGAATGGGTGATGTCACCGGCGGCTGGAAATTGACGAGATAGTCGTGACAGAAACCACTCAGCGCTACCGCCTCCTCCACCACCTCCGCCTCTCCGGAATAGGCATCCAGGTAGACCTGCTTTCTTGGATCCTCTTGGGCACGCCCAAACCATGTGATCAAATCGCCTCCCACTTGTCGGTGATCCAATTCCAACAACCGCATCGATCGAACCGCCTCTCGCGTCTGGCGTTCCTTGCCATTAGCCACGCCAATGACCGCCTCTTCCACTGCCGAGCAACAACGTGCTACCACATCATCGCGACGATGCTGCCAGAAATCAATCTGATCCATTGATGATAACCATTGGCTACTCCTTGAGGCGGCCGCTTCTTTGCTCCGTCTCCCGTGGGCATGGAAAGAATGATAGATCGCCCAAGCCGCCAACGCAGTGATCGCAGCGACTCCGAAAACATGCGTATGGAAGATGATCCACGCAAAGAAACCCGCAACGGTGAACGCGATGATCGCGGTGAGAAACCACCCACCGATCACATGCAACACGCCACTCACGCGATAAACGGCACTTTCCCGCCCCCAGGCCCTGTCCGCTAGTGAGGTCCCCATCGCAACCATGAAGGACACGTAAGTGGTGGAAAGTGGCATCTTATAGGAAGTTGCCAGGGCAATGAGCACACTCGCCACGGTGAGATTGACCGATGCACGCACCAGGTCAAAAGCAGGCGCTTCTTTCAAATCAATGTCCATGTGATAGTCTCCCACCTGGGCAAACTGGCGCTCGATCCACCCTTGCACTTTCATCGGCACTGTGATGTGTAAGACCCGCCCCATCCAGAGAGCTGCACCTGTGATCGCTCGCGAAAGGGCATTGGGCTGGAAACGCTCTGCTCCTGAAGATTGCCGTCCCAGGTTCACTTCCGTCTCCGTGACCGAACGTGCCTTCTTCGACACCCACAAGGTAACCACCATGATCCCCCCAGCGAGAAAGAGCAGTAGAGGTTCGGTTGCCACACGCTCGGAAAGAAATCTAACACTGAAATCCTCTGGTGCCGTTTCCGCGACGGACCAAGCCTTGTATGATTGATAGCCGGCAATCGGAACCCCAATGAAATTCACCAGATCATTTCCAGCAAAGGCCATGGCTAAAGCAAAGGTTCCCACAAGGACCGTCAACCGCAAGACGTTCACTCGTAAGAAATCGAGAATGACTGTTAGAACAAAGACTCCAACGGCTACGAGCCCGCCGGTGACCAGAGGGCGCGCCTGCCACCAATCGTGGTACCAGGTGGCCAGTGCCCCCCCTTCAGACAGAAACGAGGCCCCTCGCAGCCCTTTCACGAGCAGGAAGAGGATCATGGCCGTAAGCGCCACGGTCGACCATCCTATAGCGACCCAACGCTTGGTCGCTGGTTCTCGAAAGGTGAAGAAGAGGCGCGAAAGGAACTGCACCACGGTGCCAATGGTGAAGGCAATTCCCACAGCCAGGAAGATTCCGGAAATGATCCTCAAAGCGTTGGCCGAATTCACGTAGTCTGCTAGGGTTCCCGTCTCCGCCGCCGCAAGTTTGATCATGCTCACCACCACTGTCCCGCCTAACAATTCAAAGACGATGGAGACCGTCGTGGACGTCGGCATCCCCCATGTATTGAAGAGATCTAAGAGGATGATATCTGTCAGCATCACTGCCAGGAAGATCGCCATGACATCGGCAAAACTGAGCATTTGTGGGTCAAACACGCCTTTACGAGCCACCTCCATCATGCCACTCGAAAACGAGGCCCCGAGGAAGATCCCGCAACTGGCTACCACCATGATTCCCCAGCGAGGGGCGGCTTTGGCCCCAATGGCAGAATTGAGGAAATTGACCGCATCATTGCTGACGCCCACGACCAAATCAACAATCGCAAGCGTGAAGAGCAACCCCACAGCGATCAGGTAGAAATCAGGCATCCTCACGTTTACCGAGTCGCTCCAGCCAACTTAATCCGAAAACCGTCACGAAATCGTCACGAACCCTCGGCTTGGTTTCTCTCATGCGCCTTCCGTCATCTTCAAGCCCTCTCATTGTCGTCGCTCTGGCCTTCAGTTTGGCGCTTACCGTGGCGCAGGAGAACAAGTTGCGTACGACCTTGGATGGGGTGACCTTTGATTCCGATTATGACAATGGCAGTCTCGGAAGCATTGCGTTGCGGGCTCCCGGTGAATTCCAAGCCAGCCTGTTCACCGAGGACGGGGAGTTAGGCGAGCGCCGATATTGGTTTCGCTTTCGCATGAGTGGGATAGCTGGAAGAAAGCTACACCTCACCCTGGACCATGCGCGAAATCCTCGTCCGTTCCTACGTTTGGGCGACGGTCCTTGGCGACGAATGACGTCGGAGGAAGCTCCTGACATCAACACCCTCTCGCTGAACTTTGGGAACGACGAGACCCTGGCCGAGGTGGCTTTCTTCGAACCCTTGGGACTGGCAGAAACGCATCTCGCCGTCCAGGCACTGGTCGATCGTTGGCCCGGCGTCGCCACTCGGCAGGTGCTCGGTCAAAGTGAGGAAGGACGTGACGTGTGGGAAATCATGGTCACGGACCCGGATGGTCCCAATGCCCAGAAGCGTCGCGTGTGGCTGCACAGTCGTGCCCACGCAGGAGAAGTCACCAGTTCGCACTCCATGTTAGGCTTTCTGGAACAGATGTTAGAAGACTCTTCCTTGGGGCGCCGACTGCGTGAACGGCTGATCGTTCATGTGGTCCCGATTCTCAATGTCGATGGCACGGCGCAAGGACTCACGCGATGGGATGGCGAAGGACGCGATCCAGAAAGTGAATGGTGTGCCATCCGCAGTCAGCCTGTGCAGCTCATCAAGGACCGGGTCGATGCCCTCATGGCTTCGGATCACCCGATTGAAGTGGCCTTGAATCTGCATTCAACGCAAGGTGAGTATGCCGATACCTTCTTCTTCAAACACGTGGCACCAAGTGTGACTCCCGCTTTCGAAGCCATCCAACAACGCTACATTGATGCGTTCGATGCGGCGACGCCTCTGTTCGAGAATCGCTCGCCCGGCACGAGCCAACTCGCCGAATGCCGCTTTATCGAGTCCTACTTTTGGAATGGATGGGGTGAAGACGTCATGGCCTTGACCCACGAAGGGCATTATTATCGACGGGTAACCGATCGCGCATGGATCACTGGAAGCGACTACCGCGAACTGGGTCGCAAAATGGCCGAAGCCTTGATCGGCTACTTTGGTATAGATGCGCCTGACCCCGGACTAACATATCACTCATGGAAAGACAGGCACTTCTCCGCGTTTGAGCAGGCATTGAGTGGACTCTCCGAACCAGAAGAGGACCCTGACCGTGATGGGAGATCCAACTTAGAAGAGTATGCCTATGGTTCTGATCCGCGCGAGCGAGACCGGGAACCTCTGCCGTGGGAGATCCAGAGAGATGGGCTCAACGTGCGTCGTTCTCCTGCACCCAGTGACCTCACTTGGCATGTCGAGCGCTCGGATGATCTGGCGTCATGGGAAACCGCTGGCCTGCCGATTCTCACCGCTGAACGCCTTCGTTTCGCCACGCAACCAGAGGGATTCTATCGGTTCATCGTGAGATTGGGTGAGCAGCCGTAGACATTTCTTTTTAAAGAATTCCGTACCTTCCAAGGACGGTTCGCATTTCCAGGGGTGTTGGTTATGTACACCCCCATATCACCCCCCAATCGGTCAGGAGCCGCCCGTCATCGATGGGCCGTGCTTCTGAGTTCACTATTCCTCTTCACCCTTTCTTCCCTGGCCCAAGCTCCGTGGGGATCACCGCTCACACCGCCTGGCGTGGCGGCGGCGACCTGCGCCGCGCCTTCCGTTGATCCAAGCGGAACCCCTATTCCTGCCAGCGCTGGGTATACCTTCGGCCTCATGGATGTGCGTGGCCCGGCCTCCACCACCTACGGCGGCTGTGTTCCGACGGCGCCCCTGTGGCATGCGCCGATGTACCACCATCCGAGCTGGAATGCACAAGAGTTAGGCAACGTGTTTGGCATCACTCTCGATGCCCGCGGCAACATGTACGTTGCAGCGCACGGACTCTACGGTGCCTACCGCCCGTTTCATCATCGCTACGGCGATATCGGAGGCGGCCCTACAGATCTGAACGCCGCTGGCACGGTCTACAAGATTGATCACCTCACGGGAGTCGTAACCGTCTTCGCCGTGATCCCAGGACAACAGGTGATGGCACTCAGTGGTGGGCTCATGTCAGGACCGGGTCTGGGAAACCTCAGCTACGATGCGGTCCACGCCCAGTTCTTCGTGACGAGCTTGGAAGATGGCAAGATCTACCGAGTGGACAGCAGCGGGAGTGTGGTCGGTTCCTTCGATCCCATGGGCCCTGACAATGGGGCGGCAGGCATGCCCCCCAAACGGGAGCGTCTTTGGGCCGTGGAAGTGCATCGAGGAGCTGTCTACTATTCGGTATGGAATAGCGGGACGCCAGCGGATCCCGTGAAGATCCGGCGCGTCTCTCTTCTTCCTGGCGGGGCTTTCGATCCTATCAGTGATACAGAAGTGCTCACTGTCCCAGGCAAATCGCACTACTACTCGAGCATTCCCGTTGCTGATCTCACCTTCTCACGGGACGGCCAAACCATGGTCCTGGGCGAACGTACCATGCGTCTCGACACGTACTCTTACAATCATCGCAGCGGCACGCACCTCGCCACTTTGTCAGGAGGCACGTGGAGTGTGACGAAGACCATGGCCACGGGTTGCAATGCCTCTCAAGGTGAAGGCTATGGTGGCGTGGCGTTTGGAGATGATGCTGGAGATCCCGAAGGGGTGATCTGGACGACGTCAGCGGACATGCGCACGGGCTGGGGACCTCATGGCCTCTACGGCGTACGCACGGCAGACTTTCCCGTTTCCGGTCATGCTCCCCAATCCTGGAAAGTGCCCTACGATCCCTCCTATGTGGACGCCTACGTCTATGACGTGAAAGGAAGTGGCGGTGATGTCGAGATCCTACGCGAGGAACGCTGCGCCAAGCTCGTGGTGGGTCAGGTCTCCTGCCCTGATCGCCCAGGGGCGCCCTACACGACCACGCTGACCCTCACCAATCTTTCTTCAAATACGGCGGCCTACGCCGTTCTCACGCCCTGCCCTCCGGCATCGCTTCCTAGCACAGCAACGACGGGGCAGCCACGCCCCACGGGCGTGATCACCTTGCCGATGGCTCTCGCGACCGGTGACACCACGACCATTGGGATTCAGATCCCCAGCAACGCGGGTCCGGTCTTCTGCTTCCAAGTCACCCTGCTCACGCGTGCGGGCGAAGAGTGCTGCACCGAGAAGACTTGTGTGCGTTTGCCAGACTGCGGATGCGCGGAACTGGTCGATCACAAGATCGACTGCGAACTCCAGGCGGATGGCACTGTGAAATACACCATCGTCATGGCGATCCGGAATCTCACAGGAGCCAGTGGCGCGCCCTACCCCTTTGGCTATGCGACCATCCTGCCACCAGCTGGTTTCTCACCATCTCTCCTCAGCCCAACGCCGGATCCCATTGTGCCCGGCGCGACAGGGACTTTCAAAACGTGCTACTTCGGCACTCCAGGAACGGTTTGCTTCAATCTCGCGCTGCATGACCCTGAATTTGAATCGTGTTGTGCGATTGACCTGTGCCTGAAGCTGCCGCCATGTGGCGACGCGAAGCCTGACACTTGCGCCATTCCAAGCCGTGTCGCTTGTTGTCCCCCAGACGGAATCGCGGAGATCCCCTTTACCATCTGCAACCACGCGAGTGTGCCCCGCACCTACACATGGACAGCGACTGGACTCGTGTCCGCCGCGTGCACCAAGACCCTTGGGCCTGCGGATTTCTCCCCCTCTACAGGCACCCTTGGCCCGATCGCACCCGGCGCGTGCCTGACGGGCACCCTCAAGGTGCGTTGCCGCAACTTTGACTTCGGCGATTGCGCTAGGGTTGAGCTCTGTTTCCAGCATCATCCCACCGCACCACCCCTCTGTTGCGCCACCACCGTCTATCGCCCTCGTCCAGACGTGCCCGTGGTGAAAGTGAAAGAACTCCCCACTCCGCTCATTGGGGATCCTGCCCGTGTGCACTTGGAAATCTCCAATCCCGGAGACGCTGCCATCCGCACGGCTCTCTTCATCGCTTCGGAGGACGGCTACCTACTCCTGGGTGAAGGGAAAGGTGATGGCATGACTCAACAGATCCGATTGGCTCCCGGAGAAGCCACCGATGTCGTGGCGAATGTGCGTTTGCCAGAGGATGTGGGTGCCGACATCGCCTTGCTCGCGCTCTTCATCGGGGCTGATGGGCTTCACAATGTGGCAACAGCGACTGACAGAATCCTGATTCCTATCCCCCTGAGCACCCCCAGAACCGCAGTCGGCGCGCTGCAAGTGAGCGCCATCGCCATTGAGGCATCCCCCCAACCCCAAGTCGTCATGCAGGTTCTCACGACTAGCGGTCATCGCTATCGCGTGGAACAATCCCCCGGCATGGACGGCGACTGGCAGGTCTCGACCTGCACCGTACAGGACGTGGTCACTGGAGCCGATGGTGTCTTCCTCGGCACAGGCGGAAACGTGACCTGTCGCGTGCCGTGCGGCGCCGGAGAAGGACTCATGTTCTTTCGCATCCGAGACCTCAGCCTCGATTGAGAAACGGCTCATTCCCGGGCCCCCAACCGTTCAGCACATGAGCATTTCGTTTCTCCATCGCCCCCGCCGCCTTCTCCTGGCGGCGGGGGTCTTCCTCTGGGCGCTCCCCATGATCACTTGGGCGCAATGTGTGGACGTGCGCATCACCGCAATCGCTTGCACACGCCTCTCACCGGCCGCCACTTATGAAATGGTGTTAGAAGTCACCAGCCTGCAGAACTGTGCGGTGCCTTGGATCACCTTACACTCCACCCACGCATTCTCCCCACACATTCACCATCTTTCCAAACCCCTTACGACCGGTCAGCGCGTCACAGTTGAAACCACCTTGCGGGGCCCATTGCCTGGAGAATCCCACACCTTCACCTTGATGGCGCACTGTCTTCGCGACGGTCATCTCTGCGCTCCCTGTCGCCACGACGTGACCGTGTCTCTGCCGACCTGTGAGGCTCCGCCTCCGACGACGCGATTGCCCACCTCATTTGGAATCACCCTTGAGCCGGATCGCGTCATTCTCCAACTCCCGCCCGCCTCTCCGACAGGGCCTTCTTCGTATGTTGTCGAGGCGAGCGCGGACATGGTGCATTGGGAAATCATCGACGTGCGTTCGCCCCAAGATGCCGCTCCTTCGAAGCGTCCGGTGCGAGCGCAAGAGGCCGCGCAGCACGTCTGGATCACGCGCGACACGCAACGACGCTGGCAGTTCTACCGCGTCCGCGAGGCGTCCGATTGATCGCCCATTTCATTCGTCTCCTTGGTTGGAAGATGACGGCTGGAGGGGCGCGCCCTGGCCATCCGGCGCGCCCCTCACAGCGTTGCGAAGACCTCTAGAGAAGCACGAGACCATGGTTGCATGGGCAAGGGATGGGATCATGGTGGACCATGATCGAGAAGGTCCTCTTTGACTTGGGCAACGTCTTGCTACGGTTTGATTTCCGCCGCGGCTACCTCGCCATGGCCGACCATGGCGCCGACGTGGCGGCTTTGGAAAGTGACGCCATGGAGGCCCTCAAGATCGCGTATGAAACGGGGCGTCTTTCCACTCCTGAGATGATTGCGCAAGCGGGCGCGCTCTCAGGTTACCAGGGATCGGCCGACCATTTCGAGAGAAGTTGGCAAGAGATCTTCGATGAGAACACCCCCATGATTCGCTTCCTCAGTGATCTCAAGGCAAAGGGGACGCCCTGCTTTCTCCTTTCCAACTCCAACGACATGCACGTCCGGCATATCTGGGACACTTACGATATCCTTCCCATCTTTGACGACATCATCTTCTCACATGATGCCCAAGCGATGAAGCCTGGAGAAGCTATCTATGAAATGGCGATCGATCGCTTTTCCCTTGATCCCACCAAGACTGCCTACATTGATGATCTGCCCGACAACATCGCCACGGGAGAGCGCTTTGGCTTTCACTGCGTGCATTACGATCCGAACAATCATCCCGCTGCCGAGACGAAACTACGCGATCTGGGGTTGATGGAGGCCTAATGGAGATTCAGCGAGATATCACCCTCACTTGGTCTCACCGAATCCTCTTCACACGAGACGCATTCGATCCTGACAATGAGACGCTAGCAAACACGCTACGAATCGGCCACGCGGACGATGACGTGGTGAAAGTGTTGGTCTTTGTTGATGATCAACTTCCTCTCGAGGGTCAGATCGAAAGCTATTTCGCCTCGCGACAGACCTTCGATCTCGTGACGGCCCCTGTCGCTCTTCCCGGAGGAGAAGCCGCCAAGAATGACTGGAGCTTGGTCGAGCACATCTGGGCGGCCGCCGAGCAGCATCAACTCTGCCGTCACTCTTACATGGTGGCAATCGGAGGCGGTGCCATTCTCGACCTCGTTGGATTCGCCGCCACCACCGCTCATCGTGGTATCCGCCACGTGCGCATGCCTACCACCACCCTCAGCCAGGGAGATGGCGGCGTCGGCGTCAAGAACGGCGTCAATCATTTCGGAAAGAAGAACTGGGTCGGCACCTTTGCCATCCCGCACGCAGTCGTCAACGATCTCACCATGCTCCGATCGCTCCCCCCGCGGGAGGCACGCGCCGGTTTGATCGAAGCTGTGAAGGTCGCCCTCATTCGAGACGCGGCCTTCTTTGAGCGTCTGGAAGTCATCGGAGACGCGCTCGGGCGGCTCGAACCCGCCGCCGTCGAAGAGGCTGTGGAGAAGAGCGCTCACCATCACGTGGACCACATTGCTAGTGGAGGCGATCCATTCGAGCTCGGATCCGCTCGCCCTCTCGACTTCGGTCATTGGGCCGCGCACAAATTGGAGCCCCTCTCCGACTTCGCCATTTCCCATGGAGAAGCGGTCGCCATCGGCATGGCGATCGATTTGCTCTATGCGGTGGATCGCGGCTTGCTTGATGAGGCCGCGGCCGAACGTGTGCTCATCTTGATGACAACCTTAGGGTTTGACCTCTATAGCCCACTACTCGAATCGCGTGATGACGACGGGCGCTTGGCCATTCTGAGAGGGCTGGAAGAGTTTCGCGAGCACCTTGGCGGGAAATTGACCATCACCTTGGTCTCTGCCATCGGCCAGAAACTGGAGGTGCATGAAATGGATGAGCCCGCCGTGATCGCCACCCTACAACGCTTGCGCGAGCGACACGCCTCCACGACGCAAGAAGATGGCTAGCACAGGCACGGTCCTCGCTATCTTCGCGCACCCAGACGACCTGGAGTTTCGGGCCGCCGGGACCATGCTGCGTTTGCGCGAGAAGGGATTCGCCCTGCACATGCTGAATCTCTCCAGCGGCAATTGCGGGAGCGTTTCTATGAATGCCTCCGATACGGCGCGCGTCCGCGCAGGAGAAGCTCAAGCCTCTGCTCAAGTACTCGGAGCAGCGTGGCATCCTAGCATTGCCCATGATCTGGAGATTCTCTACGATACCACCTTGCTCCGTCAGGTCGCCGCTACCGTGCGGGAAGTGAATCCTACCATTGTCCTCACACACGCGTTGCAGGACTACATGGAAGACCACATGATCACAGCTCGCCTTTCCGTCACCGCGACCTTTGCCAAAGGTATTCCTAACTTTGGTACCGAACCTCCTCACGACGCGGTGCCCGGTGACGTCACCCTTTATCACGCGATGCCTCACGGTCTCACCGATCCGCTGCGGAATCCCGTTAAGCCTGACCTCATTGTGGACACCGCCTCGGTGCATGCGCAGAAGCGTCAAGCACTAGCAGAACACCGTTCTCAAAAGGAATGGCTCGATCAAAGTCAGGGCATGGATTCCTACCTCGCGGCCATGGATGACGAATCGCGTCGCATCGCTCGTCTGACTGCGAACAGATTTGCACACGGCGAAGGCTGGTGCCGACATCTTCACCTCGGGATGAGCGCTCGGGATACCGATCCTCTGGCGGAAGTGCTAGGCGACGCCTGCGTCCACCTTTGATCCCAAGGCTATTTCCCAGGAGAGCCCCCCTCTTCGGGGCTCGGTCGCCAGTTGCTGATGTCGCCCCAGCGTTTCACGTCAACCCTCGCATCGAGCACGGTGAGCGAATGCCCGCGTCCATCAGTCGAGCCATACCAGTTGTCATTGTATTGGAAACGCTGGATGGCCACCTTGGAAGGATCGGGCAAGCGCACTTCCAAGGTCTCTCCGCCATTCGAAAGCTTGCCATCGAATTGCCCACGACGTCGTGACCGCGCAAGGCGTGCTCGCGCTTCCCCAGAGGCACCGAGCTGCTCGGATCGGCACAAGCAGCGCGCACGAAAGACCGCATCCAGGCCACCGGCCAATGGCTCGCCACCTTCCCCGGAGGCAGGAAGCAGAACTTCCCGGCCACCGCCCTCCATCACGATCAGGATCGTCTCACCCGCGCCTACGGCACCCAAGACATGACCCCAGGCATCAAAGGCACCCTCACAGAAACCGATGATCTCCGAGCCTACAAAGAAATCGCAGCAGCCGCCATGTCAGCCGCGTCTCGCGCCACTCAAGACACCACACGCAACCTCTTCGGAAACCAACGCACCCAAAGCCTTGGCAACCTTGCGAGAGATGGAGTCGACGCCGTCTCCGACCGCTACCTCCGCCGCCTCGAATCCCAAATCGAAGGCGACGGCAAAGTTGTCACCGTTCCTGCAGGCACCCGCTTCTACCTCCTCATCCAACCATCCAACTCCCGGCCTAACAACTAACATCCCACCAAGCGCAAACATGAAACGCATCTCGACCATCACCTTCTTCGCCATCGCGCAACTGTGCATCAGTTGCACCAATCGCCCCCAACCATGGCAGGCAACAACCACCTTCCGCGAACGTCTCGCACCTCATGTCTACGTCGCACCCGAACCCGCCCCCAAGCAATCGCCCAAACGCACCAGCGCACCGCCCAAAGGCATACGAGTCCCTGAGCGAATCACCACTTACCACCAAGGCCGCACCCTCTCTCCCGACCATCAGGCCATGCACGAGGCGCACCCCGTCTATCGGATCGACGAATCCGGCCAATGGAACCTCACCGACAACCCCAACCCTTCACCAGACAACAGCCTCACACACGCACCCATCAACGACCAAGAGATCGAAGCCGAGAAACGTCACCAGCAAGAAGTCACCAAACGCCTCGAATCCATGGAAACCGAAATGAACCAGTGGCGAACCGAACTCAAAGATCTCCTCGAGACCCAACGCGCCAAACTCGCCTCACCAACGGTCACGGAACCACCGCTACCCACACGCAATGACGCCGCCCCAGCCAAACCCTCCGCATAAGCAACCCTGGCATAGCTCAGAATTGCTTGAGCATTTGCGAGAACTACGCGCACACCTTCTCTCGAAGATCATCGGCCAAGACAAGGTCATCGAGCAACTCGTCCCAGCCATCCAAGCAGCCGCCCTCGGCCTCAACACCCCTGGCCGTCCCCTGGGCACCTACCTGTTCCTCGGTCCCACCGGTGTCGGCAAAACCGAGATCGTCCGCGTTCTCGCCCACTACTTGGACATCCCTCTCGTCCGGCTCGACATGAGCGAGTTCCAACTCCAAGACGCGCTCAACCGACTCATCGGCGAAAGCAAATCAGACCCAGGCCTCCTCGCCTCCCGCATGACCGAAGCAGTCACCGACAGCCACGGCCACGGCATCCTCCTCCTCGACGAAATCGAGAAAGCCCACCCTAAGATCCTGGATCTCCTTCTTCAAATGCTAGACGCCGCCCGCATCACCCTCGCCAACGGGGACACCTTAGATTTCAGCCACTGGCACATCTTCATGACCACCAACCTCGCCAGCCACGCCCTAACAGAAATCTCAAACCTTCCCACATCCGCCCGCGACCGCTTCATCAAAGCCGAAGCCGAACGCACCCTCCGCCCCGAAATCGTAGGCCGCATCGCCCACTTCCTCACCTTCGATCCCTTGGATCAAGATTCCTTGCTCACCATCACCAAACTCATGACCGATGGGGAGATCGCCCGTTATCAGGAGCAGGGTATCGCCCTGACCGTGACGCCGGATGTCTATCCCTTTCTGCTCTCACAAGGAGCCGACCGCCACCTCGGCGCTCGTCCTTTGCGGCACACGATCGAAAACCATCTGCGCTCCGCCGTTGTCAGCACCATTCTCAGCGAAGGGCGAAATAGAGGTGTGGTGTCGGTCGTTGGACGTGAAATCAAAATTGTGAATGCCGCTCAACTCCAGAACTGAGAACTGAAAGGAGGAGGCCTTACTTACTCAATCAGCGTTCAAGCCCGATCACATAAAAACGCTGCCTGTCATCCGCCTGATTCCCATCTCCTTTTCCCGGTTCCAAATGCGAGCCCACCGCTTCGCGGACCGGAATCACGGGATCCCAAGAACGCAGATCGCTGGATTCGAGTAACCAAAGCTCAGGGTTCGTCGGAAGAAGATCCCCAAGGTCCCATTCCAGGCGGAGACGACCGGCACCTTCGCGTTCAACCGTAAGCGTTCCCATTGCTCCCTCAGCCGTCGTCTGGTCGCCCTCCGCGAAGAGCATCAACAGATGCGGGCCTCCATGCCAGCCACCACCAGTCGAGGTTTGGCCGACCGCGAACTGATACGTTTCCCCGGCCACCGCATCAAAGACCACCTCTCGCATCGGTTCCACCTGAAGGGCTTTCGCTAGAGCACCCAACAACCCGAATCCCGTGAAGCGTTTGTCCTCCACCACCAACGCAAGCTCCTGCAATGCCTTCCCGCGATACACCGCCATCGAGTTGATCTCGTGCAAGCCATACGCAAAGTGATCGGCATAGTCGAAATAAGCCACCACTTTACCCGAGTGCTTAGCCTCCCATTCATACCAAACCGTCCGCGCCCCCGAAGATTCCGGCTCAAACAGCTCCCTCGTCGCGAACGCACTCGTTCCGAGGATCGCTACCTCGGTAGCATCCCCCAGTTTCCAGCGATCTTCAAAGAAATCGTTCCAATGCCCTGACGGCTCCACAAACGACAGGCTACGAAACGGGCGCTCCTCCAGTTCGCCCTGCAAATAATAGTGGCCATAGTCAGGTGTCGACAGACAACCACCATAGGCCACTCGAATCATGATTGGAACCCCTTCCTGAACCGGAATCCGCTCCTTCTTCAGGACAAAAAGACTCGAATTCGTCGCCTCAATCTTCGCCAAGTCCCGCAAGCGATCACCACGATAGATCTCCAGACGCAGTCGATCACTAATAGGCGCCTTCCCTAAAGTGCCCCGCGTAAACTGGAGCACGCCAGATGCCGGTGGCGTGTAACGATACCAAGCCGTGTGCCCACAGAGTGGCTCATCTTCTTCTCCTTGCCGCGCTTGAAACGTCGCCTCGTGCAATCGCATCTCCACATCGAAGAACGCCTCACTCGGCAAATCAATGGCATCCTCAAAGTCATCATTCGGCGGCGGCTCAGCCTCTACGAAAAACGATATGGAGATCGACCCCGCTAGGAAAACAAGTAGTCCCCGAGTCACGGCGATACGGAGATCATGTTGGCAGTATTCGTTGTCGTGAAATTGCCAGTAGTCACCGATCCTGCTCCGTTCCAGGTCCCTGTGATTAACACCCCATTCTCAAATGAAAGCGCATCTGGAAGAGTAAAAGCTGGCGCAAGCTGAAAGGTCGCAGAATGCTCAAAAATAAGCAGTTCACTGGCATTACCCATATTATTCCCATGATCGGAGATCACCACGTGAACGGGAGCGCCTTCCAGATTCGACGGAAGCCATCCCGAAACATCTGCTAGATATAGACCGGGCAACTGATTAAACCCTATAGAAAGTGAAGCTACTTCATGGAAGCTATTCTCCAAATCTTGTAGCGACCGTGTCTCCACCGCGGAAAGAATCTCTCCACGTTCTTTCGAAAACGCGCCCACTCGGACTTGCATCCCTCCAGGAAGCGGCTGCCCAGCCGCGTCAGTGATCACCACCGTATTGGAACCGCTCACGTTAGTAATGGTGATGTTTCCAAAAAAACGGTGCCCAACGGTGGGTGCTACCGTTTCACAAGCCGTCACTTTAAAGCGCATCTGGTTGCTCACTTGATCGCTCCAGTCTTTGCCAGCATTCCAGATGATCTTCTTTCCACTTCCAGGAGCCACTAACCCGATATCCCCACTCACACTAGCCGCAGCAACGCCATAACTTGCCCCGCCATCGGACGAGACCTCAAGCGAGACATTCACGACAGCCGTGTTCCCATCCGCAAGGTCATAGAGAATCTCAACCAACTGGTTCCCGGGCTGTTGCGATGCTCTCACCCTGGATACCACCGGGGGTGATGCCGCAGCGGTCTGCGTGATTGCAATTGGACCATCCCACTGGTTCGTATCCAAAGTGCCTAACGACGGGCTCCTTCGCACAGCGTAGTATAATTTGCTGCCGGTTGAGAATGCCAAAGGAATTGTAAAATCAAAGGGGCCTGCTTCACCCGCTTCGTAGCGACGCGTTGCCAAGACCATTCCCCGATGCAGTGCCCCAGATTGATCGGTGGCGTCCTGATGGATCTCCACCGTGCCTGCCGAATGAAATGCTGTTCCATTTGCAGGCTTTACTCGAAGAACAGCCGATCTTGTCGTGTTGCTCACAGATACACAGCTCAGCCGATACCCTGATCCTCTGCGCACCTCATTGCCTACTGAAGGAGACGCAGTGAAATCTTGCCCATTGGCAACACTCACACACACCATTATCATTACCGTCTTCAAAAGTGCAACGAGCGTTGGTGACGTAGTATAGAGAAGAACCTGAAAGTTCATGAATTCAATGAATCTCATGTCTCTAAGTGGAGGCTATCGGAGAAACAGCGGCGAGGCTTCACCGTTGCGAAGGCCCCCGTTATGCAATTCAACTGGGTTCGACAACAAATAAACGGGGTCATCAGGCGACCTGTACGCTGCTCGGCTAAAGGGACCCGGGGGACCATTCCGATCAGTTGCACAAAAGCCGCCACCTTCCTCCGTTTCTTTGTAGCCCCAACGTCCTTTCCAGTTACGGAAGATGTTTGGCATGGGAATAAGGCTGTAGGCGTGTTCCCCACGTTGCGCGGACTCTTGGTAGTGTCCAAACGGATCATTCCAAGGTAGCCCTGAACCAAGAAAGGGAACGCCATCGCATCCTGGGTAAAGTAGATCACGGCTGGCAGGATAGGTGCCAGCAGCCAAATACGTCGCATGAGTTCCTTCAGCAACAAATATCGCAAACCTACCATTGTCCACATGCTCAACCCGGTTGAGAATTCTAGGGTTTCCCGGTGGGCCGCTTTCTGGTATCCACGCGATTGTTTGAGCGTAATAATGTTGGGAAGCCGTCACCGCATATGGAGACATCCAAAGGGCTTTATACTCAGGTAAAGCAGGTGCACTTAGGCGAATCGCCATTTGCACATATTCAACGTCACCTTCGTGATGAGGATCAGCAGCAGCATCAAAGGCGCTGTTGCTGAATTCATAGAACATCCAATATTGAAGAAACAGAAAGTTGTTATTGGCTCCTTGATGATTCGAAGTCGTGTACATAATCGCAGGTTGCGCATCTTCAATGATGCCAATGTCAATTTTCCAGTTTTGACCTATTCGTAACCCATCGGGAATGTTGAGAAAATGCTCTTTCGTGTTATGATTCCAAAGATCATCTACTGATGGATCCTCGGTTACGAGAATATCCTCTTCTCCTGACTTCACCCACAGTTCCGTCACATCCAAGAAAGCAAGTGGGTCGATAGGACACTCATGGCCTCCGCTTGCCGCACCCAGATGGAGTATTGGCCGGTGCCGCCAGAGAGGATCCCATACGACCAGCGCACCCTGAGGGCATTGCCATCCGTTAGAGGAATCCCCATCGGCATCGCCCACCGGAGAACTCCACTCCAGCTGAAAGTTCACATAGACGTCCATTCGGATCACATAGAATCCCGCATCGGTTGTCGGGCTGGGAGGAGCGTCCCATACCACTCTCAAAGGTTGCCCAAGATCGACTGGGCCTAACAATGACTCATCCAGCTCGACAGGTTCAATTCCTCCTTCTAAAACCGTGAACTCTACTCGCGTTACGGGACCAACTGAAATCAGCTCCGTTGGCAATTGATACCAAATCTCTAGGCCCAAATGGTCGTTATTCTCCCGAAGATAGTAGTTATCAGAATCCTGATTCACTTCAGTCGAAGAGTCACAGAAATCGTCAATAAACCCGGTTTCGCCAGCAGGGAATGAGAACGCTCTTGCCTGATAGAATTTGCGGGTTTCCGAGTCTGCAGTCGAATCCGAGATTCCAACACGGCCTGACGGGGTCACGATAGTGGCTTCCTTCTCCCAGCTTGCCGGATCTCCAAGAGTCGACGTTGAAAAGATTTCCACGCATTGTCCTGGCGAAGGAACCCCAAGCACCATGTCAAAACCCGAGCCCTCCGCTCGCGCCTCGACGTCATCCACTACAGAATCCAATTCCACACCGTTGACAGGAAGCGCCCGCTCATACACCAAGCCAGAACCATCCGCCGCAGGCTTACTCTCGGCAATTGGCGTCACCAATAGCCCTTGCTTCCGCGTGTCGACCGTGATCAAACTTGATTCGGCACCGTGGCAGACTTGACTTGAGGTCTGGGCAGGCAAAGGCACAGTTGGAACTGCAATACAAGCAATCATCCAAGGAGTGGCAATACGTGAGATCTTCATGACCGATATAGACTTGTTGCTTTGAAATCCATTACCGTTTCCAAAAACGGACCCTATAGAATCGCCTCACCACTTCTGAAATCTGGTTGCTTAGGGGAACAACCCGCACTCTTCCGGCTCTGGTTAGATCTGACTCCTGAGCAAGGTATTCACCGATGAACATCCAACGATTGGTCAATGCCGCAGTGAATTGGGAAACAGGGGAATGCAAAAATGACGGAGATCCGGAATCCATACCAGTCACACCAATGCTATTGCCTCCCGATTGAAGCAATAGGTAGCCGGAATAGCCTTTGTGTAAATGACGATGCCACGATGCCAAGCCAGGCTGCGAAATCAGTTCAAATTGAGGTGTTTGCGATAGATTCACCTTATACACATAAACGCCTCCTTTTGATTCAACTGCTAAGTGTGAACCATCAGAAGCCACTCTTTTTCCGAAACCTGCAAGCGCTTGAGGTTCCGGATTCTCAATGATTAATCTTTCATCTGCGGCTCCCTCGTCATCGATTCTATAAAGGTATACCCGGCCAACAAAAGGCTGGGAACCCTCATAAGCTGACGCCCCAACTGCTAACCAGCCATTTCCAAGCGCACACGAGAAACCAAAGCCCTCACTAGTTTGGCTCACGGTATCCGATAGAATCCAATCGGCACCATCATGCTTGTAAAGCTCGACGCGGTCGGTTGATCCAATAATGGATAACTGCCCAAGCATATCCAACCCAAGGCCATTGCCGCCTTCTATTTGGAACGTTCTCTCGAGCGTCCAAGGTGGCGAAATACCTGACTGGCGCTTGTAGAGGTAAACGGCATCACTTCGTTTGCCGATCATCAGGCGGTCTCCGTATAGGTGCAACGAGTCTCCAAAATAGCCTTGTGTGTCTCCAGATGGGTCGTCAATTGTCTGTTCCAATTCCCACTGGTTGTCTTCATTCGAAAAAACGGAGACTTTACCGATGACGCCAGCGTTTCCGTATCCATACGCCCCCACAGCAACGAGATCGTCAGTCGCATCGACCCTACCTCCGAATAATGCATTCTCCTCGGGTTGGGCCGCGACCAATGTCTGCTCCGTAAGCGGCTCTGCCGGAGAAAAATCAGCAGGATCTTGCCATTGATGGCGCTCCGTCTGGCCGTCCACCACTTCGATAGACCGATTCCACCCATAATCCTGCAATTCCTGCCAGGTTTCGAACTCGTTGGTTGAATACTCAATGGAATACCCAAGGTACTTCAACGCACCCTTGCGGATACTTAGACTGAGGTGCATTTCCGCGCCCCCTTCCATGGCGTGTTCCATGGGACTGTCATCAATGCGGTTGGGGTCTTGCAACAACGCCCACTCGACAAGAGCCGAGTAGCCATCCCCATCCAGGTCGGAATCCGCATCGGCCGGGTCTGAGACATCAAGCCCATGTTCGGTCTCCCAATCATTCGGCAAACCATCATTGTCATCGTCGGCATTTGCATCCTCGACGATCACTACCACCTGGTTACTTGCCACTACTCCCACCACATTGGTCGCTTCAACCCAGTAATTCGTGTCAGTGGTCAGTGGCGGTGTCTCATAGGTGGAAGAGCTTGCTCCACCAATCGGATTACTGCGATCACCGACCATTCCCTGATACCACTGATAGGTAGGTGCAGGAATGCCAGAAGCACTCACGCTTAATGTAAACGTATCCCCATGCAATATCGTGCCTCCTTGGGGTTGGCTGGTAATCTCTGGCAACTGGTGGACGGTTGCGAGCGCCTCATGGCTATCAACGGTTCCCGCGACATTGGTCACTCGAACCCAGTAGCGACCGTCCTCGGAAAGCGGCGGTGTTGTTAGGGTTGGGCCTGTAGCGCCCACCACAGGAGTCGAAGTATCTCCACGCATACCAGAGAACCATTGATAAGATGGCGCAGGGATTCCCGATGCAGCAACTGTAAAACCTGCCGTTTCCCCAACGAGAATGGTCGTATTTACCGGCTGAGTGGTGATCACAGGTGCCTGCCTTACCGTAATCGTAGCCGTATCACTGTTGCTAGTGCCAGCCGAGTTCGACGCCCTCACCCAATAGGCGGCATCTTCTTGGACTGATGGAATGCTCAGCTCCGCTAAATCTTCTCCCACGAGAGGCTGGCTAAGGTCCCCGCTCACTCCCCGATACCATTGGTAGGTAGGCGCTGGAAGACCTCTGACCTCAGCGGTAAGCATCACCGAACTTCCCAGACTCACGGTTTGATTCTGTGGGTGGCTCACGAAAGAGGGAGCCTCTTGGACAGTCACCGCGCTAGTGATACTATCTACCATCCCAGCGATATTGCTCACGCGAACCCAGTAGTTCGTGGACTCCGATAGAGCTGGAGAGGTAAATGTGTGTGATGCCGCACCCGCGATCGGATTGGAGACATCACCACTCTCTCCGACATACCATTGATACGTCGGCGCAGGGATCCCAGAGGCCTCGACTTGCAAGGAAACCGATTCACCAGGGCTGATCGTGAAGCTTGCAGGGCCGTCCGTGATCGTCGGCAACTCAGCGACCGTGACCACTACCTGATCGCTTGCCACTGTCCCGACAACGTTTGTCGCAGCGACCCAGTAGCTCGTATCAGCGGCGAGAGAAGGCGTCGTGTAAGTGAAAGAGTTTGCTCCCGCTATCGGGTTGGAGGTATCGCCCACGCTCCCTTCATACCACTGCGCAATCGGAGAAGGGATTCCCAATACAGTCGTAGTCAACGTCGCTGAATTGCCAGGCAGCACCATGGTGCTTTGAGGCTGAGAAACAAACTCGGGCATCCTCTGGACCGTAATCTCAGCCGTTCGGCTATCGATGGATCCATCTGAATTCATAGCTCGCACCCAATAAGAAGCGTCCTCTGTGAGCGGAGGCGTTGTAAACGAAGTGGAAACGGCTTCGTTTATCGGCACTGATGCGTCACCGGTTTCGCCCTGGAACCATTGATAAGAAGCTCCCCCTGAAGCTTCCGCCATCAGAGTCACGGACTGACCATAGAGAACGATGGTGTCTTGTGGCTCCGAGATCCATCTGGGAGGAAGTACAACATTGAAACTCGAAGTCGGCAGCGAATCCAAGAAACTAAATTCATTTCGCGCACGGATGATATACGAGAAAGCCCCCGATTGAGTGAAGCTCTGATCTGAGAAACTGGTTCCTTCGATCCTGGCAAGCCATTCTTGGGCTCCCTCCCCGTTGATCCTGAATACATCATAGCTATCAGCATTGGGAGGAGCACTCCACTGAAGGCGAATACTACCCGAATCCTGAATCGCTTGGACGACTGGGCGCTCAGTGATCTGGCGATTGTCTGGTCCAGTATAGAAGTAATGCCGCACTGGCGTCTGATTAAAATGACGACCGTCTGGGCCCAATGAGAAAACCTCGACGACATAGCTTTGACCATATGCCAAGCCTTCGTAAGCCATCTCGCGCAGCAAAGCCCCTCCGGCAGGCGCGATTTCGGATTCCACAATCGCGCCACCACCCCTGCGAAGGATCACTTCATAAGCGGCAAACACAACCGTCTCTCCTGCAGGGAGAATGGGGTTCCATCGCACCGTGATTTCGTTGTTATTCACGGTCTCGTAGTTCGTATTCTCAAATTGAATGCCAAGAGGCAGCGGCGTATTCACCGTAATTGCGGCGCTAGGCCCCTGCTCACCGACATCCCCACGAACGACCAAGCCAATCGAATAGTCATATTGTCCTCCATGCACAACCGTGTCGTCCCGAAAACTTTCTGTATCACCTAACAAACGAGCCAACTCGATCGTGTCACCCGATTGCGTATCCAAGCGATAGAGCACCACCTCGTCTGCACCATCAGCCTCCCAGCTGATGAGGACTGAAGGATCCTCAGTTTCTACGTTCTCAAGGGATAACGTTGGTGTGTTCGCGTTGCCCACGCTCTCGAGAGTCATGGCAAAACTCGGAGAGATTACCTCGCTGCCCCGCCACACTGCGCCCACCCGCCACTCTATCGAGGAGTGTCCATCTGTGGCGATCCGGTACCCTTTCTCGTGGGTAGTCGCGATTGTCTGGAAGTCACCTGCTTGGTCCCAACGCACCTGAACTTCGTAGGCAAGTTCGCTTGAGACCTCTTGATTCGTTGACCATCGCAAATCTGCCGTTGGATTCGCCGCTGCGACCCAGTAGGTCGACGCCGATGGGACAAATTCTTCTGGATAGAATACCAAATCGTCACCGGTTACCTCAACAGTCCCGGAAAGCACGCCCTGCCCTCCTTCAGCAACCACTTTCACCTCATACTGCCCGGAGAATCCCGAAGTATCCAGGGCGTAGTGATCTCCTATAGCCTGGCCAGCAACAGCCCACACACTTTCTCCACTTCGCCTTACCATCACCGTATAGACCCGCAATGGATCATTCGGTGATGCACTCCATTGTACTGTCACGAGATCTCCAGCATTCACAGACAATGGCGAAGCGGAAACAGTAATACTGATGGGCGCAGCACGCTTGATCACTTGCTCGTAAGTTCCAGTGTTCCCATGGGCATCTTCAGACTCGATTCTCACAAGTACGGAAGGCAGATTGGGAAGTTGAATATCCACCGAACGATTCCCGCTAAGATCCGGCCCTGAAGTTTCATGTAATACGACAAAACTACCGCTGTTCCAGTAGCCAACGCTTTCACGCACAACAGATCCACCAGAGTCCGCTTGGGACCAGAGAACAGAGGTAGCGTGGCTGGGCGTGAACGTTTCTGGAATATCGTTTGCGACCACTACGGGCGCTTGAATGTCCCCACTCAGATTCGCAACCGTCAGCCACCGTCCCCAACTCAAAGCAGCCCACTTTCCATCAGACACCGCAGCTCGATCCAGAGTATCGGTAAGACCGTCGTAAGTACCAATCGCATAGCGATGTTCTTCATTCGTCTGCCGATCTCGGCGAACAATCACGTTCTTACCATCTTCACCTGGAACTACCGAACTGCCCCTACCAATCGCATAAAGATAGTCATCAAATGCTCGATGGTAGGTTTCATTCAGATTGAGGTTCCAAATAGTTGTTGCTACTCCGCTGTGATTGTAGAGGTAGGCGACATGAGTCGAGTTCTCGTAGGCCTGGCGCAAACCTGAGAGATTCCCTGCACTATTCTCGAAAACGTATCGGTTACTGCTGAAGCCGACCAAAAGCGAGCTTGCCGTAAGATCGCTGTTTCGATTGAAGACACCCCTGTCACTACTAATGTAAGGACCATAATGTACGCGCCGACCAAGATACTGCAGCGCTTGCTGTACAGGCGCACCAAGCGATGGCGCCACGCGCCGAAAAGTATTTCTCCGGTTTGCTGAAGACTGCGTGGCGTTCGCGACATATTGAAAATAAAGTTCCCCGCCATATTCAAACAACCTTGGCACTGCCCGCTCCACACTCTCTACAGTCCCAACATACTGGGGCGCGGTGAAGCTATTCCCAAGATCCTGGAAGAGATAAATATTGAGGCCGTTGGCAGCAAGAATATAAGCCCGGTCACCAAACCAATGCGAGTCGACAGCCTGATAGTTGTTCGGCAATCCTTTGGTGGTTACCTGATCCAGGAGCCTATCATAAACAACGTGGTAGTCAGCCTCTCCCGAATGGTCCGTATTGTTCAGGTTGTAGTAGTGCCACTGACGATAGACCGTGTGCACACGGTCGTCATTCTCCCAGGCTAGGGTGACGGGTTCGACCAGATCCTCTCTCCAAATGGACCCTGACGGGAAGGAATACCGATGGGGATACATCTCGATGGTTTCATCAAATGGAGCAGGAGGCTCAGCGGCGACAAGATTGAAGGTATTATCGGTGACATCGTTCCCATCTACTTGACCAAAAGGCAGGCTCGCCTCCACACTCACCCTAATCGAAGCGCCGTTCAAAACATACCGATCGTAAGGGGGGATCTCCACACTAAGCACCTCGGGCAGCTCGATTGGATTCTCCACCGATCCCGATTCAGTGATCAGATTCTCGGGGCCAGTTGAACTAATGAGTTCGATCTTGTAGGACACGATGGGACCCGGCACAACGGCGGTCACCGGGAACCGAACCACATCGCCCACCCTGTAGGTATCCAACTCCGTAGCCCCCACAGTCACCGTCACACTACCGTCATAGATGGAAAAATTTGGGGAAATAGCGCTCGTCTGTTGTCCCTCGTCATCCCAAGCAGTCATCCGCACGGCAAAGGCAGAGGTAATTGGGACAGTGTAGGGCACAAACCACCTGACGGATCCTGATGAGCCATCCGTATCTCCACCATTTGAGGCATCTGCAAATTCCATGACGGGTCGCACGTTACCCGTATATTCATCCAGGAATGTCCACGCCCCACTGGCAGACGTCCGATACTCAAATCGCACGCTTGAAGTGCGAATGTCATCGCGCACCACCGCATCGATTTGTAGGCGAGTCCCACGAGGCGTGCTATTGGACCCGCTATAGCCTCTCAAAAGAAAGTGTTCAATCGCTGGTCCCTCACTCTCGTAACTGACCGGAACGGTCGCCGTGGGAGTCGATGTGTTCTGGTCATCTCGCCGACTCAGATAGAACCGGATGGACGACGCCCCACTGACCAGAACATTGTCGTAGAGTGTTCCCATGGGTGATGTCCACAGGGTGTCTCGAAAGCGCACAGACAATTCCGTCACGGCGCTTTGCCCTGGATCCAATGCCGGGATATCGCCTCCCACCAGGTGGAGAAAGGGCCATTCACTGCCGTTCTTGAGATAGGCCGCTTTCAAGGTATTCGGCGCCGATGCCGCATTGCCTTGATTCGCGATCGTTGCACGATACGTCAGCGTCGATTCTGGAGCCACCTCCCCTGCGATCAACGTCACCTGCTGGATCTGTAGAGACGATCCACTGTTCTCCGTGGTGAATGACCAGGTCGGCGACGCTGGATAGGTTCCATCATAGTAGCCAATCCCATGTCCCACCTCGCGGGCCAGCACTTGCCAATAGTAGGTCGTGTTGGGCTTAAGCGGCTCTCTCCACTCTGAAGGCGAGAACCGCATGCCGCCTTGCTCTCCCCAATCACCAAAGCCTCGGATCTTTGAGAGCTGGCCCGGCGATTCGCCACAGTAGATGGCAAAATCGAGCGGATCGCCATCTGGATCGTAGACACTAAAGCGAAGTTCGGGTGTCTTGGACACGTTCTGCGCTCCGTTGGCGGGAGCGATTGGGTTCGATTGGCTGAAGACCGGCAGGTCCGGAATATTGATCCGAATGTTGTCAACATTGCTCCATGAACCTGCTCCCACATGGTTGCTCCCTCGCACCCGAAAGTAGTAGGTGTGATCGTCATCCAAGCCGGTGACCGTATAGCTCAATCGCTCATACATATTCCCACCAGTAGCGGGATTCCCTATGTTCAGCAGTGTTGAGTTATCGAAGCTCCGGTTGGTCGCATACTCAACCTCATAGAAGACAACGTTGTCATCGTTGTTCCGATCATTGATCCGTGACCAACCGAGTCTCACATGTGGAGCACGCGTTTCGTAGCCATTGATCGAAAGTGTTGGAGCCGTCGGCAATTCCAGATTCTTGCCCCCAGGGGTCGCGGGCGCATAAGCAATCTCTTTCGGAGTTCCAGCCACTCCTTTAGGCAAACCAATATCCGCATAAATACGAAAATGAACCAAGCTCCGGCTATCACTCCCCTCGACAGTAACACTTCTCACACCTTGGCGATTCGAGTCGGTCACCGGGTCAATGATATCGACATTGGACCACAACCGTCCATCAAAAGAACGTGAAATCCAGGCCTTCCTTACGTCGGATCCCAAGCGATACGACACATCAAACGTCCCCGATGCCGGGACATAACTCGCAGTCAAATCACCACCCACACTGGGATCGATTCCCAAGCTTGAGTCGGCGGTCGGAGTGATCGTGATATTGAAGAGATACTCCCGCGTCTTGCCGCCCTCAGAACCGATCCAAAGATAAAGAGAATCCTCGGCCGCCACACCCGTTTGGGGAGCGACATACCGGATCTGGTGATGCCCTGGCACCAGCGATTCCAGCCTTCCTACGCGGGCCGACCAATAGTAAGTTAGCTTCTTGCCATCGGAACTGCGCGTTTCCCCCGGCCCAAACGGAATCACACCGCCGGACTCAATCGAGAGAGGCACCTCCGTCATGGGAGGGGGCAACGCAGAATCAATGGACCCTGAGATATACTCAAGCTTGCGGCCCAAAACCGCGCCTTCTGCCGAGTCGGAAATCAAAAGTAACGAGCCAAAGGATAACAGCAATGCAATCCATAGACCGATCAAGCGACCGTTTACATTAAAAATCATAGGACTTGGTTTTAGAAACGTTTACTTCAATCCCCTAAGGTCACCGAGCGGGCTGCGGTGCCCTTCCGGCGTCATCAAGTAGTGCAACATATTGATCATGAATTTCGCAAAAACCGTTCGCCGAGCGGCCACCGAATAGCCCTGGTCGTGCAATCTACCTTCACCGGTATTGAATCCCAGATTCACAATTCCGACCTCATCTCGCCAAGTGCTAACCGAGTTCCTACTTAGAACGGCACCAGTGCTATAACTATTCTTAAAGCCCACACCCTCCCCCACATCAGGAACTTGGAATTTACAGTCACGCAATTGGTCCCGCCAATGATTGAAAATATCTTCTGCACTAGCTTGACCACTTTCACCGAATCCGAATACTCTAGCACCAAAAAGAACCATCTCGCCAAGAGTGGCAGGGCGATTGACATAAAAATAGGGCTTAACCGAGCCATCTTCCCGCAAAGCATTGATCACGCCATTAAAAGCCAGAAAGCGCACGCTCTTAAAAAACTCTCCTTCGGCAGCCTCTCTGAGTTTGGCATCCATTGGGAACGGATCATAATCGCCGGGAGGATCAGCATATTCAATGAAGAAGTTTGGATCTAGAGATTCTGCCGTCTTCGTGAGTAACTGTATCATCTCGCCTCGAGTTGCAGATTGCTCCATACTCATCCACGCTCGATCATCAATATTACCTTGCCCATCTCCATTGCTCATAATCCCGAGATCAATACATGCTTGAATATATTCGCTGGCCCAATGAGCATCCCTTACGCTGGGCACGTCCGATCTCTCAATTACGTAACCATCCCCATTGTTTCGCACCAAATGTGACACATGCCCGATCACATCCACATTATTACATGACATGCCATCATGCCCCCACAAGGAATGGATTGATGTCGCACTAACGAGTCTAAGCTGAGTGGATGAAAAATAAGGCAAATAGAAGCGTTCTCCAGTCCCGAATAATCCCTCTCCTCTCGGATAACTCATAATCGATCCATATTGGCGCTCCCCAACATCTATCAAACAGCCATAATTAGCTGGCTTAAACGGCTGATCACTAGGTCTGAAAGATGGGTTCTCAGCGTCTTCTTCCCGATCATGCCGACAACCAAGGTTGTGACCAATTTCGTGCGCTAGCACCAATTCCAGATCCGCGATTTCAGCTACAGAAAAGCCCACCTTTATACCCACAATCTCTTCACCGTTTTCTTTGATATAGGGTATATACCCACTACCTGAGAAGCCCGACCCATCATCCGACCGCACCAGAACTATCAAATCAGCTCCGGTGTTCCGCCCAATTTCGGTAAGGCTCGAGAACCTGGAGTCGTTATACGACGAGTGAAATGGATTCATTTCATCTAGTTCGGAGCGAGTTCTACTGTCCTCCGGCTCATCAATATCCAGCGCAGTGCTCACCAGTCTAAACTTAGCAGGCGATCCGCTCTGCAGGTGAACAGCGTTCACGAAGGCAATAGCAGCAGCCAGAACGGAGTGGGTTGTGTTTTTAATGAGCGCGGAGGTCCTGCCGAGACTATCGTCCAACTGAATACCTTGTTGCGCACATAATGCAGCGTTATGAGTAACCCCCACACAGAGGTCGATAGTAATTGAATCGACGCGCTCGAAGTCTGATACAATGGAGTATCCGGCAGGAATTACCACGGAGATTCCTGCTCCTTCATTGGCTGCCCCATGAAGATCATTCGAACATAAACCACAAAGCCCCATGCTGCTCACTTCTTCAATCACTCCATGGACACCATTATTGTGATATCGAGATCTGAAATATCCGAGATTCGGAATGATGGCAACTAATGCAATACTCTCACCAAACTTCGCCAGCGCTCCTATACTCCCCGGATAACCCGGAAAACTGCCTCTCACCGAATAACCCTCCATGCGTTCTCCAAGGCGATCTTCCGTAGCAAGGTTTAACCGAAAAGTCCCATGTTCAAATAGATCAAGCATCACACTGCTTTCTCTGCCCTGACGCAACTCACTGACAGCGTGGTCGATCTTCTCAGCATTGAGCGTATAGGCAGCCGCCCGCCCAATATAGGGATGCCATGGCTCAAGCTCTTTGATGCTTCCATCTTCGTTTCGTACGACCATGCCCGTTTTCAGATCGTCAGGCACGTCAGCAATCTCTTTGTCTCGAGGCGAGCCGATTTCTGTTTCGATGATTGGCACCGTTTCGCCTTCGGCAATAGCTGGCGCAGGCCTATTAGGCGTCGCCTCCTTCACCGAAAGCTTGCTGAGAATCCAAACGGTGGCCATCATAAAGATGGTCAACAAAGGAATCCAAGAGCGGAGCGACTTGATTCGTTTCATGGTAGACATGGTTTAATTAATTGGGATTTGAGTGACGGACCGCCCGCTCTACAAGCTGGCCCCAGTTTCCGCGATTTGCTCTCTCAAGATGGCTGTTCTTGATCGTCTCGATGCCTGTAGAGCCTGCAAAGCTAGCGCCCACCGCATCTTGGAATAATCTAAAACTATCCTTTCTTGATCGTCGCTCGCACGCGTTCGCGCACGGCCTTGATCAGATCGTCGGTGGCGTTGTAGATCACGTAATGCTCGTGTGGGCGCTTGTTGATAAACTCCACAGCTTTATCGATGTTATTGCAGTCGCAGCGCTCACCGCTGCTGTCTCCTACTACTGTCATGGTATTGTGTTATTAGCGATCCGAGGCTCTATTCTTTGTTGCGCTTCTTTAACCTGTCATTAGCACGCTCAAGCGCATGGCGATAACTTGCGCAAAATTGAGCCGCGTCACGCATTTCGCTCGGCTCTTGTTCGCTGACTTCGCGATTAACTTTTTCCAGCCGGTCTAAAGAGGTGAAGAGATCCGGATTGTTCGTGTCCACCTGAACGGAATAGGTCGTTCCTATAGCCGTATGGTTTAAATTGAACCCATTGCACGCCGTCCGAATCTTGCCCACTAATCCCCATTTCGGTGGGAACACATATGACATATGAACCGATTGTTTGCTCACGCCCATGAAGTTCTTCCAACGATAGTGCACCATTTGTCCAGTAATTGCGATGACCTCATCTGTGACAGGAATCCCCCATTGGTAATGTTTGAAATGGTCGCCCACTTCCAAATGGGAACGCCAATCTCGCAATTCCGTCAGCACCCGTTTCCTTTCTGCAACCTGCTCCGGCGTCAATGGCGTGGGCTTATTGTTTTCGGCAGGTTCAGAGCGGTTGGCTCCGTCGCTGTTAAGCCCCTTCGAACTAAGCGTGAGGCGTTTACTATCGCCTCGAAGCAAAGCCCCTAAGAAGTCGCCAGTGCCTTTCGCTGCTTCAGGCAACCGCTTGAGATCATCCTGAAGAGCACTTACCTCCTCGATCTTTGTTTCCAATACCGTACAGGCAGTAGGAATAAAGAGAATCAGAAGGGTCAGGATAATCCTTGAGAGACTCAATGCCCAAGCATTCGGAGGCGCTTTTGTGAAACGAGATCGTCTAATTTCCATATTTCTATGAATTGACAAGAATTCGGCTACAAGAAGATGTTAGTTGCTCCACGCATACCACCAGTCGAGGTTGCGGTTGGTGTTCGTCCAGCGGCGATTGAAGAAGTACCAGAGCATGCGTTGGCGGTCGATGTAGAGGGCGGTGCCGTTGTGGTAGCGTTGTTGGAAGATGCCGGAGGTTTCAGTGTAAGTGCCGCGTTGGTTGGCGGGGAAAGCGCTAGAGCGTTGTTCCAGGGTGCGGAAGACGTGCTTGGCTTTCTGGGTATCGGTGAGGATGGGGGTGGGTTCGGGAGCTGCTAGGACGGCGATGGCATGGGGGATCTGGCGGCTGGTGCGGATGTTGTCTGTTCGCTGACCGCTGGGTGTCCAAGTGCTGAGGAAGGTGGAGCCACCGCCGTCCATGAGCATGATCTTGTCTCGCGCGGCGCCATAGCGGACCAAGGTGTTGATGGCGTCGCGTTCGCGGACGTAGCGTCCGCTGAGGATGTAAAGGGTGCGGTAGCGGCTATCGCGACTGTGATAGTCGCCAAGGGCGATCATGGTTTGGTTCTGATACCAACTTCCCTTGAGGTTCTTGCCCGCAACCAATCCGGCGAGCCGGAACTTGGCGCTGCTCCCGACGAGGCCGTCGTTGTAGAGGCGGCCGAGCGTCGCTCCTCGGTCGTGTATTTCTAAGAGGAGGCGGTCGGCTTCGTAGGGCCAGGTGTTCGGGCTTTCGCAACCTCCACTGACCCAACGCAGGCGATCGCTATAGACCGGAAAGGCGAGACAGGTGGGGTTCTTGCTTAGGTCAAAGAACTGGCCGTTGATGAGGGCGGCTTTGCACGGTTCATCAGCGAGGTCGTTGATGAAGCTGGTCTGGCTGCGCTTCGGGTAGGCGGTGTCGCGACTGTTGGGGCCGTAGTAGCTCCGCGTGCCTGGGCTGGCTTGTGGGGTGCCGACGAGGTGACGAAGTTCGGCGCCGGAGCTGAGGTCGATCTTGTGGATGGTCATGCGACCGTCCTGGATCTGGGTGATGCCCTGGTGCACACTCTGGGCGTGGATGACGCCAAGGGCCAGGTGGCCGACGAGTGCGATGATTCCGAAAGTGATGACGGGAGAGTGCATGGTATCTACAAGTCGATACGAGAAATCGGTTCCCGCGCTGCGAGATTGTCCGCTTTTTCTAAGAATTCGTGCTTGGAGGACGTGAATTTACTTGTCTGAGGCCCAAGAATCCGAATGATGGCATTGGAGATGAAGCGAGTAAGACGGTGACGATGAGTGGCTTGGGAGGACAGTTTCCGGAGACGCGATGGTCGATGATGGAGGGGCTTCAGGCGGCGACGACTCGGAGCCGGAAGGCGTTCTTGGAAGAGATCTGCTTGGCGTATCGAGAGCCCTTGATCGGCTACTTGCGGCATTTGGGAGCTGCGCTCCAAGATTGTGAGGATCGGGCACACGAGGTGCTGACCAAATTTGTCCACAGTGGCGGTTTCCTGAAGGCAAGCCCTCAGAGAGGGAGCCTGCGCGCATTCTTGAAGTCCGCGGCGGCGAATCACATGAAGGATCATTGGCGAGCAGCCCAGGCTCAGAAGCGGGGTGGCGGTGAACCACCGCTCCCATTGCTGGAGGATGCCGATCTGATCTGTGATGGTCTACAGCCGGACGAAGCCTTTGACCGAGAGTGGGCCATGACGATGTTCGAGCGGGCCCTGGAGCGCTTGCGAAGGGACCATTTCCGTTCTCATCCGGAGCGCTTCGAAATCCTGAAAGCGCGGATGCTGCAGAGCCCGGCGGCGCTTTCTTCGGCGGCAATCGCTGCCAAGTTCTCGGCAAAGGAATCCAGTGTGCGTGGGTGGTTGGCGAGAATGCGGCAGCACTTCGCGCTATGTCTGCGTGAGGAAGTGTTGTCCACCGTGCGTGATCCGGAGGAAGCCAAGGCAGAATTGGCGTATTTGCTGCAGCTATTCCAACGGGCTTCCGTATAGCCTTGCGATGAGTGAAGCCGCGCCTGACTTGCCTGCTGTCTGCGAGCGCTGCAAGGAACCTTTGGTCGTTCTGCTGGGCACACCGACGTGCATGCGCGGTGTGGTGACGGACATCGAGCCTCTCGTGACCGAGCGGCTGCCGATGACGCGGGACGGCATTGAATCGGCCTTTCCTGAACTCTCTCAGATCGAGTGGATCGGGGCAGGCGGGATGGGCAATGTCTATCGGGCGGTGGAGACGTCTTATGGGCGCCAGGTGATTCTTAAGATCAGTAATAGCTCGTCACTGGATGCGACGATGGCAGATCGCTTGGGTGCGGAGACTCGGGCGCTAGCGGATTTGCATCATTCAAACATCCTGCATTTCTATCACGGTGGGCTAACCTCGGGTGGCAATGCCTATGTGGTGACCGAGTATGTGGAGGGCGACACTCTCGCGGAGAGACTACAACAGCAAGGACCATTGGAGGAGGCAGAGACCTTGCAAGTAGCGAGGCAATTGTGTGAGGCACTCAACTATGCGCACGGACGTGGGATTCTGCATCGGGATCTGAAGCCGGGGAATGTGATGTTTGGTGAGGATGATGCGGTGCGCATCATTGACTTTGGGTTGGCGGCGGTGGGTTTGGAGGAACGTGAGGGTGGCCTGGGGACCGCCTACTACGTGGCACCTGAACAACGGCGCGGTGACCCCACAGATGCGCGGGCAGATGTGTTCAGCTTAGGGATCTTGTTACACGAAACACTGACTGGTGATGTGCCTTCGCCAGGGTCGGCGATGGTGCCGAGTCGACGCCCTGGGGTATCGCGCCGATGGGATCGAATTCTGCGCAAGGCGGTGATGGAACGCCCGGAAGATCGCTATGACTCGGTGGCTGCGCTGTGGGAAGTCATTGAAAGAGCGTTTGTCAGGACGGGGCTGGCGCGATGGCAGAAGGTGGCGCTGCTGGGGATGGCAGCCGTGGCGGCTGGCGGAGTCCTTTGGGCCACGGTGCGGAGTGGGTTGCAAGGAGATGGGGCACGTTCGGTGGACGCTTGGGGTGATCCAGCGGAGGCGACGTCCAGCAATCCATGGTTCAACAGCCTGGACATGCCTTTGGTGCCTTTGCAAGGAACGGAGGTGTTGATTGCGGTTTATCCGACGCGCGTGGGCGACTATCGCGTGTTTGCAGAGAGCAGCGGGCATGACATAACCACCGAATCGGTGCCGATGCATGTGCTAGGTGAGTTGGGGTGGAAGCCTGGGGTGAATCAGAACTGGGAGAATCCAGGCTTTCCGCAAACGGAGGCGCATCCCGTGTGCGGGGTGAGCTGGGATGATGCGAAGGGGTTCTGTGCATGGCTGACGTTGCGTGAGAAGCAGGAGGGGCGCTTGCGTGCCTTCCATCGCTATCGACTGCCGACGGATGCGGAGTGGAGCCTGGCCGCAGGGCTGGGTGAGGAATCGGGCGAAACACCTCAGGAACGTTTCAACGCAGCGGCGGGCTTGCGGTTTCCGTGGGGGAAGGAATGGCCGCCGGAAGGGCGATTTGGGAACTATGGGAGTGTCGAGTCACGGTCGCATCGCTGGCCGGGCTGGGAGGTGGTGAAGGATTATGAAGATGGCTATGCCCGCACCGCGCCAGTGGGTTCGTTTCCTGCCAACGCCATGGGCTTGCATGATTTGTCAGGAAATGTGTGCGAATGGTGTGAGGATTGGTGGGCGCCGGATGTGCGCCACAAGGTCTTGCGTGGTGGGAGTTGGATGAGCGCCACGGCGGAGAGCCTGAGCCTGTATCACCGTGATCGCGATGCGCCGGAGAACCGGTATGACCATCGAGGATTTCGCGTGGTGTTAGGGCGTGGCAACTGAGCCATTGGCCCAGACAAGGGAGGTACTATGGATTCCTTGGCGAGGCTTCTCTCCGGTTCTCTCCCGAAACAGCGTCGTCGTTACTTGAGACTGAAGATCGGGCAGAGGCGTTTGTTGATCCAACGCTTTGAAGGGTGAACGACCACGCCTACATGATCCTTGAGGCGCATCAGCTTCGCTGGCTTGACAATGTACTCCTCCTGTTCGCGTCTCGTGTATGTCGCCGTTTCCATGCCCTTCGCACTGCGAGAAGTCTTCCAAACGGTCCGTTTCCCGATGTGATCCGCACTGGCCGTCGCTCCCTCAAGATCGGCCCCTCGGAAGATGAGACGGCTGCGCATGTTGAGAGCGAACACCTTGCGCTTCTCCTTTCCGATAGCCGGATCCAGCGAGACCTCAGATTGCACCGCCGCGATGATCGCGAGCTTCGCCGCCCGCACGCGATCCGCGATCTTGTGATCACTCATCCCATCTTCACTCGATGTCGCGATGTCTAGGAACTCATCGGCTACTAACAAGAGGAGATTGTCCTCGCGTCTATCCGGCTGCCGATCGAACCGACGAAGCGCGTGGTAATAGAAGAGGCATTTGAGATAAGTGTGAATGTAGCGCCGCTCCGTCGCAAATCGCTGAGGCATGGTAACCGAAACGATGCCGCCTTCGTCAACAGCAGGCAGAGAAAAGGTGTTCGGTTCGTCGCTAGAAAATACCGCTGTAATGTCAGGGTGAAGAAAGAAGCCCAGATAGGTCTTAATCGTGCCCTCAATCCCCTCGCGCTGCTCATGCGCCTGCGCCGACGTGAACGTGCTCGCGAAAAACTCCGCAAGTCGTGCTCGCTCGATCGTTGGCGGAAGCTGCGCGAGTTTCTCCAGGGCCGCCTTCATGGTCGACATCGAGGTCAGAAGTTGGTGCGCACGCGAGAGCGTCACCGGAACGTCCAGCTGATCAAGCAATTCGAACGCATTGCTCAATGACAGCTGAGCAATCGAACGGAAGAAGGCCGATTGCTTTCCATCCGTCACACTCGCCGCGACATCCACAATCATCTTGGCATGAGTCATCCATGGAAGGCCTCGATCCGAAAGCAGGTTGTAGCGATGAGGTGGAGTCCAATTCGTAGACGCATCGACTGGCCGCACCTGCAGATGAAGGACATCACCCGAACGCCCGTGGGCTTCTGCGAGTCTCGTGATGAACGCATGCTCATCACCTTTCACACCGAGAACCAGACCGCCCCAGTCCGGCACATTCTGCGTCAATTGCACGAGGATCGGATGGATGCCACTTGTCGTCTTCCCGCTTCCTGTATCACCCGTGATCAGGAAGTGCCGACACACTTCTGGAATCGTCCAGGTCAGCCGACCAAACCGCAGAACGACCTCACGATCCTCACCAAACCACACAAGGCTAGCCATCGCAGCCCCAATCGCCATCCCAAGGATGTTCCATGGATAGGAAAGCCACCCATAGGCACAGCCAACGACGATCAGGCCTGTGATACATACAGTGGCCTTCATGGGAACGATAGGGCGCTATTTCGCGAGCACCTTGACGGGAAATTGACCATCACCTTGGTCACCGCCATCGTCCAGAAACAGGAGGTGCATGAAATGGATGAACGCGCGGTGATCGCCACCGGGACCATGCTGCGTTTGCGCGAAAAGGGATTCGCCCTGCGCAAGCTGGATCTCTCCAGCGGCAATTGCGGGAGCGTTTCTATGAATGCCTCCGATACGGCGCGTCAAGCACTATCAGAACACCATTCTCAAAAGGAATGGCTCGATCAAAGTCAGGGAATGGATTCCTACCTCGCGGCCATGGATGACGAATCGCGTCGCATCGCTCGTCTGACTGCGAACAGATTTGCACACGGAGAAGGCTGGTGCCGACATCTTCACCTCGGGATGAGCGCTCGGGATGCCGATCCTCTGGCGGAAGTGCTAGGCGATGCCTGCGTCCACCTTTGATCCCAAGGCTATTTCCCAGGAGAGCCCCCCTCTTCGGGGCTCGGTCGCCAGTTGCTGATGTCGCCCCAGCGTTTCACGTCAACCCTCGCATCGAGCACGGTGAGCGAATGCCCGCGTCCATCAGTCGAGCCATACCAGTTGTCATTGTATTGGAAACGCTGGATGGCCACCTTGGAAGGATCGGGCAAGCGCACTTCCAAGGTCTCTCCGCCATTCGAAAGCTTGCCATCGAATTGCCCCCCGATGCGCACCTCCTCACCGTAATGCGACCTGAAGACCTCTTGATTGTTGACCAAGACAAGAAAGGCTCCTGGCTCTAACATGCCCTCCTCAAACGCAAACGTCACTCCATTCGTGAGTCGAACCCCCGCGAGATCGATCGCCTCTGTGTAAACATTGGTGAACTCGATGAATTCCAATTCAGGATTCTTCGGGTGGTACATGATCTCCGACACACGCAGCCCCAACACCAGTCCTCGCACATGTGCCGAGACGTCGCGCGCAGACATATTCGCCTTCCCAGGAGACGGAAGCGTGAGGTAGGCGATGTTCCCACTACCATTGGGCAAGCGGCCCTGAGACACATCTGGCCGATGACAATGATAGTGCACTTTATCAATCTCCACATCATTGACTGCTACCAAACGGATCCAGCCGTGGTGCGAGCCTAGCCGAAACGGAAGGTCACACGGATGCCGCTGTGAACTCGCTTTGCCAAGGGATTCCATAAGAAGAAGCCCTTCCGGGCCCAGGAAGCTCAGCGGAGGCAAGCGATGTTCATCAGGCGCATCCATGTAGTGATTCGTCACTGCCATTCCTCCTAAAGCCACCACCTGCTTGCTCGTGTTGAAGATCTCCACGAAATCATCAAGCGCCCGCGCCTCTGGAGCGCCTAACCATTCGTTGATGCGTAGATGACTGGGACTCGCGAGAGGCACGGAAGCGCCGTTGGGTTCTCCGATGGAGGGCTTTGTGAGGGTCCAGGTGGCCGGTTGGCTAGCACTGCGACTGATGGAATAATCGGCCACTTGCGGTCCAAACACGACTGAATCAAGGATCGCACGCCTCCCATCCGCGCCCGCACGATCATAAAGGGTGAGGGTTTCCCCTTCCTGTTTGAGTGCAAATCCCGTGTGCAGCTCACCTTCTATTTCCAGTTGATCCGCGTATAGTACCAACGTTCCCTTCCCCTTGAGGGAGGTTTCCTCTGGGAAGATGAACTTCCCTGGTTTCTCGGGATCATCACTCAGACTCATGCCTCCCAAGGAAAGCGCCTTTGTCGTCGTGTTGCGCAGCTCAATGAGATCAGGATACGTCTCCCCATGCGCATGCGCTCTCACATTCATCGCAAGCACTTCATTCAGCACCACCTTGCCAATCGCGCTCTCCCAGGTCCCCTGCGTCGTCGGTGCCGGCAGGGGCGATGGCCGCTCGATGGCGTCTTGAATCTCCATCGCCGCATAGGCGATGCGCCGTTGCATGAAGTCTTTCATCTCCTCGATCATGGATTGCGGAACCCAGCCTTCGAGATGTTGATCTAACAACGCTCCAAATGATTGATTGGAAAAGGTGGTCTGAATCAGTTCTGCCATGATCTCAAAGTAACGCTTCTGGATCTCTGGCTGGGCGAACAACGGCACCAAGGGTTCCAATTCATTGCCTCGGCTGACAAAGTCAAAGAGCGTGTGCGTGGGATCACTGGGACTCTCGTCCACCCCCAAGATGGTGTCGAGGTCATGCGGCAAGGCGATGAAGCGCGTGTCTTGGACACCGCGATAGATGGCGTAGTCGTCATCTATGCCGTTGGCAATGCCCCCCTCACCGTTGTTCATCAGGGCCATGACCGCGAGATAGCGAAGCCATTGATCAATGTCCATGACCTCAGCCACGCGCTGCAGGTAGTCACGCTCCCTTGGAGCGTTGGTCATCACGCCCAGAAAGCGATCGAGATCGCTCCAGTCATTGTCCGAAGCATTCGACCGCTTCAGCCAACCGTCGTTCTGATAGCCGCGTATGTAGCCATTGTGCCAGGACCAACTATTGTCAGGGCGCACCTTCTTGTAAAGATTACCGCCGTCGTCATGGGGCAAGTGCTCGTCGAGAAACTGGCCATTGAGCGGCTGCGCATGCACAAAAGCCCCGTAATCTTTCATCCGTTTGCGGGTCTCATCGCGCCCATTGCGACGCACCTGCACGGGCAACATGTTAGGCGCTGGCAGCCGCGCGTGTTGAAAGATCTTCATGCCTATGAACTGCAACCAAGGATACACACTATTCAAATTCATCCGTGTGGCCCCATTCCAGGGCCGGTCACTGGGAAGATTGACACGCATCGGCCGCGGATAGTTGTTGCGACTCCCCGCACCTCGGACGCGGGTCCCGCAGAGATAGCGAATGATGGGACCACTCCCATCATCCGCGATCAAGGTCGTGTTCTGTTCAGCGTTGGTGTGAGGATTATCGCCAAAGCGTGAGGCCTCTTGCTCTGTCATGATCAAGCGATAGAAAGCCATTGCCGTCCGATTCGTCTCCGAATCCACCTGATAAAGCGCGTTAGCGCGACGGCGAGCGTCGGCATTGGCTGGCCACGCCCTTTCGTGCTGGCCATCAGTCGCACGGATATAGAATTCAACGACCGTTTTGTCAGGATGCCCTGGGAGCACCGCCGCAAAGCGGTCGCGCGAGAGTGGCTGCATGGCCACGGATTGGAAACCGCCGTCGCGATAGCCGGAAACTCGCCAGTAAACCTGAGCCTCTATCGCCTCCTGCGAAACATCATCGATCTCTGCTAGGATCAATACTTTCTGGTTAGGCTTCGGCACGGCAGGCTTGTGCGTCACTCCGCTAATGAGCGGTGCGATGTCTCCAGCGTGGCGCTCGTTGCCCCTACCGGGCGACCCTCCAAGGCTCGGACTAGGGGCCCAGTTCTGCCCCTGATTGTTTGACATCTGTGAGGAAATCAGCTCCAACGACGCCCCTTCCCCATCGGCAGCATTGAGCCAAACCCACCCCTCCACTCCACCTCTGGAGAAGTGGCGATTCCCAGAGAAACTGGAACGCTGCGACATCGGAACGCGATCAGTCAGGCCACGTACTGCCCAGTCTCCCTCATCGGCATAGGCCACGCGATCGACCACTTCGCCGTCGGCATTCTCCAACCGAAGCTCTTCTCCGCCATTGCTCAGGCGCCCTTCCCACGGGCCAATGACTCGGGCCTTACAATCAGGATAACGTTGGGCGAAAGCCGTCGCATTGGGAGAAACGATCACATAGCCTCCAGGTTCTATGGTGATGTCAGGGAAAGTGTAAGCAATACCGCGGGTGAATTGATAGTCTCTGAGAGCAATCGGTACCTCACTATCATTCACCAATTCAACAAACTCTTCTTCCGTTGGCTCGACACCCCCTCGCGGCATGGGGTAAAACATGATCTCATTGATGACCAAGCCACCTCCAGGCGCTTCCTCCTCCTCCACAGACGCTTCCTCTGGATCATCCATGGGTGATTCCGCTAGAAGCGTCTCGATTGCCGACTCTTGCATCTCAGGCTCATCCGTCGGTGCAGGAGTATCCGCCGCCGTGATGTCCACACCGGGAGGCAGTTCCTCTTCTGGCTCCGGGAGATTCTGAATCTGCGGAGGCGATTCGGGCTCGGGCGTCACCCAAGAAGGCTCGGTGGGCGTCGGCAACGTGTCACGATCCCGCAAGCGCACGTCTCTTCCCGCGACCTGGGTCTCCCGCTGACGTTGCAGGGACTTCTCCACAATCATACGCCCCACGCTCATGAGCGCGATGACTAGGAGACAGAAGAGAATGATTCGTTTCCTCATCGACGCCAGGAATCTATCCTAGCGCGGCCTTGAGGGAAAGAAATCAATACGTCTCCACGGGAGAACGCTTGCCGTCCTCCACGCTGAGGATCTTTGCCCGTTCCTCGCCTAACACCGCCACACGGAGATCCCAGATATCTTGATTGACAGCCTCGAAGGCCTCCATGCTGAAAGGCGTTGGGGCCACCATGCGTTTCTTCAGCCGCTGAATGCGCTTGAGGGCTTGATCCAGCTCGGGCTCGGGCAAGGTCGCCAACACCTTCTTGGCATCCTCCACCATCTCAACGCGATGACAGATCATCGCCATGTCATTCCCTGCCAGAATCGATTCTCTGATCACCTCTTCAAATCCCACCTCATTGAGAATCGCCCCCATGTCCAAATCATCTGTCATCACCAGTCCATGATCATACCCTAACTGATTCCTCAGCACTTGAGTGATAATATTCTTGGAGAGCGACGCAGGCCAACGCGGACGATCTGCATCATAAGCTGGATAGTGCGAGTGACAGACCATCACACTATCTAAATCTGGTATCATGGCTCGATAAGGAGCCAGTTCCTCCGCTTCCAACTCGTCGATCGACCGTGAAATGACCGGCAGTTCATGATGGGCATCGCAATCCGCGTTTGCGTAACCCGGGAAATGCTTCCCGCAGCTGAGGATCCCTTGTTTCCGCATGGCATGATTGAAGGTCGCCGCCTTCTCAATCACTTCATTCACAGACGTGCCATAACACCGCCCTTTAAGAGAATTATCCGCTTCGTCGTCATGAGAGACGTCCAAGACTGGACAGAGATCGAGATTAAACCCAAAGAGCCGCAAGATCTTTCCAGTCAATTCCCCATGACGCTTGATCAACTTGAGGTCATTCTTCTTACGCAAGTCTTGGGCGTTAGGGGGCTCCTGACCGATCAGGCGCAAACGCGAAACGCGCCCTCCCTCCTGGTCAATCGTTAGGATCGGCTCCACTTCACTGAGGTCACGCAAGTCATCCATCAACTTTCGCAATTGCTCCGGTGCCTTGATATTTCGACCAAAGATGATGAAGCCCCCAGGCTGAATGGCTTTGAGACGCCTAGCAGTGTCCGCATCGAGCTCGGCGCCCGGGATTCCCATGAGGAGGAGTTGACCCAGATTCTGATCTTCCATAAAGTCGCGCTACTTAGCAGTGACCCTTGTGAATTACAAAAGCTTTTTATCCGTCCTGATTCTCCTAACGTGTTTATGCGGCTGCGTGCCGCGCGCCTCCACTCGTCCCGCGCAAAGCGGACAGGTTTCCGGCGGACCGTTCCTGTTAGGGATCGATGCCCTCGAAGCGCAAGGCTTCGCCCTCCTTCGTGGACGGCGGGTCGGTCTCATTTGCAATCAGACGAGTTACAATGGGCGAGGACAAATGACGCGCCAAGTCCTGCAACGGGCGCCCGGCGTCCAACTCACGGCTCTTTATGCGCCAGAGCACGGGATCGATGGAGACATCAAGGCGGGGAAATACGTGTCCTCTCGACGTGATCGCGTTACTGGACTACCCGTCTACTCCCTCTACGGCGTCACGCGCCAACCCAGCCCTGCCCAGTTGGCGGGGATTGACATGATGGTCTTCGACCTCCAGGACATCGGCTCACGGAGTTACACTTACATTAGCACCATGGCTCTCGCCATGGAGGCCTGTGCGGCTCGGGGCATTCCCTTTGTCGTCCTCGATCGCCCCAATCCGTTGGGCGGTCACGGCGTTTATGGCCCTCCGTTAGAGTCTGCATACAAGTCCTTCGTCGGTCAGATCCCCGTCCCATACGTTCACGGCATGACGACAGGCGAACTCGCAGCGATGACCAATGGTGAGCGCTGGATCGGTCGCCGACCGCAACTCCACGTGGTTCGCATGCGAGGGTGGACTCGGAACATGTTCTGGGACCACACCGGACTCCGTTGGCGAGCCACGTCTCCCAATATCCCCAAATCGATTTCCCCTTTCTACTACGCCATGACCGGCATGTTAGGAGGCCTCACCCCCGTCGATGTCGGCATTGGCACCAATCGCCCATTTGAATTTGCTGCCGGTGAGGGGGTGGACCCTCACGAATTCTCTGCCGCCATGAATCGCTATGGATTTCCTGGCACACGATTCGAGCCTTATATCAGTACCACTCGGCCAGGGCGAAATGGAAGCCGCATTCACTTCGATCCGCGCAGTGGTGCCGATCTCGTCGCTATCGATGTCGCCTGTATTTTAGAGTTGCATCGACGCGTTCCTGGAGGACTCTTGTCTCGCGTTTCAGCGGACGGCTTGAGCCTCTTCAATAAGGTTTACGGAAGCAACCGGCTCGAACAAGCCATGCGCAGTCAGGAAAGTCCTCAGCGACTCATCCAATCTTGGCGCTCCTCCAATGACCGCTTCCGCAGTGCGCGCCAGAAATACTTGCTCTATCAATAGTTCATTCCTCATGTCTGTCACTACTCCCAGGGAACCCAAGAGCGCGCCCACCGGGGCAGCGCTCGCTCAGTGCTGTGGGCGCTATGCCGACGAGAAGCTTGCTTCCGAGATCACCATTCTAGATCTGCGCGGGCTTTCGCATCTTTGTGACTATTTCGTCCTCTGCTCGGGCAACTCACTGCCCCACCTCAAGGCCATTCGTGACGATGTCATCGCCAAGCTCTCTGAGGAACACTCCGTCCGCCCCAATCATCGGGACGGCGACGTCGAAAGCCAATGGCTCGTCCTTGATTTCATTGACGTCGTCTTGCACATCTTTCAGAAAGACACACGCGCCCACTATGCCCTGGAAGATCTTTGGGCAGACGCGCCACGCCTTGACTGGCAAACGGGCGAAGTGTTGACGGTGGAAGCCACCGAAGACGCCCCTGAGGAACCCGCTCCCACTGCCGAGCACTAACGTCGTGCGTGTCGATCTCATCAACACCGGGACCGAACTCCTCCTCGGTCGCACCATCAATACCCATCTCAGCTACCTGGGGGAAAAGCTTTTCTCAGTAGGCCTCCGCATCCAGCGGCAGACCTGCATCCCTGACGGCGATGACATTGGCCATGTCTTAGAGGAACGCTTTCCCCGCGCTGACATTCTCATCGTCACCGGCGGCCTCGGCCCTACCAGTGATGATATCACGCGTGAGCTCACGGCGTCATTGTTAGGTGTCGAACTGCATTTCAACGAGGACGTCGCCGCGAACATCAAGACCTACTACGCGCTTCGCGATCGACCCTTCGGCGAGGGCGGTCGGCGCCAGTCCATGGTACCTGAGGGGGCCGAAGTCCTCCCCAACGGACATGGGACTGCTCCAGGCTTGTACTTGCCCCAGACAGGCAATCATCCGCATCTCTTTCTCCTTCCAGGTCCGCCGCGTGAACTCTATCCCATGGTGGAAGAGCAGGTTCTCCCCAGACTCCAACAGATTGTCGGCAACACCGATGTCCTCAGCTGCGAATGGAAATTCTGCGGACTGGGTGAAACAGAGCTTGCCGAGCACCTTGAGCCTGAGCTCTCACAGATTCCTCATCTTGAGATTGGCTATTGCGCCAAGACCATGGAAGTCCACCTCCGCTGCCTCGGCCCGGAAGACGCCCTTGCCCGCGCCGATGCGGTCGTGAATAAGGTCTATCCCCACCACCTTGTTAGCAAGACACCCGAGCTCGATTCCATCGAAGCTCGCATCGTCGCCATGCTAGCCGAACTCGGCCAATGGGTCACTCTAGCAGAGTCGTGTACTGGCGGCCTCTTGGCCAACCGCATCACCAATGTTTCGGGGTCCTCCAGCGTCCTCGCAGAAGCCCACGTCACTTATGCCAATGCCGCCAAGACTCGCCTTCTCGGCGTGGATCCAGCGGCCATTGACGCCCATGGAGTCGTCAGCGATCTCGTCGCTCAGCAAATGGCCGAAGGCGCTCTCAAACTCGCCAAAGCCGATCACGCGCTCGCCATCACTGGGATCGCCGGACCCACCGGCGGTACCGACACCAAGCCCGTCGGCACCGTTCACATCGGTCTCGCCAGCCAAGGCGCTGCCACGCATGTCGAGAAATGTTACTACCCTACCGACCGGGAGACCTTCAAATGGCGCACCACTCAACGTGCCCTCGACCTACTCCGCCGACGGCTCCTCAGCTTCCCTCTTTCGAGCTAAGGGTGAGGACGCTTCGGAAACGAGACGCGCACTGTCGATCACGGACCGCTCTCGGTGAGGCGGATGCGGAGGAAATGGCGGAAGTCGGTACCGATGGGCCAGCGCACGCGGACGTCATCTGTTTCGGAGTCGATCTCCTCTGAGGATTCGCTGGTACCGCTGGCGGGCATCCAGTCATCGGGGCGGTTGCCTTGCTCAATGACGACATCGATCCCACTGACACTTTTGCGACGCGCGAAGATCAGTTCTAAGAAAAGCACGCCGCCGTCCTCAATGATCTCGACCGCGATGGGGTGATCTGGATCGTAGACTGCGAGCGAGGTGCCGTAGAAATATTCTTCCACATTGACCAGCACATCACCATCGCTGTTGGCATGAGCTCCCCATACGGTTGCCTCTTGCGAAGGGTCCGTGAGCACTTGCCATGCGTAGTGGTTGGCAACCCACGTTTGGTAGCCTGACATTTCGTCACTAGTGAGGTAGATGGTGGCTTGATGGTGAGGTGGCGACGCGATACCGAGGCTCGGGTGATCGCTTCCCGTCAGGGTCACGACGATGCTCTCGGGCAATTCCTCTTCCGCATCATTGATCACTTGGACGGGAAGGACAGCCGTGCTTCCTCCCGCTGGAATGACCACCATGCCGCTTAGACTATCATAATCACTGCCATTGCTGGCCGTTCCCTCTACGGAGTAGGTGACCGTCACCCCACCCGCAGGCGCCGTTTCTCCCGAGGGCAAGCTGACGGTAAAGGCGCCGTCATCGGCAGGTTCCGCTGCAGTGGCATCTGTGATCGCAAGAGAAATCCTGGCGTCATTGTCAGTGATCGGTGCCGTGAGAGTGGGGATGAATGCTCCAATGGGAAAGACCGCGGCATCTCCCGTCGTGGTGACTTCATGAGTGATGCGGCTGGTATGCGTGCCCTCCGCAGCGGCATCGTCCACGGCTCGCACGTGGATGGTTTGCGCGGAAGTGTCCGTGAGGTTGATCGTTTGCATCTCTGCGAAGGAGGCGCCATCGAGACTGACTTCCGACTGTGCATCTGCCAGGATGGATACCGTGACAGTCCCTGCAGGGAGAGAGGCTAGAGCTAACGTGTAGGTGTCTGTACCGCCCGCTTCCGCTATGGCCACACCGTCACCTTGGTCGAGCACGATGTCATTGAGGATGGGAGCTTCTTGAATGGCGAGGCCTCCGAGGAGGGCATCCGCGACGGCTGCCGAAGCTTGGATGGTGAGATCGATCTCCCCAGTCGCCGTAGCCGTGACCGGAATGGCATAGGCCTCAAGAGGCAATTGATCAGAGCCCACTTGATCATTGACGATCAACTGCCTCCCGATAGCAGACACCTGCGTGAATGGGGCTGGATCGTCAATTCCCGCACCCTGAATCGTTACCGTTTGATCGATAGAAATGCCCCCAAAGTTCTCTAACGCAAAGACATAGAGATGATATCGGGTGGATGGCACGAGATCACTCCAGGTGACTTCGATGGGCACCGCATTGCTACGATGTAAGAAGACAAAGCCGACCTCGGAGATATCCGGCGAATGGCTTGGAACCGTCTCTGGCCGCGGATCGGTGGGACCAAGCGCCCAACTAACATTGCTGCGCCTGATAGTCAGATCGACAGCACTTGAGGAGCCGTTCTCCAGATCCAAGTCAGTCCAAGTCGTTCCGGACCACGACGCAATCTGATTCCAGTTCGTCGGCGTATTGGGATCCTCATCGAAGTCGACGCCAATCAAAGGGGCAAAGGCATCGTTGTCCGAGATCTTGAGCGTGAGATCAGGAAGTGCTAGGGTGACTGGGTAATCGGCGCTGGTCGACGCCAAGATAGTATGCTGCAGAGTCGTCGTGTGGCTACTCTCTGGTTGGCTGTCGTCGATCGCCCGCACAAAGAGGCGCTGAGGAAGTTGGTTGGAAACGCTCACCGTTTGGGATGACGCAAAGGATGCACCATCAAGGCTCACCTCTGAATCGGCATCAGCATCGATGACGATGGTGACGGAGCCATTGGGCGCGGTGTTGAGAACCCAATCGTAGGATGAGGCCGCTCCACCCTCCACCAGCTCAGTGGATGTTAGGGTAAGTCCTGGCACGGATTCGCGAATCGCTCTAAGAGCGAGCCCTGCCAGGCTATAGCCATCAAGCAGTGGCTCGATCTGCACCTGAATCCGACCTTGCTCATCGGCGGCCACCTGCTTCTCGTATTCCTCTAGCAATTGCCCATCCGATCCAATGGACGCATTCACGTGAAGCTGATTATCCGTGAGGGTCTGAGTGAATGGCGCGAGCGTTGTCTCGCCTGTGATGGCGACTTCCTGGCCATATGCCTGCGCCTCACTGGTATCCAAACCAAAGACGTAGACACCATAGCGTTGGCCGGGAACGAGGTCACTCCACGTCGCCGTCAAGGACGCGCCACCGCGGCTGTAACCGTCGATTTCCTCGAGTTCAGGCACATGCACAGGCTTCGTCACCGCCTCTGCTCCTGCGGATCCACGCCCAGGCGACCCCGAAGCATAGGAGAGGTCCAGGTCAATGGCCGTTGCCACACCGTCATCTCTCGTAAGATTCTGATAGGATGCTGAACTACTTGTGAGCCAAGCCGTCAGCCAATGCTCCGGCGATTCGTAGCTCACATCATCAAAGTCAAAGTCAATCCCCACGAGAGGAGGGGCGTCGTTGTCCTCGATCATCACGGGCAGCGTGTTGATCAGCATGCCAGCGGGATAACTTGCGTCTGAAGAACTGCTGACGACATGCTGCAGAACGCTCAGATGACCACCTTCTAACACGAGATCGTCCACAGCCCGCACATAAATGGTTTCGGAATTGGTATCCGTTAGGTTCACAGCCGCACTCTGAGAAAAGCTCACGCCATCAGTGCTCACCTCGACCTGTTCATTGCCACTGATTGCGACCGTCACGGGCGCATTGGGTGGCGTGTAGGCAGCAATCGTGTAAGCATCTAACACACCATCTTCCGCGACCACCGTATCGCCGTCCGTCGCGGCCACCGCGATTCCTGGCACGGCCATATCACTCGATACTGTAAATTCACTGTCAGAAACATCAAAGAACACATTCCCAACAGCGGACACTCGGATGCGCGCTTGCGCCGTATCGATGTTAGGAAGTGTCACCACAGCGCTTCCATCGTTCGCAGTCGTCGCGAGGAGGAATGGAAACGTGAGGCCTCCATCCGCCGAGAACGATAGGGCCACTTCAGACACATTGACTCCATACGCCGTGGTTCCGGCGACATCCCACATGATGGTTTGAGTCGCGCCGCCAGTCCAACTCTCTCCTCCGTTGGGAGAGGTCACCGCAAAGGCGTTTCCAGTCTGAACAACCGTGAGGGCCACATCATCACAGGCCATGCCCCCGCCCCCGGAACGATTGTCCCGCACGGTGGCTCGAAAGGTGAGGGTTCGGTTGGTCGTCGGAAGGCGTTCGCCTGGATCGGTCGTGTTCTGAAGGAGATCGGTGAGTCGAGGAAAGGTGCGCGTGGGTGAGGCCGCGGGCGGCCATGAACGAAAGAGTGGGCTGCTTCCATTATCGGAAAGCGGCAAACTCATGGCAGGACCAAGATCGATCTGTTCCCAAACATAGGTCAAGGGATCGCCATCTGGATCGGTGCCATTGGCCGTGAGCGCAAAGGGGGTGTTTGCAGGGATGGTGTAGTCGGCACCGGCGTCTACGGAGGGAACGCTGTTGCCGGTGTCGGGAGCATTAAATGGGGCCGCGTGTGCGTTGGATGCCATGTAATTCTCCATCTGCTCGACGCTCTTGCTATGAAAGTACCAATCGGGATCGTCCTGCAGATCGGACGCTTCACAGATTCCCGCATAACTCATGAGGGTGCTGCCACTTCCAGGCTCGTAAGCATTCCCGCTCGCCCGATTCCCCTCACAGAAATCGGTTCCCGGTCCGTCGGCGTTGAAGGTGTGTTCGGCGCCAAACTGATGTCCGATCTCATGCAGGACGACGGAGACGAACCCACGATTGGAAGCTGAGGGATCGCCGGTCTCGGAAACACCCCGCGCCTTGCGAGTGGGATGGCCCACGGCTCCGAGACTAGCCAAACCACCCCCGCCTCCCGAGGTCATGCCAAAGACATGGCCAATATCGTAGTTGGCCGAGCCAATCTCCGCATCAATCGTCGTCTGATTCTCTAGCAGTTGCGCCGATCGATTTCCCGCAGTATAGGGATCCGTTGTCCCATCCGTGTAGATGATCTTGTTCAATTCCGCATCCGGAATAAGCTCTAACCGAACAGCCAACTCCTTTTCATAAACGCTGTTAACCTCTGCTAAGATAGCCTTGATAGCAGCACGGGCATCAGCCTTTGTCCCCCCGTGATGATCCGTGAACTCCCCCGTGGCAGCGATCGCGATCCGATAGATGCGAATCTTGTTTCCAAAGCTAACCGAAGCGATCCCAGCCAGGCATGTGAACAGTGCCAATGTCAGGACATATCCTAGACGCTTATCCATCGGTCTATGCTTAAAACGCAGGTCCGGGAGCCATGGGAGCACTCGGCGCTTTCAGTGCGCCAAACTCGGCCCGACGATCATAGCTATCACCTTGGCCGGTGAGCATGTCTTCGCCGTAGCTGATGGTCTGAATGTTCCCTACAGGAACGCCCATGCGGAGGAGCTCTTCGCGCACTGCCAGGGCGCGACGTTCGCCGAGGCCACGATTGTATTCGAACGTGCCCGTGCTGTCCGTGTGGCCCGCGATGATAATCAAGGTTTGGCGAGCGATCTCTGCCAAGCTTTGCACCTTAGACATTTCGTTAGGCGACACCACCGCGCTATCAAAGGCGAAATACACAGGCGCGACTGGGTTAAGCTGCACATTCTCACTGCCCGGACCATAAAGCGAGATGCCTTCCTGACGCTGCGGCAATTCCTGAAATCCAGGATTGTTAGGGTCATAGGCGCCACCACTACCGCCCCATCCACCAGCACCACCACCACCGGGACGAGACGCACACTGCGTGAGGACAAGCGAGAGAAAGAGGGCGGCGAGAGAAACGACAAGGCGCGAATTCATGGAGAAACGGACGAGGGTTGAGTGGGATCCATTCGATCCCATTCCATTCTGGAAAGGGGGAGGCAGGATTTCAATGCCCATCTTCCGTACAAAGAAAGGGCCGCCCGGCACAAAGCGGGGCGGCCCTCGAAAGATGGTGATGGGTCAGAGGTTACTTCTTACCCCAGACTTCCACCTCGATGTAGTGGTTCATCTCGTTGGAAGTGTTGCCGTTGCTGTAGAGGCGCACATAGCGGCCTTTCACACCTTTGGCATCAATGACGCGGCCCTTGTTCGTTTCCACATAGGCTTTCTGCGTCCCTTTACCAAGACCTGAAGAATTGTCGTGATCCGCATTGAACACGGTCACTTCTTTCCCATCGGCAAACTCGGCATCGTTGGAGATCTGGGCAACCACATCGATGTAGGCGCGGGCGTTCTTATGGAAGTGCCAGAGCCAGATCCCGTAGATCTCAGCTTCTTCTTCCAGATCAATCTGCACCCACTGCTTGTTGGGTCCGAGCTCCACGTAGCTACCGTCAGCGGCGTCCTTGTCTCCATCGGTGATATACTCCAGTTCACCGATGATCGGGAGGTCATCACTTGAAGTGACCTCCTTGTCCTCGGACAACAAGACAACGCCTTGGGGAACCATGAGAGGCTCTTGTTTCTTCTCAACGGGCTCCAAGTTATCGAGCTTGATCGGCACTTTGGTGCCTTCAAACATGGCTTCAGGGATTTCCGTTTCGAGTGCGACCTTGTCCTGCGCGGAGAGCGCAGAAACGGCGGCGATGGAGAGGGTGGCAATGAGGGATGTGCGTTTCATTGTAAGAATTGTCGTGATTCTAGCTGCTTTGACTTAGCGGAGGGACTTCTTATTCAAAGACAGTCGTTAAGCAACAAAGTCTTCGGGAGAGAACTCGATCTTATTCCCGGTGGCGACGGCTTCATAGATCTTCAAGACCGTCACGCACGTGCGGAAAGCCTCGTCCACAGGGCAATTGAGATCTTCCTTCCGACCGCTGCGCATGACATCGAAGAAATTGCGCAGGTGCGGCGTGTGCGGGAGTTCATCCAAGGTCGTCGCCAGCTCCCACGCTTCCAATTTCTTGGAAGCACGCGAATCGGCCTGACCTGGCTTGGTCGACGCTAGCCATGGCTTGGGTTTCGAGCCCCAAGTCTTGGGAATGTCCCATGGATTGTATTTGATCTCCTCATCGTCGCGCTTCAGAAGGCCCTTAGCGATGAGTGGCTTCCACTCCTTCGCGTTGGCTTCGCGATAGGCCTGGTTTGTCTTGGGAATCTCCGAAATGGCAACCGTCCCTTCGTCTCCCATGAATCGCTCGAAGAATCCCAGCGCACTCGTGGTGGTGAGCACCTGGTAATAGCCACGTGCCTTCAACGGCTTGCCTGTCTTCTCGTCGATCCGAACCTGGCCATTCAAGTCACGCGGCTCGTATTCGTAAATGGACATCACATTGTCATACAATTCGGAGTCCATGTGGTAGTCCACCCCACCGGATGCGATGAGGGAAGTCGGGGTGGCATTGAACATCCAGTTGAAGATGTCAATCTGGTGCGCCCCGAGGTCGGACACGACACCACCACCGAACTTGCGGAAGAAACGCCAGTTGCGGAAGCGATACATCTGCTCTTCCCAGGTGAGGTTGGGATCGCCGTATCCGTGTTTGGCGAGCAACTCCTGCGAGAGCCACTTCTTGTCACTCTTGGGGAGAGAAACCTGTCCACTTGCCGTGGAGCGGTTCCACTGTCCGTAAGCATGGGTGATGCGCCCGAAGGCTTCTTCACCGAAGACGAGATTATCACGGAGCGCGAGGTAGCGAGGATTGCTCCGGCGTTGGTGGCCAATTTGTAGAATGCCATCCGTCTCACGCTGCGCACGCACCATGTCACGGGCACCCTCCAGGGTGTTTGACATCATCTTCTCACAATAAACCGCTTTCCCTGCCTCCAAGGCATCGCGGGTGTGCACGTGATGCATGAAATCTGGGGAGGCAATGAGGACGGCATCAATGCGGTCCCCTTCCTTCTCCAACATCTCGCGGTGATCCGTGTACTTGCCGATCTTCTTGAGTTCCTCTCGCGGATTCTCCTTATTCTGGTTCACCGCGATCAGCTTCCACTTGTGATCGAGGTTCATCTTCCAGATGTCGCACACCGCGACAAAGTTCACGCCCGCAACCTTGCCTTTGCCGATGACGGATTCGATCTGCTTCTCCCCCTGAGCTCCGCAGCCAATGAGGGCTACGTTGATCCGCTCCGATGGGGGCGTCTCTTGCGCGAGGGCAGAATGGGTTTTGGAAGTGATGAGGGCTCCAGCGACCGCCGAGGACTTTACGAAGTTACGGCGACTAGAGACAGCAGGGGAGGTGGTGTCTTGGTCTTTCATATTCTCAAGCGTGGTTAGGATTCAAACCCCTTGATGCGGCCACTTGGCTCGCAAGAGCCTTAGTATTTCGTCAAATTGAACCGCGCCTGCTTCACGAGACACATGGCGACGGCTACGAGCCCCACGTGAATCCCAAGAGCAGCGATGCCCTCGTTATCAGGCATGGACATCAGCCCGATCGACAGCAGCATGAAGGTGATTCCTGCCATGAATAAGCTCGTTCGCGGCAAGATGCCAACAATCAGAAACGCTCCGAAGACCAGGAGGAGGTAAGGAAGCGCCATGGCAAACCAGAGATCAAACTTGAGCCCCCCGAGAAACTCGACCTTCTCGGGATCCACATGGAAGACCTTTTCCAAGAATTCCTTGGGATTGAGCGGGAGAAACGCGTTGTCCGCCACAACGCGATGGATGTTCTCCTCAGCCGTGACCTTGGCGTGCTCCCAACGAAACTGATACTCCGTCAGGTCCAAATCTTCATCCACCACCACGGGTGCGTAGAACTTCTCCGCCCCAGCGAAGAGCATGCGAAAACCGATCCAAAGTCGGAGAAACAAGAAGCCCCAAGTGGCTTCCGTGATCACGGGTTTGATCTCAGCGGATTCTTCAATGTCTGCCATAATGGGCGCACTCTAGCCCCCGGTGAATCGTTGGCAATGCGAATCTAATCAGATAGACTGAGTCGAGAAAACCAGATATTTGAGACTGGAAAGACCTTCCAAGCATAGCGTTTAAGAACCGAGATCATTCTCCGTAGATATCGCACCCCTCCTTGGCTGGCTCTTACAGAAAGAATGCCAGAGAAACGAGCCCTCCCACGGACCCAAAGAAGGTGTGAATCGAGGCGAACGCCAGATAAGCGGTGTGAAGACCGATCGCCCAAAGGAGCAGACTGAGAATCGCAGCGGGGAGGAAGCGTAGCATGGGAAAAGTTTAGGAGGCTGGGTTCCCTTTCGCAAGGAGAAACGTATGATAATTATACTGAGACAAGGAATTATGGATTAAGCAGAAATTAAGATGCCGTTCATTGCTTTCGGTGAGTGCCCGTGATGCAATCGACTTGGCTCGACGCCGTCAATGCTATCTTTACCCATTCCTACGGATTGTTATGAGGTCTTCTATCAACTGGTTATACGCTGTTTGCGCCGCTTCTCTATGCCAGACGGCATGGGGGGAAATCACCTCCCTGGGAAAGCTCACCTTTGTTGGCCCCTTGGAGAAAGAGGCCGATTTGAGCGCCATTGCCTTCCTCGGAGACGCCCTTCTGGTCGGTTCTGATGAGGGCACGAAGGTCCAAATTCTCACTCCCGACCCTCAAAACAGTGAGGTTTATCGCGTGCAGCCCCAACTGGACATGAACATGCTCCTGTCCAAGACCGAACTCGACATCGAGGGGATCGCTCCTTTCAAGGATCACGACGTCTATTACGTCGCGGGGTCGCACTCGCTGAAGCGCCGCCTTCTGGAACCCGAGGCCACCAAGGAAGAGAATCTAGCCTCGCTGGAGGAAGTGATCTTCGAGCCCAGTCGCTTTCATATTTACCGATTGGAAATGGATCGCCGCACGCGACGACTCCAATCCAAGCGCCGGATTGGCCTCGGCCCGCTGCTGAAACAGGATCCCGTCCTGGGACGGTTCACGAGCATTCCCAGCAAGGAGAACGGCATCGATATTGAAGCGATCGCGGTGAAGGGCAAGGAAGGCGACAAGCTCCATCTTGGGTTTCGTGGCCCTATTCTACGGGACAACTTCGTGCCCATCATGATCCTCGATTTCAACGAACCCGAGGCTTACAAGCTCCGCTATCTCGATCTCAACGGCTTCGGAATTCGCGAGTTTCTCAAGGTCGATGGCGGCTTCCTCATCATTGCTGGGCCTTCGGGAGACGGTCCCGGCGGTTTCCTCATCTATTACTGGAACGGGGACGACGGCATCCCAGACAAGGGCAAGCGGAAGAGCAAGCTTCGCCTTCTGGGTGAACTGCCCACGCCACCACGCGCCAAAGCGGAAGGCATGGCCTTAATCGAGGAGACCGCCACTCACTACGATGTCATTGTGGTCTATGATGGCATCGTGGGCGGTGCTCCAGAGCGTTTCCGCGTCCCCAAGCGCACCGACTAAGGTGGGTACTTGAAACCTGAGAAATCCCGGTTTGGTAACTGGTCTAATCTAGTGTCATGAAGCCCATCGTCCTTATCCTTTGCCTCCTCGCCTCCGGCATCGTCACAGGCCTGGCGCAGAAAGCCACACTCTCCGCATCCACCAATGCTCCGGTGGCAGGCGAACCCTTCCAATTGCAGATCCAGGTCGATGCACGCGCGGCCTCTCCTGGACTGCTCGACATTCCGGGGCTGGATGTGCTCTCGCCAAATCCAAGCACGTCCACGAGCATGTCGCTCATCAACGGGCGCTTCAGCGCCAACACCACCTTCACCTACACCGTCCTCGCACAGAAGGAAGGGCCACTTGAGATCCCGGGCATATCCCTCACCGTCGATGGCAAACAGACGACGACCAATCCTCTCAAACTCACCATAGCCAAAGGGAATGGCAAACCGCAACCGCGCCTCAGCCCTGGCATTCCCACACCGCCTAACATCGGCCCCACGCCCAGGAACGCCAAGCCGCCCACGAAGATCGATGAAGAAACGGTGTTTGTGAAGGTGTTGCCCGAGCGCGATGAGATCTATGTGGGCGAGACCGTCGAGGTGGAAATCAAAGCCTACTTGCACGCGGGCATCACCGTCACGGGATTCGATCGCGAACTCAACCTCACAGGGGAAGACTTCATCCTCCAGCCAACCGTCGGCCCTGACGTGCAAGTGCGCCGCCAAGGCCGCCAGCGCGTCTATCATTTCAATCAAGAAACCATCGATGGGCAGCCTTTCAATGTCATCACTTACAGAACCACACTCACAGCCGTGAAGCCCGGCGAGTTTGCGCTCGAGCCCGTCAACTTCAACGCCATGATTCGCCTGCCCCAGCCGCAACGGCAGCGTCGGCGTGCTCGTTCTCCCCTCGACCAACTCTTTGGCGATCCTTTCGATGATCCGTTCTTCGATAGCGTCCTCAACAATCGGAGCCGTGAATTACGCCTGCGCTCTGAGGCGACGAAGCTCACGGTCCTTCCCCTCCCGACAGAAGGCCGCCCCGCCCACTTCAGCGGCGCGGTGGGACGCTTCTCACTCGATGTCTCGACGGATAAAGAGGCTCTTGAAGTGGATGACGCCCTCACGGTCACAGGCACGCTCACGGGACATGGCAACTTTGACAGGATCAGCGGGCTGGAAACGGTCGAAGACCCCACCTGGCGCGCCTACCCGCCCAAGATCGCCTTCAACTCTACGGATGAACTCAAGCTCAGTGGTGAGAAGACCTTTGAATACACTTTCATCGCACAAGATGCGACGGACACCGCACCTTCCGTTCAGTTCTGCTTCTTTGATCCCGAGTTGAAAGCGTATGTGAATCTGGGAGGCGAGGTGATACCTGTATCTGTCACCGGCAGCCCATCCACGGGACTCAGCCATCAAGACATCGCTTCGCTGGCGGCACAGGCAAGCGAAGGGCAAGTGTCAGGAATGATAGCCGCCATCGCGCCGAGTGAAGCCCTCACCTTCTTTCAGGGGGAACGCCCTTCCCTCCTTAGCAGTGGCGCCCTCCTCACCGCCAACGGCATCGCCGCTCTGCTAGGAATCGGATTGTTAGGGTGGCAATGGCAGCGCCGAGAGCGCTCCCCCTCTCTCTCCAAAAGGCGGCGCCAACTCATTGACGAACAACGCACGCTCGCCCATCAGCTCCCTACCACCACAGACCCCGACCAGTTTCAAACCCAACTTCTGCGGTGGCTCGCCATTCGCCAGCACTTGCAAAGCCCTCAACTCGCAATCATTCCTGACGAAGACGCCGCCACGCGGGCAGTCCGCGCCCTCGACGATGGTTCCGAAACGCGCCAAGCTTTAGACGCCTTCCTGTCGTGGGCCGCCGCGCGACGCTGGTCTCGCGATCAGGCCGCAGATGGGTCGTTCGACACGCAACGCCAGCGGTGGTGCCAAGCCTTCGAAGCTCTTCGCCACGATCAGAACGCATGAGGCAAGGCGTCTTCTCACTGATTCTCTTTCTGCTAGGGAGCCACCTCGCCTACGGGAAAGGTGCGTCTGAACGCTTTGTCGAGGGCACCCAGGCACTGGAGAATGGGAAGACCGCCAGTGCGATTGCCATCTTTGAGGAAATGATAGATGATCACTGGCACAGCGCGGCGCTCTATCACAATCTCGGAGTGGCCTATCAACGTCAGGACAGTTCCCCGAGAGCGCTTGTAGCCTTTTATCGATCTTGGTTGCTGGCACCTTTCTCTTCGAGCGCCAAACAGCCGTTTCAGCAACTGGCGCAAGACACCGGCCTTTCCTCACGACGCCTGGAAACTGCGACCCGCCAAGCCACGGCGCTGGCATGGCAAGGTCCCATCACGCTTCTCGCCATGCTCACCTTCTGGAGCGGGATGATCCTGGCCATCCTCGCCTTTAACCGTCCCTGGCTCCGCAACACCGGCTTATCGTTGTTAGGCATGGGACTGCTCCTCGGCATCGCCGCCTATCTTTGTCACCACCAAGCGCCACCAGCATCTGCGGCCTGGGTTGTCTCGGCGGACAAGGCTCCCCTTCGCGCCACGCATGATGAGGCGGGTCCCGTCCTCAGCCAACTTTCCCCATTCACTGTCGTGCACCTTTCGTCCACTCGAAAGGGCTGGCACCACGTGCAACTCGAGAATGGGCTCAGTGGCTGGGTGCAGGTTGACCACGTTGAGCGATTGCGTCCCTGGCTCGCGGAAGATTGATTGAGTCGCCTCACTCTGACAGAACCACCGTGGTCCGAAAGAAACGCCGGTAACTGGTGCTCAGGGGCAAGCGATCGCGCACCACGAGGCGATTGGCTGATTCCGTAATCACTTCAAGATCCGCCATCGCGTTTCGCCAGGTAACGAGATCGTCTGACATTTCCACTACGTAGTCGAGCACGTGATTGGGAACCTTGTCCACGGTCACCTGAAGGGCGTTGCCCGCGCTCGCGCTCACTGTATAGATGGATCGATGATCGGGAACCAGCGGATCTGTTCCCGCGCCCATTTCATCGAGATTGGTCAAGCCATCCCCATCAGGATCCGCCAACCAATCAGCGGTTCCCGCGGCAATCTGTGCGAGGGAGAAATGACTCCCCCGCCAAGCAGTGGGCGTCACCCAAGGGATGGGATTACTCACGCTGACCGCCCCGGTCCGCAGGAAGTAGGGATCGCCATCACGATCAATCTCCCCGACCACTGTGGAGACGGAATTCTGCACGGTCCATGCCACGGGCGGATTTGCGCCTCCTACCGCCGGCCATTTCCACACGGGACTGGTGATGAGAAACCATTCGCCTGGGTGGTCCAAAGACAGGCCCCAGATATACCCTTGCCCACTCGTATCGAAGGGCGCGGCATTCGTCTCCATCACGAAGCTGCCAGCGAAGATCTGCGTCGTGGGATTGTAGAAGGCGCGCTGAGCAGCCTGCCAATGAGCCGCCCATTGATCGGTATTATCGCTCGACGGCACAAAGCCGTCGGCGAATCCGCCCAACTCGAAGGCGAAAGAACCGTCCAGGGGCGTTCCATCGCTCCGCTGGTGGATAGAGAAGGCGGAACTCGACCAGTCCACTTGCCCTGCCAGACAAGATCCCACCACAGCCATGGCGATGACGAGAAGGGCAGCAAGTCGGCGGCAGCACATGACAGTGCACGACCCTAAGCCAACTCCTCAAATCTTACAAATATGAATATTATTAGAAATGCCGATTATTTGCCGCGGCTACCCTTAGTATTCATCGACATGATGCTGGGGCCGTGGAAGACCACGCCAGAGCCGCCGGTAATCACGCGTTTGACGGGTAATCCTGTCTCTGGGTCCTTCTCCAAGGGTGGATCCGTCATCTTCTGTTGCACCTCGAAACGGCGCGGTTCGTCGTTCGGGTCCTCTGGAATCGTCTCGTAGATGTAGGTCGTCATGGTGGTAGGAAGCTGCGAAACCCACGCAATCTCTCAGGTTGCGCCACAGGCGCAAGTGCCAAGCACCCATCCGATAACACTTGCCCCGCGTCCGGGGCAGTCTATTCTCCCATCATCACTTCCTCCGAACGGATACACACATGAATATTGGATCATACAACAACCCCTACACCGTCGCCGATGCCGCTCCCGCCGCCCGCGCAGCGTTCATACGCAACACCTACCTGCACCTCGCGATGGCCGTCATGGCCTTGATCGCGATTGAAGCTGTCTTTCTCCAATCGCCTCTCGCGGACACCCTGGCAGCCAAAGTGACCTCCGGTGGCAACATGGGATGGCTCCTCGTGCTCGGCCTCTTCATGGTCGTCACCTTCGTTGCCAACCGCTGGGCTCACTCGGGCACTTCTCGCGGCATGCAATACGCCGGGCTCGCCCTCTACACCATCGCGGAAGCCGCGATTCTCGCGATCCCTCTCACCTTTGCCACACGCTTTTACGATGGAGTCGTGATGCAGGCGCTTCTCGTCACCCTGGGGCTCTTCCTCGGCCTCACCGCCATCGTCTTTCTCACCAAGAAAGATTTCTCCTTCCTGGGGTCGGTCATCGCCATTGGGAGCTTCGTTGCTCTTGGTTTCATCATTGCAGGTGCCATCTTCGGATTCTCGTTAGGCTTGATCTTCACCTCCGCGATGATTCTTCTCATGGCAGGCAGCATCCTCTACACGACTTCCAATGTGATGCATCACTACAACACGGATCAACACGTGGCCGCATCTCTAGCACTCTTCGCCAGTGTGGCCACCCTCTTCTGGTATGTGCTCCAGCTGTTCATGGCGATGAATAATGACTAGCACAAATCACCCCTTTCCTTAACTCCCTTTCTTCTGAAGAAGGCACCTCTCACGGGGTGCCTTCTTTGCGTTCTACGGTGACGCCCGCCACAATAAGAGAGGGATGATTCTGAGCAGACTCCAACACGATCCGTTCGATGACGTTGTCAGGGTAAGGATTTGCCACAGCCATGTGAAAGAAAGCCATGACATAACCTTTATTACGCTCGATTGGGTAGCGATGTCTCGCCGCCCACACGGTCGTGGCTCCCTTCATGCGACCCGGCAGGACGTGATCTGACAGCACATAGGCATTGGCAACATGCTCCGCATAACGCACCGGTTCACGATGGATGGTGCCATCGGCGTATTCGATGACATGTGTTCCGACCTCCAAACGTTCACCTGACCGGGGTTCATAAGCGGTCGCTTGTAAGAAATGCAGTGCGCTCCCTCTCACTGGCTCCTCAAGAGACACGGATACTGGGAAATCATAGCCTGCATTAGCCGTGGCGACACTCGCCAGCCTCACAAACCCATCCACTTGGAAGGGAATGCCTCCGAAGGCATGCCTTCCCAATGGGAAATCCTTGAGATGGCTATCCGCTTCCTCATCCGTTCGTACCGGCAATGAGAGCATGGCAAAACGCTCGGAATCCCATTGCTCTAAAGGCAGCGGGTCAAACTCCCAGTAGCGCTGAAGGAACTGCAAGGGCATGAGAGACCCTGAGACACCCAATGATGCGAGCAGATGACCACTATCATTGGGATCTACCGGTCTTCTCGCGACCACCCGCGCGAGCATCTGCGTCGCGGCACTGTACCCATTCGAGAGATCAATGGGATCACTCGCAAATCGCATGATTCCGGGATGTTTGGCATTTCCCTTTCCTAACCAAAGCGCCAGTCCTCCCTCTAGCAGCACCTCATCTTCGGAGACTCCATCGATCACCGGCACCCCATCGCCAGCAGTCAGCGGCTCCACGTCGTACCGGGAATCAAAGATAGCAACTTTCTCTCCGTTAAACGCTGCCAACCGTGTCCCCTGCTTGTTCCATGCCATCCTCCCCAAGCGATGTCGTGACATGAGATCATAAGTCAGAACGAGATCAAAGGTCACGGTGTTCACCAGTTTGATCAATCGATCTTCACTCGTCGATGCCATGCGAGGCTCTGCAGGACTCCAGGAAAGTGTTGTCACGGCCGCCGAATGCAAATGCAGCCGCGCTAGCAGAGCACGTGTTTTAGAATCAAAGAATGAAACCCACCCAAACCGATCTCCCACAGCCATGATCTCTCCATCATGACTCCAAGCCACCGCAGTCGCCGATCCTTCTCCCACTTGCATACGCCAACGCCGTTTCGCGCCTTCATTGGTGAGACGCCAATGGCTCACCTCCCCGCAGTGCTCTGCAAGTGTCAGTTCGCGCCCATTGGGATGCCACCCCATGGCGAGCACATGGTTTTCAGAGGGATCTTCAATCTCAAGCCGACCTGTTGCCTCCATGGTGTCCATGTTCCAAACATCCACATATCGAGAGACATTCTCCAATAACGCGAGGTGCGTTCCTTGTCGATTCCACTTGCCAGTGGTGTAGCCGTCCTTCGTGACAACTTTAGCCTCCTCCGTCGCGGAGCCGAGGATAATATGACCTTCAGGAGACTTTACCACAAACTGATCATCATCTCCAGGACGCCAGGCAGTCATGCTTTGTATATAGTCACCACGTATCAATTTGGGATCGCGTTCCCAGGAATGATGCCAGAGGCCAATCAACCCACGATCATAATACGTGACCGCCAGGTGCTCACCATCATTCATCCAATCCATGGCTGCACCCGAGATTTCTTTACCCTCGTAGATGGGCGACTTCAGTTCTACCAAATGCTTCTTAGGATACCAGAACCGAACGGTGCCATCGCGGCTGCAGGTCACCAGTTCCTCGCCATCACGCGTCCACGCCACGCCCGTCACCGACCCGCGGTGCCCGGGCAGCATGGCTCGCAAAGGATCCTTCCCTTCATCGTTGAAGAGGTCCCACACGCGGAGGACCCAATCGTCCCCTACCGAAGCGAGTAACGCTCCTGCCCCAGGTTGCCAGGCCAACTGCCGAATGGTCTGCTTATGCGCAGGTTCACGGTAGACATCTTCGAGGTAACCCTCGCCGCCCTCCGTCAGCGGAAGCAGACAGATCCGTTGATTGGTATAACTGTGTGCCATGAGGCGCCTCTCGGGATGCCAGGCCACGGTCACATCACAGATCCGCTCCTTTCGATACGGGCAAGTGACCTTCCCAGTACCGATGTTCCAATGATAGATCTCAGATCTCCCTCCCCCTCGAGCAATCGCCAATGACCCATCACCGATCCACGCGAGGTCTCGGACGGTCGCTGGCACGGCACACCCTCCCTCACGGCGCCATTCGCCCTCACTCATTCCCCAAAGAGCCACCGTTCCCGAAAGGGAGCTGGATGCAAAGCGTGTCTCCCCTGGATGCCACGCCACGGCCTCTACCGGCGACACATGATGCGCCAGACGCGCCACCTTCTCCCAGCCAGCGGTGTCCCAAACCGTCACCGAGTGGTCGGCACCACCCGTCACCAGGAAGGTGCCATCATGACTCCAACAAAGACACAATGCTGCGCCCACGTGGCAGCGGAGTCGGACCGCGCACTCACCCGAGGCCACCTCCCAAACGGCCACCCACCCATCAGTACCAGCCGTGGCAAAGGTCGCTCCGTTGGGGTTCATGGCCAGGGCTTCCACACCAGTTTCGTGCGCCTGAATGATGCGGTGGGCTGCATTGCCCTGAGTGGCTAACCAATCCCACTCCCAACCACGAAATCTCTCTCCCGCTTCCCCCGCATACAACGCCATCGTTTCCCAGAATTGGCGCATCTCGCCGTTCTCCAACGCGTCCTGACACTGTTTGATTCGCGTGTTATAGAGATGCTGTTCCGCTTCTCCCTCAGCGGCTTCCGCTCGCAACCAACCCCAGACACTCAATGCCGTCGCCGTAAGCAGGCTAACCACGGCGACAGCAGACATGCTGGCAGCAACTTTGTGACGGATAGCCAGTTTGCACACCTTGTCCCAAAGGGTCGGCGCCGTGGCCAGTACGGGGATGTGCTCGAGGAAACGGCGCACATCTTCGCCTAACGCTTGCGCTGATTCATACCGGCGCTCCGGCTCCTTCTCCAGCGCCATCATGGTCACGGAATCCAATGCCAGGGGCACATGCGCATGCGGGTTTCGGACCGAGGGTGGATCGAAATCCGTGTGCATGATCGCGTCAGCCGCTGCGTAGTGAGAGGTATCGGCAATGAACTTTGACGTCATCGGCGTGGTTCCCGCCAGCATTTCATACAGAATGCATCCGAGCGCATAGACATCTGAGCGCGCATCCACATCGCCTCGGGAAGCTATCTGCTCAGGACTGATGTAGCTCAGCGATCCGAGAAATTGATAGTGCTTGGTATGCAGCGTCTTCTCCGTCAGTTTCGAGCCCCCCATCGCTTTGGCGATCCCGAAATCGATCACTTTGACGGCGAAAGATCCGGTATCGCTAGGCTTGTTAGCGACGAGAATATTGGAAGGCTTCAGATCCCGGTGAATGACGCCCTTGCCGTGCGCATGCTCCACTGCCTGACACACATCGCAGAAGAGCCGCAACCGCTGCTCCAGCTTCAACGCATGATCCTGACAAAACATTGAAAGCGGCAGCCCTTCCACCAGTTCCATGACGAAATACGGCCGCCCGCCACTCGTTTGGCCGCCATCAAAGATTTGCGCAATGCCAGGATGATCCATGCGCGCAAGGGCCTGCCTCTCTGCGGCGAAGCGGGCCACGATATCCTCAGATTCCATGCCCGCCTTCAGCACTTTGATCGCCACGTGCCGCACCACCGGCGTCTGCTGCTCCGCCCGATAGACCTCCGCGAAGCCACCTTCACCGATCATTTCCAGCAGCCGATAGGGCCCAATCCAACTCCCGACCAAGGGCTGATCGCCACCCAGAACCATGTCATCTAAGCTCGCCCCTTCCCCGATGGATGGCTGTTCTCCGAAAGGCGCCAGGGTGATCTTCCCCTCTTGATTGTAGCCGATCGCCGTCGTCCGCGTGTCCAGCGGTAAGCCTTTGGTGCGCGCGTAGTTCACGGCCTCGCGTATCAGGGGGATCACCTTGTTTGCGAGAGCGTCCTGGGTCAGCTGCCCGGTCTCAATCGCCTCTGCCAAGGTCGCCCCCGAAAAGTCTTCGAAGATATGATAATGATAATCCTCGGTGCAGGCAGATTCCAGAATCTGCACGATGTTAGGGTGCGTTTCCTCCAAGTCCCGCCAAGGCTCTTTCATCATCTTCCCCGTGGCGAAGACGAGCCGCCCCAACTGCCCATCATCACGCCGCCGCAACCGCTGGACGAGAAGGTGCTCCGTGCGTGTCGCCACCCCCACGCCTTCCCAACGCGGGAAAAGTTCTTCCAGCTCATCGGTCGTCGGCAACGGTTGATACGTTTCCGTCACGGGCGCAAAGAGACGACGCACGATACGGTCACTCACGTCTTCCATGTTTGGACCTTCTTGTGAACCCTGACCATCACTCATGGATCTAACCCTTAGCGAAGCCTTTTCGCGTCGTCGAGCAGTCTATTCCTCCATTTCGATCACGCGAGAGCCCGAGGAAACCGCGGCCGACCGAAGTGGTCTTGCTTTCCCTCGATCCGCACGCCAAACTGCCGCCATGCGTTTGCCAATCCTCGCTGTCTTCTGGGCGACTCTTTCACTTGTCCCTCCTATCCTAGCACAAGAACGTCCGAATATTCTCTTCATCATGTCGGACGATCACACGGCTCAGGCCGTGGGCGCCTACGCCACGGTCTTAAAAGCGTTGAATCCCACGCCCACTCTCGATCAGCTGGGAGCAGAGGGGATTGTCTTCGACAATGCCTTCTGCACCAACTCCATCTGCACACCGTCGCGCGCTTGCATTCTCACCGGCCTTTACAATCATCACAATGGCGTCTTCGATCTTGGTGGGCGGGTGCAGCCAGCCAATCAGACACTGCCATTGTTGCTTCGTGAGAGCGGCTATCAAACAGCCATGATCGGGAAATGGCATCTCAAAGTAGAGCCCAACTTTGATTATTACAAAGTGCTTCCCGGCCAAGGGAAGTATTACGACACAGAGTTTCGCGTCCAGGGAGACAAACCATGGCCTCAGAATACCGTCACGCACAAGGGTGAACACTCCTCGGATGCGATCACCGATTCGACGCTGGATTGGTTTAAGAAGAAATACGATCCGTCGAAACCCTTCTTTGTCTGTCATCAGTACAAAGCTCCACACGATTTCTTTGAGAATGCGCCGCGTTATCAGTCCTACCTGGCGGATGTCGAGATCCCGGAGCCTGCCACCCTCTACGAAGTGCCTGCCACCTGGGGATCCATTGCCACCCGTGGCCATTTAGATGAGTTGATACCTCACATTGGCACCTCGATCGGCAAGCGCAATCCTCGCCGTTCCTATGCCGTGGATCTCTACGACCGCTTTCCAGAAGAGTTCCCAGAAGGCTACCAGGTCGATACCTATTCCGAAAAGGAAACGACGCGGCTCGCCTATCAAGCGTATCTCAAGAAATACCTCCGCTGTGTCAAAGGTGTGGACGATAATCTCAGCCGCCTCTTTCACTATCTCAAAGCACACGATCTGTTCGACAATACGCTGATCATCTACACAGGTGACCAAGGTTTCTGGTTAGGCGAGAAGGACTTTCAAGACAAGCGCTGGGCTTACGAGGAATCCCAGCGCATGCCGCTCATCATCCGTCATCCTGCCTCCATTCCCGCAGGACAACGCTCGGACACGCTAGTAGAGAATATCGATTTCCCTGCTCTCATGCTCGACTATGCCGGCGTCCCTCGGCCAGAGGCGATGCAAGGGCGCTCCTTTCGCACCATCTGTGAGGGAAACGAAGAGCCATCAGATTGGAAGAAGGCCGTGTACTATCGCTATTGGATGCACATGGCGCACCATGACAATCCGGGCGAGATGGCTTATCGCACCAAGACGCACAAGCTGATCTATTTCTATGGCTGCGACTACGAAGGTGAGAATCAAACGCCTCCCGGCTGGGAACTCTACGACCTAGTCAAAGATCCCCAGGAGTTGCACAATGTTTATGATGATCCGGCTTATACTGAGATTCGCGATGCATTGAAAGCGGCCTTTGCCAAGATGCGCCAGGATATCGGTGATGACGGTTCTCACTATCCAAAGTGCGAAGCGGTCGTTCAAGAATTCTGGGACTACGACGACGCAGATCGCGCCAAGGCCATCGCCCTTTCCAAGGCTTTCCGAGAGCGCCGCGAAGCCGCCTTGCAGAAGCGCAAACCGCGTTCGTGATTCTGTCAGGTCTACCATGCATTCATGAGTAGCGGTCGCCCCTACCTCACCTGGTTTCAGGTGGCGGTCAGCGTTGGTTGCCTTGCCTGGTTGGCCGCTCGGCCCGAGATCCATCAGGGCTTGTGGGAAGCGATTCTCCAGGCAGATCTTTCCTGGTTAGGCATCGGTTTGCTCGTCGCGGGGGGCGTTGTCGCTTTAGGCATCGTTCGTTGGCAACTTTTCCTCCGCCTCCAAGGCCTGCACTTGTCCTGGGGAGAAACGACGAAACTCAGCCTCATCGGCGGCTTCTTTAATCTAATCCTGATCGGTGCTGTTGGCGGCGACGCGATCAAAATTCTCTATCTCATTCGACGCTTCCCACAGAAGAAGAGCCAGGCCGTGGCGAGCATTCTGATGGATCACCTGTGCGGGCTCCCCGTGGTCATCTTCTTCTACGCCTATTTCTGCCTCACACGCTGGGAATGGCTAGCCACTACCGGTCTCTCATCTCAGATCGCTCTCTTTGCCGGTATCTATCTAGGAGCCTCCCTCATTGGAGTAGGCTTTCTCTTTCTTGTAGCTTTGCTAGGCCTCACCAAGCGCACGCCGCCAGGACTTCCATGGCGGGATCACGCCATCCGCTTCTGTGATACGCTCACGCTCTTCATCAGGCATTGGCCAGCGAGCCTTCTCGGTATCTTTCTCTCTTTCTTCATTCACCTCCTCTACTTTGCTACCTTCGGGTGCGGGGCACAGGCGGTGCAGGCAGGCGTCCGCTGGCTGGATCTCTTTACCATCATGCCGGTGGTCGACGTCATCACCACGCTACCCGTCTCCATCTCCGGCCTAGGATTACGCGAAACGTTGTTAGAATCCTTCCTTTCACAATTGTGCCAGGTAGCGCCAGAGCGCGGCGTCATGGTTTCGTTACTCGGCTTTGGAATGAGCGCAGCTTGGAGCGTGCTCGGTGGATTGCTCTTTCCCTTCTATCGCCCAAAGGGAGCGGCCACATGGCGACAAGTCGTGCGCCAGGCAAAGGCGGCCTGAAGCCGGTGCGACTAGGTGGTTGCTTTCTTCTGGACTTGGCCAGACCATCACGCATGCCTGTGTGGTTTCCCTCCAACACAAACACACCAGCCGCTCTATTGATTGGCATTCTGAGCCTCACCCTGGTAGCGGCTCAAGAAACGCCTTCGCTAGAGGCTCCCAATCTCGTCCACACACCACCTCCCCCCTTGGAGCGGGTGGAGAAACGCGGCAACTGGGAATGGCACGTCTTACGCCAAGATGATCGCGAGTATGTGCGCTTCGAAGATGTCCAAGCGTTCTATCGCTTCGAGACTCTCGACATCGTCGGGGATGAAGTGATTCTCGAATCGCCTCTTGTCACTCTCCGATTCCTCGTCGGCTTGCAACAGGCGCAAGTGAAAGGGTACAAGGCCTTTCTAAGCTTCCCTCCCGTGCGCTTTGAGAATCGTCCTTACATTTCGCGTGTCGACCTCTCTCTCCTCATCGATCCCACGATCCGCCCTCCCAAATGGACGCGCCCTTCCACGAGTGAACCAACCATCCTCTTGCAGGCTGCTGCCGAGGACAGCCTTTCTTCCGAGGTAGCCAAACACTGCGGGCGCGCCCTGGCCGCCTTTGAAATGAAAGCCATCACCGCTCTTCCCGAAGAGGGATCCGAGACCCCCATCTTTGCGCGTATCCAACTGGTCGATAAGGCCGACACGGATGAGTTGGCCACCCTATCACTCGCCCCTTACGGCACGCCCGCCTTTGGCGACTCATCCCAACGCGACGACAATAACCGCGTGGTGGGCAACACGCAGGATAAGGAGAATGTGGCTCTCGCCATGGCCCTCCACGCGACGCTCATGGAGACAGTCGAAGGCGTTCTTGATGGCGGTCTGCGCCGTGCGCGGAATGCCTTCTTGGAAACAGCAACCGAACCCGCGGTCACCATTCACATCCCTAGCGAAAGCAAAGCCTCAGCCGAACACCTCGGCGCGGCCCTCGTTCGCGGACTGCGCCAATTCCGCACCGCCCTTGAGCCACAAACGCCCTGACCTAACAGGGCTTTAAGCGAGCGCGATCACCCGAGGCTCCGTTGCCAAGTGACACAGACCGTCGCGCAGATCGACACGGTGTATCCGTAAGGTCGTGCCCTGCAGGTCGGCTACCTGAGCGCGCACCATACTCACATAGCCACCCGTGTTGATGATCCATCGTTGGCGTTTCTGCCAGATCCCGGGGTAATGGATGTGTCCAAAGAGCACGGCTTGCGATTGGGGACGGTACTGCTCAAGAGCCGCAGCCATCAGTGCGGGAGATCGTAGCCACACATGGGCAATCGTGAAGAGCCTCGTCGGTGGCCAGAACTCTTTGGCATAATAACTCACCACGCCGCGCCACCCCTCAGGGGAAGCTTTCTGAATGACTTCGAGGACGTCACAGCAGTCCCGCGTGATTGCCAATCGATACTCCAAGTCGCTAGCCCACCGATCCTTGTCCATGTCTTCCAAGATCGCATCAATCTTAGGGCGACAGTGGCGCAGTTTCTGACTCCACGGCGACACATAACGGAAAAGGAAATCTCCATGCGTCACGAGAAGCTTGCCCTCACAAAGTTCCAGATGATGGCAATCGCTGATGCGAGGGTCATGGTTTCCTGTCAGAAAGAGCACCTTCTCGACGCCCAACTCCTTAAGTAAGGCATCGAGCCGCTCACGTTCCTCCGCGGCGCGCCTTTTGAAGGCACGGGCGCGGACCTCGATGGTGTCCCCATTGAAGACTACCGTCCGCGCCCCTTCCAACAGGGGGCGGATGGCATTGGCATCGGGCAACGCGCAGGCTTCATGCCCCAAGTGTAAGTCTGAGAGGATGCGAATGGGTTCGGGAAAAGCTGCCATCATGATGCTAGATGGCGTGATCGGCAGCCGCGACGCACGCGGCCGTTTGTCTCGCCATCCACGCAGCTAGCAGGCGATTCTCGGTGGGGTCGTCGATCCTGGGCATGGCGGCAGTCTATGGGCAAAATCGCAGATTGCACGCGTCTTGACACTCGCGTCAGGCGAGGCGATTCCTACCCTCCCGTGTCCTTTGTTCCCCATTTCAACCGCCTTCCCCAGGAACGCTCACCACTCCTCAAGAGGTTCGAGCATTTCCTCGCTCCCAAATCGCGCGGGGAACTGGAAAGCATGGCGCAGGCCGCACGGGCGCGGACACGACAACATTTCGGCAAGACCATGCGTCTCTTTGCCCCGGTGTATTTGTCTAACGAATGCATCAACAATTGCACCTACTGCGGATTCTCTAGAGACAACGCCATTCTTCGGGTGACCCTGGACATCCCACAGGTGGTGGCCGAGGCGCAGCACCTCGCAGAGATGGGATTCCGCCATCTATTGCTCGTCGCAGGAGAACATCCTAAATTTGTCTCCAACGGCTATCTGGAGAAATGCATCCGCGCGCTCAAGACCTTTGTCCCTACCATTGCCCTCGAGGTGGGGCCCATGGAAGCGGACGAGTATGAACGGATGGTCATCGCCGGTTGCGAAGGACTCGTCGTCTACCAAGAAACCTACGATCGCGAGGCCTACCAAGAACTGCACACGGCGGGTCCCAAGAAAGATTTCGATTGGCGCTTGGAATGTCCCGAACGTGCCTATGCGGGCGGCTTCCGCCGCATTGGCATTGGCGCCCTCTTTGGACTAGCAGATTGGCGAACAGAGGCGCTCGGCTTGGCCGCGCATCTGGAGTACCTCATGCGTACATGCTGGAAAGCTTCCTACACGGTTAGTTTCCCTCGCATGCGCCCTCACGCCGGGGTCTTTCAACCCAAGTATCTGCTAGAGGACACTCATTTCGTCCAACTCATCGCCGCCTTCCGCCTGAGTTTCCCCGAAGTAGGCATCGTACTCAGCACGCGCGAACCCGCAGCCCTGCGCGATGCGGTGGCTCCGTTAGGCATCACCTCCATGAGCGCCGGTAGCCACACGGAACCAGGCGGCTACACCGGGCAAGGCACCGAGGACTTGCATCTGACTGTACGCGGTCGGCGCGTCGAGCTGGAAGAGGCAGGAGAAGGCCAGGCTACCGAACAATTCGGCATCGCGGACGACCGTTCAGCCGCGGAAGTCGCCGCGATGCTCCGGCGAAAGGGACTTGATCCCGTATGGAAAGATTGGGATGAAGCTATCCTGCAACGCCAATCAGCCTAACAACGACACATGACGCTACGATTGAATGGGGAATCCCGCAGCTTTGATTGCGAATCCATGATGCTACCAACCCTTCTGGACACGTTGGGATTCGGGGAGAAACCCGTGCTGGTCGAGCACAACGGCGTGGCTCTTCATCAGCGCGAGCACGCCGAGACCTCCGTGCGCGAGGGAGATCAGCTCGAGATCATTCTCATCGTCGCTGGCGGCTAACCCTAACGGATCGCGCGATAGTAGCGGTTCACCTGATTTCGAAACGCATACCACTTCGCCCCCGGGCGTCCGTTGGTCATGAGGAAATGGGGGCAATTCTTGTTGGGAGGCCGTTTCCCGCGTCGCGGCCAATGATAGTGCGGCACGACGTTGGTGATGGGAATGTTATGACGCTTCATGAGATAGGCCGTAAGCTTCGCTGTCCGGTCCAGGGTACGTGAGCGGTTGTTGCCACGGTGCTCGCACATCTCGATGCCAATGCTGTAGCGATTGCCCGGTCCATCAAAGTCCGCGTGCTTGCCCTGCTCATTGGTAGGGAGATGCTGGATGGCCACGTTGTCCTGCACCGTGTAGTGCCAACTCACGCTGAAGGCCCCCCGCTTCATGGCTCGCGCATGCGCATAGGCGTCGCCCGAGTAGTTCTGGGTGCTGTGAATGGTGATGTAGCGCGGCCGCATCGGACGATGCCGACGCCGCGAATGGCGTCCTTTGGGAACGAAGTCACGCACCAATCGCACCTGTGCCAGCATGGCAGCCGCACTCGTCGACGACACCGGACGCCCACTGTAACTCGTTGAGGATGCCCGAGGGGAGGAATAGTCTCGCAGCGGCTTGCGTCCATATTGTTTCGGACTCGAGCATGCGATGACAATGACAATGGGAGTCAGTGCTGCTAGAAGTATCCACCGGCCTTGCATGGCCATATCATTTATGAAATTTCTTTTAATTCAACTCCTAAGCCTCGCCGTGAGCGCCGTCTCCTCCAGCATGGCTCAGGAAATCTTGCCAATCGCCAGCATCGATGGCTTGCCCACCCGCATCGCCTTCGGATCCTGTGCCAAGGAGGATAAGCCTCAGCCAATCCTCCGCAAGATCGTGGAGCGCGATCCGGATCTCTTCATCTACCTGGGAGACAATATCTACGGAGACACCCATGACATGACCGTGCTCCAGGCCAAATACGATCAGTTGGGAGCCAAACCCGAATTCCAAGCTCTTCGAGCCCAGGTACCCACGCTGGCGATCTGGGACGATCACGACTACGGCGCCAATGACGCGGGCAAAGAGTATCCGCAGAAAGAAGCTAGCCGTAAGGTCTTCCTCGATTTCTGGGCCGTGCCCGCCGACAGCGCTCGCAGGACCCACCCGGGCATCTATCACAGCCACCGATTCTCCGCCGACGGCCACACTCTCCAAGTGATCTTGTTAGATACTCGAAGTTTCCGTGATCCCCTCGCTACCAATGCGGTTCCCTCATGGAAGAATGATTACCATCCGGACCCCGATCCTGACAAAACGCTCCTTGGGAAAGCCCAGTGGACCTGGCTCGCCGAAACCTTGCGCCAACCGGCCGACGTTCGCGTGATCGCCTCCAGCATCCAGTTCGCACACGAATACAATGGCTGGGAGTCTTGGACGAATCTCCCAAGCGAGCTTCTCAAGATGATCACCACCATTCGCGCGGCCAAGGCCAATGGCGTCGTCTTCATTTCCGGAGACGTACACTGGGGAGAGCTTTCGGTCCTCGACGTGGAAGATCTCTACCCCATTCACGACGTCACCTCTAGCGGATTGACCGAAGACTGGGACAGCGTGGAACCGAACCAGAACCGCCACGGTCCTGTCGTGCGCGAGAACAACTTTGGCCTCATTGAGATCGATTGGGAATCGGAGGACCCGATCATTTCCCTCGGTATCATCGACCTCACGGGAACGATGCGCGTGCAGAAACGAATCCCCTTGAGCACGCTTCAAATAGGGAAATCAGCTCCTCAAGGCAAGTGAAGGTCTGGTGGCCCATTGGGGGTCTCCTCACCTGCATCCAAGCCCTTGCCGAGCCCCTCCCTGAAGGGGTGGATCACAGCTCATCGACCCACTTTCCTCCCATCATCCGTCAGCGCCTGGAATCCTGCGCCCAAGACGCCGGGATCTCCTACCTGCTCACCTACGAGTGGAATCGCACACACGGCACGTCTGCGGCGGATCCACGCAATCAATGGGCTGGCACCTTTCTCTGGCACTTTCTCAATCGCGGTGAGAATCGCGGCGCGGAAGTGGTCGAGGGATGGCAATTGGCAAACACTCTCGGCGTCCCTTCCGTCGCCAGCTACAGACCACCTAGAAACCTCGGCACCTGGCCTCACGGCTACGCCCTCTACTACGAGGGCATGCAACGCCGTCTGCAAGGCTATCGCAGTTTCCCTATCAAAAGCCTCGAAGACATCGCTCGGCTGAAAGCCTGGCTCTATCATCGTGGCGATGCTCATGAGAAACCAGGTAGCCTCTTTGTCGTCGAAAGTCGACTCGAAGGCGCCACCACACACACACCCGCCGGAGCCACCTACCCATTGATCACCAAGTGGGGCCGCGAGGGCAAAGGGCACGTCATGACCTATGTGGGATACGATGATACCGTGAAGCATGATCTCAATGAGGATGGACAGATCACTACAACGGTAGATATCAACAACGACGGCCGCATCACCCTCGCAGACTGCGAGCAAGGCGCCTTTCTGGTGGTCAATAGTCACGGCCTCTCCTGGGGACATCAGGGCAGAGCCCATGTTCTCTACGCGGCCTTTGCCCAGACCAACTTTCGGCGCGGGCAATGGGCAGCCGCCGCCAAGGTGCGCCCCCGGCACCAGCCTCTCCTGACATTAAAACTCCAAATCCAAGGAAACTGTCAGGATGCCATGCGCGTGGCCCTGCACGCGGACGACACCGTTTACCGCCCCTGGATCTTCACGGGCAAACGGGAAGTCGCTCTCGCTCAACCAGCCAGCCCCGAGAAATACAGCCGTTTCCTCACAGGCGCTCGCCGACTCTCCCTCGGTCCCTTCCACCCCCAGAATCAGCCGCTCGAAATTGGTATCGATCTCACGGGTAAAGTCTCTCTCCACGCACGCACCTACCGCCTCGTAATGTCACTAGACACGGACCGCTATCCTCACGCCACTGGCATCATTCTCCAAGCCGCTCTTCGCCGTTACGACCCCGTCTCTGGAGATTGTCTATCAGAAACATCGATCTCTACTGAAACGCCCCGGTAAACCTCCTTTGAGACTAAGATGCCTATCATGTCCATCTGGATGATTGGGTGATGTTAGAAACAAACTGAGAATTAAGAATGGGTTGATTGAGAATTCGACACGGCGACTCGAACCTGCTTCCATGGGACATGAACGTGTGTCTCCGCTCGATTGCTTGGCTGGTGATTCTGCTTGTCACCCCAAGTGCTTGGGCACAGGTCCCAGGGCTGCTCAACCATCAAGGACGCGTTGCCGTAGGCGGTCGATTACACGACGGCATCGGGCATTTCAAGTTTGCCCTTCTCGATGGGGATACGAGCGCCACACTCTGGAGCAATGATGGATCGAGTATTGCCGGAAGCGAGCCCAGCAATGCGCTAGATCTGAACGTGGTGAAGGGTAATTATGCGGTGCTCTTGGGCAATCCGCCATCGGCTCCCATCCCGCATGAGACCTTTCGCCGTCCCAATGTCCAACTACGCATCTGGTTCGACGACGGCACGCATGGCTTTGAACGCTTGGATCCGGACCAACGGATCGCGGCGGTCGGTTATGCGATGGTGGCGGGAACAGTCGCCGATGGATCGATCACCGCATCCAAGATCGCGCCCGGCGCCATTCAGGCGCAGCAATTGAGCGCTGGTGCTGTCACGACCGAAAGTGTGGCCACAGGGGCCATCACGGCAGCCGCCCTGGAGAAACCACCTCGTTCGGGGTCGCTGACGGCACGCGATTTGAATCTCGTTTCGGGTGCCGCTGGAACCTATCCATTCACAGTTGATTTCCCGATCCCTTTCAGCTCGACACCCTCGGTCACCTTCACATTTGAAGCGCCATCATCTGCCAATGTCAGTGCAATCTTTGGCTCTCTCAGTTCCCGTTCTCCAGAGGGCTTTAGTGGGCAGATCGTTCTGACAGAACCACTCAATAATCACTCCATAACCTTTCCTCAGGCTGATGCCTCAAACCTGGCCGTGATCAATGGGCGGCCAGCCTTCATGGATTCCCTGCCCGTATTTGATCTTGGCAGAACGATCTATCGCTATCATCGCGCCAAAGATCCTGCAGGAAATGCGTGGCACGATCCCGTGACCATTGATCTTGGCATTCGCTATCATTCGGGCTTTCATTTGACGCTCATCAATGGGCACCCTGCAGTCGCGATGCACCAGCATTCTGACGATGCCCTCGTCTACATGCGTGCCCTCAATGCTGAAGGTACAGAGTGGGAAGAGCCTCTCACCGTCGACGATGACGTTCCGCCCACGCAATATGGACGGGCAGCCACCATTGGCCGCGAACCCTTCCTTCTCGAAGTTGATGGTCATCCCGCCATTGCCTATGGAGAGACTGGCTCGAATGACGCTAATGACCGTTTGAAATATGTGAGAGCGAATGATGCCAATGGCACTTCATGGGGAGATCCCACGATTCTCCACACGGGTGCTCACGAAGATGAGAAGATGGGCTTAAATCCTGAGATCGTCTTCCTTGGCGGCGTTCCCGTCGTCTTCTATGGTCGCAACGATGATCGTATTCTAGACATCGAGGTCCTCCTTATCCGCGCAGAGGATCCCGCCGGAATCACGTGGGGAGCACCCGAAGGAATCACCGTTGGCTTTGCACGGGGCTACGTCGAATCCGACGGGCTTCCCGGCTATGTCTATGGCCTGCCTGATGGCGTGGTGCGCTATCGTCGCGCTCTCGATCCTTTAGGGGAAGCCTGGGGGGATGCCATCCACATCACCTCCAGCTTCTGGGCCGATTCTGTTGCGGTCATTGCTAGTAAACCCGCCCTCGTCGGCAAGCGCTACAATGTTGATGGGCTTTACTATATTCAGGCTCAGAATGCGCAAGGGTCCTCTTGGGGGCTCCCTGTGCTCCAAGATGCCACTGGACGCAACGGATACCTGGTCGAGGCCGAAGGCCAGGCGGGGATTCTCTTCAACAAGAACGATGACGCTGTCTACGTGCGTCTCGGACCTCCGGCGCTCGCGCTCCATTGGATGGCTCTAGAACCCTAACTAAAACCTATTTCAATCCTCTACTTCAATAAGGTAGAAGATGCGTGAGTCCGCTTCTTCTGGAGGATTGGGATCTGTCAGAGAAACGCCCCATAGCTCTGAGTTCGACATCATCTCGGCACCCGTGTCCTCCCACGATTGCAGATCCGTCGATCGATAAAGGCGATAAGTCCTGCCAGGCATCACTTTTGAAAGCTCCACCATCGCGTCACTTGCCAAGAGCAAATCAAAGGCGGACGCGCCATCGGCTGGCGAATATCCCGTGAGGAATTCGAATTGATTGTTGAGCCCATCCCCATCGGGATCGTCGAGGGGGCCCACTAGGGGGTCGTCCAAAGCAAAGTATTCTAGCTGCCAGGCATCCGGCAAACCATCGGCAGCGAAATGCGCAAAGTTGTCAGGGTTCGTATCCGCCACAAGAAAGTCGCCCGTGGCCCTCAGATCTCCCCAGGTCGCCTCTACCTCCGCGACGAGCGTTTCACTGACTGGCAAGGTGATCACGCGACCTGAAATGCCGATCTCCCGCAAGGGACCACGCAAGATCGCCCAGGACGAGGCCTCCACCTGCACACCCCAGCCGTCATCATCCAGCATGCCTGCCCACAGATCCGTCGTCGCGTCTTCGGGAATCGGATCACGGGGCACGGACACTCCAAATCCAGCCGGATGGGTGAGCAGACGCGTGTGGCCAGAGCCATGGCTATAATGAGTGGAATGGGCGTCTTCTCCTGAGTTCGCACTCATTTGTACCAACACATGAGCTCCCGCAGCCCGTTGCCCATAAGCACTAACAGAACTTTCTTCTCGCAACGTGTAGTGCTCCGATGAACGGGGCTCCTGAGCCAGCACCACACCCCCCATGAGGAATGCCCATGTCACGATCCATTGGATATCTTCCACTCGGTGACCCTAGCAAACTCAGGAAGCGTCGCCAGCTCTTTCCCGCCTATCCCAATCCCATCACGGCAGGAGAACGATGGGCATGAAGAGAGCTGCTTCGGGGGCTTTGGGAGGCGATTGCTGCGGGAGAATCGGCTGCGTCGCCACAGGTGCCGGGCGATAGGTACTCAAGGCTCCAGAGGAGATTGCGGGCAGTTCCGTGGCACTGAGCTGGACTGAATCGATCGCTCCAGGAACATGGGCGGCTTGCCCCTGACTGAACGCCAAGAGGACGTTTCCTTCCTCCGCACGATACCGAGCCGTCGATTCTGAGAGGCGCGATTGGCGCACGGTCCGATGCGCGCGGATAACGGTTTCTATATCGCCCGCATCATTGCGGAAAGCTTCCAGAGCGAGCCCTAACGCTTTCCGTGCTGATACCATCTCAGAGGTGGCTGCTTGCACCTGGTTGTAGGCAAGCTTGGTGCTTTCGATCGCATTCACAATATCGTGTTGCACGGTCTTCTTCAACTGAGCGTAGTCAGCTTCGGCTTCACGGAGACTAGCCATTTCCTCACGTTGCTTTGCTTGATTCCGACCAAAGTCAAAGGGCGACCACTCCGCACGGATACCAATGCGGCCCGCCGTTTCCCAAGTGCGCCGGATGCTCTCATCCAATCGCCCTTCCGTCGCCAAGCCTAAGACCAAGTCTGCCCGCGGGTAACGATCTCGCCGTACGGATTCGGCTGAGGCGCGCTTCGCTTCTACGGCGTAGGCGGCTGCTTTCAACTCAGCGCGCTGTTGCAATGCCTGACCCGCTAGCAGCATGGGATCTGTAGTCGATGCCTGAATGTTAGATCTCCCCAAACTCAGCCGCGTGCCTCCAGGCGCTCCCATTAGTTCAAGAATGCGCCGCCGCTCCTCCTGCAACTTTGACAGGGCTTCTTCGGCACCCACTTTCAGGTTGTCCCGTTGGGCGCTGAGGCGTTCGACCTTCTCCGCCGTGCTGACGCCATAGGCTGCAAGAAGGGCAAGCTTCTCTGACAAAGCATCCATTTCCTTCACCTCATCCCGCTGGGCGGTGGCGACCCGGTACCAGTGACGCATCCGGGCGAAGCCGAGCCGAATCTCCGCAGCAACCCGGTTCTGTTCGGCCTCCCGCTCATAGGCAGCCGCGCGGCTTTGATTGACGGAGGCGAGATAACGAAACCATCCCGCCTTTCCATCAAACAGGCGATGCCGAAGAAAGACACCGATACCGGCGTCAGCGGGATCATCCTGACGATTGGACGATAGCCTATCGGCACGCCCCGCTTCTGCCTCGACGGAGACATAGGGCCTCAACTCCGCTTTCATTGAATCCCTTTCCGCCAAGGCACGCTCCGAACTCGCCTGGCTGCGATAGATCGAAGGGCTGTGCAGTTGAGCATAGCGTACCGCAGCGACTTCCGAGAACACACTGGGTGTCACTGATTCGATCGCCGGCGGCGAAGCAGGCTGAGAAGGCGCCGCACTCAACGTCGCCGACGGCGTCTCCGGCGGCACCATGGAAGGGTCGGGCTTTCGGGGAATGAACTCCGGCCTGGGACTGGGCGAAACGTGAACGCGCGAGCATCCGACACCAACAACACACAGTCCGAGTAGGCATGGGAGGGAAAGAGAGCTGATCTGAAATCTCATTCTTTGTTAATCTTCCTATTGATTCTCACACTTGCTATCTTTCTTATAATTGGTCAAATGCATTCTGGATATTTTAGGAATAATGATGGATATGTTTCTCGTCGCTGACATTCATTAATTATCATTGCTGCTAGATTCTCAAATATGAGCCAATCAACTCTCACCACGACGCACACGCCCCGCTTCTGGACGGGTGACCAATCGCGACCCACTTCCAACCTGAGTCTTCACGGATTCTTCGTCCCCGGCACCGTCGCCGACCAAGGATCCGTTCATGATGGTGTCCTCGAATTTCCCGATCAGGGCTCGCTCCCCATTCGCATCCGTGTCCGATCAAACGCCGACGGACGGACGCACTGCTACTTCTACGATCTCACTCTCAAGCAGCAGGCCCAGCTCAAGTCCATGATCAACCAATACCAGGGGCAAGCGAATGACGCCCTCAACGATCTGAGCTACGATCAAATCGCCATGGGTGCCGGTTCTCGCACAACAGTCGCCGCGCCGCCCGCGACCACGAACGGCTTTGCCAATGGCAGCCGCGTGAACGGAAACGGTGCCAAACCCTCCACGAAGGCGGCGGCACCTGCGTCAGCCCCCGCGCGGACTGACGCGGGACCAGGGAAACGGAAGGGTGTGATCGCCATCGGTGTGCTGCTCTTCGGAATCCTCGCCATAGCAGCCACGGTCTTCTATTTCTTCAAGAGCCAACTCTCCATCCCCGTGCACAACGCAGTCTTGTTAGGCAACTTTGTCCCCGTGAAGGCTAGCTCTGAAGGCATTCTTGAGAAAGTATTCGTGCGGGACGGCGAACACGTCTCGCCTGGTGATCCGCTCTTCCGCATCGTGGATCAGAAAGTGGAGAATGCCTTTGTCCAAATCGACGCCGCTATCCGCGCCGCGGAGGTCGAAAGAGACAATGCTAGCCAAGAAGTGGCTGCCGCGAAACAGCAGTTCACGGTCACTGCGTCGAATCTGAAGAACGACCTCGCCGTCGTTCGAGCTGCTGCCAACGCAGCCAAAGTCGATGTCCAACGGACAGAAGCCATCGCCGCTCGCCTCCGCCCTCTAGCAGAACGGCAGGTGATCGTGATGAGCAAATACGAAGAGGCCGTGATGGCACATCAAACCGCCATGGCCACTGCCGAGATGCACGCGGCCGAAGTGGATCGCTTGCGCGAGCGCGAACGTCTCCTCAAGGAATCCAATCTTCTCATGGTGGGTGATCGGTTAGACCAGTCCCTAGCTCAGGCACAATCTCGCCTAGCTTCAGCAGAAGCTCAGCTCGCTGAGTTGCACGCCCAACGAACGCATTTGGAAGAACAGCGGAGACACTTCACTGTTCACGCGTCTTCTCCAGGCTCCGTCTATGCTTCCTACCTCAAGGCTGGCAGCTTTGTGAAAGTAGGAGGGGAAGTGCTCGCCCTCGCCACTCAACAAGAGAACTGGGCCGTGGGGCACGTGACACAGAAGATGGCGTTGAAAGTGCTCCCTGGCCAGAACGTACGCATTCACCTCAAGTCCATGGGCGTCTCTGCCACAGGCAAGGTGGCTGCCATCGGCCACCGGGGTGTCTATAGCCAGAGCGGCTGGAATCCCGATTTCCGAGCGGATCCCACTCTGGTGCCGATCAAAGTCACGCTCCCTGACATTCCCTACGACATCCCTGCAGGCCTCCGCATTGGCATGACAATCCAACTGGACCATCGTTGGCCTTGGGAGGATAATGAAGCGTCCAAAGCCCTTCCCCATGAATCCGAATCCGCGACCGTGCAAACCCAGCCGAGCGCTTGATCGGACCGCTGCCCTTTCTCACCCATGAGCGACGTCACGAGTATCCGATACGACATCGGGTTCATCGGCCGATTGATCCGATCTGCCCCTGTCATTATCACCTACTTGGCCATTGCGGTGGCCATCGCCCTGTTTATTCCGTGGGATGCCATGGACCAAAGTTTGGGGAACTTCGCCGCCCTCGGCCTCATCGGCCTCTGGCGTTATCTCTGGCTACTCACGCACTATGTGAGGGCCATGATCTTCGAGCACTTCAAATACGGCCAACTCGCGTTCGAAAGTCGCCGCCTTCCGAATGAAGAGAAATTCCCCGAGCACCTCTTCATCGTCATCCCGACCTTTCAGGAGAAGCCCGAAGTCTCTCGGCGCATGCTGCAATCCGTGATGAGCGAGGCACGCACCATCAGCTCGAAAGTGGTCGTGGTGGTGAATGCCGGCAGTGACGAGGAAGACGATCTCTTTCGCCAGGTCATTGCTGAAGATCCACACTCCGAGATCGAGCTCATGTTCGTGCGGCAAGTCGGAGGGAAACGACGCGGCATGGCGGATGCGCTCTATGCCCTGCGCAATAGCGACTACCAAGTGAATGAAGATGATATCATTGTGCTCATGGATGGAGATACTGTCCTTGGAAAGGGTATCTTGGAGAAAAGCCTGCCTTTCTTCGCCACCAATCCTCGGCTCGGTGCTGTGACCACTGATAACATTGCGGTAACTTCGGGCGCCTCACTCTACCGCAAGTGGTACACGCTCCGCTTCGCCATGCGGCACCGCATGATGAAGTCTCACAGTCTTTCGAAACAACTCCTCGTTCTTACCGGACGATTCTCCGCCTTTCGCGCCCATTGGGTGCTTACCGATGACTTCATCGCGCATGTGGAGAACGATCGGATTTCACACTGGCTCCACGGAGAGATCAAGTTTCTCACGGGGGACGATAAGAGCACCTGGTATTGTCTCCTCAAGGAAGGTTGGGAAATGCTCTATGTGGCGGATGCTCACATCTACTGCATGGAGGACTCGGGACCACGCCCCTTCAAACAGTCTCTGTTGAAGATGCAGCGTTGGTTTGGAAACATGTTAAGAAACAATGGCCGCGCCATCCGACTCGGTATTGGCGCCCAGAAACCCTTTGTCTGGTGGTGCATTGTCGATCAGCGCATCTCGATGTGGACTGGCCTTCTCGGACCCGTCACCGCCGTCTGGGCCGCGATCTTCATCAGCCCTTACTATCTCCTGCTCTACGCGATCATTGTGATCGTGGTGAGGGTACTCTACCTCATCCTGCTCACCACGGAAGGGCATCGCATGTCTTTCACCGATCTCCCACTACTCCTCTACACGCAGTGGGTTGGAAGCTTGGTCAAGATCCACGGACTCTTCCATTTGCACCGCCAGAGCTGGGACGCGCACCGCAAGAAGAAAGGCGAGAAAGACGGGAACGAGGAAAGTTTCTTCGTCTGGCTAGTGCCCAAGCTTGAGATTCTCTTCTCCTTCGCCATCCTTGTCCTCTTCGTGGCTTGGTTAGTCGGATTCGAGTAGGTTGGAGGACGTCGACGGCGACTCCACGATTCCCGCCCTCACGGTGAAGCGGACGGCACTGCGATCCCCAAGCCGATAGGTCGCATACTCGCGCCCCCAGTGGGTCCTGACTTCGATCAACTGCACCTCTTTCCAGGGAACGAGGAGTGCTGGATGCGCCGCGCTAAACAGAGGGAAGATCGTGATTCCAAGCCCTCGCGGTGTGTTTGTCAGGGTCAATAAGCGATTGTAGGCCACCCAACCGAACCATGCAGACTGCCAGCGCTTGCAGGGCCCCTCAAAGCGACGATTCGATTCATAGGATCGGGCCAAGCGCCCCCAGCCTGACACGCGTGCCACCAGCCACAGCACGCTGCACCATGCCAACGGGAACACGACGACAACGACAAACCCGAGCACCGCCGCTCGCAACCATGGAGATTCTGGCACATTCATGAGTCCCATCCATTTGCTCAATAGAACAGCACTCTCACCAAGGCCCACAGCCCAAAGAAGACAAGCGATACCAAGGCAATGAGCCCCAAGAGAAAGATCACCACCGGCCACATGCTCACCTTGACGCGCGGATGGTCTGGGTTGCCCGAGTGCCTTTCTAACAGAGCATAATTCCGAAGATTCGACTTATACCAAAGGGAAAAGAGATCTCCCACCACCGGAACCGCCCCAATGGCGGCGTTGAGCAAGAGATTGGTGCTCATGCGCATGATCACCGGCTTGGGAACCTGGCGTCGCAACCCTTCCACCAGAATGGTCGTCCCCAAGGCAGCTGTGGTCACATCGCCAACGAACGGAAAGAAGAATCCAATGATCGGGTCGAGCCCAAATTTGAACTTCCCATTAGGCAAGCTGATGCATTCATCTAACAAACGCGCCATGACGCGCGGAAACATCCCGCGGACGGCTCGCTTGGCTCCTTTCGTCGGCGCCTCCCCTTCACGCGGCGGCACGGGGGCGTCGGGAGCCAGCACCTCATCCACATCGACCACCTCCGTGTCATCGTTTGGAGAAGCGCCCATGGCTTGCGACAGAATTCTCAAGCGCGAACTCGCCTACCCTGCGGACGACGCTTTGATTTCCAAGAGCATTTGCGCGTTGTTAGGAAATCTCTCCAAGAAACTGAGCAAACGCTCAATCGCCTCGATGGGGCGGTGCCCCGCTAGTCCGCGGCGAATGACGTAGATCTTCTCCAGCTGATGCGGCGGTAGGAGAAGTTCTTCCCGACGCGTGCCAGACCGAAAGATATCCACCGCTGGATAGATGTAGTTCTGCGCGATCTTCTTGTCTAACACGAGCTCCATGTTGCCCGTGCCTTTGAACTCCTGGAAGATCGCCTCATCCATCATCGTACCCGTTTCGATCAATGCCGTCGCCAGGATCGTCAACGACCCGGCCTCGCGCGTGTTTCGCGCAGCCGCAAACAGGCGACGCGGCACTTCCAAGGCGCGATTGCTCAAGCCTCCCTTGTTCAGCCCGCCTTTGCCTCGGTTAGCGCGATTAAAGGCCCGCGCTAATCGCGTGATGGAGTCTAACAAGATAAAGACATGTTCGCCCGCCTCGACCATCCGCTTCGCGCGTTCGATCGTTAACTGGGCCACACGCATGTGCGTGCGGGTGTCATTATCATTGCTACTCGCCATGATCTCGGCGTTCGGCAAAGCCCGCTTGAGTTCGGTCACCTCTTCGGGCCGTTCATCAATGAGCAAGAGAATCACCTTCGTGTCTGGATAGTTCGTATCCAACGCATGTGCGATGTGCTCTAGCAAAGTCGTCTTCCCCGTGCGGGGCGGTGCCACAATGAGCCCACGCTGCCCACGACCTACAGGCGCGATCATATCGATGATCCGCGTCGTGTGCCGCTTGGGATCCGTTTCTAGGATCCAGCGTTTGTTCGGATTGATCGCCGTCAACTCCTCGAAAACCGGCAAGTGCTGATACGCAGACGGGTCCTTATCATTGATGGTATGAATGGCCGTCAATTGAGGCCCACGCGCACCGCGACGCACCTCGCCCTTTAAGACCATTCCATCGCGCAAGCCATAATCCCGCACCATATCGGGCGGGATGAACGTGTCACGATTCGTTGGATAAAAGTTGCGATCCGCTTGGCGAAGAAATCCAAATCCTTTCGGGCTCAACTCCACAAAGCCGCCTCCCTCTGAAGGTGGTCCCAACTCGACCTCCTGAACCTCTTCTCGCACCTCCTCTTGCCGATGGTCACGGCGCCGGTCATCACGATGCCGATTCCGACCACGATTGCGCCGCCGCTTGCGACCACGCTGGTCTCCATCAGGTCCACCAGAGCGGTCATCTCGCCCACGCTCACCACTAGATTCTCGTCTCTCACGAGGTCTCTCCTCGCGCGCCTCTTTCTTTGTCTCAGGGACTTCAGCGCTCGTTTCTGCCGATGCCGCTTGGGGCGCCTCCTGCACTTTGGGCGCCTTCTCCGCTTTGGGAGCGGGTGCTTCATTCTCCGCCTTAGCCTCGTCTCGTTTCTCGGCTACCGCGCCCTCAGACACCCCAGAAGAGGACTCTTCCACCGCCGCCACTTTCTTCTTGGCTGCCGTCTTCTTCTTGGCGGCGGCTTTCTTCTTGGCCGCTGTCTTCTTCTTGGCTGCCGTCTTCTTCTTGGCTGCCGTCTTCTTCTTGGCGGCGGCTTTCTTCTTGGCAGCTTTCTTCTTAGGCGCGGTGGTCACCGCATCATCATCGAAGAGCGAGGGTTCGTAGTCGGGAGGGGTGCTCATAAGCACAGTGATAGCGTTCGTCAGTTCGACAAGCGTTGTAGGTTTGAAGTCCTGGTGTTCAAATCAATGTTAGCCCAAGGGCTGGGAACATCACTTTCCATGGATCAAGAGATCAACCGGAGTTTCGGGAACATTGTCTGTTAATGTAAGAAACAAGTCTAGCAGAATGACCATCCACCGACACCGGCAGGTGCGATAGCTAGCCATGGGCTTGCAAGCGACGTCCTCAGACGAGAAAGCATGCGGGAAGGATAGGGATTACGACCAGCTAATGGTGGAGGTCGAGGCGTCAGTTTACGAGGATTAGAACCTCGCTCCGACAACTTTGTAGCGGCTGTATCGCGGAAACTGAGCACAGGGTCAAGCGATTTATCGGAGAAATCTCGCGAATGCGTCTTGAGAAATCGTCGCAATCAAACGATTTCGCTTGCACCCCTGTCTAGTCTTTCACGAAGTTGCGTGACCTATGGGCAAACAATACAACAAGGAAATCAAGCGCCGTCGGCGACGGCAGTATCTCACCCGCAAACGCGAACGCGCGCAGGCGGCAGCCGGTTCTAAGGGGACTCCGAAGAAGAGGGCCGCCAAGAAAGCCGCCGCCAAGAAGGCCGCTCCCGCTGAGGAAGCACAGGAGGGCTAAAGGAATCGCGTTTCCTCTGGACCTTGGTAGCTAGCCGTTCCATTATGATGGCTAGAGAGGAAACATGGCAAACCCAAGCAATCCATCACCGGGCTGGGCGCAAGTCGCCCTCAAGCTTGGCTTCTTCGGTCTACGCCACCGCCCTTGGCGGCGCAAGATCATGTTCTACCTGACCCTTGGGACCATGGCTCAGTTTACGCTGGGCTGGGTCTTCATGGATCATCTGTCCAAGTCTCTCTTGGGCTTCACTCTCTTCTGGGGTGTTTGCGCCTTCCTCGTTGTGATGATGCTATTATTAGCGCTTTACGACATGTTGGCGGTGCGTCAAGAACAGCAATTAGCCCTTCGGCAATTGCGGGAACGCATGTTTGCGGACCAGATGGAACCTCCTTCTCATGCCGACGATACGGGAAACTCTGGAACAACGTGAGCGCGAGACGCTGGCTCCCTATGCGCAATCCGTCGCCGAGTCTGCCGGGCGCACGTTCGCCGAACCCTCGCACCACTACCGTACCGCCTTCCAGCGCGATCGCGCTCGTGTGATCCACTCCCGTGCCTTTCGCCGCCTCGAGGGAAAGACCCAAGTCTTTCTCAATGGCACGGGCGATCACCTTCGCACGCGCCTCACACACACGATCGAAGTCTCTTCGATCAGTCGCGCCGTGGCATGTGCTCTCGCCTTGAACGAAGACTTGGCCGAAACCATCGCCCTCGCTCATGACCTCGGCCACGCTCCCTTTGGTCATTCGGGCGAGAAGAAGCTCAACGAACTCATGCGTGCACACGGAGGCTTCGAACACAACGTGCAAAGCCTCCGCGTGGTGAGCCTGATTGAGTCCAAGTATCCAGAATTTCCCGGACTCAATCTTTCGTATGAAGTGTTAGAAGGTTTGCGCAAACACGACCACGGCTACCATCGACCGGCAACAGAGGACTACGAGGAAGAGATCTTTCCTAACAGTTCGCTTGAAGGGCAAGTGGCCAATCTCGCCGACGAGATCACCTACTACAGCCATGACCTCGACGATGGCCTGGATAGCGGCCTGATCCGCACGTCGCAATTGGAGGACCTTGATATCTGGCAACTCTGTTGTGCGCAAGTCGACGCGCAGTTTCCCCAGCTCACTGGCGATCTCTATGTTCGCTATGTCATTCGCGTGCTCATCGATACCCAGGTTGAACGATTGGTTACCGAAACGAGACGGCGTCTCACAGAAGCCAACATTCAGAGTGCCGACGATGCCCGTCGTCACCCAGAAAAGCTTGTTGCCTACGATGCCGACCTCAAACGAGCCAACCTGCAACTGCGCGCCTTTCTCTACAAGAACCTCTACTACCATCCCGAGGTCAATGGGGCGAATCAGAAGGCCACTGCCAAGATATCCACGGTCTTCGATCACTATGTTCGTCATCCCGATGAATTGGGACGCGAGGCCGCCAGTCGTTTGGAGGAAGAAGGGCTGGAGCGCACCGTCTGCGATTACATCGCTGGGATGACTGATCGGTTTCTCAGCGAGGACTACGAACGCATCATCACGCAGTCCTAAATCTAATCTGATCGAAGACGCCTACCAAACACGCACGCGCAGCAGCCTCCCGTCGGAAGCACTGGGATCGATTGGAATGGCATAGCTTACCTCGCCACCACCGAAACCAATGAGCCATCCATCATGGGCCACGCGCCACTCCATACCGCCCCGCTTTGGCTCGCCCACCTCCAGTGTATAGACATTGCCAGCCGGTGCGCGCCATTGCAAACGCACCAATCCACTTAGGAGTTCCAACCCACCTAGTGACGGAAAGTCCTCAGCTCGCCGTGGATCCGTTCCCGCGAGATACTCTGACAGATTCTCCACGCCATCTCCATCCATGTCCACTTGAGCGTCTCCAGCGTCCTCGGAATTCAGATTCATCGTTTGCTCCCAACCATCATCCATGCCATCACCATCCGAATCGCCAAGACTCGTGACCTCAACAAGACTCACACTCTCCCCTAATCCATTGTGCGCAATGACAGGAATGACGAATGTACCTGATGGGGCTATCGTGAGGGTTAAGCGATGATTCTCCCACACCAACCCCACTCCCCCGACATCCGTGTCGCCGACTCGATAGCCTTCTGCTAGATACGAATCTAGGCCTAACAACGGACTCGGTCTTCCTTGTACCACCGTGACCGCGCTGGTCGAGGGCAATTCTGGAGCTGCTAACGGCAATATCTCCATGACGCGCTCTTCCGTCTCAAAGCCCCGCGTCCGCTCCCTTGCCTGCAAGTAGACACGGGCCCCAAAGGTGGTCCCAATGAATGCCTGTGACCACCGTCCCCCCTCAAAGAAGGCCTCCACAAGCAACTCGCCCAATTCATAAGCTTCGCGCCGCTCAACCATCCCCTCAAACACAGGCACTGCAGCTGGATCCATCCATTGCCAGTCCATCACGCGATCCGAATCGTAGGCCCCGCGGCGAGCCAAGGTGAATCTCAGTGGCCCCGGATGCGGCACACCCTCCCCTTCCCACGCCAATCCGGTGATGCGGTGTCCCTGTTCATCGACAACACTCAATCGCTCTAACATGGACTCCTCATACCCCCACGCAACAAAGTCCACCGCCTCGTTCTCTGCATTTGCCAATAACGCCCATCCCTTCTGACCACCCACGCGCTCGCTAGGATCATCGTCAGACCATTGCAGATTGAATCCCAACGCATCCTCACGCACCTCCCAATAAGTGAAATGGTCAGGGAGCGACAACACCCTACCAGGCACTCCGTGGATCCCATGAATCGCCGCAGCGTTGCGATCAGCAGCGGCGTTGAGAAAGAGTCGCCACCCCTCCGTGTTCACTTCGGGATCCCCCTTATACAATGTGAGACCATCCGTTCCCCAATCGCGGATCTCCGAAATCACCACGGCTGGACCCGCTCCCCTTCCAATATCCGCCCGCACGTCCACCGCACCGTCGAAATCAGGCACCAACCGGCCCTCCGCATCCCTCGCAGACACACCAAGATCAAAGTCTTCTAGCTGAGTCACGCTTTCAGGGAAACTCTCCCATCGAAGACCCGCTGCGGGACCGGACGCCCCTACCACCAGCGTCCACACCGCCTCATGTATCCCCACCTCATTACCAGCTCGCAGCGTGACTTCGTAAGTTCCCGGGATAATGACCGATCCCGAGATGCTTCCCGTGGCGGAGTCCAAGCTCAGCCCAGGCGGAAGCGGCGCGGCCTCAATGAAACGACCACCATTCGTGGCCTCTAACTGATAGACGAAATCATCTTGAATGATCGTCGTTGATTCCCGCACAGAAGTGATCACGGGCTTCTCCGGCAATCCAGGCGTGCCTCCAGGGAGATCCCCCACTCTCCACATTTCCAACATCTCCGCTAGAGTGACATCTTCTTCTCGGAGAACCAGCGTGTTCCCTTGCCCTCGCGCCTCGGGATACCATTCCGGCGCATACTCCAACGCCAACCACCGATGATCCTCCGGCAACGGCAATTGCCACGTGAGGCGATCGCCCGCGTTGTCCAGTCGCCCTTCAAACTCGCCTAGCACCCTCACACCCTCACCATACTGCGCTTGGAAGGCTGCAATGTCGCCAACGAGAACGGCCCGTTCATCAGGTGCCAGTACCACTGACGGAAACACGAACTCCAACCCTTCCCCAAACCGCACGCCTTCCAGGGCGATTGGCTCTTGCCCCCGATGATGGACTTCAAGCCATTCGCTCCCTCCCTCCACCGGATGAAACATCACCTCCGTGACCCTCACATGCTCCATCAAGGCGCGCAATCGCTCGCTGGCCTCACGCTCGCCGTTCGCACGACCAGGGGACCCCACTTCCAAGGGGCCCCATGCCCCTTCTCCATCAGGGACCCGCCCCACGGTCATCCCCGGAGGCTGCGCTTGACCACGGAGAACATCGACGACGGTTGCCCCCGAGTGCCCTAACATTTCCACTCGCTCAAACCAGGCATCCAACCCGAATCCCAACGCGTCCTCATCGACCACCACATACCCACCAACAGGAATGAAAGCATGAGAAGGAAACGCAAATCTGTCAGGCAACCTCGCGGGGTCATCTGTCAACCAGACACCATCGAGCGCAATGGGCAACGCTCCCACATTGATCAACTCGATGTAGTCTTGGCGATAGGCCAACCCACTCGCAGCATTCCATTCATTGAATCGCAAGCCCTGAACGGAACCTAGCACCGCCGGACGGTTGGATTGCTCCGGTGAGGGCTCACAAAGCCCCCAGGAACCCGGATCCGACGGCAGACGACCTAAGGTGTGCCCTGCAATCTGCGCTCCAAACCGGATCGCATCCACTTGCCTTCCCGCAGGATCGATCAGGGCAATCCCTTCCCCATCGCGATCCAATGCCAGTCCCGACGGCTCCTGGGCCATCAATGGTACCACCACCAGGCCATTCGGCCCTATCATGAAGTCATCCAGAGGCATCGGATCCTCTTCCTCATTATCCAGCGATCGCAAAGCGTACCCTTCCAATGAAACAGCCTGTTCGGTCAAATTCCGCAATTCGACCCAATCTGGAAAGGCCTCGCCAAAGGGATGCGTCGTGTTGATGGCTGCGATCTCATTCAAGGCCACCTCGGGCGCAAAGGGATTGACGAACCAGCGCGCGGTCGTGATGGCATCTCCCTCACCAAGTCGCAGATCAAACACGTGCTCGCCCTGGTTCAACCCTGTCAACAACACCAACGCTTCACGAAAGGTTCCAGCCTCTGGAATCCGTGGGAGGGTCAAGGAGACCCAATCCCCTCCATCAAGGCGATACTCCGCTTGCTCCCATCCGCTCCCTGTCACTGCCAGAAACGCATCACGTCGCTTCGTCTCTGGAGCAGGCACCCCGAAGATCACTCCAGATTCCAACGACAAGGGCCCTAACGCTTGTCCGTGGGTCCCCTGGCGCCATCCTGGCGCATCCACCCGCAGCCTCAGTTCCTCGTCCCAGATGGGGTTCGTGCCAACCACAGAATTATCGATCCGCAATCCAGGCTTCCCCTGGACGGTCGTTTCTAACAAAGCACTCACATAGTTGTGGGTCCATTGTATGAAACTACCCTCGGCCACTAAATCAGGAACCAGACGAGAAGTGTCGGCAAAGATGGAATTGGCCACTTGTACCGACCAGACACCTTCAGGATTGCCTGCGAACACCTGTCCCACAGACGCGGCGGCACTTTGCTCCAACATCACGCGTGCATTTCCCACCCTCACAAAGACCTGGTCCACCTCGCGAAAGCGGCAATTGGCCGCCAGCACCTCCGCGTCATGCAATAACATTGCCTTTCCCACCGACTCGAACCAGCAGTCCACCACGCGAAACGCCCCCTCGACCTCCAAGGCCGTGTCCACGGAGGCAAAGACATTGCTCTCCAGATCCAAGCGCTCCGACCTCCCCTCCGGTCGCCCCCGCACGAAGACCGCTCCTAGCAAGCTATCACTTATATGAAGTCCTTTCCCTAACAAGAATCCTCCTGTGCTCTGAATGGAGACCGCTCCACGCTCTTGTCGGAAGCGACTGTGCGCTATGTTAGCCGACGAACGGATCAAACGCACCGCCGTGCCTGGATGATCGCTGAAATCCAAATGGTGCCCTTCGATGGAGGCATCTTCAAGGTGTAGCGCGAAGGCATCCGGTTCCAAAGATTCCCAACGCACGTGCGCCAACGAAGCCTGAGCCCCATCCACCAACGCAATGCCTTTCCACGCCGCGCCAGGCTCCGCAGTCAACACCACGGACTCGGCTTCGGTGCCAACCACCTCAAGTCGCCCCGAGACACGAAGTTGTGCCCCTGCGTCGAACCGCAAGACCACGCCTTCCTCCAGTCGCAAGGTGCGTCCCACTGGCACGTCGAGATCGCCTTCGATAGTGATAGGACTCTGTATCTTCGTGAAAGTGGTTTCCTCTTCTAACACACCTCCTACCGTAGTCAGGGCCTCTCCCAGGCGATCGATCATCAACCTGATGCGGTCCACTTCAGCACCCGCCACATCCCGTGCAATGATGGTGAGCGGGTTCCTCCCAACGGCCAAGGGTAGCGCACTGATCGTCCAGCGACCTTGTCCCCGATCAAAGATTGCCTCACGCCCATTGACGTGAACCGTCACTGCTCGACGAGGACTCAGAGTTCCTTGCAAAGCCACCGTGGGCGTCACCACCACAGAGGGCGGCTCCACCACCTCCAAAGGCGCATCGATCACCGTCCGCACGTGCGCTAGCCGTTGCTGATTGAATCGCTTGATCCGATCCCGCTCATCACCGGAAACGTGGTCTAACAAGCTATCCACGAGCACGTCGAATCGCTCGGGAGCGAGCACATGCGCCATCAATTCATGGAGCGCTTGGAAATAGAGCGGTCGAATCTCAGGGTCTTGGAAGAACCGCTCCAGTTGCGGCACCCGCGCGTCCCCAGTCCCAAAACTCGCATCAATCGCCTGGAAGATAGTCGCCTCAGGCTGCGTGGTCGTGTCGCCGCGTCCAAAGATCGTATCGAGATCATGCGGCAAGAGAGTCACTCTAGGATCAGAGCGCCCCACATAGATCGAGTAATCATCATCGATCCCATTGCTCAGGTTGGTCTCACGATTGTTCATGAGAGCCATGAGGGCAAACCAGCGCACCCACTGCTCGACATCGATGACCTCACCCACAGAGTCGTGATAGCCCTCTATCGGGGCCTCATTCATTCTCACAATGAACGCTTGGAACCGCGCCCAATCATTGGCCGCCCCATTGGTTTCCTTGGTCCAGCGATCCGTCACATACCAATTGGGGTTCTGATAGACAATCTGATCTTCGAAATGAACGCCCCATCGTTTCCGATCGCGCTGCGGATTGGCACTCACCTTCTTGTAGAGATCGCCATCTGGATCATCTGGGAAAGCCTCCTCCGCAAAGGTCCCATTCAGCGGTTGGATGTGCGCGTAGGAACCGAAGTGGACATGCGGGCGATTCCCATCGTTGGCGTAATTCGTCCCATTGATCCGCAGCTGCACGAAGAGAGCATCCGGCGCGGGCAAATAGGCATCCTGACAGAGATGCATGCCTAACACCTGGAGATAGCTATACTGCGCCACGAGATTCAAATCCGTCCACCCGCGCCACGGGACATCGCTCGGCAGACTCAGGCGGAAACTGCGCGGATTTCGATTGCGACTGCCATTCCCACGCCGTCGTAGGCCGGCTTGATAACGAATGGTCGTCTCCTCGCCGCGCGATACGATTAGCGTCGCATTCATTCTAGCATTGCTTCCACTAGGAAAGCGCTCAGGACGGAAACGAAGATCCTCCGCCACCGGCAAGATCAGGCGATAGTAAGGCTGATCCCCCGCGACAGTTTCTTCATCAACTTGATAGAGCGCATTGGCACCCTGAGTCCCCATGGCATCGCTCGGCGCGGGCCACGTCCGACTACCCATCGGATTCTCCGCCCTGACATAAAATTCCACCACCGTTCCCTCAGGTTGCGGAGGGAGAGTCGCGGCGTAGACGCCGGACGCCAGACGGGTCATGGGAGCCACACGAAACGCTCCCGCCGCTTCCCTGGAAACGCGATAGCGCACCTCCGCGGTCACGCTCTCGCCCAATGAGATCACGTCTGCCCACACCGTCACTTGATCTTGAAAACTCGGCACAGCGGGATAGTGCCGCACTTCATCAATCAAGGGCGGCACAGCTTCCGATGCGATGCCGTTGACTCGACCAGGTGTTCCGCCAACGCCAAGACTCGCTCCCCAATTTCGCCCATGGCTAGAAGGCAGCGCACCATGGCGCCGCTCTAACGAATACCCCTCGCCATCATGCCCCGCCTGCCACGCCCATCCCAACTGGCCACCCACCGTCACGGAACGCCTCTCAGCCCAATCACCCTCGTCCGCATAACGCAGACGATCCACCTCGGCACCATCCGCATCCACCAGGCGCACCGTTTCGCCCCCATTGCTCAAGCGACCTTCCCACGGCCCTAGCACCCTCACATCATTCTCCAATGCTAGGGCCCCAGGATCAGAGGCCACGACCAGGTAGCCACCAGGAGCGAGCATGGTGCTGGGAGGAAAGGCAAAGCGCACCCCGCGATCTACCTGCCACCCCGACAGATCAACCACAGCCTCGCCCATATTCCACAGCTCGAGGTATTCCTGCTCCACCGGCTCACGCCCCTCAATCGCCCGCGGATGATACATCAATTCATTCAGGAGCACCCTAGCAGATGCTTGAGAGCACAAGAACAGGAAGATAAGGGAAAAGGCGACTTTCAAGACGGGAGGAATGGGCGTTGGCTGACTCCCTAACCTAAGCCAAGCTCGCCCCAGCTGTCAACGCAACGAACCTAACACCTCCCCAACTCCTGTCGGTCGCAGATCGATGAAGCCCCGCTTCCGATCCACGTGAACCACCACCGCTTTCAAGGTGTCGCCGACACGGTAGGTGTGCCCTTTGCCCGCAGAGAACTGGCGTTTCTCCGGCTGAAATCGGTAATAGCGATCGCCCGGCAAGTCTTCCACCCGGATCATCCCCCGCGTTCCATAGCCCGTGATTTCCACCATCAAGCCCATGCGCATCACCTCAGTCACCAGCACTTCAAGCTCGCGTGGCGGATCCTCGCGCCGCATGGCTTCGAAGTACTCGCCCACTTTCAGGCGCTTCGATTCCATTTCCGCATCGGCCGCTGTGCGCTCAGTGGTGGACAAGTGTGAGGCAATTTCATTCATCCCCTTGTAGGGCGGCGTGCGGAGATTGGACTCTGGATGCACGAGCCGACGCAGCACCCGGTGCACGACCAAGTCCGAATAGCGGCGAATGGGACTCGTGAAATGCGTGTAGAACTCTTTCGCCAATCCATAGTGCCCTAACGAATCCACTGAGTAGGCCGCACGCTTGAGACTCTTGAGCAGGCCGAGCTTGAGCAAGGGAGCGTCCGGCTTGCCTTTCAGGGTGCGCAAGAACCGCTGCAACTCCTCGCGATGCGTCAGATCTCCCACCTGATACCCATGCATGAGCACTAAATCGCGATATTCAAGGAGTTTGTCAGGATCAGGATCTTCGTGGATCCGATAGACTGAGGGCCGCCCCGCTTTGAAGATGTGCTCCGCCACCGCTTCATTCGCGGCCAGCATGAATTCCTCAATCAATTGGTGACTCTCATCATAGGCGATTTCTCGAATCTCAGTCGGTTTCCCTTTCTCATCAAGAATCACCTTCGTTTCGGGGAAATCCAGGTCCAGGCTGCCCTCACGGAAACGCCGTTTCCGCAATCGACTCCCCAATGCCCACGCCCGTTGGAGCACGTCCGTAAACCGGTCCTCAGGACCCTCACCCTGCATCCGGGCATACGCCTCTTCGTAGGTGAAACGTTTCTGGCTCCGAATCACTGCGGGCGTGAAACGGCAGGAGACCCGTTTCCCCTTCTCATCGAACCGCATCACCGCACAGAAGGTCAACCGCTCCTCGTCAGGGCGAAGACTGCAGATGCCGTTGCTTAGCTTTTCCGGTAGCATCGGCAGAACGCGATCCACCAAGTAGACACTGTTTCCACGCTTACGCGCTTCCCGATCGAGCGCGCTGCCCACGGGGACATAATGCGAAACATCCGCAATGTGAACCGCAAGTTCCCATCCACCACCTTCAAGCGCTTTCACCGCGATAGCGTCATCAAAGTCACGCGCATCAAACGGATCAATCGTGATCACCTCTTCCTCCCGCCAATCCTCACGCTTCTCCCACGTGGAGGCACCCAAGCCATCGGGCACACGGTCGGCTTCCTCCAACACCTCATCAGGAAACTCGGTCGGCAAGCCGTGCTTGTGAATGATCGAGAGCACATCGATGCCTGGGGCATCCGCAGGTCCTAGGACTTTCACCAGAGCGCCCTTTGGACGCCGTTTGCGATTCTCCCAGGACACCACCCGAACCAACGCCTTGTAGCCGGGCTTGGCCCCTTCCGGCAAAGGAGATTCCAAGTCGATCCGCTCCGGAAAACGCGCGTCATCATCCGGCACGAGCGAGACCCATTCCTTCTTCGCAACCAAACGCCCCACCACGGGACGATGAGACCGCTCTAGCACCTTGATCACCTCACCTTCCTTGCGCTTGCCATTCCCATTGGATTGGAAGCGTGCCTTCAGCTTCTCCTGCTTCGCCTTGGGCAAATGTTTCAACCAGGCAGGGGAATCCGTGGGTCGCCGCAGCCGCACCATGACGCGATCCCCATCTAAGGCCGTGTGCTCATAGCCCTTGGGAATGAGCACGCGTCGCACCGTCACTTTCCGGTCGCCCGCTTGCCCTTTCGCCACCACCAGTTCCCCCTCACGAGAGCCCTGGCGGAAAGTCCCCATCACCGTCTGATCATCCGCTTCGCGGAGGACATACCGCCCCTTCTTTGCACGCAGGATAGTACCCGCCTGTTCCATTTGTTTGAGCGCTTGCCGTAGACGTGAGCGCTCCTGCGCATCCACGTCGATGGCCCGCGCCAATTCCGACTTGTTGAGCGGCCGATAATCTTTCCGCCGCATATACGAGAGCACTTTCTGCTCCATCATTTCTTTCATTACGTGCTTGTCAAAGAAGCCCGGACCGCTAAGCATTCGGCCCGCTTCCCATCCATGAGAGGGGCTCTAGAAAACGCTAGCCCCGGGCAGTGTTCACATGTTACCATTAGGAAATCTACCTCGACATTATGAAGTATTCTCCCTCTAGCCGTTCCTCACGCGCCTTCACGTTGATCGAACTCTTAGTTGTGATCTCCATCATCGCCGTTCTGGCGAGCGTCTCGGTCCCAGTGACCAAGAACGTGATGAACAAAGCTAGGAGTGCTTCGGCGCAAAACGATTGCATGCAACTACAAAATGCCATCAAAGGGTTTTATAATGAGTATTACCAGTATCCCGTAGACGGCAATAGTGAGGGTCCCTACAAGACGGACGGTTCCCTGATGGATGTGCTCATGAGCAACAGCACGGCCGAAGCCGAACGCCTCAACCGCCGCAAGTTGCCCTTCTGGGAACCTTCCAAAATGGCGAAAGAAGCGCGCATGCCCGGCTACCACGCCGACTCTGGTCGCCTCAACGATCCCTGGGGTCAGCCCTTCGAGATCTACATGGACGCCGACGATGACGAAGAGCTGACTGTCCCTGCCATCTATGGCTCCAAGTTCGGCCGTTCCGGTCGCCTCAAGAAGCCCATCTTTGTCCACAGTGGTGGTCCTGACAAGAAGTTGGATACCGTCGACGACAACGTCACCTCCTGGGACTAACAAGTCTTTCCCGTGGGGACCGTCCCTCCCCACATCGCGGGTGTAGTTCAATGGTAGAACGCAAGCTTCCCAAGCTTGACACGAGGGTTCGATTCCCTTCACCCGCTCCACTTCCTCGTTGAGGCCTAGCAGCGATGGAGGGTTTAGTAGCTCTGATTGCTGAGTGTGCGGTGGGCTTCACCACGGGAGTCGTGGGCCTGATAGGCGCGCTCATTGACGCCTTCCTCACCCTTCTCTCCGCGATCTTAGGCCGATCGCGCCCTGGCGAGCGCAAGCCGCCTCCCGCTTGGATCAAGTCCGTCGGCCGTTTCTTTCTGATCTCTGGAGTCGCGATCGTCCTTCTGTTAGGGATCGCTCAAGGGTTCTTCGGGTCCATCGTGGGTGGCATGGCAGCCCATTATTTGGACAAGAAAGGGATCGCCATGCAACACCAAGGCATTCGGGGGAACTTCTTCACTGGCAGAATGGCCATCGCCGATTTGCGTCTCGAATCGCCTCATTGGCAGATCGCCGTGGACCACATCGAGGCGAACCTCGCTCTCACGTCGCTCCTCTTCTCCTCCGAGAGACGCTTACAGCAATTGACCATTCAAGGCATTTCTGGAGACGCCACCATGTTAGAGCTCCCTCGGAAAGGCGACGGCGGTCGCAAGAAGCACCTGACCATTGAAGACCTCCACGTCACTCAAGCTTCCATGACCATGCGTCTGCCCGATGGCTCCCCGGCAACAGTGCATTCCCTGACCATCGACCACTTGGAAGCCGAGCGCTTTCGCAGCCGCTGGAGCCTCTTCTACCTCTTCTTTCGCTCCAACCTTCAAGGTACTATCAACGGCAATCCGCTCGTCGTGAGTGTTGAGGACCGCGCACCCAAGGGAAAACGCACGCGGTGGCAAGCAAAGGACTTGCCCGTGCTGCCCTTTGCGTCCGCAGGAGGCCTCTTCAGCATCTTTGCCGATGGCCGCGTGTCCATTGACGTGACCGACGAATGGCTCCATGCCGACACCCTTGAAGTCGATCTCGATTGGCGCCTGCGTTTCACAGGCATTCGTGCCACGGCACCGCCGGATAGCGTGGTTCGCAAGGCCGTCGCCGCCTATTTCAATGCGAGGACGGAGACACCCATCGAGATCGCTTTCCGGCTCCAGATGGATCCAGATGTCTTTGAAGGCGATGCCTCTGAAGCTGCTCGCGCTCTCTATCAAGCGATCGAAACAGCACTCATCGAAAAGCTCGCAGGTGGTGTCGACGGAGCCAAAGAGAAACTCGACAACTTGAAAGACACGGCTACCGACGGCTTGATAGACTTGTTAGACCGTGCGCGGAAGCGCGATTGAAACGGAACCTTGCCGCCACCATGCGCCTCCGCTACAACGGCCGGGTGCATGCGCGCTTGATCTTCATAGCTCTTCTCCTTCTCTCTGGGAATCTCCTGAGAGCAGCACCCCCAAACATCCTCCTCATTTATACCGATGACCAAGGCTATGGGGATGTCAGTGCCCTCAATCCAGAGGCCAAGTTCTCTACGCCCACCTTGGATCGTCTTGCCAACGAAGGACTAGCATTCACCAATGCACACAGCCCTGACACTGTCTGCACACCCTCGCGCTATGGGATGCTGACCGGGCGCTATTGCTGGCGAACGCGTCGCAAGACGGGCGTGATGGGGGCCGAGGGCACAGGCCTCATTCCCGATGATCGCGTCACCCTCGCCTCCCATCTTCAGCAAGCAGGCTATCAAACGGCCATGGTTGGCAAGTGGCATCTCGGCATGGATTTCCCGGGAACCTCGCCCCAAGATCGCGATTGGCGTCAGCCCGTGCGCGACATGCCTTTGGACAAAGGCTTCGGCTATTTCTTCGGCATCCCCGCATCGCTCAACTACGGCGTGCTTGCGTGGTTTCGTGGGCGTCACGCCGCCGTGCCGCCCACCGTCTTCACCGCGAAGAAACCCAACCACCGCCACGTGGACTATCGGATCCAACCACCCTATCAGCAATCCCCGACGGCCACGAAGCAAACGTTAGGGAAACCCGGCATGGAAGTGGCTCCCGATTTCATCGACAACCAATGCCTCACACGCTTCACTAACGAAGCCATCACCTCGATACGCGAGCGCGATCCGAACCAGCCCTTCTTTCTCTACCTCCCCTACACGTCCCCTCACTATCCCGTCTGTCCCCTTCCTCCCTTCTGGGGCAAGGGTGCCTGCGGCGGTTATGGCGAGTTCATGATCGAAACCGACCACCATGTCGGGCGATTGTTAGGCTTTCTTGAGAAAGAAGGCTTGGATGAGAACACCCTCATCGTCTTCACCAGCGACAACGGACCCGAGAACTCGTGGAAAGAACGCGTCGAGAAATTTGGGCACCGCAGCAATGGCCCCTTCCGCGGAGGGAAACGTTCGATCTACGAAGGAGGGCACCGCGTCCCCTTCCTCCTACGCTGGCCCGCAGGCATTCAAGAGCCAGGCAGACGATGGCATGGTCTCGTCGGTCAGACCGATCTCTTGGCGACCGTGGCCGAGCTCATCGGGCTTCCACTGCCTCCAGGTGCCGGTGAAGACAGCGTCAGTTTCGCGGACATTCTCACCCAGCCAAACGCCACCCCCAACCGCCCCCCGCTCATCAACCACGGCGCCAACGGCCGGTTCGCCATCACCCAGGGCCCTTGGAAGCTCATCTTCCCGCATCGGGGGCGACCCCGCGAACTCTACCATTTGGAGAATGATCCTGGCGAAACCACCAACCTCGTCGCCGAGCACGCTGACCGGGCCCGCGAACTGGAGGCCAAGGCCACCGCCATCGTTTCTCGTGGTAACGACACCGGGCACTGGGAGGACCTCACCTGGATCACTGCCGCCCAATACGAGCGTGCTCAGAAGGAAGAATGACCGGCATTCCTTGCAGCCCGCGCCTCTACCCGTATATTCCCCTCAACGTATCGATTGATTTCTATGGCAAATAGCGAAGCACCCCAGATCACAGCCTACCTCAAGACATTCTGCGGTTGGAGCGAAGGCGTCCGCGCCGTCATGCGGAAGCACGGGCTCGACTACGAAGAGAAAGACATCATCAAGAATCCCGCGCTCCGCTGGGAGATGGAGCAGAAGTCCGGGCAAGGCCTCTCTCCCTGTGTGGTGGTGAATGGCGTCATGCTCGCGGATGTTTCCGGGGAGGAAGTCGAACACTACATGGTCGAGAAGGGCCTGATCGAACCCTCGGATACGGAAGCGGATGCCCCCACGGACGCCGGGTGTTCTGCCGAGCAGCACGAAGCCATGGCCCGCGCTTCCGCCGTCCAGTTCATCAAGGAGTGATTGGCGTCACCGCCGCGCTCCATGCCAGCCTCTTTCGGCATGGAACTGCAGCAACTGCGGTATCTGGTCGCGCTCGCTGAAACGGGAAACTTCTCCCGAGCAGCACAACGTTGCCACGTCACCCAACCGTCCCTCAGCCAACAGATCCGGAAACTAGAAGAGGAATTTGACCAGCCCCTCGTGGTCCGGCGCCACGATCGCTCCCGCAACACACTCACCCCTGCCGGGGAGATCCTCCTCCATCACGCCCGCACTGTTCTCGCCGAGGTCGACGAAGCGGAACGCGCCATGGCAGCGTTCTCCTCACAAAAGCCTCGCCCTTCATGCTAGCTCTCCTCCAGCGCGTCACCGCCGCTAAGGTCACCATCGCCAATGACGTTGCCGGGGAAATCGGCAGCGGCCTCATGATCTTGTTAGGCATCGAAGACGCTGACGACGCCACCGATGTCGCCTGGCTCTGCCCCAAGATCGCCAAGATGCGCATCTTCAGTGATGATGACGGACTCATGAACCGTTCGCTTATTGATGTCGGCGGAGCCGCCCTCATCGTGAGTCAATTCACCCTCCACGCCAGCACCAAGAAAGGCAATCGCCCCTCCTTCATCCGCGCTGCCCGCCCTGAGAAAGCCATCCCGCTCTACGAAACTTTTATTGAAACCATGGGCACCTTGTTAGGGCCAGACAACGTCGCCACCGGCCAATTCGGCGCCGACATGGCCGTCACGCTCACCAACGACGGCCCCGTCACGATTCCCATCGACAGCCACAACCGCCAATAGCAGCCCACCGCTATCTACGTCACCAATCACCTCACTCCTATCTGTGACTATCGGTGTCATCTGTGGTTCAAATCCCGGCGTGGTTCCGCTGACCACGAGAGTAACGGCAAACCGCCCGCTCAGGCCAAGCCCCAGAAATCAATCATCACTTTCCGAGTCGCTTGATCGTCACATTCCGGAATGCCACCGGATCGCTATGCCCGGCAAAGCCCACATAGCCTTCCGTCCGCTCCACGCCTTTCGGCACGCGTTCCACGTTCTCCAAATCGATCGCGCTCACATCCGCATCCACGATCGTCGTCCCATTCACCCGCACTTGGATCCGCGACCCGCGGGCCTCCACCTCCTGATAATTCCACTCACCCGTCGGCCGCAAATACCCGCGCTTCGCTGGCACCAAGCCATAGATCGATCCGTGATATTGATAGTCTTTCAGATTCGCATACTTCTCGTGCCCATCGTCCAGAATCTGAATCTCAAACGCCTCCCAGGCAGGATCGCCCTTTAAGGGAGCCCGCACCGCCACACCATTATTCCCACCAGGAGGCAACTGGAACTCAAAGCGAAAGATGAAATCCGCATACGGTTCTTTCGTCAGCAACGTTCCCCCATGCCCCTGCTTGCACCGGATCGCCCCATCCACCACTTCGTAATTGTTCACCGCCCCCTGCCACGCGTCTAACGAATGCCCATCAAAGAGAGACACAAAGCCATCATTCGCCAGATGGCGATTGGCCTCCTCTGCCCCGATCTCACGGATGAACACATTCCGCCAGCGAATCTCACCCCCATGCGTCTGCAACTGGATCGGCCCTTTCGGAAACATCGGCAGCCCCTCCTTCTTCCCAAAGTAGTTCGCCATCACCGCATCATCCACCACGCGCTCCCCATTGAAATCCACCGTCACCCGCTCCCCGATCATCAGGATGCGAAAGTGATTCCACTCTCCAAACGGCTTATCCATGCGTTTGCTAGGATCCTTCCCTGCACTCCCAGCCGGATTGTTCCACAAGCCCCCGGACCCCTTATCCGCCCCCAATTTAAACTTCTCCTCCTCCGTCGAATCCCAAATCTGCACCTGCGGCACCCCACGCAAATAGATCCCGCTATCGGCCTTCGGCACCGTCTTGTAATCGATCAACAACTCGAAATCCCGGTAATCCTTCTTCGTCGTCAGGTAGAGCCCATGCCCGTCATTCACCAACTCCCCATTCTCCACCGACCAATGCTGCCGCACATCCTCCAAGGTCTTCTCATGATGCGCCGCCAACGCCTCGGGGCTCATCGCCCACAGCGTGCGCGGATCCTCCGTCCCATGACCAAACCACCCCTCCAAATCCTTCCCATTAAACAGCGCCGTGAACCCCGCCGGCGGCACATTCAGCGCCCCCGCCTCATGATCATCCGCCAACGCCTTGTCCAGGCCCAGGCTAACCAACCCCAACGCCACCACACAGGAAAAGGAAGAAAGTCTCGTCGTCATAGATCGCAAGCTGTCGCCCCCCGAACCACCCGTCAAGACCGATCACCACTCAAGCCAGGCAATCCCAAGCCAGCCATCACGCGCGCATTCTCCGATGGTGCGATCCCACGACCTGGCGTATGCATCCTCTCAGAAGCGCTCACCCATGGCCACCGACCCACCGAGTAATCCAATCCAGCAAACGCTCATCCATATCCTTGAGCGTGCCGCCATGAAAGGCTTACGCGATTTCCTTATCATTGGAGGAAATGCCGTCATCGCTCACGGCGTGCCGCGCTTCACCCGAGACATCGACTTGGTAATTCCGGAACGCGAGATAGGATCTTGGAGGACATTGCTAGAGCAGGAGAACTTTGAAATGATCCACGCAACCCAGGCATTCATGCAATTCCTCGATAGCGACCGCATGAAGCCTCGGATCGACTTCATGATCGTAGATGAATCAACATGGGAGAAACTCATCTCCCATGCCACGAACGCGAACTTCGCTTCTCTGTTAGAGATTCCGATAGCCGCCCCGCAGCACCTCATCGCCATGAAACTCCAAGCGTGCCGCTCCCCTCAGCGCCGTCACGACGCCGTCGATTGGCAAGACATTGTCGAACTCTGTCACTTACACCATCTCGACCCGGAAAACGATGCTACCTTTCGCCAACTCGTTCGCCGCCACGGCAACGAAACCCTTTTACAGAAACTCATTTCCGAACTCAATGAACGACGCGCCTAAGGCACACGCTCACCCCCCCATCAAGGTCACCGCCACCGATCTCGAACTCGTCTTCCCGGAGCCCCAAGAGCCGCTCCTTCAAGGCCCAGGTGAACCCTGTACATGGGAAACCTTTATGTGCGAAACCGCCGTCCAAACTCACTGCTGGTTCAAACACCACGGCCCAAACCTCTCCCCACCCCCCTTCGAAGAACGCTTCACCCTAGACGACCAATAATCATCTTGCAATCCGAACGGAGGATACCGCAATTCTAGGAGCTCGCGGGTTGACATACACACGAAGCGCCCGTTTCGCACACACACATGAAAGGACGAACATCGTGTTGGACGAGAAGATCGTGGAAACGGCACCGCGCCTGACCGGTCTCTCGACACAGAAGGAATTAGTGGATCATGCCCTGCGGGAACTCGTGAGGCGCCACAAGATTGCGCAAATCCGGGCCCTCGAAGGCGAAGTCGATTGGGACGGAGATCTCTCTAAGATGCGAGCTGGGCGGGGGCTATGCGAGTTCTGATCGATTCGACAGTATGGATCGACTTCTTCCGGGCTCTTGACGCACCACCCACCCGCCGCATCAAGTCCCTGCTCACCTCCAGAGAGGATATCTGCATCTGCGGGCATGTGTTCGCCGAGGTGCTCCTCGCGCTCCGACGTTTCGCCCGGCCAAACCGATGATCGCGGCGTGGCGCGCAAGTTCGTCAAGGCCATTGATAACTGAGGTCCTGTCCCTTCCATTCTCTCTCTAAGGCATAATGCTAGTCATAGGGAAACGTACATTGATAACTGAGGTCCTGTCCCTTCTATTCTCTCTCTCACGCCCTCTGCTTCCTTCGCTTCCTTCTGTTCCATTCTCGCTCGCACCCCAATTTCAAGGCAGAATGCTAGTCAAAGGAAACGTAAGTAGAGCTGCAAAGCAGAATTCGATTCGTTTGAAGACTCGTCGTCATAGATTGTAAGCTGTCGCCCCGAAGCACCCATCAAGGCCGATCCCCACCCAGGCCAGAACGCGAACTTCGCTTCTCTGCTGGATGTTCCGATAGCCGCCCCGCAGCACCTCATCGCCATGAAACCCCAAGCGTGCCGCTCCCCTCAGTGCCGTGACGACGCCGTCGACTGGCAAGACATTGTCGAACTCTGTCACTTACCTCATTTCGACCCGGAGAAAGAGACAACCTTTCGCGAAATCGTTCGCCGCCATGGCAACGAAACTCATTTCCGAACTCAATGAACGACGACGCGCCTAAAGCACACGCTCGACCCATCAAGGTCACCGCCACCGATCTCCAACTCGTCTTCCCGAAGCCCCAAGAGCCGCTCCTTCACGGCCAAGGAGAACCCTGCACATGGGACACCTTCATGGGCGAAACCGCCGCCCAAACCCACTACTGGATCAAACACCACGGCCCAAACCTCTCCCCACCCCCTTCGAAGAGCGCTTCACCCTAGCCGACCAATAATCACACCACCCACGCCGAAGCTCTTCGATTCAAACAATACGGATGGCATGCATCGCCTCCACACTAAGCTGGCTCACAAGCCCATATTGTTCACGGGTTGGCAACCCGTGGTCCACCGGGGCCGCATAGGCAAGTCGTTGCGGCGTTGCGTGGGGCTTCTGAAGCTGCCGATCTGTGATCTGTGAAACCTTACGTCATGGCCATTACAACTACGGGGATGCCCCTTTGAATCATGTTCCATCAACCTTTATAGGCCTGACCACAATTGTTCTTTGTCCCTTCATTAATGATGATGGTCCTGTCTCTTAAATTGATCGCGGCGTGGCGCACGAGTTCATCAAGGGAATGGGTGACTACTGCCTGTCCCTTGTATCAATGATGACGGTCCTTTCCCTTCTTTGGGGATTAAAAGTCGATCAATTGACTGGAGCATCGACCGCAAAATGAAGCGAACTAGAGTTGATATGTCAGCCCTGGCAACCACATCGCGGATCCCAGGCTCCCTGCGCGTTTACGCACAATCATGGCCCCGCCAGGAGGAATGATGACGCCATTCTGACGCCCACTCCCTAATTGATCATTGTCATACCACCCCGCAGGACCTTGTGAGCCATCGTGATAGAGATACGTCTTGTCTGGAGGCGGATTAATTCCCGATGGGTTAACAAATAGTTTTAATGTATCCGTCGCATTGAAGACACTGCTTGAGGCTTCGAAAACTTGCTCATCAAGCAGATGGAGACCACTTGCTCCAAGCATCATCGGTGCAGGGTAGGGATTGATTAGAATGTTGTCCTGACTCACGCCGTCGGCGAAGCGTCCTACAACTATACCTATCCGTTGAGTGGGAACTTGTCCCGAATGGATGAAATCGGTCGCTAGAGCTCTTGAATTCCTAAGAATAAAAAACATACCAGGTGAAAGCACGACATCATTCTGCAAACCACTACTCAAGCTATCATTGTTATACCAACCCTCCGGCCCTTGAGAACCATCATGATACAAATATGTCTTGGTTGGTGCAAAGTTAATCCCTGGTGTCTCTGGACTGTATAGTTTGAGCGTACTCTCAGGGTTGAAAACACTACTTGAACCAATGATACCATCGCCATTCGGAAAACAAGTTCCTAAGGTCCAGTGAGGAGTGATACGAATAGAATCACCGATGGCCAACCCGCGATCTTCTAAACTGCTCGCTCCGGTCGGATTCACTGTTATTGTATCCCCCATATTACTCGTCACTGTAAAACACCACCCATCAAGGATACCCGATACGATGTGCACATAAAATGGATTACTTTCACTGCTCAATTCCCCATCGGCAAGTCCAGCTAATACCGTGAATGTATTGCCACTGACGGCCTCAATACTACCTGTAAATAGGGCAGGACGCCACAAGGGCAACCCAATGAGGGTATCCGCATTGCCACTCGTGCCTGTTCGGAGAAAACCGCTGGGCTCACTCGTATACACCGCACCCGATCCCCCTACGGTTTCTTCTACTCGAAGCTTCAGATACTCTTGATCTTGCTCGGGCACGTGCCCAATCTTTGGGACGATCGAACGCACTGTCACCCAATCCGTTTCCGAATCCAATTCGGAAACGCGAACGATGGTTGTTTCTCCACTATTCCAGCCACTCTGCAGGTCCATGCTGCGAAGCACCTCCTCTGAAGTCACGTGCTTTGCATCTTTGCGCCGACGATAACTCAACGTCTGATAAACCAGGCCTCCCACTTCCTCTTCCCCAATTTCAATCGCCGCATTCCCCTGCCCTAGGTTCGGAGTCAGACCCAAAAAGAATTCGCCGAGATTGCTATGAACATCGCCGTCTGGATTAGCCGTCGGTCCCGTGATCGTACTATCATACACTCCTGGAAAATGGCCAGGCAATCCCATCCAGATACTGTATGGGTGAAACACAGTCACTTGATAGTCTTCCACTTCTCCATCGGGCGCGTACCCGCCTGGATTCAGTCCCGCCCTAGTGCTAAGGCGAAATCGCAGCATCTTCCAGCCCGGAGTCACACTGGGCGGAATCGTGAGGGTAATCTGACTCACGCCCTCGCGCACGACCTGATCCTGAAAAATATGCTCTCCTGGATCATCCCAATCATGATCTTCATTGTAATCCATCCAACCATTCAAATAGCCATCGCCACCACTCACGGTTACATCGATAGTTTGACTCGCTCCGAGCTTCATTGGGGCCGGAAAGATCAATCCATCTTCATCATCAACCCCTGCGGTATCATCCCCGACCCCCGCGCCACTGGGGCGCCCGTCAGCTTCGGAATCCCAAGCTAAACCCAACGTTAAGCACGACTTTCCATGAGATGCACCTCCATCAGACGCCAGAACAGGAAAGAGATCATAAGCATCGCCGTAGTCGCGAATCGCAGAACTGACGTCGACTATCGATATCGATCCCTGATCTACCAACGAAAGAGCATCATCCCAGTAGGCACCCACCACAGCCGTCGCACCATCGAGTGCTACCGCAACCCCAAAACGATCCGCATCCGCCCGGTTAAAGGAAGTCAGTTTCTGAAGAAACTCACCCGTATGAACGTTAAATAGATAGGCGGCTCCCTGATCGGTTCCGCCGTCTACGTCTGCTACAAAGGCGCCTATCAGCGCGAGATCTCCCGACAGTGCCACAGCTGACCCAAAGTAGTCATTCGTTACCCCATCCGGTGCCTCAAATTTCCGCAACTCCATGCCATTTGAGACATCAAATAGGTAAGCAGCTCCGCGAAAACTCTGATGCCCCCAGGCGCTTACCAAAACATGATTGCCTTCCACGGCAACTTTCACGCCAAATTGATCATTCGCAGCACCATCACTCGCGGTCAACTTTCGAAGCTGGTTCCCTGTCTGAGTATCGTAAACATACACCGCTCCTTGGTCCGTTTCCCCATTCACATCGTGTAAATGAGCACCTACAAAAGCCAGATTCCCAACCAGAGCCGTAGAAACACCCAAACGGTCTCCAGCATTCCCGTCTGCCGCAGTGAACTTGTGCAATTGAGTGCCATTACTAAGATCAACTAAATAAGCAGCTCCTTGCTTCACAGCACCTCCCACCGCCGCACTGTTTGCTCCGATCAATCCGTGAGCGCCCTCTACAGACACGGCACTTCCAAAGAAATCACCTGCCGCACCGTCGGTCGCGACCACTTTTCTAAGTTCGCTGCCATCTACAGGATCAAAGACATAGGCAGCGCCTTGGTTTGGGCTCCCCTCTGGATCACTTAGAAATGCGCCTATCAAAGCATAATCAGCGGTTAATTCGGTTCTGAGCCCGAATTGATCCCCAGCCATCCCGTCTGAAGCTGTCAAACGGTGCTGGACCTCCCCAAGGCGGTTGAGAACGTAGACCGAACCCTGGTAATCTTGGTCATTCACCCGATCATAGTCAGCTCCCACCAGAATGTGCTCTCCAGCCACCGCAACACTGACGCCAAATTGATCTCCTGCAGCCCCATCCTCCGCGAATACCTCAAATTCAGTAAGATCAAAGGCATATGCTGCCCCTTGATCCTCCGCTCCATTGATATCAGCTGAGTAGGCCCCCACCAATGCGCATTTCTTCGTCAACGCCGTCGAGATCCCAAAGTGGTCCCCGTTCATCCCTTCAGAAGCCAAATACTGAGTGAGAAACTTATCACTTTGGCGATCAAATAAATAGGCGGCTCCCTGAGCCGAACCTCCACTCTCGCCAGCAGCATACGCTCCAATGAGAAGATGTGTTTCTGACAGACTCACACTGCTCCCAAAGAAGTCAGATGCGGCTCCATTGGGGGACTGAAATTTCTTTCTCAGGCTCCCTGTGGCCAAGTCAAACAAGTAGGCTGCTCCTTGATTCACTCCCTCCTCGCCATCATGCCCGGACGCACCCACTAAGGCTGCGTTGCCATCCAGAGCCACTCGCAAACCGAAGAAATCACCGGCAGCCCCATCAGGAGCCGTCAATTTTCGCAGCAGCGTTCCTGTCGTCACGTCAAATGCATAGGCCGCCCCCTGTTCCGTTTGGCCATTCTCCGTCCGTTGATAGGCCCCAACCAAAGCGACATTTCCAGATATGGCCACCGCGACGCCAAAACGATCATTAGCGAGACCATCAGGAGCGAGTAACTGCAACACCTGGCTGCCGTCTCGGAGATCATAGACGTACGCAGCCCCACGCTCGGCATCGCCCGAGACGCTCTTTCGCGGAGCACCCACGAGCCCCCAATGACCACTGATTGCCGCAGCCGCACCGAAAAGATCACCCGCAGCACCATCTGCAGCCACCAGTTTTCGTTGTTGCACCCCTGCTAACGGATCAAACACGTAGACAGCCCCTTGTCCAGCGTTCCCATTCACGGTGCTCAGGAAGGCGCCCACAAGAGCATACTTGGGCGAAAGTGCGACGGCCGTTCCGAACTCATCACCACTCGCGCCATCAGAGGCGTGCAGCGTGTGCATGCTAGCTCCGTCTGTCAGATTGACTAGATGCGCTGAACCTTGGTAGGCATTGGCTCCTACCATATCCCAACTGGCTCCTACCAAAGCCAGCTCTCCCCATGCCGCCACCCGAATGCCAAACCGGTCACCCGCACTCCCATCTGGGGCCGTGATCTGGGCAAATCGCTCGTGGGCGGCTTCCAAGGCGAGAGAAGTGGTGAACACAGACGCGCTACCTGCATCCGCCCCGGCGAGGGTGTCGCCCGCGGATGCTGAAATCACGATCGTCGTATCACTCAAGGCCACAGAAAGGCCAAACTCATCACCAGCAGCGCCATCAGGAGCAGTGATCTTCGCTTGCTCACTCCATCCTGAGCCTGCCCGAGCATAAAGGTAGGCGCTCCCGGAGTCTGTGCCTGCGGAGGTATCATCAAAGTACGCCCCTACTACCGCCATGTCACCACTTAGACTGACAGAGACCCCAAATCTGTCACCTGCTGCTCCATCGCTCGCCACGATCTTAGTCTGTTCGTTCCAAGTCGTTCCGCTACGCTCAAAGAAGTAGGCGCTCCCGGTCCCGCTTTCATCATTCCGCGCCCCAATTAATAGCGAATCTCCACTCAAACTGACAGATCGCCCAAATAAATCATCGGCTTCGCCATCACTCGCTATGAGCTTTGCTTGCATCATCCAGGTCGTCCCACTACGCACATAGACATACGCACTTCCTGCATTCACACCCAGCCCCGTATCATCAAGAAAAGCTCCGACCACTGCCGTGTCCGCTTCCACGCTCACTGAGATCCCGAATTGATCGTTCACATCCCCATCACTTGCTGCCAACTTGGCTTGTTCACTCCAACTCGACTCGCTCCTTACATAGACATAGGCGCTTCCTGTCGACATCTCATCGCCTCGCGCTCCCACTAATACCGTATCCCCATCCACACTTACAGATCTCCCAAAGCGGTCCTCTGCCGCACCATCGTTAGCGGTCAACTTGGCTTGCTGAATCCACCCTGACTCATCACGCACATAAATATAGGCGCTTCCCGCATTCGTCCCCGCCGAGGTATCATCAACATAGGCGCCTACCGCCGTTGTGTCACCGTCGACACTCACCGAGATTCCAAAATTGTCATTGGCCGCGCCATCGCTCGCGAGGAGCTTGCCCTGCAGATTCCAGAACAGGTTCCCGCTGCGCGTGAACACATAGGCGCTCCCCGCATTCACCCCCGCCTCCGTGTCATCTCCATACGCCCCCACCACCACCGTGTCCCCATCTACACTCACCGAACGTCCAAAGTTGTCCCCGCTAGCACCATCTCCCGCCGTCAACTGCGCCTGTTGCATCCATTGCATGCCGCTTCGGTGATACACATACGCGCTCCCGGCATTCATACCTGCCGCCGTGTCATCTCCATACGCCCCCACCACCACCGTGCCCCGATCCACACTCACGGAATTCCCAAAGTAATCAGGTCCATCAGCCGCCATAAGTTGTGCCTCCTGATTCCAAATAGTGCCGCTGCGCACGTAAACATATGCACTTCTGTTAGATGGCGCCCCCACCACCACGGTATCTCCATACACACTTACCGATGATCCAAAGAAGTACCAGGCATTACCATCGTTGGCTCTCAACTTGGCTTGTTGCATCCAATTTTCTCCATTGCGCACATACACATACGCACTCCCCACATCTGGAGCCGCCGGTCCCCAAGCCATTAGCGTTGGCACCAGGTCATCTCCACTCGCCCCTACCACCACAGTGTCCCCAGCCACACTCACCGAACGTCCAAAGTTGTCCCCGCTAGCACCATCTACCGCCGTCAACTTAGCTTGTTGCATCCAATTAGCTCCGTTACGCACATACACATACGCACTCCCTACATCTCCAGGTGCCCCCACCACAACGGTGTCCCCATCTATACTCACGGAATACCCAAAGTAATCTCCGGCATTACCGTCATCAGCAGTCCACTTCGCCTGCAAAGTCCAGTCTGCCCCATTGCGAACATAAATATACACGCTTCCTACGTTATCACCATCGCCAAACGCACCCACCACCACCGTGTCCCCATCCAAACTCACCGAATACCCAAAGTGGTCTCCGGCAGCTCCGTCTTCTGCAGTGCTTTTCGCCTGCAACGTCCAGTCTGCTCCATTGCGAACATAAATATACACGCTTCCTACGTTATCACCATCGCCAAACGCACCCACCACCACCGTGTCCCCATCCAAACTCACCGAATACCCAAAGTGGTCTCCGGCAGCTCCGTCTTCTGCCGTCAACTTGTCTTGTTGTATCCATTGCGTCCCACTCCGTACATACGTATAGGCACTTCCTGCATCGTTCCCTGCCGCTGTGTCGTCTCTATGAGCCCCTACAACCGCTGTGTCCCCATCTACACTCACCGACGATCCAAACCAATCATCGCTGGTCCCATCTCCAGCATCTAGCCGACTCTCATAGGATACCACCAATGGATCAATCGTCACCGGGTAAGTCGCATGACGATCGTCGAACGCCAGAAGTATTCCTTCTCCATAGGGCTTCATGGTCGCTTCCAGCTCCTGGCCTTTGGCATCCCATACTTTGAGATCCTGGTAACCAAGCACCTTCGTTCCCTCCACGTCCACAAAGGCCAGATCTCCCGGAGATTCCTCGTCCTCTATCACGTGCAGATCACCACTCACCCCAACGACCAATCCTTCAGAACGTGGTTTCAGTGGCGTCTTGAGGACAAATCCATGCTCCAGGCCCTCAGGGCGGTTCACGTAATACTCAACAAGCCCCCTCCCGTGATCATAGGTTATCCGATCATCGTCCATCCGGTGCGGAGCCGCCGTGGCCCCAGCCAAACCCAACGCCAGCTTCCAATCACGTCCCGGCACGCCAGATTGGATCCTCACGAGACCATCTAAGAAGCGCGCGGTCAGATCTTGCCCTGGATTGGCAGCAAAGTATCGCACACCCTGATTCTCTGGTCGCGCGCCAAGTTTCTTATCCACCTCAGTGATCGCATGCCGCGCCGCCGAGATCGCCGCCCCAAGATCCTCATATCCCACTTGCGCCGCATTCATCGGCAATGGCGCAGATAACACCTTTCTGCTCTGCTCCACAATCCCTTCGGCCCCCTCTTGGTTAACTACCAATGGGTGCGCTTTCGGTGCCGAGATCGATGGAAACGACTCCACCCCTACCGTCCACTCCTCATCCTGACTAACGCACCACCACCCAACACCTAACAAACCGATTACGACAACCAGGATCCCTCCTCCTATACGCTTCTTATAATGACTCACAATCTCTTTCATAGTTTAAGAATATGGATGCACATCGAGCAGATTACGCGGAATGTTAGCTAACGCTTTCGCCTGCAAGCACAAAGAACCACCATTCCCGCTAGCACTAGCGAAGAGGGCTCAGGCACGTTGGCGCCACCTGCTACCTTAAAACTAACCGCACTCGATGAAGCCTGTAGAAATTGATCGCCTGCAGGCCTCTGGAAATTCTTCGATCCGGAACTGAAGACCTCCCACGTCGGATCCGTCTGAAATCCATATCCGCTCCCTTCACTCAACGTGACCATACCTCCTTCACTTGCCAACGGCACGTCTTCAAAGAAATAGATTCCTATCGCGTCGCCTATTCCGATCCCATGAGCTCCATTATCGAGCGCTGCGGCTCCGGGGACAAGACTCTGCCCAAAGACCGAATCCGTAGGATTGGTCGCCACTATATAATCATCGGATCCATCGAGAAACGAATTCACCGCGATCGTGGCCCCGTCCGATAGCGTTGTCCGAAATCCATCACCCAACGTGTCTACTGCCACGAAACTCAACATCCCACCTGGTAGCGGAGTGGCACCATCGGATCTTACAGGATCTAGAATCGCAGTCCCGGATATCGTAATCAGCCCTGCCGATGCCTGGTTCGCTAACATCGAGGTAGCCAATCCCATTGACAACGCCCATCGTCTCATTTGTATCATCTCTTTTATCTTTTACTTCTATTATGGTGATCTAGATCTCGGACCTCACTCAGAGATTGCTCTTCTCAGCGGATACCCTAAAGAATCCCCGATCGATTGTATCCGGAACGTGATAGGCGATTCCTTGCGTCCCACTACTAGCGTTTATTATAGCCAATCCAGGAAAGGAAGGACTCCAATCTTTCAAATTGGAAGACCCTTCTACAACCACTACACCATCCACGCGCCCGACCCTGGGGGTGAACTCTATTCTAAAGCTCCCCGTCACCGGATCGCGTCGGAAGTCATGTTTCCATATATTGTGCGCGAGCGGATCCGTTCCGAAAACGTATTCTAACAGATTGGCTTGCCCATCCTGATCGGGATCCAAGGCGCCTACATCGACACCTTCAAGCCCGTATTGAAGCGCCCAGAAACTGAAGCTAAGGTCTGGCGTTAATAGCGAAGAGGCAGCCTGCCTATCCTCAAGCTGCTGCAATTGACCTTCCGCTGGTTCTTGAAACGCTACCGAACCACGACTGGGAACGATCCATGTCGGATGGGTGACAAAGGTGTAGCTGGCACCATCAGGAACTTCCACTTGATCGCCCGACATTCCATCAAAGAACAAGATCCCGAAAGGATCTCCCGGATCTACCCCCGCACCTAAAGTGAATGAGACGCCTCCAGGAATCAAAGAAGTCCCAAAGACCACTTCGGAAATCGCCTTACCTACCACGAGGTCATCCGAATCCACCAGATAGCGCCGCACCACTTCACCTCCGCGCAGGCCACCGCTGGCAATCAAGGCAAAGCCATTCCCTGATCGATCAATCACGAAAAGTGCGAGTTGCCCACTCGTAAGAGCGCCTCCACTTCTCCCGCGAGCATTAAGAAGGGCTGTCCCGGTCAATGCCACTGTTTGAGCAGAACTCTCTTCTACTAGACCTATCGCTATGACCAATACCGATATCGCAATGCGTAGATGATTTGGCCATCCTCTCATGAAGACTTATCTGATTGCTGGCGGGCATAGGTGAGAAAGGCGCTGAGGCGGTTGTGGACGCCTAGCTTTTCGAAGATATTCTCTAGATGCTTTTCCACGGTGCGGTTGCTGATGCCCAGGATGGTGGCAATTTCGTCATTGGTTTTTCCTTCGCCTACCCAGCGGAGGATTTCTTCTTCTCGCCGTGATAGACGTTTCTCTTCAAGGGGGCTTTCCTGCTCATGCATCGGGTGGCTGATGGCGGCGATGGTTTCCATGGGGATCTCCTTCACCCGTTTAGGGCGTCACTCTTGGGGTTTTGTTACCGGCGTTGTGCATTCTTTTTGATGATTTCTTTCCAACGTTTTCCTAGATGGCTGTGAGGCGCGGCGACGGGTAGACTTTTGGAGAATCATGCCGATCTGGTCTATACGTAGTTCCACGTATTCGTCTGCGATCCGCGTTCCAGAATGCCGTGATCGCTCGCGCCCCAATTGAGACGCGGCTCGTTTCCCATGCTTGCCTCACACCCATAGCCATGACCTTCATACCATAGCGTTAGAGTGGTCTCACGAAGTTGCTATGGTGCTTGGTCTCGATTTGTGTTTACGAGTTTCTCGTAATGGACGAGCAGGCCGTTCTGCACGTGTTTGGCGCTTGCTGAGAGCGGGGTTTCATCTACTCTGAAAGCGATGCATGATAGGAAGCGGGTTTTTGTGATCGATGACCATCCGATGACGCGCCAGGGCTTGGTGACGGTGCTGACACAGAGTGGTTGGGACGTTCTGGGTGAGGCCGGGACGCTGTCGGAGGCGCAGGAAAGACTCACCCAGGTGCGACCAGATCTTGTGCTAACAGATTTGCGTCTGCATCAGGAAGATGGGTTGGTTTTTCTGAAGCAATTGAAGGCTTGGTTTCCTCGGATGCCCGTCGTGGTGGTGTCGATGCTCGATGAGCAGACTTATGCGAAGCGGTGCCTGGATCTGGGTGCGCAGGCGTTTGTGTCGAAGAGTGCCCCGCGAGAGGATCTCCTTGAGGCGGTGGCCCAGGCATCGGCCGGGCACGTGTGGGTGAGTCAGGCGATGCGGGATTTCTTATTGGGGATGCCCAAGAAGCCTTCCTCGTTAGCGGGTAGCGTGCAGCGGCTGTCGAATCGCGAGTTGCAGGTGTTTCGCTTGGTGGGTGAGGGGATGACGACGAAGGAGATTGCTCATGCCTTGGGGGTGACGCCCCGAACGGTGGAATCTCACAAAGAGCACATTAAGGAGAAGATGATGCTGGAATCCGCAGCGGCTTTGTCGACGAAGGCGGCGCTTTGGTTGCAGGGGCAGCTATGAGGTGGGCCGACGAGGACGTCGGCGCGCCCAGGCACTTGGAGAGACGACAGGCATGTCGAATTCTGCAACGAGGCGAAGCCTCGCCAAATATTGATCCCTGCAAAAATGCGTAGCACCACGTATCGACAAGAGTATGGGGGGCGGCTAAGAGAGAATAGATATGGCAATGTATAATGTAAAAATATATCGTTCCCGCTTGGCATGCTTCACCTGTCATCCAGCCCTTCCATTTGTGGCTTTTACAGTTGCCATGTTCCCATCAGCTTTAGTCGACACCTTTGGACAAGTTTGGACTTGTTCAACTGCCGAATGCACAGACAAGGCGTGTAGTGCCAGAACGTTATCGGCTGTTACCAACACTCGTCCTATAAGCAACGACAGTTCAAATCAGTTCTTCGAGCTCACTGGACATCGCGGCGGAGGCTATGATCGATATTGGCCGAATGGAGCAGTTCTGAATGTAGGATTCTACGATTGGGATCACAGTGTAGATGGCGTCACCCGCGATCCTGATTTTGATGATTGGCTGCACCAGTTACAGAGAGAAGTTCTTGAGGATGCAAAAGAGTGGTCCGCTTACGCAAATATTCAGTTTAGAATAGCGCCCGTAGAACAAAGCGACATACGAATCTCATTCCAAAATAGTAGATACTCTTCATGGATAGGGACGGATGCGTTGGATATTGAAGGAGAACCCACGATGAATCTAGGTGTGATCGACCCTGAACGACCACATATCGCTTGGCCAGTCCCTAGGCATGTAGTGCTACATGAGTTTGGACATGCATTAGGGTTCACGCACGAGCAATTCCATCCAGACGCCAATATCCCATGGGATCATGATTCGGTATACGAGTATTATGAAGAAAAATATGGCTGGAGCAAAGAAAAAGTCGATCGCAACGTATTATCTCCCCCAGTCACTCAAAGTGTTACGACATACGACCCTTTGTCAATTATGCACTACGATGTACTGAACAGGCTTACAATTGGAGACTTTGAACTATCACAAAATGAAACACTTTCATCTCGTGACAAACTGGGTGTAAACTTAATCTATCCTAAGGGAGGTGCCTATTCGCAAAGAGTTTCCTATTCTGGAATAAGCTCCTGGAAATCATTTATTTTTAATTGGTATCAAACTAGCCAGTTGCAATATGGAGACTTTTATGGAGACGGAGTCGTTGATATGTTTTACGCGGATGGTTTCAATTGGTGGATCTCTGATGATAGTAAGACCTCATGGAAAAGACTGGGCACATCGAAATACCAAGGAGAGACTCTTCGATTAGGAGATTTCAATGGTGACGGAATAACAGATGTCTTTGTAGCAAACGGCTCAACTTGGCAAATATCGTGGTCTGGCACTTCTGGCTGGGAAAAGGTGGGAAACTCAGGTTACAGAACGAGCGACTTGGCTTTTGCTGACTTCAATGGCGATAACCAAACCGATATTTTTATCGGCAACGGTTCTGCGTGGCATGTTTCATGGAGTGGGCGGTCAGGTTGGGAAAAACTAGGAAACTCCCAGTACAAAACAAGCGACCTAGCGTTTGCAGATCTAAATGGGGATGGTGAGGACGATATTTTTATTGGCGACGGTTCTGCGTGGCATGTCTCGTGGAGTGGGCGGTCAGGTTGGGAAAAACTAGGAAACTCCCAGTACAGAACAAGCGACCTGGCATTTGGAGATTTTGATGGAGATGGACGGGATGATGTCTTTATTGGCAATGGCACTACGTGGCAGATTTCATATGGGGCCAAATCAGGGTGGCAAATTTTAAATCACTCAAAATACAAGAACAATGCACTACGCTTTGAAGATATTAATGGTGATGGTAGAACGGACGTGATTCGTGAAGTGAGAATCAATTCTGAGCACGATCTGTTCATCGAAGACGCACCACTCGATCTAGAGGATTTTCGAGGATTCTCCAACGATCAAGCAACAACGGCTTCTGGCGGTCTATACTCAGTGACTCCAACTGAGATCACTCGCGTATCTAATAGCACCACTATCACATGGAAATCAATCAATTCGAATCAACTAGCTGAAGTTCAACACTCGACTGATCTTCTAAATTGGGTACCAATCGCGGTCGTCGCCGGTGCTAGTTCGTATAAGGATGACGAGGCAAATCGCGCAAGTTTATTACAAGGCTACTACCGTGTTCTTATCTATCGGGAATAGTTTACAAATTTTCGCAAATCATACAGGCTTATGTGATGGGCTCTTGGTCTTTCGTTGATGAGGTGATTTGGAGGAGTTGGTGGATGAGGGCCTCAGGATTGATGCTTTTCATAAGGTAGGCGTGGGCACCAGCGGCGCGGGCCTCTTCTTCGTAAATGCGAGCGTCCCCCATGGAAAGAACGACGATGGTGCAGGAGGGGCAGGCTTGGCGGATCTCGCGAATGAGGCTGAGGTTGTCTTGGCCGTCCATGAGCATGTCAAGGAGGAGGAGATCGGGACTGAGCTGGGTGATTTGGGGGAGGATCTCCCGACGCTCCTTGGCCTGGCCGACGACGGTGAAGGCTGTGGTGGGGTGGTTCTCCAGGAGCTGGATGAGCCCGACCCGGACGAGGTCGTGGTCATCTGCTAGAAAGACACGAAGGTTCGTGTCAGTGGTTTCGCGAGCCTTGAGGTGCGTGGGCGCGTTGCGGAGAGGGGTGGGCAGGGTGCTGGTGCCACCAATGCTGATGATGGCGCGCCCCATGATGACGGTGAGGCGTGTGCCATGGGAGACGTCCTCGAGTCGGCATTCGCCCCCGAGAACGCGGGCGCGGTAGGCCATGGATTGGAGCCCGAGCCCAGGCGACGTGCCGATGGCTTCTCTGCCCACGGGAGATCCGTCGTTTGTGAGGGAGAGGATCCATTGCTCCTTTCCCTCCGCGAGTCGCAGAGCGAGGCGTTGGGCGTTCCCATGACGCACGGCATTGTGGGCGGCTTCACTGACGATGCGCATGATTTCGCCCAGGTGTGAGGGTTGCGCGGTGAGCGAGGCTGCTGGGAGTTCAAGGGAAGGCCGAAGGCCGAAGAGCGTCTGCGTTTGATCCTGCCATTGACTCAGGGCTCGTTTCACATTGCCACAAGACGCATCGGAAAAGGCGAGACCGTGGGAGAGGCTGCGGGCAATCTCGACGCTGGAACGGGCGGTGACACTGAGATTCTCCGCAGTCTGGGACAGGTGAGCGTGGTCAGTCTTTGCAAGTTCGTCCCGAAGGATGGATGATTGCCAGGAGATCCCTGCAAGCTGTTGGCCGAGCCCGTCGTGCAGCTCCATCGCGAGGCGATGCCGTTCGTTGAAGGCGACTTCTCGCATGCGTTCTTCCAATCGCCGCTCAAGGGTGACATTGCGGCCGGCCAAGAACCAGCCTTCTTGCTCGCCGTAGCGGATGGGTTGTGGTTTGCCAAATGAAAGGATTTGCGGTTCCGTTAGGATTTCACCAAGAGGGAACTCAAGGTTCTGTTCCCCCACGTGCTGCCCGCGGAGGAGACGTTGCCAATCGTCCCAGCGTGCGGCAGGCAAGGCACGATTCATGGCGTCGTCAATCTCACTGGGAGAGGCATGAAGCGGCAGATCGAGTGTGCGGCGAATGGCATTGTTGCCATAAACGATCCGTTCGCCGATGACGATGACGACACCATCGTGCATGTCGTCGACAAGGCGACGGAAATCCGCTTGATGACGGTTGAGGGCATCACTGCGATCTTTGAGTTCCTGGGTTTGCTCGATGAGGACAGAGGGCACAGCGACGAGGCCACGGATCCGTCGACGAAGGCGGGCGCCGATGGCCTGGGATTCCGGCAGATGAATCCGGTAGGCCCCAAAGCGTTCACGCACCTCTACCAACTCCACCTTGGCTTTGGGCAAGCCCAACATGCACGGGATCACCTCAAGCAACCCTGGCACACCGATCAGGAAGGGATGACAATCGCGGTAGCCTTCCTCGATGGCCACGGTGTGAAAGAGCGTTCCATCGGCTTCGTCTTTGAGGGCAAAGCGGAGATTGGTGTTGTTCGCCGGTCCCGCCCAACGGACGAGAAAGTGATAGAGTGCTCGAGGAGTGGCCACGAGTCCTGCGATGCGGTGAATGGAACGAAACGATTTCTTGAAGGCATACTCACTCCCCATCTCGCACATGCCCTCGGGGCCGACGACGGCATAGAGATTGTCCATCATGGCGCAGTAGGCATCCCACCCGATGCGGCGCGAGCGTCTCAGCGTGGCAAGGTCGAGTCCTGTGCCCCGCAGAGCCTCCTCCTCCGTCAGCCCAATGGCCCGCATCTTGTCGTAGGGCCAGAAGGCGGCTTTCCTCGAAACTTCGTTCACGGTGCTATTTCTCGATCTCGATCTCGTTCTCGTTCACCTTTCAACAAACGCATACCTGTAGGGGCGAAAGATTGGCGCAAACGTTACAGGAAATCTTGAAAGGTTTGTTTATTCGCGGTTCAGGGGTGAGTGGCCGGCAGGACCCTCTTTCTTAGGAATCCCGTCATGGCCGGTGCGGGTGATCGGACGGAGGGCGAGCCGGAATCCCACCGCGAAGCTCCAGAAATCGGGATGGTCGTGGGTCCGATCAAAGACTCGGCAGCTGTCGCAACTGTCATACCAAGCGCCTCCACGGTAGACCCGTCCTTCGCCGGTGACGAGGGGGCCCTCGGGATCGATCTGGTGCCCGCTGAGGTAACGGTAACAATGAATGTCAAAACACCATTCGGACACATTGCCGAGCATATCGTAGAAGCCCCAAGGATTGGGTTTCTTCTGGGCCACGGGATGGGTGCCCGCGGTCTCGCTAGGATGATTGCTAGGCACCCAGAAATAGGACGGGCAGCCTCCCGGGTAAGTGACACCGCTATTGCCCGAATACCAGCCCAACTCATCGAGGAGAGGGGCCATGTAATCGCCTTCTTGATTCAAAGGCCCGGGTGGGTCGTAGATTTCAATTCCGTAAGGAAGCTGCGCCCGGCAGGCGTGGGCCCATTGGGCTTCGGTGGGCAGTCCAAACACGTAGCCTTCGGGGAGAATGTGTTGATAGAGCTTGGTGAGGGTCTTCCCATAGGCAACCGCATCATACCAATCCACGCATTCGACTGGGGCATTGGGCCCGGCATGAGGGAAGCCGCTGGGATTCTCTCCCACGACTTTCTCATATTGTGCTTGGGTGATCTCGGTTTCGCCCAACCAGAAGCCCTGCGACAAGGTCACGGGATGAGGTGGTTCTTCAGTAATATCCGTTCCTCCCATGATAAAGTCCCCCGGTGGACACCAAATGAGCTTGATTCCCAATTCAGGGAGCACGAAATCCCTACCCTCCCGAACGGATGGAAATTGCCTGGGTAGAAAGCCCGATTGCGAGGCTGGCTCACGATGCCCAAAGAAGAGGCAAAGAAGCAGTGCACTCGTGGCAAGTGGAGCCATTGCATTGACAAGCATGGGACCAATCAGGGGCTCATTAAGATATAAACGCTTTCCGGATCTTTGCGGGTGTCCCGCCAGGTGTACCAGTCCGTACACTCGTCTTGCGACGGATGCGGATCTTGTCCCTCCTCCAAGCGTTCGATGGTGAAGAAGTAGGCATACCCACGGTTCGGATCGAGCGGACACTCCTCGCGACGCGTGATCTCCCAGTGTCCTTCGGGGTTATTGGCACTATTGGCAGACACTTGAGCATCGATCACCCATGGATCTTCAAAGAGATCCCAGGCGAGCGTCTTGCCATCAGGAGACAAGCCTGCCACTAGGCGAAAGGGCTGGCCGCCTCCATCGAAAGCGGATCGATTGCCGCTGGCGCGCAATTGGATGTCTCCATCAGGAAGACGCTTTAGGGTGAACGCGATACCATCGAACATGAAGGTTTGCGGTAATCCAGGTGGGACGTTCCCCTGCGACCGAAGCATATCCATGTGGGGAAAGAATGTTCTGTAACTGAGATTACTCGTATAATGAACTCTGGATTGATTCAAGAGCCGGAAATGCGCAGAATCCATGGGGAAATAGACAGGTGTTCCATTTGAAAGCGAACCGCGTAACAACGCTCTTCTCCTTCGCGAGAAATCAATAACTTCTCCACCGCCAATGGGCAGTCGCGCGGTTGCTGGATGCCTCAAATAAGTGGTGGCGGAGACCTTGCGTTCATTGGGATGCGTTAGCTTCCTGATTGTCTCCGATTCAATCCAAACGCATCCCCCATTCTGGATCACTACTGGAGACAAGTGGGGGGCGTGTAAGACACGCCCCTCGTGAATGCTGCCCATTCCAAAGGCCATCCTTCGCAGAATAACGGAGGCGCCCTTCGTCAATGAACAATCGACTTCCATGCGATCAATAGAAGCCGTTGCCTCAAGAGTGATCTCCAGGATCTGCTCGTCTTCGATCCAGAATTCTCGCAGCGGATAACGCACCCAGGCATTCCCATTCGTCAATACTCGAATCTCCTCGTGATCCTCCGGGGGCTGTGGTAGATTCACATTCATCGAAAGACGTCGACACTCCTGATCCAAGAATTCAAACTGGATCACGACCTTTTCTGAAGTCGTCGCCCTAAGCTGCACACCAGGCGCATCCGATATATTGAACCACTCGCCGCCCTCCGCCTGCACTTCAAATTCCGTAGGCAGACCGGTAAGCGATCGAGAGAACCGCAGCACCCTTCCCAGACCCTGACCTTCTGATTCCGTCTCGGCTAGCGATGCCAAGCGAAGGTTCTCTGCCGTGAGTTCCAAGTCCTGGAGATCACGCACACGCTCAATATTGGCTTCGCTCGTTCGTCTTGATGTGGTGAGGAGATGCCCTAGATTCGTGGGAACGTCATCGGCAAGCCCTTCTAACACCAATTGCTCGATTCCAAACCCCTTCCCTTGGATGGTTCTTTGGTATCTAAACGTGTCTATCCAGGGAAGCAATCGAAGGCGATCAAAGGGTTGGTTGCGGCGCACCACGATCAGCTCGCCACTGGTCTCAGGGAGATACTGCTTGGTTTCAATCAGATGCCCATTGCCAACTTCGATTTGCAGACGATCCGCCCTTTCACTCAATCGAAATCCTACCACCGTTTGCGGTTCCTTGAACGTGATCGTATAATCCAAGCTATGGGCAAAGGGCCCTGGTGTATCGCCATCAATCACCTCCAATTCATCTGCTTTCCGACTCCATAACATCCTGCCATATTGACTGGTGGGGTCCTTCTCGACGATGAAATCGCTCGAACGCAGGTAGATGCCCTCAATGCCTATGGCTTGGAAGAGCGGGTGCTCTGCCGAGATGGGACCCAGCGGAAGCGTCTCGAAATCCAGGATCACGGGATGCTTCAGATGATCCTCAGACACAATCTGGAGTTCCTGGCGTTGATCACGGATCTCAAGGGCATTGTACTTGGGTATCGGATTGTAGGCGCGCCGCTCGTAATGGACTGCGGCCACGCGAAAGCCAATGCGATGGTCCATGCTCGCCATGGGTAGCTCTCTTCTCCACTGGGGCTCCCATTCCTCGGCGGGTGAGGCCCATGACCCTCCGCGCACGACTCCCCGAGTGCCTGTGGGGGGGCCTCCAAGATTGGTAGAAAGAAAGGGCCCACCAACTTCCAAAGGGAAATCATGCATCCATTCGGAGACATTGCCCAAGAGATCATAGATCCCCATGGCATTGGGATAGGAGGTGCCTACGGACTGCGTGCCATGATAGGCGCGGATGCCATCGACCTCCAAGGACACGCCACCCGAATAACGCACCCGACTGTTGTTCCGCGACCACAGGAGGGGCTCTTCGTAGTGCTGGGCAGCGATGCGTTTCCGCGACTCTGTGAGGAGCCCTTGCCGAACGGCGAATTCCCATTCCTCTTCCGTGGGCAAGGAGTAGATGAAGCCACTGGGGAGGTCTTTATTGCTGTCCGAATACTCCAATCTGCTCAGCCACGCGCAGTAGCGTACGGCATCGTGCCAGGACACATTCTCAACCGGCGCGTAGGGACCCGCTTCGGAGAACGCGCTTGGCGTGGCGTCCCTAACATCGTCTTCGAAGAACCGATGCCCGCTCATGATGGCCTGATACTCGGCTTGCGTGACCTCGAACTGCCCGAGCGCGAAGGGCTTCTTGAACGTCACCGTGCGCCGATTCTTCCCCTCTCCCAGCACCATGGTTCCGGGCTCGATCCACACGAGCGGTGGATTCGTCGGGTCGCTTAACACACGCGCCGGATCCACGGGAGGCGGCGCGAAAGCGATTCGCTGGCGCTCTTGGTGCGCCTGATGGGAGTGGCTCAAGAGAGCAACGAGCCCCACCACGAGGCAGAGGGTGGGCGTGGACCAAATGATAGGGCGCGGGATCTTGCGCCACCAGGGAGTGGGGCGAAACTCGCCTTTAAGAAAGGTCTGGACAGTATCGCCAAAAGCCTTGGCAGACGGGTAGCGCTCAGCTGGGTCGCGCCGCGTGGCTTTGCGAACGATCTCGTTCAGGCCATGCCTCGCATGCTGCTCCAAGGCCTGCGGGGATGTCTGAAGGGTCTCCGCGTGGGATTCGAAATCGGTGAGGGCGCGAAAGCGCTGGGTCAGGCTCTCCGGCACGGTCTCACGCACGAGCTGGACCTTGGCCTCGTGCGGGAGGCCGATGAAGCGCTCCTTGGCCAAGGGGGTCTCCCCCGTGAGCAGTTCGAAGAGGAGCGTCCCCATGGCGTAGATGTCTGCGCGATGATCCACCTGCGCCCCGAGCTCGGCCTGCTCTGGGCTCATGTAGCCCGGGGAACCCACAAACTGGTTGAGTTCTGTGTAGAGGGTGTGTTCCCCTAACGGACCACCCAACACTTTGGCGATGCCGAAATCGATGATCTTCAGTTGTGGGGCATCATCGATTTCTGACACGAGCACATTCGGTGGCTTGAGGTCCCGATGAACGACGCCATTCTCATGCGCGTGCTGCATGGCCTGGCAAAGTTTCACAAACAAATGGAGGCGTGCCTCGATAGAAAGCCGATGGCCGCGCGCGAATTCCGTGAGTGGCAAGCCATCCACGTACTCCATGGCAAAGAATGGCTGTCCTGCCGGGGTGGCGCCTGCGTCATAGACCTTGGCGATGCCTGGGTGATCCAGGAGGGCGAGCAGATTGCGCTCCGTTTCAAAGCGCCCGATGACCTGACGCGTATCCATACCCGACTTGAGGATCTTCAAGGCCACAGGTCGACGGACAGGGCGCTGCTGCGTGGCCAGATACACCTCGGCAAAGCCTCCCTCGCCTAACAAACGCTCTAAGCGATACCGCCCTATCTCCGTACCGACCAGGTGATCTTTCCGAAGCCAATCGTCAGACGCCGGAGAGGCGGTCGGCCAGATGGAGATGATGTGCGGGCGGCCGCCAGCATCGAGACGCACCTGAGTCGGCTGGGCATCGATGGAAAAGCCCTTGGCGTTCCCCGCCTCCACAGCCTCTCGCAACTGCGCCTGAATGGCGAGGACTTCCGTTCGGCTCAATTTCCCTTCGGCCAGTGCCTCTGCTAGACTAAGGTCGGCACCCTCCGGTAGGCGAAGGATGGCGTAGAAGATCCCATCAATCCATCCGTAATCCTCAAGCAACGCGATAGACGCGTCCTCCAACAACGACCGGCATCGCAATTGCGCACGCACCGCGTCCGACTCCTCGATAGCAGGATTCACATGCAAGCATCCCGGGGCATGGCCCTCCCAGGTCCGGATATCGAACCAACGGAAATCAGCGTCGTCCACCGGGCGAATGATTTCCAAATGAGGAAAGTTGTCGCAGAGGACCTCATTCCAATTCTCTCCTGACAATTCGGTCAAGGAGAGCTGGGAAACACATCGCGGACAGGAAGCAAGGCGATCCTGTGCCAGTGGGAAACCACATCGCTGGCATCGCGAGTCGTCGGAAGCATTCTGAATCTCCATTTCCTGACCAAACAATACCCGAATCTGACGTGATTGTTACACCGCTGTGGCAAGTGCGCGGAGAATGAACTGGCGCTCTTCTTCATAGGCCTCGGGTGAATCAAGCGTGGCGAGGATCTCCTCCTTGATCAACTCACGTTGCCGTCGTCGGAGCCGGAACGCCGCGACTCTCACCGCACCCTCTTTCATTCCGAGAGCCACCGCCGCGTCTCGATACGCTTGGCCACGCTCGGCATCTCCCTGCAGGAAGGGAGTCAATGCCCGAAAGAGGGCGCCTTTGCCCTGGCTCTCGTAGTCCGCCGCCAAGCGAGCCGTCGCATGCTCTAGCAATCCCACGGCCCATTCCCGATAGTAGCGGCTCTCTGGTGTCTCCTCCGTGCGCAACTCAGAATAGAGCTGCTCGGGAGGCAGACGAAGGCCATCGATCTGGATATCCGTCTCACCACCGAATCGCCGCTGCGCCTGGCGATGACGCGCCTCGTTGATGAGAAAGTGCTTCAGCGAAACCATGAGGAAGTTTCGCAACTTGCCCGTGTCACCATCCGGCTTGCAGAAATCCTCCCGACGTAGAAGCATCCCAAAGAAGGCCTGAACGCTATCCTCAGCATCCTCGTGACCGCTCCCCTGCGCGCGCACAAAGACATAGAGTGGACGCCAATACTTCTGGCAAATCTGTGAGAGTGCCTCCCGCTTCTGCTCTGGGTCCCCCTCTCGCACGGTGACAATAAGACTCCATTGCGTGGTCGGGAATCGCGCTGGCTCCCGTTCTTCCTCTTGTGTGACACCATCCGTGACCATTGCCGGATATCTACCGGAAGATGGAAATCCATGGCAATCCTAAAGATCGATCATTTGGGCCCCGCTCCAGACGACCAGGGAAATACCATCGCGTCTGGAAATCCACCGGTGCGCGTCACTCGATGGAGAGGTCTGGGAAGCGCGGTGGCTTGGGGACTTTGCGAGGATCCTGCTCGATGGTTTCTAACAGATACGCGATCCCGGCGTCGAGTTGGGCATCCGCACCGTGGTAGGTGGCGTGTGGGAGATTCTCGACTTCGATGTCTGGGATGACCCCGACTTGCTCGATGAGCCATTGCCGCTCTGGTCCGTAGACGCCTGCGCTCGGCGCACGGGCGAGCCCGTGATCGCTGAGGCGATTGCGGGACCCGAGCCAGATCTCGCCGCCCCAGGTGCGTGTGCCGATGACCTTGCCAAGCCCCAAACGACGGAAACCTTCGGCGAAGGCTTCGCCATCAGAAGCCGTGTGGGCATCACAGAGAACGACCATGTGGCCGCGGAAGGCGTATTGCATGTTCCATTCGGGGCGATGCTCGCGCGACTGCCAGTACATCCAGGCTTTGCGCATGAGCTTGGCTAACACAAAGCTCTCGATGTTGCCGCCACGATTGTGCCGCACGTCGATGATGAGTCCTTGCCGATCAAAGACAGGATAAAACTCACGGTACCATTGCTCCAGGTCTCCACGTCCCATGGCTTGCAAATGCACATACCCGATCTTTCCGTCCGAAGCCTCCTCGACTTTGAGACGACGGCTGTACTCCCAATCATCATAGCGCAGGGCGCGCCCATGGGTGATGGGAACAACGATAGCCTCGATCGATTTCTCGGAGGCAGGCTGATGAATGCCAAGGCGCACTTGTTTCCCCGCCTGTCCGCGGAGCAGGGCACCGATATGAGGTACGGTGAGGGTCTCCACGCCATTGATACGCTGAATGACATCCCCGATGGAGACGTCCAGCTCGGGATGGTCGAGAGGCGAGCGCTCTTGCGGGTAATCTGGATCCGCAAGATAGATATGGGCGATGCGATACCCGCCCAAGGCTTCGTCACGCTCGAGTCGTGCTCCTAACGAAGGCACACGAATATTGTCCTGCCCTTCACGAAGATCACCATAGCGGACGCTGGTGTGTAGGGCGGAGAGTTCGCCGATGAGGCGCCCGATCACGTCAGAAAGTTCTTCTCGGGTGGTGACGCGATCCACCAGAGGCAAGTATTTCGCGTGCATGGCCTCCCAGTCGATGCCGTGCATGCCGGGATCATAGAAATAGTCGCGCTCCATGCGCCAAGCATCCGTGTAGATCTGACGCCAATCCTCCCTGACATCGATCGAAAAGTGCCAGTCATTGAGAGCCACACGTGCCTCTCCCAGATCGCCGACCGTCGAAGCCTTGGCTTCCGTGACATAGATGTTAGAGCCTTTGCGAATGAGCATCTTCTTGCCATCGGCAGATACTTGAAAGCTCCTCACATCATCCGTGAGTTGGATCACTTCGGGGTCGTCGTGAGTGATGGCGAGGGCTTTGAGATGCGTCTTCGCACCCGAGCCGGTTTCGCGCTCGGTGAAGAAGAGCGCTTGGGCGTTCCCCTGTAGGCTTCCGTAGTTTCCTGGGGGAATGGGCACCACCTGCAGACGGCGCTGAAAGCCATCTGCATCGATCTCCACGGTGATTGTCGATTCGCTTTTCTCATGGGCGTCTCCATCCCTATCACTCTTCTTCTCGTCCTCGTCATTCTCGTCTTTCTCGGCACGGCTTAGTTCATCATCTGGCCGGAAAAGCGAACGCAGCCCTTTCTGGAGAGACACCTGATAGAGCCTCATCTTGCGATCAAAGTAAGGGTCTGGCTGACGGGCTCCCCACGGACTACCGACCAAGGTTTCGAAATGGCGGTCTGACAGGAAGTAGAGCCATTCTCCCTTCGGATGCCAGACGGGGTCTGTGCTGTTGGCGCGGTCTGTGGTGAGTTCGATAGAGTGCCCATCGCTCACTCGATGGAGGATGATCTGGGAGAAGGTGTTGTGAGCCGTCTGCTCGAAAGCCAGCCACCGGCTATCGGGCGACCACGAAGCGCCGCCGACGCCATTGTTGTTCGTGGAAATCTTGCGCTGCAGGCCCGAGGCGATTTCCAACAGCCACATGTCCTCACGGTGATCATGATAGACTAGCCATTTGCCGTCTGGAGACGGGCGACCGTCATACCGTAGGACGTCGCCATCTCGCGTGATGGGTGTGGCAGGACTCAATCCATCCGTCGTCATCCTGACAAACTCAAATTCAGATGACGCATCGGAGAGTGCGATGACCTCCTTTCCATCCGCACTGAACACCGCATCTCGAAAACGCACGCCAGGCTCCCGAGTCACCCGCACGGTGCGACCGCTCGTGACCGGGAGAACAAAGACCCGTCCTCGGCTCGTGGCGACGATCTTCTCCCCCTTGGGATGTAGATCCAGATGTGTGAGGTAGTCCATCGGATCCTTCACCCATTTCTCCCGCAACTGATCGAGGTCACTGACGAGTCGAATCGAAAGTTTCCGGTCTGCCGCAGGCTCAACCGTATACACATACAGATCTCCGGCACGATGATAGACAATGCGGCCTTCAGACAAGGAGGCCTGACGGACGTCGAAATCACGATGATGCGTGTGCTGGGTGAGATCATCTCCAACCTCCGTCATGGACCACAGATTCATGGTACCATCGCGATCTGTTAGGAAATAGACGCGTCCTTCCCACCACATCGGATGATGCGCCTCCCCGCGATGGCCATGGGTGAGTCGCACCGCTTCGGCATCGCCCGCTGTGTAGCGCCAGATCTGACGGGCGGTGCCACCCGTATACCGTTTGGTGACATTGCGATGGTCCGTGGGCCTCACGAAATAGACGGATTTGCCGGTGGCATCGAAACTGCCTTCCGCCGCCTCCGCGAGTGGCAAGCGACGCCTTGCCTTGGTCTCCGGATGAATGGCTACCATCTGAAGGTCTGGCAACGTGGCGAAATGGGTCGTCGCATAGACGATCTCCCCTTGCGGCGTCCAGCCCGTGCAGGTCGATGGTTCCTCCTCGTATGTCCATCGTTGAGGGAGCCCGCCATCGATCGGCATGGTATAGACTTCCTTTGGCCCTTCATACGACGCTGTGAAGGCGAGGGTTATCCCGTCCGGTGAGATTCGCGGATGCGTCTCCTCACCCAGATGCGTGGTCAACCGCCGTGCCAATCCGCCATCGATCGACACCGACCAAAGATCCCCTTCCGCCGTGAAGACGATCTGATCGCGGTGAATGGTGGGATAACGATAGTATCCCTCGACTGCCGAGGCCCCAGCCAGGAGAGAAAGGAACGTCAGGAAGAAGAGGATCGATCGCCAGGCATTCATCCACTCAGTAAACCTCAATTTCATTGAAATTCTAGCTCTAAGGACGATTCTCTCTCAGGAGGAGATCCTCATGCCTCTGACAACTTTCTTACAAACATCTGAAGTCCTCCTGACGCTTCTCTGGCAAGGCCAACCTACGCTTGTGTTGTTATGAAGATGCCCTTAATCGCAATCATCACCGGCGCTGTGACTCTGCTGCTCAGCGGTGCCCAGGCCGACTCCAAGAAGCTCACCCTTACCTGCCAAGCCGCCTATCCGGCCGTCTTGGCCGGTGAGAAACACACGAACTATCTCAAGGTGGGACTCACAGGATTCGAACGACCTTCGGAAAAGGAACGCAGCCCTGTCAATATTGCCCTTGTGCTCGACCGATCGGGATCCATGGCAGGCGCGAAACTAACACAAGCGAAAGAAGCCGCGCGCATGGCTGTACGCATGCTGCATCCCGATGATATCTTCTCCTTCGTCACCTATGATTCCACCGTGCAGGTGGTGGTGCCTGCTACCAAAGTCTCGCAAAGCGACGAAATCCTCCGCGCCATCGCCGAGATTGATGCGAGGGGGAACACTGCCCTCTTCGGGGGCGTCTCGAAAGGAGTGGCGGAAGTGCAGAAGTTTCTCTCTACCGAACGCGTGAATTCAGTGATTCTGTTATCCGATGGCATCGCCAACGTGGGCCCATCCTCTTCCGAAGAGCTCGCCGAGCTGGGGCGTTCCCTCATCAAGCAAGGGATCACCGTGACGACGTTAGGACTTGGGTTGAACTACAACGAAGATCTCATGACGGCCCTCGCGGACAAGAGCGATGGCATCCATCGTTTCATTCAGGAGCCTCAACAATTGGTCACGTTCTTTGAGGAGGAATTTGGCAATGTGATGAATGTGGTGGCGCAACAAGTGGATATTCTGATCGAGTGCGGCCCCGAGGTGCGCCCCGTGCGCGTGGTCGGACGTGAGGCCGAGATTGTAGGACAAACGGTACGCCTTCGTTTGAATCAAATCTACAGCAAGGAAGAGAAGTACACCCTCCTTGAAGTGGAACTCCCTAACAAGAGCATCGGCCATCGACTTGACCTCGCCAACGTCACCGTCACCTACGAGAATTTGGCTACGAACAGCAAGGACGTGAGCGAATCCAGCAGCCAGTGCCGTTATGTGGCGAACCAGAAGGAAGTCGATCTGGCCATGAATAAAGAGGCGTTGTTGGCCGCGGTGACGCAGATCGCGACCGAGACCAATCGGCAAGCGCTCTCACTCTTCGATCAAGGAAAGACGAAAGAAGCGATCGACCTCCAGAATGCCAATCTCGGCTACATTCAGAGCAATGAGATGTCCCTCTCAGATTTCGCTGGATTTGGCCAGATCAGCGGGATCAATCTGATCGGCCGCAATCTCATGAGTGACAATGCTAGCAATCAGCAAAGCGCTGAATGGAAGAAAGGCCGCAAGGCACTGCGCGACTACCAGAACAACGCGAGCATTTCACAGAACACCTGGAACCTGGATGACCTCCAGCCGCGGGCATCTGAATCAAAGGCACTGTCGCCCCAACCGAAGAAGTGAAGCCTCAGCTCGCCGCCATTCTCCTGTTTCTCGTGTGTCTGCCGCTAGGCCTTCTGGTCTGGCTCGGGGAGGAACGGACCCGCGGGGAACAGGAGAGGGCGCGAGCTTCACTAGAGGGCTTGTTAGAAGATCGCTTGTTAGAGGTCTATGAAACGCTCTCGGGAAGCGTGCGCATGGTGGAGAACCACCTGACCAAGGTCTTGCAAGCAAACCTTTCGACCCCGCGAGCGCAGGCCCGGATAGAGCCCATGATCCGACACATGATCCAAGGAACGACCGCGGGCGACCTGGTCTTTCCGCTTCGCGAAGCGGCCACCGATGCGGAAGAAGCGCTGTACCGGCGTCTGGATCTTTCCGCCGCCCTCAAACAGTTAGGCCGATCCACCGGAGAGCAAGGTGAGGCCTCTTCAGATCGCGGGTGGCACACTTGGTATCATGGTCACGGTCGAAATTTCCTCTATTGGTGGCGCAACCGCCAGGAGATCCGTGCGTGCGAGGTGAATCGGATGGCCTTCCTCAGTCACTTGATTGCGGCACTGCCCACGGATGCCCTCGAGAATGGACGCATCGCTTTGTTAGACGAATCCGCTCAACCCATCTACCAATGGGGCTCCTTCGAGCCAGCACCTGCCATGCTTCCCGTGGTGACACGGCAAGCACCGGCACCGCTCGACTCCTGGCGCCTGGCCTACTTTCTCGCGCCCGACTTGGTGAGTCCTTCTCGGAGCAACCAGGCAACCATCTTCACTGCCATGCTCTACGGATTGGCGGCGTGCATCCTTCTGTTAGGGGGATACTTCTATTGGGCCAATGCGCGAGAACTGCGGGAGGCATCCCAGCGCGTGAGTTTTGTCAATCAAGTCTCACATGAACTCAAGACGCCACTCACGAATATCCGCATGTACGCCGAGCTGGCCGAGTCGAAGATCACTCCCGAGGACGACGACGCGCGTGCATGCCTTGATGTGGTCGTCGCCGAGAGCGGGCGCTTGTCACGCCTCATTCAGAATGTCCTGACATTTGCCACCCAACAGCGTGGAGGCGCTAAACTTCATCCCACCTCTGTCAGCCCCGATGACGTCATTCGAGGCGTCCTGGAGTCCTTCGGGCCAGCCCTTGAGCAAGCCAGCATGATTCCCAGTCATCAAGGCGACTCAACGGCAACCATGCGCATTGATCGCGATGTCCTTGAGCAGATTCTCAGCAATTTGGTTAGCAATGTCTTGAAATACGCGAGTGAAGGCGCCTTTCTGCGCATCACCAGCACACAGGCCGCCAATCGCCTCACCGTGACGGTGATCGATCAGGGGCCAGGCATCCCTTCTCGTTGGCGCTCCCGAATCTTTGCCCCGTTTGTCAGGATGAGTGATCGCATCACGGAAGGAGCCGCTGGAACCGGGATCGGTCTCACCATCGCCCGCGATCTAGCTCGGGCTCATGGGGGCGACCTCGTTCTGGAGGAAACAGACAAAGGGGCTACCTTTACCCTTACATTGACCGCTTGTTCATGAAGATTCTCGTTGCCGAAGATGATCATTACACCCGCCAGGGATTGCTCGATCTCCTGACGCACGATGGCTACGAGGCCATCGGTGCGCGCGACGGCGCGGAAGCGTGGCATCGCTATCAAACAGAATCACCTCACCTCGTCTGTCTCGATGTGATGATGCCCGAATTGAGTGGCTACGACGTCTGTAAGAAGATCCGAGCCACCGATAGGCGGACGCCCATCCTCTTCATCAGCGCCAAGTCGGAAGAGATCGACACCGTGCTAGGGTTAGAACTCGGCGCGGATGATTTCATCGTGAAACCCTTCGGTGTGAAGGCCGTACTGGCGCGCATCCGCGCGGTGACCCGACGTTGCCTCGCTCAGGAGGACACTGCCGACACCCAAGCCTTTACCATGGGGGACCTCCGCATCGTTCCGGCCGAACTGCGCGCCTATCGCGATCAGGAAGCCTGCGATCTCAGTCTTCGGGAAATCAGCATTCTCACATTACTCTATCAAAAGCGCGGCGCGGCGGTTTCTCGAGACACTCTGTTCGAGGTCTGTTGGGGTGCGCATTATCTTCCTAACAGTCGCTCCTTGGATCAGCAGATCTCTCAATTGCGCAAACGCATTGAACGCGATCCTAGCGCGCCTGAGATTGTGAAGACGGTGCATGGCGTCGGCTACCGCTACGATAATGTGCCATCCTGATGCGGTGCCCTCTGGGCCTGGACGCCAACGCTGTAGGTGGCAATGGCGACTAGCGGAATCCCAGGAGTTTGCAGGTAGCGCCGCGGCACGATGCGACGGGTAAACAGGGGAGTGAGAATCGGTCCTTGAGGAACAACGGATTTCTCCCGCAACCGGCATGGCATGACTCTTGCTTCCAAACTCGCATGCTCGAAGAAATCCTCGAAGAATACCCCAAGCGGATAGAGCTGAAGGATGGCTCGCCTTGTTCCATCCGACTTCCGCAAGCAACGGATGAAGCGATGTTCTGTGCCTTTCATCGGGTGCTCCCTGAGCGGGAACAGCTCTTTGTGCACAATCAGATTCGCGATGGTTCCCTCTTTCGCCAATGGACTGCAGATACCTCTTTCGAGAGCAATTTGCCTCTCCTAGCGTTGGTGGATGGCCAGTTGACGGCCATGGCCATTCTCAGGCAGCGCCCTGGCGGATGGAAGCGCCACATCGGACGGGTATCCTTTCTTACCCATCCAGATTACCATGGCAAGGGACTCATTGATGCCCTCCTCGACGAGATGGTGACGGCGGCGCGACACAGTGGCCTCATCAAACTGGAATCTGAGCTCAACGGCGAACGAGCATCAGCGATCGAATCCATGGTTGCCGCTGGATTTGAGGAACTTGTCAGGCTCCCAAACTATGTGCAAGATATGCAAGCAGAATCCCATGATTACGTCCTCATGGGAATCCACCTGATCCCCGACTACGAAGATCTCGGTGTGGGCGATTGATCTGCCCCTCACGCGTCCGTATCCGAGTTCGCGTCACCCTGACTTTGTTCCAACGTTTGGAGATACTGAATACGTGCTTCCAAGGCGCTCCGTTGAGCATCCAAGATGGCTTTCTCCTGCATCGCACGATCTTGTTGTACTTGATAGGGGAGTGCCGCCGAGATCATCTTGAGCGCTTTGACAGGAAGCGACACGATTTGCAAGATTTCACTCGGTCGTGACGCCGTGAGCTGCACAGGCATCCCATCAGAGAAGTCGAGCGTGTAGCTCACGGTGACGAAGGAACCCCGCTTCAGCGCGATTTCCTGAATGGGCGATTCGTTAGGAAGCACAACCAGCTTGGAATGGATGACCTGCCCCCCATCCATCACCTCCGCAAGATAGGGAAGACCCACCCGGTAGTAGATCACCCCTTGTTTCCCCACCCGGACACCTTCTCCCTCGGGTTGGCTATTTGGGAATCGACTAGCGGGATAGGCGGTCTCCGGGATCCTGCGCAAATGAAGCGCATAGTTTCCATGAATCGGCACGGCATTGTCTAACGCTTCTTCAAAAGCAACGTGACGCTCCACATGAAAGGAATCAGGAAGGTCGTCATGCAGCCTCTTGATGCCGAGCCCGCTTTGCAACCGAAGACCGTCCACCCCGAGTTCAATCGCCTTGAGAATGATCTCTCCTGATTGGTCCACATGGGAATTCGTGATCAGGTCGATCAATTGGCTTTTGGGATCCACTTTCACATCGAAGTTGTCGTCTGCGAGCGGAGAATCCCGCAAATCTAGACGGTAAAGATGCCCGGGATCGGCGATATACGCTTCCTCGATGGTGATAGTAAGCGCACTGCTAGTGCGATCGAGCACCACTTTCAGCAAGCCCTTGGGCAAGGCATAGGTGATGTTAGCCTTCCCATTCCGTAATCTCAGGCCATCGCCCGTGACCGGATCAGACGAGAGCGTACGGCACCCAGTCACGAGCAGAATCCATGTGTTCACCAACACACACGTCCATAGCGACCGGGGACTCGTTTGGAAGAAAAGCCATTTCATGAGATGATCCTCTACGAAGCGGTCTCCTCAAGAAAGCAGATTCTCATGATCAGGGAGGGACTGATTCACGGGGCGACACGCACAGCTCTCACAAAGCGCGAAGAATCGCCCAACTCGCGATCAAGGGTGATCATGAGGGAGGCTCCCGTTCCTTCCATCGCCGCCGTGCGATCCGTCCAATTGCGGAGATCCGTGCTCGTCTGAAGATGATAAAATTGACCACGCGCCGCAAGAAAGCGCACTATCAATTGATCGCCTGACCACCTCACCTGAGATATCTCAAAAGCGACGACACTTGGATCCCCTGGTCTGCTGGCAGGATCCAACGGATCCGTTCCTTCTGCAACCTCGACACCATCATTGACACCATCCCCGTCACTGTCTGGATTGGTGGGATCGGTCCCATAGACCCTTTCTTCTGCACCGGTAAGCCCGTCGCCGTCGACATCAATGGTCGTCGTCCCTGACTCCCCTCGCAGGATCACCCCTTCGCTCCCGACCACCACAAAGACACCATTGCCGAAGGCCACATCACGCAACGTGTAGTTCTCGATTCCAAGTGGAACGGTGGTCCAGGTGCGGGCATCAGGTGACGTCATCAACGTGCTTTGTCCCGCAGCAAGGACGTAGCGGCTTCCATCACTATCAATGCCCTCAAGTGGATAGGAAGACGGCGTCGGATGTTTCGTCCAGCTCATGCCATCGGCAGATAACAACACATCAGGATCCCCCAGAGCCACGAAGCCTTCTGAGGTGTGAATCACCTTCTCGATCGCCGTCTCCAAGTTGGAAGTGTCTGTCTGTTCCCACGTGCCCCCATCCGAGGACGTGAGGAGGACGGTCTCTCTCCAGGGCCCTCCACCGGCCATGAACACGCCATTTCCGTAAGCGATTCCTCGCAGACGTTTGCCAGGGAACCGACCAACTTCTTCCCACCTTTCTCCATTCTCGGAGCCCCGGAAGAGGTAGCCATCCAGTCCCTGGGAACCCACAGCGATCCAGTGCCCAGCTCCGTAGATGACGTCGTTCAGCATTACTTCAGCACCCGACGCAGGAAGATCCTGAATTGCCCAGGAAACTCCGTGGTCGTGTGAGACGAGGATCATTCCTGAGTCTCCTACCGCTACGGTGACACCGTGGTCGTGCGCCACGCCTGACAGAATGCTCGAAACGCCAGTGGCACGAGGCCACCAATCCCTACCATCGGTTGAGGTCAAGACCAGGCCTTCCCCTCCCACCGCAAGAAACGCTGACGACTCTGGCAGAAACGCCACCGCATTGATGCTTCGCTGCTCTCCATCGAGACTCGCATAGCCCACGAGTAGTTGCCATTCCTCTCCCGTTGGTGAAGCCATGACCATCCCGCCCTCCCCCACCGCTGCAAAGGTGTTCCCTAGGCCATGGTCCCCGTAGCGCACACGCCGGATGGTCTCAGAGGTTGGCGTTTCGACAGGGCTCCAGGTGTCGCCATCGTCGGAGACGAGTACCCTCCCATTACCACCTCCCACGACGAAATGATCCTCACCAAATGCCACGCTCCACAATGGAACACCGCCTAACGTGAAGGCTGTTTCCCACTCCCTCCCATCCGTAGACGTGAGGATCTTCCCATTGTCTGCTCCAATGAGCGACCGCGTGGAGCCAACGGCCACAAAGACTCCTTTTCCAAAGGCGATGTCTTGGAGATGCGCGGCACTAGCGGGAGGAGAAGAGAGGCATGCGTACTCTTGCCAGTCGCGTGAATCCGCGCTCGCTGAGAGAGTCGCTTCACCTCGTCCCACGGCTACCAGCCTTCCATTGCCATAGGCCATTGCTTCCAATTCCTGATCACACGTCTCGCTCACATAATCTTGCTGCCAGACGTTGGCATCTGACAGACGCCAGATTGCAAATGAGCTCCCCGTCCCCCAGAAAGCACCATTGAGCCAACGCACGGAGTGGATCGATTCACCTCGATCAGGCTCAGGCTCTATCGACGACGCCTGCCAAGTCCCATAGGGATCCGAGGCATGAAACGCATAGGGTTCTCCTGAAGGTCCTTCCCCCACCACGACCCATTCACTGCCATCAGTAGCAACATCCTTGAAATGAAGGAACGCATCGGTCACCAGCTGGCGTTCCCACTCCTCACCGTTTGATGAAACGTAGAGCCCGCCTTCATCACCCACGGCCACATAGGATCCGTGGGCATAGGCTATCCCGCGGAGATCGCGCTCGATCGGAGTCTTCTTCACCCACGTCAGGGGCTGCGGTTCGACGGGGTGCTCGCTCGGTGAAGCTATCGCTAGACGTATTTCCGTTAGGAATCCGGCTTCAATTCCCACACTTGTTAGCGTTGATTCTCCAAAGAGCGCTTCCCCCTGAAACGTGCCACTCATGAGCGCGAGACCTTGCCGCGGGTCGAAGGCCATCGCGCTGGGCACGTCTTCGCCCGAACCACCGTAGCCTTCGGCCCAGCGAATCATGCCCACATCGGCATCCAGCCAAACGGCGAAGATGTCCTTCCCTCCACGACTGGAAAGCGTGGTCTCACCCCATTCCATCGTCTCCTCGAAAGAGCCACAGAGAAAGAGGCCTCCGCGATGGTCTAACACCAAGGCCATTGCTTCATCGTTTCCCGCTCCTCCCATCCGCTGCACCCATTGTCGTTCTCCACCGGCGGTGTATTTGCTCACAAAGACGTCACGCCCGCCACGATGATCTAACATTGCCCCATTTCCAAACGTTGCCTCTCCCGTGAAATGGCCGGCAACATACACATTCCCCTCGCGGTCGACGGCCAAGGCTCGAGCCAGGTCCTGGCCAGAGCCTCCAAACGTTTGTACCCATCGCAGAGAACCATCCGCTTCGTAACTGGCCACAAAGCCGTCGACATCACCTCGACTGGAGAGCGCTTGATTGGAAAGTGAGACCGCGCCATTGAAGACGCCTGCCACACACACGCCGTCTTGAACAGGCACCGCTTGAAATGCCCCAACTTCTCCTCCTTGATCACCTCCCCGTTGCCAGAGGAGAATACCTTCAAGATCGAGCGTGGCCAGAAACGCACCCGCAGCGGCACGGGCCACCCCCGCAGGTTCCGGAGGCGAATCCACAACGAGGGATCCAGACACGTAGGTCTGGATTCCAGCGCTCAACGCCACAGAGGGTGGGACATTGATAGACCCCACCATTGTGGAGGAACCTGTAGCCAGAGGCTTCAATTGGTTGCCCTTGTCCCTTCGCAAGCAAACCCATTTAGAGTCCTTCGTCTGCAGCGTCTGGCTCCCCACGCGCATGGTCCCATCGTAGCTGGCTAGCCACAACTGAATATCACGCCGCTCGTCTTCTTCTCCATCGATGGCGTAGGACACCCCCTCCTCTTCTTCCTCTTCATCCTCGATGATGATGGCTGGGCCGCCCGCGTAGCCTGCAATCCCCGCGAATCCTTCAAACGTGCGCGCCTCCAATTTCTCATGAAGGCTCCCAGCCGCCAGCAGACGGCCCGTTCCCGCCTGGATTGTCATTCCCTCAATGCGGTGATCACCGATCGTGATGCTCTTGCTAGACGGTTCCACATAGCCATCTCCTACCGGGAGAAAGATGCGGTGGGGAAGACCGCAGACTTTCCCAGAGGCGAGCTGCGTCACTTCTAACGAGACACCCGAACTTTCGGGACCCGGTGTCACGCCAATACGCAAACGCCCTCCCTGGGTAACAACCACGCCATCACTTGGCTCGAGGATGCCGTTAGAGTCGCTCGTCAAGCCGATTTGAAACACGTTTCCATCCGCAGCAGGTTCATTGGACCCATCCCGCCACACGCCAAGTGACAGTGTCGTCTCTTGGCCCGGCGGAAGCCCTTCATCCAAAGGCTCCAAGCTGAGATCTAGGTAGGGAATCACCACCATGGGGTCTGAGAATACCTCCAGTGATCGATAGCGAATGCGAAGACGCACATTTGTCAGGGGGCGATCCACGCCTAGCAACGTCACCGCGGGGAGCCAAGCTTCCCCTTTCTCAAGTCGCAAGACGGCATTTGCCAATGTTCCCAAGCGAATGGAGGTCCCCTCCTCATCCATGGCATCGATTTCAAAGACCCCTTCCTCCCCTTCCACAACGCTCCCTTCACTGTCCACGGCTTGGATCACCACATCGATCCCTGTGCCAGCGAAGTGACAGCCCTTGCCATCAGTGCTGAAAGTGACTCGCAACGGACGTTCATCACACGTCGCCGCGTCAAATCGTTCATTGATAAAGGCCGCCACCTGAAAGAGCCGGGACAGAAGACTATCCAAAGTGGGCATCGATCGCCAAGTGACCTCATAGATGAATCGGCCTTCCTGCAAACTGAGCGTCCCCTCATACAAGTCAGGGAATCCGTTCACCGTGACCACTGCCCGCGGAAACCGATTGATCAATGGGCTTTCTTCTTCTGTAGGTGGCCTGAGGAAGGAGTAGAAGTCGATTTCTTCATCTGAGGCATCGTAGGGCTCCAAATCTCGCTCGTTCCAGTGGGCATCAGCTTCAGCTACCGACGCAAAGGTCGCTCCGATGATTCGCGATTTGATACCTCCCGTGGGAATCCCGCCTTCAAACTCGCTACAATACCATTCCCACGCCAGGCCCTGACTGTAGCGCGGCGCCAGATAACGAGCCAACTGACATGCCTGCGCCTCGCCCGCACTTGTCTGGACCACTTGCACGGCAACGTCTTGCAACAGACTCTCCACACGATCATCAAGACACTCCCAATGAGCATCGACCTGCGCGGAGGCACCTAGAATGCCCTGGCATAGCCCCAACCAACCAAGGCTTCTCCGTATCCAACAGCACCCCTCCCTCTTTAGAGGAAACATCGCATTCGCCTTCATCTTGCAGTCTCCTATCCCTACGACCGAGACGCTGAGCATCGATTGGCAATGGCTCGGCTCGGATTGGCATCCACATCCTCAGCGATGGACTGAAGCCACCATTGGAGCCTTGATTCTTCCCACAACCGTCCTCAGACTCTCTTCATGAGCACTAGCAGACTCCTCTTGATCCTAGCAGCCATGGCATTGGCACTCGGCCAAATGACACACGCGGAGAACCCGTTGCCAGATCCCGATGGCAAGCCCGCTGATCTCTCTCAACCCGTGCAGGTCTTCATTCTCTTAGGCCAGTCTAACATGCTTGGCTTCGGAAAGATCAAGGGAGAGGAGGGATCTCTCGAACACGCCGTGAAGGAGAAAGGACTCTATCCCTACCTGATTGACGACGAGGGTCAGTGGACGGTGCGCCGAGATGTTCGCAACGTGCGCGTGATGGGAAGTGGCACGGGTGGCATGCGGCGCTTCAATAACGAGTGGATGACCATCAATGGCAAGATCGGTCCCGAGATCGGCATCGGTCATCATTTGGGCGAAGCCCTTGACGCGCCAGTGTTAGTGCTCAAGAGTTGCATCGGCAATCGTGCGCTCGGTTGGGATTTGTTGCCCCCTGGAAGCGAAGGCTTCGAGTTCACGGATAGCAAAGGCACCACCTGGGTCCATCCCGGATACAAGGGCTCCCCGGAACGTTGGGAAAAGGGTAGCGTTCCCGAGAAGATCACCTGGTATGCAGGCATGCAATACGATGGTGACATCGCTAGGGCCAAGAAAGTTCTAGAAGAACTGGATGCACACTATCCGGGTGCCACGCACTACGAGGTTGCGGGATTCTTCTGGTGGCAAGGCGATCGCGATCGTCGGAGCGAGGCGCTCTCCAGCCGCTACGAGCAGAATCTTGTCCATCTCATCACGCAATTGCGCAAAGACTTCAATGCACCCGAGGCCAAGTTTGTCTGCGGCTCGCTCGGCCAGACAGAGAAGGGCGCGACAGACGGCGGCGGGAAGATCCTCGATGCCATGCTGGCCGTGGATGGCAACTCTGACAAATACCCTGCTTTCCATAACAATGTAGCGAGTGTCTACACGCATCCCTTGTGCAAGGGTGGAGACTCCGGCGGCCACTACGGCGGCCATGCAGAGACCTACATGAATGTCGGTGAAGCCATGGGACAAGCCATGGTCCGCCTCCTCCAAGCCAAGTGAACCCGTCCCTTACATTCTTCCTCTTCCTGGGCGCGCTGAGCCAGGTCACTGCCCAAACGTCGCGGCACGTCGAACCGTATCCACTGGCTTCCTCAAAGAAAGGGCTCCAGGTGGAATTGGTCGATGACGCTTTGGCTCTTGGCGTGCAACACGCCGCCTTGAACGTCAACCTCACCCAATTGATCGACCCCACTCGCACGTCTGGAGAACCTTTCTGGGAAGCGGACGATCGCCTCTATCATTTCAATGAAGCCGCTCTGAGGCGCCTGGACCAGCAAATCAAGACCCTCTCCGACCAGGGCGTCCTCGTGAATCTCGTGATCCTGGCTTACCGTTCTGGGAATGATGAGATCGATCGACTCCTCTTGCATCCTGACATGGAGGCGAACGCTCCCAATCGACTGGGGGCATTCAACACCGAAACTGAGAAAGGCCGTGAATGGTTTACCGCGACCTTAGGCTTTCTTGCCCAACGCTGGTCCCGACCTGATCGTGCCTATGGGCGAGCAGTCGGCTACATCATCGGGAATGAGGTGAACTCGCACTGGTGGTGGAGCAATCGCGGTCGACTGGATGCCGACCGATTCATTGCCGACTACCTGCACACCGTGCGCCTTGCGCATCAGGCGATCCGCCGCCAATCTTCCTGCGCACGTGTCTACGTTTCTTTGGAGCATCATTGGACCATCCGCTACGCAGCAGGTGATGCGCAGCAAGCTTTCCCCGGCAAGCAGCTCATTGATACCTTTGCGAGGGATGCCAGCGACTTTGACTGGCACCTCGCGTTTCATCCGTATCCAGAGAATCTCTTCGAGCCACGATTCTGGAAGGACCAAACGGCGACAACGACGGCCGACACGCCGCGCATCACCTTCAAGAATTTGAAAGTCCTCACTGATTACTTCGAACGTGATGCCTTACGCTACCAGGGCCAGCCTCGCCGCATCATTCTGAGTGAACAAGGCTTCCACACGCCGGATGGGCCCAACGGCGAGGCGATCCAGGCTGCTGCCTATTGCTACGCCTACCGACAAGTCGCCAGCCTTGATGGAATCGATGCCTTTATTCTGCACCGCCATGTCGATCACCCACATGAGGGCGGCCTTCAGTTAGGCATCCGAAGACGCGAAGGAGACGCGCGCCCCAAGAAGCAGATTTACGAGTGCTTTCTGCACGCAGACCGCTCAGATTGGCGTGAGGTCTTTGCCTTTGCCCTGCCTATCATTGGCCTTAAATCGTGGCCAGGGGACTCGTAAAGCGAGCACTCCGCTTTGGAGATTCCTCTAAATGATACGGCACCAGCGCCATGCGTCGGGCATGTTGCTCCTGCACTTCTTTTAAGTAGGGGACCTCATGAGCGCGCTTGGCTTTCAGAAGTGGGTCTTGTGTAACGATCCCGTGGAAGCTCCGATTGATGATCCAAGCGTAGGGATCGATGCCTGCCCGCCGGAGATCTTCCTGAAGGAAGGCCGCTTCATGCACAGGCGTGGCTTCCGCTAGGGTGACGATGAGGAGTTTGGAATACTCTGGATCGCGCAAACGGGGCAGGAGTTGCTTCACTTCTTCAGACAACTCGCTGCTGTTGCGCGCCACTTGCCGGTGATACGCCTCAGTCGTGTCTAACAGAAGCAATGTATGCCCCGTTGGAGCCGTATCGAGAACCACAAACTGCGTGCTTCCCAGTGCCACGATCTCTGCGAATGCGGTGAAGACAGCAATCTCCTCGATGCAAGGCGAACGCAGTTCCTCTTCCAGCAAAGCGCGCGAGGCATCGTCCAATGATGGACCTGCCTCCGCTAGGGTGCGCGCCACGTGTGCTTCGGTCACTGATTTGGGATCGATGGCACTAATGGTGAGATTGTCAGGCGGATTGAGAATGCTTCCCGTGATGTGATCCGCAGGATCGGTTGTGGCCAGGACCACCGGCGCCCCATCAGCAGCTAACATCTGCGCGACTTGAATGGCGATGGAGGTCTTTCCCACTCCCCCCTTACCCATGGTCATGACGACGCCGGAGCCCGCCGACTTGATCTCGGCGACGAGGGTTTCCAAGTCCCCTGGCGTTGCGCTCGCGAGCGTTTCTGTGGACCCGGTTTCCCTATCATCATGGGAAGGCCGCACCTCTGGCGCCAAGAGATCGCGAAGCCCCTGCAGGCCAACGGTTCCCACTGGTCGGAAAGGGACGTCTACGCGCCACATGCCTAACAACGCACCTGGCATTGTGGCGAGAGCTGCTTCTCCTTCCCGCTGCAAGGCAGACGCAAGCGCATCGTTAGGATCCTGCGCCCGGAAGATGGCATTCACGACCAAATGCTGATTACGCATTCCCTGGCTGCTCAATTCCTCAGACGCCCGCGCCGCTTCTTTCAACGATGCTTGATCCGCCCGCGCAACGAGCACAAGCGTGGTCCGACCTTCATCCCGCAAGGTACGCACGGCCTGATCGTAGGTCGCCTTCTGATCCTGCAGCCCAGACAACGGGCCGAGGCATGAAGCACCAGTCTTGTTAGCCACCATGAAGTCACTCCAAGCAGCGGGGAGATTCAACAAACGCAAAGTGTGACCCGTAGGAGCCGTATCGAGGATCACATGGTCATAGGCGTCCACCGCTGACGCATCCCCAATCAACCGAGAAAACTCATTGAATGAGGCAATCTCCGTCGTGCAGGCACCAGAAAGCTGTTCCTCGATATTGGCGACTGCTTCGTCCGGAAGTACGCCTCGAATGGGCCCTACGATCCGCTCACGGTAAGCTCTTGCAGCTTCGTTAGGATCAATGTTGAGCGCGTGAAGATTCGGCGCCTCGGCTATCGGCGCGGCCTCCGAGCCGATAGCGGTCCCGAGCACTTCTCCCAGATTGGAGGCAGGATCTGTGCTGATCAGCAGAACTTGCTTCCCGGCATCAGCCAAGGCCACACTGACAGCACAGGCAAGAGACGTCTTTCCCACGCCTCCTTTTCCAGTGAAGAAGAGGAATCGACTAGGCGATTCGAGAAAGGAGTCGATTGAGTTCATGGTCAGACTAGCAACAGCTCGAACCGCCACAACATTCTTCCGAAGAAGCCGTCACTCCTAGCAACTGTTCCAATTGCTCCTTTGAAGGATAGACACCCCTCATCGCCACCTTGCCATCGATGAGGACCACAGGCAGGGCGTCCGTGCCGTCATCTTCCAAGATCTTCTTGATCGTGGCGTTCTCAGAAAAGGCCGTGGGCTGCTGGGCGAGATTGTAGCGTTGGATGTCCGCCTGGCCTTCAAATCCTTTGAGGACACCGGCAAAGGCGACGAGTTGCTGATCGGGAGAAGGCCCGCACACACCGGTGGAGCAGCAAAGAGCGGGATCAAAGATTTCGAGTTGTTTCATAGTGTTTACTGGTTGTTAGACTGATAGGACACGGCATCGCGATACCCGTCCGCATAGGCTTGAAAGGTGTTCTTGATCTGATCACGGATCGCGCGAAAGACTTCTAGCACTTCCTCATCACTGCCCTCTGCATGTGCAGGATCCTCGAATCCCCAATGATGCCGCGTGACCTCGCCAGGAAAGATGGGACAGGCATCGTTGGCATTTCCACAGACGGTGACGACCACATCGACGGAACCATTGAGAAATAGTTCCAGCGATTTCGAGGTGTGCTCGCCAATGTCAATCCCGAGTTCTGCCATCACTGCGATCGCCTTGGGATGCACGTAGCCTGCAGGCTTGGACCCCGCGCTCCGCACCTCGAAGAGATCCCCTGCAAGGTGACGCAAGAGCCCTTCTGCCATGTGACTGCGACAGGAGTTTCCTGTGCAAAGAATAAGTACTGTAGGTTTCTTCATAAGGATAATGTCAGTCAATGAGTCGCGCAACAAGAAGCAGCCACTGCAGAAGGAGCCAGGGGTTGGCAACCCTCTTCCATCGCAGCGGAGATCCGCTGTTTGATCTCTGCAAGCCGTCCCTCATCGGCCGCGAAAGGCACACCGCTCGAAGGAAGTGTTCGCATGGCTAGCAGATTCACCTTCAGCACCGGATGCTCCGGGTCCGCCAGGCGATAGATCATCCAATTGGCCTCCCTTTCCGCGGCCAGCACCCCATGACGCTTCATGTAGTTAAGCTGCTTCGATATCTTCACCTGATCCATGGCTAGAGCCTCAACGAAATGACACCCGCACAGCGGCCCCAACCGCAAGAGATTGAGAATGCGTAATCGCGCCTCATCTGCCAGGCACTTGTAGAGAGTGATCAATTCCACACAGGGAATATTCCCCTTCCAGCATATTCAGTCAAGAGAAAGAATCGAAGACTTGTTTCCCATCCACGCGCGCAAGAGTATGGCTGCAAGATGATGACTCCTCGCTGGATCCTGGGCTTCGTCGGTCACCGTCGGGTGCCCGATCGAGAAGGAGCGCGTCATGCCATTCACGAAACGCTGGCCCAACTCGCTAGTGAGGCCGAGGCGCAGGGAGCCAAGCTCGAGATCCATCTCAGCTGCGCCATCGGAGCGGACATGCTCTGTATCGAATCCGCCCGCGAATTGGGACTGCCGATTCATCTTATCCTACCTCTAGCAGAGAAAGAATTCCTCAAGGACTTCAAAGAATCCCATGAACGGGATGTTTGTCAGGAAGAGATTGCCAAGGCCGCAAGAGGGGAACGTGGTAGCACCTTGCGTGTGTGTCAGAGCAATGGCGTGCGCCCCGATTGCTACTACGACATGAGCCGTGAGATTGTCCACAATGCGGACGCACTCCTCGTCTTTTGGAATGGGAAAGAAGCCCGCGGCCTCGGCGGCACCGCTGAGATTTATGCACTGGCAGGTCATATGGGACGCCCGTTAGGCTGGATTCATTCCGAAACGCACGCCTTCACTCGCGAACAGTGGCCCGATGCCTGGCCGGAACCCGATCCGGAGATGACCAAACTGGCTGCCGCCTTGGAAGAGGCGGGTTCCAAAGCCGACACCATCCCTTCGGCCGAGGCACTTGCCAAAGCGCTTTCGGCCATGAACCGAAAGAATGCGCCCTTCTTTCGCCGCATGGTCACCAGCATCATTTGGATCAATGCCGCCGCCGCCTTGTTAGGGGCCACGGCCATTGTCAGTTCCAAGATGAATCAAGGCGTCTTCAACTTCGGCCCCGCCATGTGGACGACGTTGAACTTCGTGCTCGTGCTCGTGGCGGCTTACCTCATCCGTTACCTTCGCAAACGCCAGGTCTACAACCGCTGGGTACGCGGACGCATGGCAGCAGAAATCCTCCGAGGCGTGCGCGCCACACAGCCTGCCTTCGATCCGCTCGATCCCATGGTGCGCCAGCGCGCTCCGGAATGGGCGCGCTTTGCCCTCACCGTCTCCCTCGAAACTCATCGTCAGCTAGCGTTAGACACGATCGAAGCGTTCCGTGACCATTATGTCGAGCGCCGCCTAGAGAATCAGATGACTCACTTCGAGACCTTTGGCTCCCGCGCCGTGGTCTTTGAGCGGCGCATGACGCGTATCAGTGAAATGGCCGCTCTGGCAGGCCCCATCTGCGTTGGCCTCGTCTTCTTTAACAAGATCGTGCGCCACTTGGATGTCGATTGGGTCTGGCAACGCACCATGCTAGGAGCTCTCTTTCTTGGGCTCATTCCAGTCATCTTCCCACTCGTAGCCGGGACCGCTGCCTCGCTCAATTCCGCCTTCGACGCACGCCGACGCTCCAAGCGCTATCCTGAACTCGTCGACCACCTTGGACGAATCCGCGACGAGATCAAAGAGCTACGCACACCCGCATCCATTCTCGATGCGGTGAAGAACGCCGAGACCCTGCTCCTCAATGAGCTCCTCGAATGGCGTTCCACCACGCCTCACAAAGCCGCTAAGAAGCGCTAACAAATCCCATAGTATGGGATTGCGAATTGCCGTCCGAAGGAAGTATAGCGGCATTGCTTTGCATTTTGAGGTGTGTGAGTACTCAAGTGATAGAAGATTGCCGAACACTGATGTGTTATCTGACGCCTTACCGAAGAGCCACCGACTCCCGGAGTGATGGTTGACCAAGCCCAATTTCACAAGAGGCTGCGTATCCTCATTCGAGGTCCCTATCACTCCAACCGTTCCTGCAAGTCGCGCAGCGACCGCAACTCTCCCCAATCCCCACCACGCATCTTCCGTCCTCCATCCTTACGCTTCGGCCCAAAGTAATCCCGCTTCGCCTCGAAGAACCCATCCACAAACCCCTTCGATCCAATCACCACCCCATCCGTGAAATAACGCACCCGACACCGCAACAGCACCGCCAACGACAGCTCTCCGCCTGCCTCACGCACCGCCGCCACCGCTTCCGCAGACGCCCCCTTCCGCACCACCTCTCCAGAAGCCGTCACCTGCGCCTCTCCCATCCCAAACAACACCCGCCGATACTCCCGACCCACCACGCGCCAATTCGGAATCGCCCGACCCTCGCGCAACGCCTCCTCCTGCATCAGAAAGCCCAACCCACGCCGCGCCGCCTGTTTGCCCGCCACCGCCTCCGCATACCCGCACCACCGATAATCCTTCGGATCCTCCACCATCCCCGCACGCACCGCATTCAGATCCACATACCCCGCCACCGTCATCAACGCGTCCCAACCACCCTCAATCACCACGCTCTTAAAACGCTGTTCCCAAAGCCGCCCCACCCGTTCATGACGCTTGTTAAACCACACCGTAAAGCGCTGCAACAGGGTCTTCATGAACTCCGAAAGATCATGCATCCGGTTCACGAAATCCTGCCGATACGCCTTCTCCTGCACCACCGCCGTCGCGCCCCCATTCAGCTTATAAAACGACGCGATCCGTGCCCGAATCGCATCCATCTCCTCCCGAGAATACAACGCACTCAACCGCGCCCAGAACTCCTCCTCCGGCAAATCATCCACCCCAATCGTCTCCGGCACCTGCAGCACCAAATGCAGGTGATTGTCCAGCATCGTCCACGTCACCACAGTCACGTTCGCAAAGCGCTCCACCTTCCGCAGCAGCTTCGCAAACCGCTCCTTCGCCTCCTCACCCAACAGGAAATGCCGCCCATTCACACGTGCCACGACGTGAAAACACTGCGACCCTTCGACTAACAGCATGCGACGCGGCTTCCTCATGGTTACCACCTATACACTCACCTCTCGATCTTGACAACTGCTTTCTCATTATTTCTCCTGTCCCTTTTTAGATATGAGACGGCCACTTCCATGGCGTCGGGCCGGCTATGGGTGCTTGGATGTTTCTCTGAGCCATTCGGCGCAGGCTTGGATGGCGCGGGGTTCTTGGTTGGGGAGGTCGTAGTGGTTCTCGGGGGCACCGTAGTGGCCACTCCCTGCTACGCCGTATCGGCGATCGTAGTGCTCTGTGAGCAGGGAGGCAATGAGTGCTTGCCACTGCCCTTGGCGGCATTCTGTGCGCCAAGCTTCGATCTGTTTATTCGAATGAAAGGGGCGCAAACGCTCGATCGTGTCGAGGATTCGTTGTGGTTGGGCGATCCAGTCTTGGTAATCCGTGAGGAGATAGGCGCTGCGCGCCTCCACGGGGGAGCGGATCTCGGTCACAGGCGCCTGCCGGATGGCATGCCAGAGCGGCGCTGAGATATTGATGAATCCGATCTTGGGGCTTTCGGCTTCGATAAAGATGGGTAGCCCCCGGTCGTAGCGGCTGAGTTGATCGCTGAGGAGCGATTCAAAGCGTTTCTGTGAGGGCTGCGGTTCTGTGAGATCACCGCCAAAGAGCGAGCCCTTGTGATTGGCCATCCCTTCAAGATCGATGACTTGCGCTCCTTGCTCCGCCAACGCTTTGAGAATGAGCGTTTTGCCAGAGCCGGTGAACCCATTGATGACTCGCCACTCGAACTGATCGGCTGTCTGCAAGTGCTCCATGATGTGTCGCCGATAGGCTTTGTAGCCTCCGTCCAAGACGAAGGTGCGCCACCCGACTTCGGCTAAGACCGTGGCGATGCTACGAGATCGTTGCCCGCCCCGCCAGCAATACACGGCGGGCCGATAGGTGCGCGGCTTCTCTGCGAAATGACTGCGGAAGTGCGCCGCGATGTTTGCCGAGACTAGACCGGCACCCACGCGGCGAGCGTCAAACGGGCCCTGCTGTTTATGCAGCGTGCCCACCATGACTCGTTCCTCATCTTGCAAGACGGGTAGGTTGATGGCACCCGGGAGATGATCAATGGCGAACTCCGCGGGGGCCCGCACATCAATGATCTCGTCGCACGCCTGCTCTCGCAGAACCGCGTACGAAACTCTCTCAATGCGATCGCTCATGCCGCCGCCGCTTGCACGCCAATGCCTGGCCGCCCCGGCAAACTCAATTGGCCACCCGTAGCGAGCACCCCTTGAAAGGGATCATCCTTCAAGAGGAGATACCCATCAAGGTCCGCCCAATCAACCAAGGGTGCCAGGTGAGCGGCAGCGGTGATGCCGAGGGAGGACTCGATCATGCATCCTAACATCACCTTGAGTCCCAAGCTTCGCGCCGTGTGAATCATTTGCAAGGTGCGTAGCAAGCCACCCACTTTCATCACTTTCAAATTCACACCATCATAGGCAGCCGCTAAAGCCTTCAACGAGGCGGGGGCGGTCACATCTTCATCTGCTACCAAAGGCAAAGCACTCTCGGAACGCAACCACGCGACGTCATCGAGCCGGTCTGCAGGCAACGGTTGCTCTACAAATTCCACATTCATCTCTTCTAACATCGCCACACGATCGCGCGCTAACTCCCGATCCGTCCATCCTTCATTGGCATCTACTCGCAACACCTTGTCTGTGTGACGACGCACTGTCCTGACAATGGCCTCATCATCAGGCGTTCCCAGCTTGATCTTGAGTATCGGATAGGGTTCTGCCTCAGCCAACTTCTGTACGAGGACGGACTCTTCATCGATGCCGAGAGAGTAACTTGTAAGGGGGATCCGGGCGGGATCGAGCCCCCACAACTCATGTAAGGGGCATCCAAGTCGCTGCGCAGCCCAGTCGTGCAAGGCCATGTCAATCGCTGCCTTGGCGGCGTGCTGCCCCTTGGCCAACTCGTGGATCTTGCCAATCAGAGGCTCGTAGCAGCAGGGATTCGCGGCTTCGAGCACACGCTTTGCCTTGGCAAGGAACTCACCGATCGTCTCTAACGTTTCGCCATAGCGTCCATTGTGCGCAGCTTCTCCATATCCGGTGATGCCCTCGTGCTCCAGCGTGATGTAGTGATAGCGTATCTCGGAGAACGCGCCACGCGCGATGCGCCAGGCCCAGCGCGTTTCCAGTATCTTTGTTTCCCAATGAAGCTTCATGGCATTTCCCCCTTCAACGCATTCTTCAGAACAAGATAGGGAAAGATTCTCGTGTAGTTGAGTTTCTTCGCGAGCGCGAGGTAGATCTCGGCCGAATCCGGATGCCGTCGTGCCAAGGCGAAGAGAACCATTCGGCGCTGATGATTGGGAAGTGCGATCCGCGAGAGCGCCTCCCGCTCTGGAGGCGACGCCTTGGACCGAAACCAAGCCGCCATGGTCGGTCCATCACCCTCCTCAGCATCCTCCAGCAGCCGAATCGCTTGAAACAATTGTGCTTCCGCTAGCGTCCGACACGTTTCCAAGGGACTGGCAAGCGCGTAGAGAAGCAGGTGCACGAAGGGATCGGTGGAGGCACGGTCGATGGCATTGGCGGCTCCTTCGAAATCGCCCTTGAGCACATACCCCTGGATCGTCGCTGCTTCATCCATTCCAGGATCTGCGGCGAGAAAGCGCTCAGCATCGCCGGCCCACTCTGCCCGCACCGTCTGAAACGCTTCCCGATAGAGCGCAGTCTCCTCCGATAGGAGCGCTCCGTCCATGGCTATGGCTTGGATGAATCGATCGGTCGTCTTCTGTGCACGTTCACGATCGCCCTGCCATTCGTAAAGTCCTGCCAGCATCATGGCAGCTGATTGATCCAATGGCTCTTCATCCAAGCGTGCGCGTACTCGCTTGATCAGCACATCTGCTCGATTGGTCGCTACTAACAAATCCTCCTCTAGCTGACGAAAGGCGGCTTCATTCGGAATCACCGCAAGCGCTTGCGTAATGGAGGCGAGCGCTTTGTCAAACTCGCCTTCCGCGGCTTGCCGCTGACTGACGCGATAGAGTGCCTCGGGCGATCCTAGGCGGGACGCTTTCAAGAAATGCGCATAGGCCGCATCAGGGTCGTCGATCGTCAATCCTAGCAGAAACTGCAACGTGCCATTGTCAGGATCCGCCTCGGCCATGGGTTGATACCGTTGTTGCAAAGAATCTCCTTTCCCGAGCAGTTTGGAGAGAGCAATGAAATGACGATGCCATGACAAGCGCACGGGACGATCCTCCAGCCGCTCTTGCAGAAACGCTAAAGAGAGTTCCGTAGGCGCGAGTTCCAGAAGGAAGGGCAGCAGGTTGGTCTCCTCTGGATCAAGCCGCAAGCTCTGCAGGCAGAAATCGAGGGCCAAGTCCATTTCACCCTGACCAAGCAACAGCGAACATAGGCTCACGGGGGGCTCGTTTCCCTGATGATGCAGCACGTAACGGTAGGTCTCGCGATGATTGGAGTGCAACTCTAGGGCCTCAGGAGGATCTTCAAAGTGATCCGTGATCCCATAGAAGAGGTAGAAGGGCTCCCCGGCATGGAGGGCGAACTGGTCTTCGTTCGCTTCGTGTGCTTTGCCAGGATCCTCCAAGTGATAGACGAGCTCTTCCCAAGAAATCACCGCCACTCTGTCAGGATTGATCACTGCCGTCGTCGGACGCGCCCCCCGTCCGGGGGTCAGGTCGAACTGAAATGCATCGAAAGTGAACGCCGATCCCGTCACTGGCGCCACTCGGATGAGGCCAGGTTGCAGAGCTACCTGCGCGAGTCCGTGCGCGGGGATCTCCACGGGAGGCTCGTCGTTGATCTTGATTGGATAGGCACGCGGCGTCCCGTTCACGAGGTAGACCTGGGTCACTCGTGTGGCGAACGTTTGCGAGGCATAGACCGTGAGTCCGATGAGAAGTAGGAGTGGTAGGAGCAGACACTGCAATCCTTGCCAAAACATGTTAGGCTCTTTAGGTGGATCGCCCTCTGGCAGAGCCTCATAGGCGTTAGCAATGTGATGACGTGAGGGCTGATCATCCAGCAACGCGGCTTGCTGGTAAAGGCGCGTGGCGTCCCCGAAGCGTGCGAAATGCCCATGGCACCATGCGAGTTGGCTCAAGGTTTCAGGCTGATGGGGGAAAGCGGACTCCACCTGCGGGGCAAGGGCGGCAAACTCATCCGCCTCTCCATAACGGCTCATGGCCTCAAGAGCACTTGCCACCGCCTTTACATCACTTGGATGCTCTGACAATCGTTCGAGAGCGGGAATGAGATGCTCGTCGCGCTGCTCCTCCCAAGTCTCCAAGGCGTGTGTTTCTGCAGTCCCACAGTGCTGACAACACTCATGCACATGCACCTTGCCTAGCGGAAACACTGGAAAGCCAAGAAACACAACCATCCGCGTGGCGTCGTGACTGGGACGAAACGTCGCCTCGCCACAGTGCGGGCATTGTCCCCAACGGAGGGACCAATGACGTTTGAGGAGGGGAACGCCCCAACCGAACCAAGGGGAAGGCATGGGTTTATGAAAGAGATGAATTCGCAAGATTCAATGATCTTCTTGCGACCGACGGCGACTAGATCTTGCCCTCCTCTCGCAGCGCGCTAACATCTCGCCGAATGTCCCTCATGATCACGGCGCACGCGTTAACCAAAGTCTATGATGACATCGCTGCCGTGAGGGAGGTCAGTTTGGAAGTGGATCGAGGCCAAACGCTGGGGCTGATAGGGCCCAATGGTGCTGGCAAGACGACTTTGCTGCGGATGCTGGCCACCTTGGCGAAGCCCGACACTGGCGAGATCCAGATAGCGGGTCACGATGCCATTCGGGAGCCGCGTGAGATCCGCAGACGGATGGGCTTCATGCCGGCCGAGTTCGGCGTGCCGCGCGATTTGAATATCAGGGAGTACATGCGCTACTTCGCCTGTTTGGCAGGATTGCCCAAACATGGCTGGGATGACGCCATCGATCAAGCGCTGGAACTAACAGATCTTCAAGGGCGCGATGAGGTCGCAGTAGGCGGCCTTTCCACTGGAAACAAACAGCGTCTGCTCCTGGCCAAGACCTTGATTCACGATCCCGAACTGTTGATTCTGGACGAACCGTCCAGTGGTTTGGATCCCCGGGCCAGGGTGGAAGTCCGTGAGATTCTGCAAGAGCTGGCAGGCCTGGGAAAGACGATTGTCATCAGCTCGCACATCCTCAAGGATTTGGAGAGCATCTGTTCGCACGTTCTCATCATGGAGGCGGGCAAGGTGGCGGTGGCCGGCGACGTGTCCCAGCTGCGGGATGACATGCGCACGAGCGGACGTCGCATTCGCTTGCGTGTGCCTGAGCCTCAGACAGAGGCTGCTCATGCTTGTCTCACCGAGCTGGCGACCGTGACGCGATCGACGATCCACAAGCCTGGTCACCTGGAGGTAGAATACTCGGAATCGAATGGCAATCCCCTTCTAAGACATTTGTTAGATAACGAGATCGAGATACTCGGTCTTACAGACGCCACTTCTGATCTAGAAACTCTCTTTATTCAATCAACCAAGGGGGAGGTGACATGAATGCAGTGCTCCGAATGGGTGAGCACCTTGTGGGAAACTGGCGCGACATGCGACTCAGCCCCAGCTGGGAACGGGACGCCGCCACCATCACCTCGCCCTGGCGTCTAGGGACTTGGTTCCTCATTCTCAATGCGCTCATCCTGGGCAGCTTGGTTCTCGTTTACCAACTGGTGACCAATTTGCCACCCCGTCACGAGGTTTCGCAGATCGTGGCTTCCATGGGAATGGGACGCCTCTTCTGTGGCGGCATCTTCCTGGCCCTGACATTCTTTCTAACCGTGTTTATCCCGATTCGCATCTTTGGCATCTTTGTGGGGCCACGGATGGGGCGTTACTTTGATCAGCTCGTCCTCAGCGGGATCACTCCCTGGCGCTTGGTCGCAGGCAAGGTGGTGGGCCAAGAAGTCTTCTTTCTCATCATGCTCATTGCAAGCCTGCCCTACTTCCTTCTCTGCCTGAGCTTCGGCGGCGTCTCGCTTGAGGAAGTAGTGCTCTGTCTCACGGTACTCTTTCTCTACGTGCATGTGCTCGCGATCGCGACACTGGCTGCCTCGACGTTGTTCTCAGAATGGGCGGCTTTGCCCGTGATCATCCTGCTCTTTGGATTCAGCGCTTTCGCTGGGCTCTTCCCTTTCAGCCCGCATCCTCTCGGAGTCACGCCTACGGGAACGATCATGAGCCTCTTCTATCAGTTGTTCGAAGCTCGCGGGATCCGTGGTCCGGCCATGGATGATTTCTTTCTTGGCGGCATCCCCGGGCTCTCGCTCACTCCGTCCCACCTGATCGTCTATGTAGCGGTCTCTCTCCTGATTCTCATCGGCGGCTTGATGGCCGTGATGTTAGGTCCTATCAATGCCCTGGCACCGGGAATGAACACTTTTGGCGAAGTGATTCTGCCAGGGGACAAGAAGCGCGCCAGTTGGCTCAAGCGCCGCTGGGGATTGCGACGTCAAGGGGAGCTTAGTTTCCTCTACGAGAACGGCTCGCACCACTGGCGAGCACGCGATTTCTGGCGGCGATGGGAGCTTCGTGAGATGATCTTTGTGACTCTCCTAGGCCTCGGGATGATCTGGCTCTACTGGTGGTTTCCCCGCACGGAAGAAGGCTTTTATGTGATGCAGTTCTTTCTCCTTCTTGGATTCATCGGATGGAATGTGGCGCTCTTTGCCGACGGCTGGACGGCAGAACGCTTGGTGAATCGGCGTTGGGAGGCGGGCCAGTTGAATACCTTTTGGGCTCTGGTGAATTTCTTCCTGCTTTGGTTTGCCTTTGCCAGGTTGCCTGTTTGGTTGGGGTTGGATTTCGGGATGTATCACTACTACGACGGCCCCCTACGGGAGATGCCTCTTCAGGAGCGAAGCTTCATCTTGACGTCGCTCGTGCTCGCCATGGCGATGGCATTCTACGCGTGTGTGCGGTGGATGCTTCTTGGTAAGCGGGGCAAGTCCACTGCGGTGTTGCTGAGTTTCTTCATGATGTGCTTGTTAGCCTACCTTCCAACTTGGGTAGAGTTGCTGGTGAATCTCGGCGTGGATAAGGACGTGGAACCCTACCGCGCGCCGTGGTTATCCGTGGCCCATCCGATCACAATGTTCCTTACCACCATCGATGAACCTGCGCACCAACTCAGCTATAGGGATGCACAGCGCGGCTTCTGGTTCTCAGGTATCTACTACCTGACAGCGGCAGGACTTTTCACTTGGCTCTCAAGCAAGCACCGCCGTTCCCTCGAAAGGAGGACCTTGTGAGGATTCTATTGATGTTATGGCTTTGCCTTTGGAGCAGTTGGACCAAAGCGCAAGAACGGAACCGCCGCGAGAAGGAGGATCCTTCAGAGACGCTACAACTAGATAGCAGCCAGCTCGAGGTCGCCTATCGCGCGGGCTTTGCCGACACGCTCTTTGCGGATCAAGCAAATGTGGCCGCCCTACGTTTGGAGAATCGCACGGACCAGGTTCTGCGGGGACGCATTGTCATTCTCCATGTCGGTGGGACACAGATCTATCGTCATGCCGTGCACGCCTCGGAGCCCTTTGAACTGGGGCAGCAGGCGCGTCAAACGCGCTTGCTGAGCTTTCATGATCTGGGTGAACGGGGCTTCGTTCTGGAGATTCAAGATGAGAATGGAGAGCCGCTGTGGCGACGCTATCATTATTGCGAAGGCGTGAACCTGGTTGGGGGGCGGCGTCTCCGTGAGGAGCGGATCCGTTTGTGGACGGTGACTCAGGAGGCGCTCTTGGAGGCGGGCCCCACTCAACCCACCAATCTGATCGATCCCACGACCAAGAGGCGCCTCAACGGCACGATTGGCAAGGGCAAACGCGACATTCATCAGGATCGCCTGCCGCCCTGGGCGTTGCCGAGTGAGAGCATTCCCTATCGGCTCGTCGATGGCGTCTTGTTAGGCACTGAAGCACTGGATCAACTCACCCGGGGGCAGGAGCAGGCACTAGCAGAATCCTTAGCTTTCGGTGGCATAGTCATGGTGCCTGCGCATGCACGCGCCTTTGAAACGCGCTTGGCCAGTGCGATCCCTTATGAGATCGCTGAAAGAGACGCACGCGTGGTTCCGGTGGGCTTGGGTAAACTTGTCCGCTATCCTCCGGAAGCGTTGCGCCATGATGCACGCGAGGCCAACGCCTGGCTGTACGAGCTCTTGGATGATGCGCGCCCTCGTATCTCTCCGATCGCGACTCCCAATGACTTTGGAACGTCGCGCTACGGACGTGGACGCTATTTGCGAGCCATCGGAGACCGCGCAGCGGCCACGAAGCGCTGGTGCCTGCTCTTTGCACTGGGCTGCGCGTTCTTTACCGGCCCCTTTGCCTGGCTCTTTCGCAAATGGCCGCGGCGACGGTTCCTGTGGTTGTTAGGATCCATGGTGGCTACTTTCTGCATTCTCGCGATCCTGTTAGGACTTTCATTGAATCATGTGAAGGGCGAAGTGTGGATGAGCACGGTCACCGAAGTGAGTGCGGGAGGAGGCGTCCAGACCATCATGGTGGATGCGGAGTCTGCCGGTGCACGGGAACACCGTCTGGCCTTGGATGATCCCATGGCACGGTTCTGCATGTTTCCTCAGCAGAGCCTCTGGCATTGGCAACCTCATGTGAAGGATTTGCCTCTCTTGCCGTGGACCCGCGAATCTGCCATTGCCATGACCTTGGTGCCCGAGATCCGGCCGCTTAGCTTTCGCATGCGTATGACGGATGCCACGACCGTTGAAATCGCGTGGGATAATCCTAACAAGAGCTTTGAACTTCAGGCCCTTCAGGTGGTGATCGCCAGCAACGATGGACGAGAGGTTGATGCTTTCTCTAGGGGGTATGTACGTGCGCATTCGCAGACGTTCACTGGATCTCTCACGACGTTGATCATCTTGAATCGTGATGGAGGGAAGGCCTCCAAGAAGCTCGGTCGGGGAAGCAGTTTGGGCATCATCGCGTATGATCTCCGAGACGAGGTGAGATCTGGAAGCTTCCACGACAGCACTCGCCGAGGCGTGAGTGCGGATTTCAACGCTTCCCTCTTCACGCAACTACACCGCGAGCGCTATGTGGGACTGCTAGTCGCACAGATCAGTCGCTCACCCAAGGCCGGCCTTTCCGGGTCAGAGAGCGACTTCATCTCATCAGGCGAACTCCATTACCTGGTGCAACGCCTCCAGCCCGACGCCCTCCCACCTTACGAAGCGCTCTTCACGAAGGATCCTTATCCCACCCAGCCTGCCAGTGCCACCGGTCGACGGCGCGTGATCATTCCACGTTAGCGACGACGGCGCGTCCCAAAGGCTCCAAGCCCTAACATCATGAGCAGGGTTGTGCTCGGCTCTGGAATGATCGCCGTTCCTGTGATTTCGAAATTGTCGATAGCAAAGCGGTCATTGCCATTGCCCTCTTCGAGATCGTCGATCCGGAAAGTCACACTAGGATTGTTCTCAATTGCCGTGGTGCCACTGAAGCTCGAGGAGAAGCTGCTGAAATCCGAGCCGCTCCAACCGACAGTGATTGGCTCATTGTCGTGAAGTTGCACCCAGGTATCGGGGGTCGATTCGTAGGCAAAGTCGAAGGCCTCGGCCGCCTCTGAACGATAGTCGAATCGGATCGCAATGTCCCGATAGCCCAAGGTGGAGAATTGAATGAGGATCTCCGCATCGGGACCTGTCACTTTGATATCTTCCCAGGCTGCGGCCTGACCCTCCTCATGCGACATGCCGACGATGTCGGTATAGGGCGTCCCATCCTTACCATTGGCATCCAATTCACCTCCACCAAGAGAAAGCGAGGCGGTGCCACTCTGAACGCCGCTCGTTGGCGTCGTGGTGAACTCAGCCGCACTGGCACCGAAGGTCCACAAAACCAATTGGGTGGCTGCATGGCCAGGAACCATCAGGAGCCCAGAGAGAATGAGAGCGCGAATACCAAGCGAGTGGATCATGACCCATCATAATTTCACACTCTCTCAAGATCAACACCACAAATTCAAGACAATAGAATTTCTATCATTCTCGATACATCCGTCGTGCCTTCCCCAAACGTTGGTGGTTGTTCCATTGGGTGAATCGGGGAAAGCTACGAGAGACTTCCCTCCCCGATGGACCACCGCTACGAAATCCGCGACAAACTAGGCGAAGGCGGCGTCGGGGTGGTCTACGAAGCCTGGGATCGGCAACTCTCTCGCCGGGTGGCAATCAAACGCCTGCTCCCTGCCGCCACCGCCCTCCCGGTGACCGATGACGCGGCCATCCAAGGCCTGCTCCGAGAGGCGGCCCTGCTCTCATCGATGCAGCATCCTAACATCGTTGTCATCTTCGATGCTGGAGTGGATGAAGAAGGCGCCTATGTCGTCATGGAGTTCATCGAGGGCGACTTGCTCCGTGAGGTGGTGAATCGAGGTCCTCTCATCCAGGACGATTTCGTCCGAGTGGTAGAGCAAACACTGGATGCCCTCGTCTCAGCGCATCACCATGACCTGCTGCACCGCGACATCAAGCCACGCAATCTGATCCTCCGCTGGTTGCCGAGCGACAGCTTTCAAGTGAAACTGCTAGACTTCGGGCTGGCCAAGTATTCGCCTGAACCGTCCCAGCAGACCATGGCCTACGAAGACACCATCATGGGGTCCAGTGCTTACATGGCACCCGAACAGTTTGAGCATGGCCTCCTCGATGCGCGCACAGATCTCTACCAGCTGGGGTGCGTGTATTACTTTGCGCTCTCCGGTGAGCTGCCTTTCGATGGGGAAACCGCCGCGGACGTGATGGAGAGTCATTTGCAACATCGGGTGACACCGCTTGAGGTGATCCGTCCCGATTTGCCAGAGGCCGTGACCACTTGGGTCATGAAGCTCATCGAGCGCTATCCTAACGATCGCCCAAGCTCCGCCAAAGAGGCTCTGCTCACTTTCCGCGAAGCCTGTTCCCACCCCACCACCTCCCTCCCAGCACCATCGCTTCCCATCGCCAATGGCGACGTTTCTCCTCCAGAACCGAGCCCGCACCGCGGCTGGCTTCATGCAGCATCAGCCCTGGTGGGCGGATTGTTAGGCGGATTCATCTGGTGGGGCCTTGCTGATCCGAACAAGGAAACCGGCGCCTCCCGAGCCAACCCGTCTCCTGTCCCCTCACTGGTATCCACGATTACCATTGATGCCTCTGACCGCGACGCCCTGGAAGCGCATCTCGGTGATGTGGTCACGGTGCGCGGCCGGGTCACCCGAGCCGAAAGCTCTCGAAGGGGCACCACTTTCCTCCATTTCCCCGGTGATCAGTTTACGGTGGTCTCCTTTCCCAGTGATCGCTCCCATTTCCCGAAGGATCCCCTGGACCTTTACGCAGACACCACCATTGCCATCACTGGCCGCGTGGAGGCTTACAATCGCCAGTTCCAGATCAAATTGCGCCATCCTGACCACATCCGCGTCTTGGATTTCGCGCAACCCTGAGCGACATTGGTAGTTCGTGACCATGATGCCTTCCCACCCATACCTGCCATGTTTCCGCGTATTCTTGGCTTCCTTCTGCCTGGGATGTCTCTGGGCGGAAGCCGCTCCGATCGATTTCAATCGGGACGTTCGCCCGATCCTATCGGACCAGTGTTTCTTCTGCCACGGCCCCGATGCTGCCGACCGAAAAGCGGATCTCCGACTCGATGAGCGCGAAGCCGCACTCGACGTCCTATCGCCAGGAAAACCAGAGGAAAGCATGCTCTTGGAGCGTGTCCACACCTCCGACGCTGAGGATCTCATGCCGCCACCGGCCACGAAACGGGAATTGACCACCGATCAGAAAGCCATTCTGCGCCAGTGGATCGCCGAAGGAGCACCCTATGATGAACACTGGGCCTACCGCTCCCTGGAAGCAATCCCCATCCCAAAAGTGGACGACGCGAGCCGGGTGCGCAATCCCATCGATGCCTTTGTCCAACGACGTCTGGAGGAACGCGAATGGACCTTGAGCGCGGAGGCCGAACGCGAACGCCTCATTCGGCGCGTGACGTTCGATCTCACTGGGTTGCCACCCACGCCCCAGGAGATCGATACCTTTCTAGCTGATACCTCTTCCGATGCCTACGAAGATCTCGTTGATCGCCTCTTGCGCAGCAAACGCTATGGCGAACGGATGGCGGCCGAGTGGATGGATGTGGCGCGCTACTCGGACAGTTACGGCTACCAAGTGGATCGCGACCGTCGGGTGTGGCCCTGGCGGGACTGGGTGATCCAGGCCTTCAATGACAACCTCCCCTACGACGACTTCATCACCTGGCAATTGGCGGGCGACCTCCTCCCAAATGCCTCGCGCGAGCAACGCCTTGCCACCACCTTCAATCGGCTCCACTCACAGAAAGTCGAAGGCGGCAGCGTGCCGGAGGAATTTCGCGTCGAGTATGTCGCCGACCGCACTCACACCTTTGGCACCGCATTCTTAGGCTTGACGTTAGAGTGCAGCCGGTGTCACGACCACAAATACGATCCGATCTCACAGAAGGAATACTATCAATTATTCGCCTTCTTTGCCAATATCGACGAAGCTGGGCTCTATTCCTACTTCACGGATTCCGTCCCGACCCCGACGATGGAGCTCACCACGCCGGCGCAGGAGAAGGCCCTTTCCGATCTCACCGCTCGCGTCCGCGCTACCGAAGTGCGCCTCGCTTCGTCTTCTCCCGAACAGATCGCCCCCTTGAGTGGCGAAGTCGCTCGCCACACTTTTGATCAGCGTGAGGGTGGCACGTTTGTCAATGCCGTCGACGACCAAACGCCCGCCAGTTCTAACAACGCCAACACCCTGGTTCCCGGGAAAGAAGGGCAAGCCATTCGCCTCTCGGGAGATGACCCCGTGAATCTCAAGGTGGGCAATTTCAAACGCTCGCAACCCTTCACCGTGAGTTGGTGGATGCAGACGCCTGACGTGAAAGAGCGCGCGGTGGTTTGGCACCGCTCTCGCGCCTGGACGGACGCCGCCAGTCGCGGTTATGAGGTCCTGTTAGATCAGGGCCGCTTGCGCTGGTCCTTGATCCACTTCTGGCCAGGCAATGCGATTTCCGTCAGAACGGTGCATGCGATTCCCGTCAATGAATGGGTGCATGTCAGTGTCAGTCATGATGGTTCCAGTCGCGCAGATGGACTGCGTATCTACCTCAATGGACGGGAAGCGCCAGTGGAAATCTACCGTGATCACCTCACACGCCAGATCAAGGGGGGCGGCGGCGATACCATCGCCATTGGAGAACGTTTCCGAGATCGCGGCTTCACGGGTGGCCTCATCGACACCATGCGGGTGTTTGATCGCGCCCTTCATCCTGACGAAATCGCACACCTGGGTCGCGGCATACCCTTACCAAAGGCGATCCCCGTTCTCGCCGAGGCTCCCCTGCGTGACTTGCGCGAGAAACGTGACACTTTGTTAGACCAGACAGAGGAAATCATGATCATGCGAGAGACACCCACTCCACGGGAATCGTATCTTCTCAGCCGCGGAGCCTATGATGCCCGTGCGGAGCCGGTCACCGCCACCACCCCAGCCTTTCTTCCTCCCATGGACGCCAGCGCCCCTCGCAACCGTCTCGGATTGGCCCGTTGGCTCACCGATCCCGCGCACCCACTCACAGCGCGTGTCACCGTCAATCGCTACTGGCAACTCTTCTTCGGCAAGGGACTCGTGGGCACTCCCGAAGATTTCGGGAGCCAAGGCTCGCTTCCTACCCATCCCGAATTGCTCGACTGGTTGGCCTATCAATTGATTCAAGATGGCTGGGATTTGAAGGCGCTCGTCAAACGCATGGTCCTCTCACAAACCTACCGTCAGCGTTCTCAGGCTACGGAAGCGCATCAAGCCAAGGATCCTGAGAATGTGTGGCTGGCTCGGGCGCGGCGTTACCGTCTCTCCGCGGAGATGATCCGTGACAACGCGCTCTACGCCAGTGGCCTCCTCGTCGAGCACATCGGCGGTCCGCCGGTCAAGCCTTACGAGGTCGCCGCAAGCTTCAAACCAGTGGACCACGAGAAAGGCGACGGCCTCTACCGACGCAGTCTCTACACTTATTGGAAACGCACGAGCCCAGCCCCCGTCATGATTGCCCTAAATGCGCCTAAGCGCGATGTCTGCAAGGTGGAACGCGCCATGACAGCCACTCCGCTGCAGGCCTTTGTCTACATGAATGATCCCCAGGCGATCGAAGCCGCTCGCACCCTGGCCGCACGCTTGTTAGACGCTCACGGCGATTCCAACGCCACCCTCATGGATGATCTCTTCCGGTGGATGACGAGCCGCCACCCACGCCCCGAAGAGCAACGCATCTTGAAGCAAATGCTAGAAGAACAACTCTCGCATTTCCGAGATCGCCCGAAAGATGCCCAGCAATACCTTCAAACCGGGGAAGCACCCCTGCCCGAGCATCTTGAACCCACTCAACTCGCCGCCGTGACAGTCGTGGCCAACAGTCTCTTGGCTTTTGACGACTGTGTGATGAAACGCTGAACCTGACAGGCCCCTCAACCCACAAGCTCATGAAACCTCTCCCTCTCTGCACCGGGTTCACTGACCCATACGCTCTCACACGTCGCTCCTTCCTCCACCAATTTGGCATGGGCCTCGGGGGCATCGCGCTCGCCGACCTCCTCACCCGCGAAAGCCATGCCAAAGCTCTGGATCGCGGAGTGTTAGGGGCACCGCACGCAGGCGCCAAGGCCAAGCGCGTGATCTATCTCTTCATGAGCGGTGGCCCCTCACAAATGGATCTCTTCGACCCCAAGCCCCTCCTCAACGAGCGGCACGGGGAAGAGCTGCCCGCGTCCGTTCGCATGGGTCAACGGCTCACCGGCATGTCGGGAAATCAATCCAGCCTCCCTCTCGCAGGCTCGCCTTTCGCCTTCCAACGCCATGGTCAGTGTGGTCATCCATTAAGTGAACGGCTCCCTCACACAGCCACCGTGGCCGACGATCTCTGCATGGTGCACTCCATGTATACCGAAGCCATCAATCATGGCCCTGCCGTCACCATGATGCAGACCGGTTCGCAGTTTCCTGGACGACCCGCCATCGGTGCCTGGCTATCATACGGCTTGGGGATCGAGAATGATAACCTGCCATCTTACGTCGTCCTCACGACGAAAGGCAAAGGTGGCCAACCCTTGGTCGGACGCTACTGGGGCAACGGGTTCCTTCCTTCTCGTCACCAAGGCGTGCGTTTCCGCTCTGGGAAAGATCCTGTTCTCTATCTCAACAACCCTGATGGCATAGATCGCGCCTCTCGTCGCAAGATGTTAGACCGCCTGAACGAACTGCACGCGCTTCAACTCGAAGAAGAGGCCGATCGCGAGATCGAAGCCCGCATCGAACAATACGAACTCGCCTTTCGCATGCAGCGCTCCATTCCTGACGTCATGGATTTCTCTGACGAATCCGCTAGTGTCCTCAACAGCTATGGGGATGATGTGAAGAAGCCCGGCAGTTTCGCCGCCAATTGCCTCGTGGCGCGCCGTCTGGCCGAGAGGGGCGTACGCTTTATCCAGCTCTACCATCCCGGCTGGGATCAGCATGGCGGCCTACGCGGAGGCATCACCAATCAGTGTCGAGAAACGGATCAGGCCTCCGCCGCCCTGGTGCGTGATCTCAAGAATCGTGGCATGCTCGAAGACACGCTCGTCATCTGGGGCGGCGAGTTTGGTCGCACGAACTACTGTCAGGGCAAATTGACTGCCAAAGACTTTGGACGCGACCACCATCCCAAGTGCTATTCCCTGTGGATGGCTGGAGGTGGCGTGCGCCCAGGAATCGCCTACGGCAAGACGGACCCCTTCGGCTACAACATTGAGGAGAATGGCGTCCACGTGCACGACTTCCACGCCACCCTCATGCATCTGCTAGGCATCGATCACGAACGGCTGACGTTTCGTTACCAAGGCCGCCGTTTCCGCCTCACTGACGTTCACGGCAAGATTATCAAAGGCATCCTGCGCGCGTAGCGTGACTCCCCAGCAGCATCAGGACAGGTGCTGCTGAAGCGCGGTGAGGACGAGGTCCACATGCCGGGTCGTGGATCCATGGCCCATGAGACCGATGCGCCACGCTTTGCCTTTGAACGGCCCTAACCCTGCCCCAATCTCGATCCCATAATCCTCGAGCAAGCCACGGCGAACCTTGGCTTCATCCACGCCATCGGGAACCCGGATCGCATTCAGGGTCGTGAGGGAATCATTGGGGATATAGGATAGCCCCATGGCCTCCAAGCCCGACCGCAAGCGCTCATGACTCGCACGATGCCTCGCCACCCGCCGATCGAGCCCTTCTTCCATCACGATCTTCAGCGCTTCGCGCAAGGCATACGTCATGTTGATCGGTGCCGTGTGATGATAAACGCGCTCCTCGCCCCAATAGGAACTCAGCATGGACATATCCAGATACCAACTTTGCACCTTCGACTGCCGCTGATTCATCTTCTCCACCGCGCGCGGCGAGAAGGTCACCGGCGCCAAGCCAGGGGGACAGGACAGGCATTTCTGCGTCCCGCTGTAGGCCGCATCTATCCCCCACGCATCGATCTCCACCGGCAAGCCCCCTAGCGAAGTCACACAATCAACCAGCAGAAGCGCCCCCGCGTCGTGCACGTGTTGCGAGAGGCCTTCCAACGATTGATGCGCCCCGGTTGACGTCTCCGCATGCACGATGCCTAACACCTTCGCCTTGGGATGTTGTTCCAAGGCCTTGCAGATCATCTCTTCTGGAAAAGTCTCTCCCCAGGGAACTTCGATCGCATGCACCGTGGCGCCACTACGCTCCATCACGTCCTTCATGCGTCCGCCGAAGACGCCATTGATACAGACAATCGCTTCATCGCCCGGCTCGATCAGATTGACCACACACGCTTCCATCCCCGCACTGCCAGTACCGCTGACCGCCATGGTAAGGTCGTTGCTCGTCTGGAAAACCTGCCTCAAGCGTTCGCGCGTCTCGTCCATGATGGCGAGATACTCAGGATCAAGGTGGCCCAAAGTCGGAGCCGCCATCGCCTGCAGCACACGAGCAGGCACGGGGCTCGGTCCAGGACCGAGAAGGATGCGTTCGGAGGGATGTGAGGGTGCGTTCATGTTCCATTGCATAACCCTTCTCCTCCCAGAAGAGCAACCTTCTTCACACACTCATGCGATTGGCCATCTATCTACAAGCCGAAAGGATCGTCTAAAGGTATCGGTGCCGCAGGGGAAGGCGTGGAGATGTCGGCCTTCTGTTCTCGCTCGCGTTGCCATTCCTCGTAAGCGGCATCGGTGAAGCGGTCTTCCTTGCCACTACCTGCCTCGATGACAATGGCTGAGGATTCAAGGAGGCCCTTGGCTTCCACATTGATCCCAAAGCAACGCGTCTGACACAGACCGCAGCCGACGCATTTGTCAGGGATCACCAAAGGGGCAAGGTAGCCAGAGCCTTCGATAGGCCGACCTTCAGCATCGGTTTGCGTTCCAACGCGCGTGAACTCGATCGCATGATAGCCAGCCGCCGTGCATTCATCGACGCACAGTTGGCATGCTTCTCGATGTGCAAATGGCAAACAAGTGACAGTGTTCACCATGGCCAGGCCCATGCGCACATCCTTCTTCTCCGAAAGAGGCAACGCGCGAATAGCACCAGTGGGGCAGACCTCCCCACAGGCATTGCAGCTCGACTCGCATCCGGCCCAATCAGCTGCTACCGCTGGCGTCCACAGCCCACCCAGCCCATGAGAAAACCCGAGAGATTGCAAGACATTGTTAGGGCATGCCTTGAAGCATTCGCCACAGCGAATGCACATTTGTAGAAATGATTCCTCTGGGACACTTCCGGGAGGTCGCACAGGGAGAGGTCTAGTATTAGCGTCAGGATTGGTGACTTTGGTGGCTGTTGCCACGCCTGCTCCACCGAGGACAGCTGCGGTGGATCCCGCCGTGAGCGAAAGAAAGCCTCGACGCCCCAGAGCCGTCTCACCAGTGGGCGGAACGTTGTGCTCCTTGAGGTCCACCGTATTCCACCGTTCGACAAACTTGATGGCGTGAGTCGGGCAAACGCCTGCACATGTCTGGCACAAAGTACAATCCGTTCCGCGGGTCGTGAAATCAGGTTTAATGGCGTCAAATGGGCAGATCCTCACACATTTGTCACAATGGATGCATGACGACTCAACTTTCCTTTCCGTCGCTCGAAACAGATTGCCTAACGAGAACACAGCACCGCTGGGACAGACATACTTGCACCAGAATCGTGGTCGCAAGAATCCAAGCGCTAGGACACTGACAAAGAGAAAGAGAGAAAGGAAGTGCCCAGCATTGATGCCAGGGATGAGGTGCCAACTCCGAAGCGATCCTGTTTGCAGAGGTTCGATGAGAAAGAGGAATCCTCGGGTGATGACGGGAATGGCAGCGACGAATCCTGAGATGAGGACTCCCATGACTGCCGAGATGAGCACCCCTGCAAGGAGGTAGTATTTGAGATGAACCCACCACCCATCGATCCCAACTCGGAAACGTGTGACATGCTTGCCAATAGTCCCATCAAAGAGATCGATCAACGTGCCTAACGGACACAAATAGCCGCAAAACCCGCGCGGGATGAGCACACAAACGACCAAGATGATGCCGGCAGCGGAAAGGGACCAGACCCAACTCCGAGAGGCGATCGCCGTGGAAATGCTGACGAGTGGATCAAGGACCAGAAAGAGATCAGCAGGAAGACGTTCCTTCGCGCGGAGATTGTCCGCGTAGTGGGAAGGCCATTTGTCAGGCTCCGATTCAAAGAATGTCCAGGGAGACGTTCCTAACATCAACACTTGAAGAATCTCGGCGGTCTCGCTTTGGGGAACGCTGAAGGTGGCCTCACCTTCTTGAAGACTGATCACCTCCAAGGGCCAGGAGGAGGTGCCTGATGAAGACTGTGCGTAGATCCGATCAATGTTAGCGATCTCGGTGGCCACCGGGTCCCTGGAAAAGCGAATCTCTCCCGACGCCTGGTCCAACCCCTGAAAGATCCATCCAGGACTGGCGGCACCTTCGGAAACCGGGCGAGCATCGTATGGCCAACACACGTAGAAGAAGAGCGTAGAGAATGTGAGAAAGCAGATCCCTTGGATGACTCGGCGGAGTGGCGCAGCCAACACGGTGGGGCCCAATTGGCGACACCAGCGGCGGAGGGCTCCCTCTGAGCCAGTCACGGGATTGAAGAACCAATGCTTCGGCAAGAGCCGCTGCGCGCAACGGACGAGAAGGGATGGATCGCCCGGTGGAAATCGGCGTTTGCGCACAAATGGCAGGAAATGATCCAGTCGGACGATCGCGCGGCTCCGCGTGCGCTTGCTCAGACGGGTGAGGATGGCAACGATCAGAAAGGCCGCCGCCACTGCGAGCACTGTTAGAAAGAGGACGCTGGGGCTCGTTCCAGGCTGGATAAACGCTAGTTGCATGACTACTCTGGATCGCCAGAGAGTGCCTTGGCAGTAGCATTGATGATCGCAACCGCGGTGATGGTCGCGTGGCTAGTGCCTTCGACGTCTTTCAGGCTTTGCTTCTGAATGATCTGAGCCGGGACGTCGGTGAGGGCAGAGTAGTACTGCTTCTCCGTGTGCTGGGTGACATTGACGGCTTGAATGCGTCCCCCGCGCACGCGGGCCTCCACATCGAGAGGACCTTCATATCCCATGGCCGTACCGCGGTAGGTGCCGTCAGCCAGTTTGGAGATATCGAGAAGTTCAAACTGCTTCACTGACTCGATGCTCTGGCGCGCCCTCGCATGATACCGCTTCTCGTAATCCTCATTGCGAGCTTTCGGTGCGGTCAGCACCTTCTCATACCAGAGGATGGCATCGGTGAACTTCCCATCCAGACGACAGATATCTCCTGCAGTGAGATACAGTTCGTGAGGTTGAGACATGCGGACACTACCCGCGAGTTTGAGCGCTTCACGCGCATCGCCCATGTCGCCTAACAACTTGATCTTGGCAATGGAGAGCGGTGCTTTGTCCAGCGCTCGGGTAGCCTTGGCTTTATTTCCCAGGCGAAAGTAGCATTCGGCGAGCCCAACAGACGCGGGAGGATCCAAAGGCTGCCCCGCTTTCTCCCACCAATAGGCAGCCCTCGCATAATCCTGAAAGAAGCGAAAGTACATGGCCCCCAGAGAACGCTCAACGCGCTGTGTCAATTCGCTGTTCCCCTGATGAACTTCTAGCAAATGCATCATCAGCCGCACCCCACTGCGCCAGCGATTCTCATTCGGATTGATCCGATCCCAAATGTATTGTCCCACATTCTTCTGATTGTTCCATCCTTCCGGGGCAGGCTGTGGCCAGTCGAGATCGAGGGTCTTGGGATAATCCAAGGGAGTGCTTTCAAGCCAGGGAGGAGGAGTGGCGCCTTCTTCAGCAATCACTTCCTTCACTTCCGCGACTGTGCGGCTCACACGCTTGTTGGAAGCCGACGCCGACGCCGTCCCACTGGCTTTCTTGGTGACTATATACTCTTTCTCTTTCCATACCACGCGATGAATCTTCGTGTAGGGGTAACGAGCGGTTTGGGAGGCACCCGCAATGGTGGCTTCAAATTCGACCTCGCGTTCCTTCTTATGAATGGCGACGACGCGGCCTTGCAACGTCGTACCATTGAGGAACTCGATCTCATCTGCAGCAACAGCGAACGTGAGCGAAAGGAGCCATAAGAGAAATGTGCGCACTAGAAACATGGGAATCCTTTCGTTGCGAGGGTTTGGCCATTCTGAAGCACAACAAAGGCATCGGTGTTAGGATGCCTTGCCAACAAGCGCACCCCTTGGTCGACGCCAGCAACAAAGAACGCGGTCGATAAGGCATCAGCATCCATGGCTGTCGGGGCGGCAATGCTCACACTGGACATTTCCCGCGCAGATCGACCGGATCTCGGATTGAGAAGGTGATGTACGGTACGATCCTCCCCAAATTGGCTAGCATAATCTCCAGAAGTGGCCAAGCAGCGATCTTTCAAAGGCACTAGTTGGATGTAGGCATCTGGTTCGCGAGGATGCTGGATCCCGAGCTTCCAAGGAGTCCCATCGGCCCTGCCGCCCGGTGCTCCAAACTCCCCGCAATCAATCAGCGCGTGGACGATTCCGTGCTCGGCCAGAACCGCTTGCACGCAATCCGCCGCGTATCCCTGAGCGATACCATTCAAGGTGATGGCTCTTCCTTTGCCCTCCAACGAGATGGCCTCTTCTGACAAATGCACGCACCGCCAATCAACGCAGGCTCGTGCCCTTGCTAGAGCAGATGGAGAAGGCGGAGCGCTCTGTTCATCGAAGCTGCGCTGATAGAGCTCCCATAAGGGCTGGATCGTAAGATCAAAGGCTCCTTCAGATACCTGCGAGAAATGCAACGCTCTTCGAACGACCCGTTTAAGATGCATGTGAGGATTACTGAGGGATCCACATGCATTCAGTCGAGACAGTTGACTGTGTGGACGATAGAGGCTGAGAACATCTTCGATCTCGTCAAGACAACGAAAGGCGGAGGCGAGGGCTCTTTCCGCCAAGGCTTGGTCAGCGTGGAGCACTGTTAAGGTGACATTCGTGCCCAAGGCCCGCCCCCGACGCTGGATTCGTCTGGCTGTGGGGTGGATCTTTGCGAACAACGTGGGCATCATACCGAGGAAAGCGCCGGCCCCCAGGGTGAGCAGTTGACGGCGAGAGCAGGATCTCCGCCTTAGAGGAATCGCATTCATAGAGTATAGGTTAGAGGATTGGCGGATTCCATGGAAAGCCTAGAATAGTCCACGATGATGCCCAAGAGACGATGAAGAGATCCATCAAGCAGATCCCCTAACCAATGGAATTGGCGTCCACCAGGGCTCGCCGTCTGCCATGGATCAGGTTATGATACCCGCATGAAAGCATTGCTACCCATCACCAGCATGATCATTGCCCTCCTCCACGGGAACCTTTGAGCAGATCAAGCCGGGAGGAAACACGCCGAGAATCCTCTCCATGCTTACCCCGCTGTGACGATCACGGTAGGACATGACCATGCCACCATTGTCGGCACAGACAATCGCGCCCTCCAAGCCGCAGTCGACTACGTAGGCAACCTCGGAGGAGGCGTGGTCGAGATAGGTCCAGGGGAATACCTCATGCGCGATTCCTTACATTTGCGCAGCCGCGTGACTGTCCGCGGTGCAGGTGCAGACACAATCTTGAAGAAGGCTCCGGAGGTACGCGCACCCTTGGTTGCCGATGGCGATTTCGGTGAGGCTGCGATCACCGTGGCCGATGCTAGCGGTTTCACCATTGGGACGGGCGTATACGTCGGGTCCAAGACCCAGCGCGGCTTTCACGGTGTCTGCGCTACCATCCTCAATCAGAAAGAGGCGTATTTCACTCTCTCCCGCGCCATGAACGCAGACATCATGGTGCGCGACGATGGCTTCGCTGCCAGTGTGTACCCCGTCATCAGCGGCTATCACCTCGAAGACGCACGCGTGGAGAATCTCACCGTGGATGGCAATCGCTCCCAGAATCCCACCTTGGTCGACGGCTGCCGCACCGCGGGTATCTTTCTCTATCGCGGCGATCATACCACTATCACAAAGTGCGTCGTCCGCGATTACAACGGAGACGGCATCAGTTTCCAGCAATCCAATGATGTCACCGTCCACGCCTGTGTGGTCGAGCGCTGTGCGGGGTTCGGCTTGCACCCCGGAAGTGGGTCACAGCGGCCGACGGTCACTCGATGCCAAGCGATGAACAATGACAATGACGGGTTCTTCTTCTGCTGGCGAGTGCGCGGAGGACGGGCCGAAGAGAATCGCCTGGAAGGCAATGGCGGCTATGGGATGTCCATTGGGCATAAAGACAGTGACAACTTTGTGAGGCGCAACACCATCATCGGCAATCAGAAGGGCGGCGTCTATTGGAGACGCGAGACCAACCCCATGGCAGCGCACCGCATCACCTTCGAAGAGAACACCGTGCGAGACAATCAGCACTGGGGGCTCTTCATCGATGGGGCCACGGAAGGCACAATCATTCGCAGGAACACCATCGTCGATTCAGGCGCAGGCGTGCAGAAGACCGCCATCCGCATCGGTGAACAGGCAGGGGACGTCCTTCTCGAGGACAACGAGATCCAAGCCGAGACCATCCTCGCAGATGAACGTTAGACGGCGCAATCATCCGTTCCGAGCAATCGCCACGGCGGTGGCTTTGTAGCTTGGCTGTCGGGAATGGGGATCGACCGATGGATGCGTGATCTGATTCGTTTCAGGATAATGCATCGGCATGAAGACCTGGCCACGACCGACAGTGGGCGTCTGGATGACCATCACCTCTACCTGGCCGTGTCGGGTGCTTACGCGGACGCGCTCAAAGGGATCAAGCCCCAAGGACGCGGCGTCCTCAGGGTGCATCTCCACATAGGCTTCACGAGGATGCAACTGGCGCAGAATCTCGGACTTGCTCGTGCGCGTCTGTGTGTGCCATTGGGCGGAAGAGCCACGTCCCGTGAGGAGAATGAAGGGATACGCATCATTCACGATCTCGGGCGATGCGGTGACCCTATCATAAATGAATCGCGCCTTGTGATCCTCGGTGTGGAACTGCCCATCCGCAAACAACCGGCGTTCTTGATCCATGGATGGCCCTCCCTTGTCAGGATACGGCCATTGGATACCGCCCGCGTCATCGAGGTGCCGATACCCGTCGATACCCGTGATCTCACATGGCTGATCTCGAGTCACCGCCTTCAAGATCTGAAAGGCGCTCTCGGGCGAATCCCAACGATCGATCCATGAACCACAACCCCAAGTCTTGGCAAGCAACCGAAGGATTTGAAAGTCTGCTAGTGCCTGCCCAGGGGCTCGCCGCACCTTCTTCGTCACCCCTATACGGCGTTCGGAATTGATAAACGTGCCGTCCTTCTCGCCCCAACCCGCTGCAGGCAAGACTAGGTCAGCACACCGAGCGGTGTCCGTGGACACATACATGTCTTGCACTACCAGGAACTCAAGCTTCTCTAGCAGCCCACGCAATCGTTTGCGATTTCCCCAGGAATGCAAACTGTTGGTAGCGATGGTCCAGAGCGCGCGCACGCTTCCCTCCTCGATGCCATCGATGATCTGATCATAGGCATGACTCTTGCACCGCGGAAGGCGTTCCTCGTGGATGCCTAACAATCCCGCGACTTTCGCACGATGTGCTGCATTCTCAAAGGCATGACCGCCTAGCAGATTCGTTGTATTGCTAAAGAGGCGCGAACCCATGGCGTTGCACTGACCCGTGATGGAGTTCGCGCCAGTGCCAGGACGCCCGATATTGCCCGTGAGGAGCGCAAGATTGATGATGGCCTGGGCCGTTCGGGTGGCTTCATGACTTTGATTCACCCCCATTGTCCACCAGAGGGAAACACGCTCTTTCGTGCCGATAGACCGCGCCAATCCAAGAAGCTGTCCTTCTGACAGGCCGGTGACCGCTGCTACTTGATCCGGAGGAAAGGCAGAGACGTGTTCGGCGAAAGCCTCGTAGCCAGACGTATGCTGGTCGACAAAGTCAGGATCTACCCAGCCCTCGCGGATGAGAAGATGCGCGATGCCGTAGAAGAGTGTCAGATCAGACTTGGGGCGGAGCGCCAGATGAGTGCTGGCGTGCGAGGCCGTTTCGGTCGCCCGCGGATCAATCGCGATGACCTCGGGTGAGCGCTGATTCCTGAGAATGCGCTGCCAGAGAATGGGATGGGTGATGCACAAGTTCGATCCAACAAGGACAATGACGTCGGACTGCTCGAAATCAGCATATGTGTAAGGGGGCGCGTCGAACCCGAACGATTCCTTGTAAGCCGTCACCGCGGTGGCCATGCATTGTCGCGTATTGCCATCACCGTGAACCATGCCCATGCCAAACTTGGCGAAACAGCCTAACAAAGCCATTTCCTCCGTGCAGATCTGTCCGGTACTCAGAAAGGCGGCGGATTCGTTTCCGTGCTCATCGAGACACCGTCGCATCCTCTCACAAAAGATCTCGGCGGCGCGGGTCCACGAGATCGGCTCAAGCGCTTCGCCCCGAGATGGGCGATAAAGAGGCGTCGTCGCCCGATCGTCGGCATCGAGTGCGGCAAGGGCTTCCCAGCCTTTGGGGCACGCCATGCCCAGATTGACAGGATAATCCGTTTCTGGCGAGAGATTGACCGCCTCACCGTCGCGGAGATGAAGGTTAAGCGCGCAACCCGTGGCACAGTAACCACAGACGCTTTTCGTGGTCGCCTCTGGCGAAAGATGGCGCGGCACCTGGCCAAGACCGAAGGCACCCGGATCACGAAGAAGGCGTTCTGTCAGAGGGCCATCGAAGGCCCGGCATTCCAAGGATGCGAGTTTCATAGGGCTACTCCAGGCATCTTGGGTTCGTGGACCGCTCGAAAGAAGAGCGACCGGGCCGCCAACTCTGACATCACCAGAACGAGAAGGGCTATCCTCGGCATCTCTGCGAGAACGAGTCCCACGAAGGCCACGGCGGTCATCAAACGAAAGACCGTGGTTGGTCGCAAAGCTCCACGCAGCAACTGACGTGACGCCGCCAAGCGCGGATCGTCTGGCGATATGAGCAGATGCGCTTCAAATGCGATCAGAAACACCATCGGCACGATCGCGAGCCACGGGAATGGTGAACAGGTGAGGGCAGCGCAGAGAGCGGTGCCGTAGAATCGCCAAGCCGTATGGGACGCTTGCCAGAAAGGACGCCTTGTATCTGCATAGACCATGACAGAAGTCGCCAGACCCAGGCACCCCAGAAACACGGCAAGCCCTCCCAATGGTCGCACCGCGGACGGCAGCCACTGGGAGACGGCGGCGGCCGTGTAGAGCGCCTGCGAGCCCGCCCAAAGATTGAATGCGATGATCTCACGGCTCAACCACGACCGCCGCCAGCCGAGAACCGCTCGCCAAGCCTGCGAGGGCCTTCCGAGATGGAGAACACTCCCCGCCAATCCGAGAAATCCACAAAGTGTCGCGACGATCAGGATGGAGAGATTGACCTGATCCGCTAACACATGCGCGGCAGTCATGCCGATGCTCATTGGCACGAGCACGAGCATCGCCACGAGCGGGATGTGGCCATGGGCAGGATGCGGTTCTTGAGGCTCACTGGGTCGCGCGGCGGTAGCAAGATTCAGAAAGCGCGTCGTCGGTTGGGTGTAGTCCGACGGCACCGTCCCAGGCAGCAGCACTTCAGATGACGTCTCCTCACGTGCCACCAATCGAATGCGAATCGCCTCATTGGGGCACGCTTGCACACAGGCAGGCGCCTCTCCATTCGCCAGTCGTGACTGACACATATCACATTTCCGAACGATGCCTAAGGCGGCATTATACTTGGGAACTTGATAGGGACATTTCAGTTCACAATAGCGGCACCCCATGCATTGATCGTCAAGGTGACGCACGATTCCCGTGATGGCATCCTTTTCGTAGGCCAAGGTGGGACAGCCATGGGCACAGGCAGGCTCCTCACAGTGATGACAAGCCGTGGTCACCACCTGCTGTTTCACCATTCCGTCGTGATCACTCACGAGCAGTCCAATGTCCCGCCAAGACTCGCCGGCATCAAGTCCGTTGAGATGATGACAGGCACTCACACATGCCTTGCATCCACTGCATGCCTCAAGGTCCACCTCGAAGCTGTATTGCTGCCCTTCTTGCGGTCGATGAAAGGGAATCAGATCACGATAATAGCGTTCCTGCACGGGACGCGTCGCGTCCGCATGCGGCTGCGAGAAACGATCCACAGCAGTGAGCGACTGCTGTTCTAGCAGAAGCTCATCAACGAACGGCATGGCGTTCATGCCTCCAACACTTCTGGTTCACGCTGAACCATCCCTTGCAATGATTCAATATCGTGTCGTGTGGTGAAATCCAGAAACGACTCACCAGGATCACGCTGCTTGAGGTAGCTCACTAACAACGCGTGTAGCTTGGCATTCAAGGTCGGACCAGCCGCCACACCCTTAAGGAGCTGCCGTCCCAAGCGCTTCTGTCCAGGCCCAAAGCCACCACCGACGAAGACATGATAGCCCTCTACTGGCTTCTCCTGTTCAGGGTCTTTCACCTTGCAGGCTAGCAAGCCAATATCGCCGATGTAATGCTGCGCGCACGAATGGGGACACCCGGTCACGTGGATATTCAGTGGCTGATCGAGGGTGATCCGTTCCTCCAGATAAGCGACCACATCCAGGGCGTTACCCTTGGTATCAGAACTCGCAAACTTGCAGTAGCGATTGCCCGTGCACGCCGCCACACCACCGCGAATCAGACTCGCCTGTGTGCTCAATCCGGCCCCTTCCAGGGCCTCGCGAGCCGCGTCTAATGCCTCATCTGGAATGTTCGGAATGATGACATTCTGATAGATCGTCAGACGCACCTCACCACTTCCAAAGCGATCGGCCACCTCCGCAATGGCTCGCGCCTCGCCCGATTGCAACAAGCCCACCGGAACATAGACCCCTAACCAGTTGAGCCCTTCTTGCCGCTGCGGATGAGCCCCCACGTGAGGATGCGGCACCGACGGCTTCTCTGACATTTCGACGATGGGATCGTCCGGTTCCAAGCGCCACAACGTCTCGCCCAGCTCCTTCTCCGCCTCTTCGAGAAACCACTCCATCCCCCGCTCCTGCAACAAGTAGATCAGGCGCGCCTTCCCACGATTGCTCCGATTCCCGTTCCGAATGTAGACTCGGATCATCGCTTCGATCACATCCACACACTGTTCGGGGGTGCAGATGACTCCGCTGGATTCCGCAAACTGCTCATGACCCGTCACGCCTCCTAACAACACCTGAAAGACAACACCCGCAGACACCTTGCCATGCAAAGGATGGCCTTCCGGCGGTTCTTGCACACGCAGAGCCCGCAACCCAATGTCATTGGTATCCTCTGCCACCTTGCACAAGCCCCCGCCATCAAAGGACACGTTGAACTTCCGCGGCAAATCATAGAATTCTAACTGATTCATCACGCGATGCGCAAGATCGTGCACGTGCTCAGACACATCGATCAGTTCGTAGGGATCAAAGCCAGCGGTGGGACTGGAAGTGAAGTTACGCAAGTTATCTGCCCCCGCACCTCGTGAATGAAGCCCGCAATCCTGGAGTCGCCGTAGTAATTCAGGGGTGTCTTTGGGAGCAATGACCCGCACTTGAATATTGTTGCGCGTGGTCACCTGGAGATAGCCCCATGCGATATCGTCCGCGATTGATGCCAATTCGCGCAACTGTGAGGATTTGACCGCACCTCCAGGGATTCGCAAACGGCACATGTAGCCCTCATGAACCGGCGCTAGCCAGAAGAGCCCATTCCATTTGAAACGAAAGATATCTTCCTTCTCCGGAGCCTCATTCGCCCGAGCACGGCGACGGAGAACGGGGAGAGCATCGAAGGGATGCAACTCCTGCTTGATCCGCTCCTCTGGAATCACCTTGGCTTTCTTCTGCGGAACAGGACCCGCTTCGGGTTCAACATCCGCAAAGGACACCCCGCGGTTGCGCAAGCCAGAGAAGAAACCATCCAAGTAACTCTTCTGGTCAGGAGTCACGGGCTCACCCGCAATGGTCGTGGGAACGTTCACAGTTTCAATTAGCGTTAGAGTTGATTCAATAGGACGTTAGTAGACATCGCGCTGGTAGCGTTTGTCCTTCTTCAGCTTGCTTACATAGACTTCCGCTTCCTCTGCCGAAACCTTTCCATGCGATTCGATGATGTCACGGAGAGCCGCATCGACATCCTTCGCCATCCGCTTGGCATCGCCACAGACGTAGATGGCCGCGCCTTCTTCTAACCATTTCCAAAACTCTTCTCCTGCCTCACGCATGCGATCTTGCACGTAGACCTTCGTGGCTTGATCTCGGGACCAGGCTGTCGACAACTGGCTAAGGATCCCTTCGCGCTCCCACTCTTGCACCTCCTCGCGGTAGAGCCAATCCGTCGACTCATGAGGGTTGCCAAAGAAGAGCCAGTTCTTACCGGGAGCCTTTGTCACGGACCGCTCCTCCAGGAAAGCTCGGAATGGGGCAATGCCAGTCCCTGGACCTATCATGATCACGGGGATGTTCGGGTCTTCTGGCAGCTTGAAGTGCTTGGCGGTCTGCAGAAAGACGCGCACCGTGCCATCGCCATTGACGCGATCTGAGAGATAGGTCGAACAGACACCTTTGCGCGGCCGATCATCAAAGTCGTAGGTGACTTTCGCCACGGTGAGGTGGACCTCATCGGGATGCGCTTTAGGGCTCGATGAGATCGAGTATAGCCGTGGCCCCAGTTTCCTTAACAACGACACAAAAGCCTCAGGACTCTCAAAGGTCACCGGCGCAGCCTTGAGCAAGTCAATCACTTCGTGAAAGGAGCCCTCGACAGGTGTAGGCCATTTCTGAAGGAGCGTGGCAGGCACCGTGCGAATATCGAAATCGTGGATCAAGACCTGCTTGAATGTGCTCTCTCCACAGGGAGCATCCGGCTCAAAGCCTAACAGGGCGACGATCTCATCCACGAGCTCGGGATCATTCTTAGGATAAATTCCTAACACATCCCCAACTTCATAAGACAACCCAGACCCCGCTAAGCTGAACTCGAAATGGCGCGTGTCGCGAGGCGAGTCGGCTGCGTTGAGGGTCCGATTGGTCAGGAGTTTCGCCGGAAACGGATGTTTCTTGGAATAGGTGATCCCGTCCGTCTGTTCCGAGCCCGCTTCCTTCTCAGACTCTTGAGTGGCTCCTAGCGCCGTCAACGCGCTCTCAAACCACGCGTTTGCGGTCTCCTCGTAATCGGTATCACAATCCCCGCGTGGCACGAGTCGCGTCGCCCCTAGATCGGCAAGACGCTGGTCGAACTTCTTGCCCATCCCACAGAAATCCAGGTAATTGGAATCCCCCAGCCCGAGCACACCGTAGTGGAGTTCCTCCAGCTTGGGAAAATCTTCCGCCGAGAGCGCCTCCCAGAAATCCACCGCATTGTCAGGGGGATCCCCCTCTCCCCAAGTGCTTGAGACAATCAGAATGTAATTCTCTTGCTGGAGAGCCTCGGCTTCGAAGTCCTCCATTCCCAGGACGGGCGCCTCAAATCCCTTGCCTCGCATGGCCTCGCCAAACTGCTCAGCGAGACTCTCACTATTACCAGATTGCGAGGCATACAGCACGAGGACGCGCTGCTTGGGCGCAGAAGCGGCCGCGACCTCTCTCTCTGAACTGTCTTCGGTTGCGAGGAGCGCGGCTAGGTAACCGTTGAGCCACCAACGTTGCGCCTCATTGAATGGAGCCGAACTGGGAAGTTGGGGAATCATGCGAAAAGGATTCGTTACCCTGCTAGGGCGGGACGCACACTGGCCCGTTCTTCCAGGAAATGGATTAAATGATCGCGATACTCGTAGTAGAGCTCGGTATTCATGATCTCCGACCGATCGCGAGGCCGTTCGAACTTGATCGACAGGATGTCGCCGATACCCGCCGCCGGCCCATTTGTCATCATGATGATGCGATCTGCTAGATAGATAGCTTCATCCACATCGTGGGTGACCATCATCGCCGTGAGACGTTCCCGATTCCAAAGATCGAGCAACACTTGCTGCAGTTCAAATTTCGTTAGTTTATCGAGCATCCCAAAGGGCTCATCGAGCAACAGCATCCTCGGAGAGAGTGCGAATGCACGCGCAAGTCCCACGCGTTGTCGCATGCCACCCGAGAGTTCGGCAGGGCGTTTGTGCATGCTCCCTGCCAAACCCACCATAGCGAGATAGTAATTGGCAATCTGTCGTCGTTCTTCGCGAGTGGCGTGATAGTAGACCTGATCCACCCCAAGCATCACGTTATCAAATGCCGTCATCCAGGGGAGCAAACACGGCGCTTGGAAAACCACACCCCGATCGGGTCCAGCCCCGTTGATCTCCCGCTCGCCTAACACAACCGTCCCATCCGAGATATCATTCAGCCCGGCGACCATGGAAAGCACCGTCGACTTGCCGCAGCCCGAGTGGCCAATGATGCAGACAAACTCGCCTTTCTCGATAGTGAGATTGAAGTCCTGAACGATGACGGCATTCCCCGTGGGGGTCTTGTAGGTCTTGCCGAGATGGATGCATTCGAAGTAGGCCATAAGTGGTGGGTTTGGTTAGGCTGAAGGCTGGAGTTGCTTGCGTTTCTTGGGTCGGAGCCCGAAGAACCAGGAAGGGCGGTGCATGGAAATATCAATGGGGGCGATGTTAGGAAGAGCGACCGGTTCACCTCCTTGATGGGCCTTCTCCTTGGCTTTCTCTGCCAGAAGATAGCTGATGATCTCGTGACGCATCTTACGAGCAGCTGGATCCGTATGGAGAGCTCGGCGATCCCGTGGCCTCGGCAGATCGACCACCACCTCAGGTCCCAGCGAAGCCTTTGGTCCAACACTGAGAGGAATCACACGGTCTGCCATGTAGAGGGCTTCATCCACATCATTGGTGATGAGGATGATCGTCTGATTGCGTTTCTGCCAGATATCCAAGATCTGATCCTGAATCACACTCCGCGTGAGCGCATCGAGGGCACTGAGGGGCTCATCAAGCAGAAGAATGTCAGGATTGGTCGCCAACGTGCGTGCCACGGACGTCCGCTGACGCATCCCACCAGACAGTTCACCGGGACGCTTGCCAAGGGCAGGCGACAGATTGACCTGCTCAATGGACTCCAAGATGCGTTGCTCGCGCTCTTCCTTGGGAGAATCTTTGTAGACTTCACCAACCGAAAGCGCTACGTTGTCCTTCACCGTGAACCACGGGAGAAGGGAGTAATTCTGAAACACCACGCCCCGCTGAGGGCTCGGCCCCTCCACTTCCTGACCATCCACACGGACAATACCGGCATCAGGCTTTTCTAAACCGGCGATGAGAGAGATGAGTGTGGTCTTGCCAGTCCCGGAGTAGCCCACGATGGCGACAAACTCACCCTTGGCTACTTGCAGATTCACATCCTCAAGGACATGGGTCGTGCTCGCACCGGAACCGTAAACCTTGTCTACCTTGCTGAGATCGATGTAGCTCATGCAACCTTTCTGTTAGACCGTTTGTTCTTCGAAGGTGACGAGGCGCTGACAGACGAGCATGATCCGATCGAGGAGAAAGCCAATACCGCCTATGAAGAAGACCGCGATGATGATCTGTGCCGTGCTCGCAGTGTCGCCGTTCTGATACATGTCCCAGACAAATTTCCCGAGGCCCTGATTCTGAGACATCATGTCCGCAGCCACCAAGACCATCCAGCCCACGCCAATCGAGACCCGGAGCCCTGTGAAGATGAGAGGCAATGACGACGGCAGGACGATCTTCCACAGACGCTTGAACCAACCAAGCTTGAGTGCCTTGGCGACATTCAAATGATCCTTGTCGATCGCAGCCACGCCCACTGCCGTATTCGCCAATGTCGGCCAGAGCGAACACAGCGTCACCACACCCGCAGACGTGAAGAGCGCCCGCTGCCAAATGCTCGAGGCTGGCGCTTGGTCGATCCCCCACGTCGTGAAGACAAAGACAATGGGAAACCACGCCAAGGGTGACACTGGCTTGAGCAATTGAATCAGCGGATTGAGCGCCGTGTTCACCGCTGGCGAGAGCCCGCAGAGAATCCCTAACGGAATGGCGACAAGCGTCGCGAGGATGAAACCGACCAAGACGGTGAGAATGGAGATCCCAATTTGATCGAAGAAGGTCGTCGTGCCTTGGTAGACTTTGGTCGACTCACTTGCCATCCTCTTCTCGATCGCTTGAGCGCGCTGGGTATTGCCAGCCTCATGAGCCTGCAGGGCCATTGCCTCAAACCGTGCCACACGTTCTCCCTGACTTTGATAGTAGGCTGCCTCCTTGGCGCGCTCCGCTGCGGAGAAGGCTAACATGTCCTGCCATGCCGACCAGGTTTCCGCTGGGCTTGGGATCTTTTGACTATCCGTGGCGACCGTGTTCGCACAGACCTGCCACCCCAGGAGCAACACGGCAAACGCCAAGAGTGGAAGGAAGGTATTCTGAGCGATCGCCCGCACTTGCTTGGCCGGCTCGTCACGCCCGATCAGTCGTGCGATCGGTGAGAAGTAACCGAGCCCCAGCTTTTCCAAGGTATGGGCCACCTTGTGGGGATTGTAGCGCCACTTCTTTCCAGAGGGCTTCTCGCCCTCAAGAGAGGTGGCAGGATTGGCTGTGGTCGCCGTGTTCATGGCCATTGATCGTGGGTGTGGGTTTGTCAGGAATCGGCTATTTCAAACCGATCTCAAAGCTTTTGATGTAAGCGTTAGGCTCTCTCCCATCATAAGCTTTCCCATCGATGAAATCGCTCGTGGGAGCGCGATAACCGTCCGAGCCGAATGGGAAATCGCTTTCGGCCGCAAGTCCTTCCGCGATGAGCATCTTAGCAGCCTTCTCGTAGACATCGGGCCGGTAGATCTTCTTCGCCGTTTCGTGAAACCACGCGTCGTCTTTCTGCTCGGCGATCTGCCCCCAACGAACCATCTGCGTGAGGAACCAGATACAATCGCTATAGAAAGGGTAGGACGCATTGTGGCGGAAGAACACATTGAAATCGGGCATGGGCCGCTTGTCCCCGGCCTCAAACTCGAAGGTCCCGGTCATGCTATTGGCGATGACTTCATAAGGGGCACCGACGTAGTTTGGTTGTGACAGGATCTTGGCGGCTTCTTTCCGGTTCTCGAGACTCGCATCCAGCCATTTGCCTGCACGGATGAGGGCTTTGGTGATGGCGATCCAGGTGTTGGGATGTTTATCCGCCCACTCTTTGGACACCCCAAAGACCTTCTCTGGGTTGTTCTTCCAAATGTCGTAGTTAGTCGTGACTGGCACGCCGATCTTCTTGAAGACAGCCTGCTGATTCCATGGTTCTCCCACACAGTAGGCACAGATGGTGCCCGCCTCGAGTACCGCAGGCATTTGCGGAGGTGGCGTGACGGAGAGTTCGACATCGCCATTGAGGAATCCCGGTACGTCCACTTGTTTGGTAGTCGGATCAAAGTAGAAACCCGGATTGATGCCACTAGCAGCTAGCCAGTAACGAATTTCGTAGTTATGTGTGGACACCGGAAAGACCATTCCCATCTTGAGCTTGTTTCCTGACGCTTTCGCCTCATCGACGATCGGCTTGAGGGCATCCGCCTTGATGGGATGAATGGGACGACCGTCCGCTCCTTTCGGGACAGCTGGCTTCATCTTTTCCCAGATCTCATTGGAAACCGTGATCCCATTGCCGTTGTAATCGAGGCTGTAAGCGGTGACAATGTCAGCCTGCGACCCAAATCCCACGGTAGCCCCGATGGGTTGACCCGCGAGCATATGCGCACCATCTAGGTCGCCATTGATGACGCGGTTAAGAAGTTCTTTCCAGTTAGCCTGAGCTTCGACAGCTACACTTAAACCTTCGTCATCAAAGTAGCCTTTCTCTTTCGCAATGACGATCGGCGCGCAATCGGTCAGCTTGATGAAGCCAAACTTGAGGGTGTCTTTCTCAAGATCAAGGAAGGTGAGTTCATCGCTGACCGCATTTGGCGGCGCGTCCGGTGTGCTCGCACTGATCGGATCCGCAGGGGTTGAGGTCGAGACGGAGCTTTCCGTCTTGCTGCAACTGGGCAGCGCGATGGCCGCCAGCAAGGAGAGGCCAAGAGTGAGTGAGGAGGAGACTTTCATGATTGGTTGGACGGTTGACGTGTGGTTGGTGAAGTAGCGCCTGGCGTGCCAAGTGCCCAGGCAAGGTGCAATAGAAGATGAATGGGACTCATGAGGTCCATGAGCAGAGTTCATCGGGTGATGTTAGAATTTGAAATTGAGTTCGGTAGAGAACCGCGTCGTGTCCGTGGCGAACTCGTCCGCGTCGTAATAGGCGAACTTGGTGATGAAGGTGACGTGGTCGTTGAACTTCTTGATGAGCGCGACATCCACCTCCTGCCCATAATCATCCGCTCCGAATCCATCGTCTTCCGCGAAGAACTGATGATAGGCCAGCTTGAGATTGAAGCCTTGAGGGAGCTTCACCCCCGCGGAGAGATAGAGATCCTGCAGGCCACCGGGAGGCGTGCCGAGAAACTTGTCCGCGAACCCATTGAACGCATGAAGCGTCGCCAAGGGCGTGCGGAAAGGAATGCCATCATCCGTGCCAAGGGACTCAAAGCCGATCCCGAGATCAAAGCGATCGAACACGCCCCCGACAAAGACGTGATAGTAATCCGCTTCGTAATCGAGCGGGCTATCCGCCGCATCAGTCTGGTGGGCGTATTCCGCCAGGATCTTGAGCTTGAACGTGTCCGAGAACGGATAAGTGCCTGAGAGGGAGAGCCCGAACGTGTTATTGCTCATGGCATTTCCGGCCTCATTCTCCAGATCTAAGAGGTACGCATATCCGGAAATCTTGGTGTGTGGAATGCCCGTGTAGGAGGCATTGAAGAGGTGACTATCACTGTCGAAATCGTTCTGTCCCGCTGCGGCCTTGCGCTGAGAACCAAAGATTCGATTGACTCTATTAATGTAACTGTAAGAAAGCGTTGTGTCAGGAATCGCTTTACTCGTCAGATTCACGGCATCATACGTTTGCTCATTCTGCCTCCAACCCACATTTCCAATGAAGCGAGCATTATCATAGATGATGCGTTGCCGCCCAACCTTCAAGGTGGTGTCCGCGATGGTGTAGCCTAACCACAATCGATTCAGTTCCACTGACTCAGGATCAGCAATGATGGTGTGATCCGCGGGCCCATCCACACTGGCGGCTCGGTAAGCACCGTTGTCGGCAGCGATGGTGCCCTCGAGTTCTGCCAGGGCAGTGAATCCATTCCACTCTTGCATTTGCACCCCCACACGGGCCCGCATCGTCGCCGCATGAGAGTCTTCCAAGGGATCTTGATCGCCGTACTCATAGCGCAGCCGAATGTCGGCTATTGGCGTGAGCAGATCACTGAAGGCAAAGGGAGCCTCCTCGATCAGGGGCGGTTCGTCGACCATGAGTGCCGGCTCCCCGGCATGAAGACCTTGGCTGAGCAGAGACGCCGCGAGGACGCTCAGGCCCGCCTTGGTAGAATGGGTAGAGACGTTTTGAAGAAACATAGGTGTGCTAAGTGGAGCAGCGAGCACACCTGTCTCCAGGAGGGAATCCGTGCGCACGATCAAAAGCAATCATGGTGAGCATGAATGGAACTATGCGATCGCTGCCGGTTCCTCTGGATCGATGATCGCCTCATAGAGATCGGGCCGAAAGATGTCCGCAACGCCTGGGAGATCTTCTCCGAGCAATGTGCCTAACATTCCCGCTGATCGCATTTGAGAAACGAGCCAATTCGCTTTGTCGAGGGACGGGCGATTGATCTGTTCACCGTGAAAGAGATGGAACTCAGGCCGATCAGCCTCCAGGCTCGCCAAGAGAACGGATTCGTCGAGGTTGAGACACTCAGAACGCGCAAGGATCGCCGCTGCTTCGCGCTTGCCTTCTGGAGTCTCACAGCGCGCGCAGGCTTTTTCCAAGACTAACAGAAGCGCTTGATGTTCCTCCGGCCTCTCTTCAATGAAGCTCGCTGGCACCAGAAATGCTTTTTCGGGATGGAGCGGCACTAGATCCACTGAGGTAGCCACTACGTCTCCCAGACCCGCATGCGCCGCGACTGTATTAAAGGGCTCGCCCACCGCGAAGCCATCCAGGTGGCCAGCCATCAGGCAAGCGTTCATTTGTGAAGGGGGCAAAGCGATGACTTCCACGTCGTGCGCGGGATCGATGCCTCCTGCTCGCAACCAGAGTCGCAACAGAAAGTGATGCGAACTGAACTGATGTGGAATGCCAAATGTGACAGGCCTCTTACCCTTAGTCTCTCGTACGTAATCTGCCAAATCGAGGGAAGAAGACACGCCTGCATCTAACAATTTCCGCGAAAGCGTGATTGCATCTCCGTGAGAGTTGAAGAGGAAGCCGGTAAGGCACAACCGCTGGATGGTCCCAAGGCCCCACGAGAGTGCGAAGCACAAGCCCGCCAGCGCGTGCGCCCCCTCTAATTCTCCGTACGCGATCTTATCCCGAATGGTCGCCCACCCTGGTTCGCGGATGAGGCTGACATTAAGCCCAGCTTCCCGAAAGTATCCCCACTCCTGCGCCACCAGAAGCGGTGCGCTATCGATCAACGGCACATAACCGAGCCGGATGCGATGTCGAGAACTTGCCATGAACCGAGCTTGGGAAGCGAATTTCGTGCCATGTGAGCGGCTCTGGCCTAGATTCTGCTTCAACCGTCGGCGTGGACCTTCTCGACACTCGCCAATTGTGCGCTTTTCAGGAGTTGGCTCGTTGCCAAAGCTTCACCGCGGCGGCTCGAGCCCTCCATGTCACCCAGTCGGCAGTGAGTCATTCGATCAAAGCTTTAGAATCCACGCTCGACATCACCTTGTTTGAACGTCAGGGCAAGACCGTGGCATTGACCCCCGCTGGAGCACAGTTTCAAACCCACGCCAATGAAATCCTCCAGCGCATGCAAGGCGCAATCGATGCCGTTGAAGCCCTGCGGCGTCCCGGTCATGGGCGATTGTCTATTGGGGCTACCGCATCGATCAGCCATGCCGTGCTGCCATCCGTCCTGCGTGAGTTCCGCGAGACCTTTCCCCATTACGAAATCACCATCACCACGGAGAACACGCGTGAGTTGCTCGCGAAACTTGTCGCCAACGTGATCGATGTGGCTGTGGGCATGGAGATGACAGGAGCGAGCGCCTATCACTTTGACCCACTCTTCACGGACCGCATCGTCATGGCGATGGCTCCCGCGCATCCCCTAGCAGATCTCCCAACGATCACGGTCGAGCACCTGCTCCACGAAGATTTCGTTGTCTACAGTCGCGACAGCGAAACCTTTCACCAGCTCGCTCAGGGATTTGCCACCTTGAACGGCCATCGTCGTCACCTCCAAGTCGGCAGCATGGCTGCCATCAAAGAAATGGCGCGGATGGGTCTAGGCATCGGGCTCCTCGCACCCTGGGTGGCGCAGGATGAATTGGACGCAGGAACATTGGTCGCCCGTTCCCTCCCATGGGAAGGGTTAGAGCGTCATTGGGGCACCTATGCTCTGAAACGATCCGAGCGGAGCCTGGCCGAGCAAGTCTTCTGTGGCATCCTTCGCGAAGTCACCTGGCGTCTTGAGGTTGAAGATCGGGCTCCCATCACACTCCAACCACGCCAAGAAACCTCATAGCAAGGAAAGCTCTCCAGAGTCCCTATCATCGCGATCACCGAAGTCAGCGCAACTTACTTACGGGTTTCTCTCTCCACGTGATGCCCCAAAGGCCGAGTCCCTCGCAAATCCACCAAGCCTCGCCATTTCTCCATCCCCGCCGCCTTCACCGGGCGCGCTCCACGCGCACGCTTCACCCGCATCCCCTCCCGATGCCGCGCAAACACCTCCTCAATGAAGGCCTCACTCCCCAAGGCCAAGCCCTCACTGAAATAACGCACCCGCACACGCACCACCTGCGCCAAGCTCAACTGCCCTCCCTGTCGCACCACCTTCTCCACCGATTTCCCCTGAATACCCGTGCGCCTTTGATCCCCCTCTTCAGGCGCTCCTGCCTCCGCTTCCCCAAACCCATACAGATAAAGCCGGTACTGCGACTGACACGTTCGCCATTGCTGCGGACTCCCATTCTCCACCCCTAACACCCGCATCAACCCTCGACGCCGCGCCTTATTCCCCGCCACCGCCTCCCCATACCCACTCCACCGATAATCCTTCGGATCCTCCACGATCCCCGCCCGCACCGGATTCAGGTCGATGTAAGCCGCCATCGTCAGCAACACCGTCTCGTCATTCTCTAACAACACACTTTTAAACCGATCCTCCCAAAGCGGCCCCTTGCGCTGAACCTGTTTGTTATACCACTGCGTGAAGCGCTGCTTCAGCTCTTTCATGAACATCGACACATCCGCCATCCGATTCAGAAAGCGTTGCCGATACTCGGGATACCCCTTCTCAGGACACTGCTCCTTCATCCGCGCCAACATCTGCCGCACCTCAATCAACTGTTCCTCGGAGGTCGTCACCAACGCCAACCGTCGCAGCAACTCCGCATCATCAATCGCCGCGCGATGCTCCTCCGCATTCGGCACCTCGATCAGCAAATGGATGTGATTCGCCATCAAGCAGAACGTGATCAACTCCACCCCGGCAAACCCGCACTGAATCTCCAAGAGTTCCCGAAATTTCTCCTTCACCGGCCCCTCCAGCACAAAGCGCCCCTCAATGATCCGAGACATCACGTGGTAGCAGTTCGAGGCCGCTCCAGGCTCCCCTTTGATTCGAATCGCTCTCATCACCCATCCCTACCTCCACATCGCCACCCCGTCAATATATTTGTGGTCGTACCCTTATTAGTTATGTGTTCGGTGTCTATGTTGTGTGCTGGATTTGGGGCCGCAGCGGCTTGCGGTGGCTTGCGGTGGCTTGCGGTGGCTTGCGGTGGCTTGCGGTGGCTTGCGGTGGCTTGCGGTGGCTTGCGGTGGCTTGCGGTGGCTTGCGGTGGCTTGCGGTGGCTTCACGGTGGCTTCACGGTGGCTTCACGGTGGCTTCACGGTGGCTTCACGGTGGCTTCACGGTGGCTTCACGGTGGCTTCACGGTGGCTTCACGGTGGCTTCACGGTGGCTTCACGGTGGCTTTGCGCAGGTCGGGATTTGGCAGCCGTATCTCTGATCGGAGCTTGGCTTCCGAACCGCCCTGCGAGGGTCTTTGGGCTTCGTGGGGGGCGATGCTTATCTGACGCTACTTCCCCCTTCCCCGCCGAATGGGAGAGAGCAACAACACATGAATAGCACATACTAACATGATAACAATGACGGCGAAAGCTCCCTGGCCCTCTCACAGCCTTCTCGGGCTCTTCTCCTATCTCTGACGGCCTTTGATGAGGACGTTAGGGTGTTCTGAACCCCCAGAGTTTCCCTCTCTCACAGGGGCAATCTTGGCTTGGAATTAGGCGTCTGGGAGCGCTAATTTCCTCACTCCGTTCTTCTCATAACTCTCTTATTATGTTTATCTCATGCGTGTTCAACATGCCTCCCGATTCCCTCCAAGACGCCTTTCTTTCCCCTTTGCTCGATCTCGTTTCTGATTGTGCCAATACACGGGATTGCCCGGATCTTTCCGATCAACAGTTCCTCACCATTTGTCTCCTGCGCACCTTGGCTCCCCAGGAAAGTGGCCGTGATTTCCTCCAGAAGCTTCGAGATATCCATCAGGTTGAGAACGTTGAGCGTTCCCAGTTCTTTCAATCGCTCCGTAGCGAGCGCCGATTGACCTTGGCCCTGGAAATCAGCAAGCGCCTTCAGGATCGACATCAGTATTTGCTCAACGTCCACGACGCGTTTGCCGATATCCCGGAGTTGGAGGGGCGAGAGATCCATGCGGGCGACGGCCATTACCTTGAGCATGCGTGTCATGATCCGAGGGATCCCTTTTATAAGGGCAAGCCTTATGTCGCGATTGGCCAGTTCTTTGCCATCAATCTGCGCACGCATTGGCTCCAATACCTGGATCTCGCATTGGATGGGACCAAGAAGCAGCACGATATGACGGTGATGCGGAGGGTTTCGGATCAACTCCGGGTTGGCGACAAGAAAGGTGCCATCTGGGTGTGGGATAAAGCGGGAATTGATACCGCGTTCTGGCAGAAGCAGAAACAGACCCGTGGCGTCTATTTCGTGAGTCGGCTCAAGGAGAACATGAAGCCACAGAAATGTGGCGACCAGGATTGCCCATCTCTATCGCGTGCGTTGGACGATTGAGAAGGTCTTCGACGTGACCGAGAATCGTCTCCATGAGAACAAGGGCTGGGGCGTGAGTGAGACGGCCAAGCGCATGCAGGGCACCTTCACGGCCTTGGTCTACAACCTGATGTTGCTGCTTGAAGCCAAGGCGCAGCGGGAGCACGGCATCCGCGATGAGAAAGTGGCTAAGAAATATGACGAGGCGCTGCGGCGTCGGGCGCGTCTCGCACGGCAAGAGGGCAAACGGCTCCCGAAGATGATTCGTCTGCTCCGCCGTAGGGCGACGCAGATCAGCTTTCAATTCATCCGTTGGCCACGCAACCACCTGGAGATGGGGGCTTCATACGAGGCAAGCCTGCCCGCTCTACACCGCGCTATGGAGGCCTATTTGTGACCTAACATGGACACCGTTGGTCAACGTTTTAAGGGCCTGACCCTTACATTGCAGAATGCGGTTGCGTGATTCGTTGCGGTTGGTCAGATTGCTCTATTGCTGGGTCACGTGTAGACGCAGGAATTGGGCCCCTTGAGTGGTCAGCGCTTGAGCGTCTCGTAGAAGGACTGCCTCGGTGCCGTCACCGTTGGGAGTGATGCTGACCTCTTCTACGGCGGCACTGGCTTCCCACGTTTGGAGATCATTGGAGACTTCCACGGCGATGTCGATGCCTGCGAGCTCCACTGGCCGATGGTAGGTAACGGTGAGGGCGCCATCGACGATGTCCGCGGTCAGTGTCCGATGCGTGTCGGCGAGCCAGTCTAGGCCTGGATCCCCTGGACCCGGACCTTCACCGCCGCTCTGACCGCTTTCATCCGTGCCCGGCGTGCCGTTGTCTTTGGCTCCCGCTGCCCAACTGCTTGCTAAAGTTGGATCTGCAGCCCCACTGGTGTCTTTGAGAACCAGCGATTTGCCCTCTCCATCGGCGTCCGCCGGCCAGGGTTCGTCATCACTGTAGGTGAATTCTAGAATCGTGCTGCCATCGTAAGCGCGGAGCGTGATGCGGTCGCCGCTGTTGGTCAGCCCATCGGCGTATTGACCATATACAGGAACATCTGTGCCGTATCGCTGCTTGAAGGCCTCGACATTGGAGGCGAGGACAACGCGTTGCCCAGGTGCCAATTGAAGAGCTTCAGGGAAATCATAGTCGGCCCCGCCGCGGAGACGCGCTTCGTAGAAGCTCACGGGCTGATCGCCAATGTTGAGAAGTTCAATGAATTCAAAGTCATCGTTATTGTCGAAACCGGCGGCCTCTTCTGCGGCTGTCGGATCTGCCGGATTGTACATAACCTCGGTTACAATGACATTGTTGGCGCTGGCAGGTTCTTCCCCAATGAAATAGCGTTTCCGGCCAATTGCAGACCACTGCATGCCTTCTGGTCCATTCGCCGCTGTGCTATGCCCTTCATCAAACTTTCGCGCGAAGATGGTGGCCGATTCCGTGAGTTCGATCTTGTTCCCGTACTTCGTGGCCGTGACAGCCGGGGCGCCTCCCACTGCACGGGGATCGCTTCCATCCGTGGTATAATAGACAACCAGTGGATTGAATAAACTCGAGGGTGGCGCCTTGAGGGTGATACTGATAGGCCCATTGTGCACGTCCTCGGTAGGCGTATACGTCGGCGTGGTGACAAGTTCGCTATCGATCCAATCCATGCGAGTCTCCATCCAGTCACGCAAATGGTCGATTTCTCCTGCGTGTCCGCGGGGAGGCACGGGTCCCCAGCGCTCAAAGTTCCGATCACCCGCCTCGCCGAGGACAGCTCCTTGATGCTCAATGATGCGAGCAATGTTAGCATTGCTAAAGGGAGGCAATGGGGTGGGATCGTAGTCCGTGCTGACAAGCTCTTCGTGCCGCAAAGCATGGTAGCGGTCGACCCACTGCTGAAGAAATTCCTGTTCTTCGAACAGATCTTGCCACCAGCGAGGCTCGCCGAGAGCCGCCCGGAAGAAATGCGTCCCATTGTCGCCACCGCGCCCGCGCCAAAGTTCAGGATCCGTGGTGCGCCCATCCGTTGACCCTGCTGACCGATCATAATCCCAAATGGGCCCAGCATGGACTTTGCCCGTGCCCTCTTCCGAATCACGCTCTTTGTGGAAATAGCCACTGATTCGCATCGCGTCCACATTCAGCGGGATCACATTCAGCCAATGGTGATCAATCCACGAGCCCACATCGATGAAGGCTGGATAGCCTTCCACTGGATCGGGATTATTAATCACACTCGCAAAGTCATTGAGATAGCCTTGAAGGAAATCTTGTTGGTGGCCACGCTCGGAACGGCCTTCTTCTGTGGGGTAGACCATTTGCACGGGCACCCCGCCTGCGGTGAATTGCCAGATACCGGGGTCATTCTTATCTTTCTTGAACACATACCCTCCCGTGATCTCAGGGGCTTCGGTGGCGGTAGCGGCCATGGCGGGAACATCCACGCGATCGTCATCACGTTTCACCGTCTCCATAAACGTATAGACACCGAAATAATCTTCCTCCCCCACATCATCACCATCATCATTAAGATAGAGCTCAACGTGACGCGTGCGAACCGCATACCGACCAATTTGATTGCTCAATTCCATGATCCAGGTATTGCGAATGAGCGCTCTATCAAAGGTATAGCGTGCGTTGAGAATGAAGTCTGAATTAGTGGGGAAGCCCAACGGGGCCAAGTCCCTGTCGCGCCCTTCTTTCGCGTCTTCATCGTCATTCTCATCATTCCACAATTCCAGGCGCATGGGAAACTTGGCGAAACCGCCAGAGCTTTGACCGCGTTTACGGATGCCCCCGCGGCTGTTTGTCTCTAAAAGCCCAACCATCTGCGACTTCCCTGACGCATCCACGTCTTGAAAGCCAATAGCCATGTCCGTCATGCTCGATTCCTTCGGCGCCACCGTGTTTCCAAAGGTATCAACGATCACTAAAGGAATACCCGAGTCGCGCTCAGCCAACTCAGGCGCAATCTTGATAAATGTTTCTGTCTTGCTCGCACCGCCATCGGTAAGAGCATTGATCATCATTGTTCTATCGATGGTGATTGGGCCATCGTAGGACTTTCCATTGAAGAGAGTGGGTTTGCGGCCATCCTCTGTGTATCGGATGGTGGTATCGCCGGGGGTGCTTAGCTCCAAGGTAAGGGTTCCCGTGAAAGCCTGCCCAGGAATCGAGAATTGTACGACATTGGTCACATTCTCCCCATTTGGCGTGGGTTCATCCGTCACTTCATAGGAAAGCGATCCATTCGCGCCGATAGCAGCGTAACTTTGATCATTGTCCAAGGGAGGCGTTTGCACGCTGCTGACTTCCGTTTGCCCATCTGGCTCGATCAATGCCACGTATTCACCATCGGCAGACACTCCAAAGTTCGTATGAAGCTCACTTTCTTCATCGCGGCGATCCTTGCTTGAAGCGAAGATGATAAGATAGCCATTAGCTGGGATCGAGACTTCCGGAAACTGCCAACGTTCAAGATTCTCGACATCATCGGTGAGGAAATGCCCATCGAGATCATAGGCTTCACTATCGGGATTGTAGAGTTCGATCCAATCGGGAAAGGCACCGTCTTCATCTGCTAAACTGGCGCGATTGGAAGCGACGATTTCGTTGATGATCGGAGATGCGGAGAGGGCGAGAGTGCTCCCGAGGAGGAAGCTGGTGACGAGGGTGAGGGATTTGAGCATGGGTCTGGGCGGTGTGGGTTGTTGCCGGAGAATCGAACGGCCCGAGGGTGTCGAAATCTTCACAGAGGTCAATCCTGAAGAAGACCAGCAATGATCGCGCCTGCGAAGATGAGCAAATGGACGCCTCCGAGTGCGAGATACTGATTATACCGTCGGCTCGGGGGGGCATGCAAGACTTGCCAAGCAATCCAGACAGCGAATGGAGACGCCACAAGTGGCCAAAGCGCCGTGAGAGACCACCCCCAGACCCACCACAAGATCCCCAGAAAGCTGGGCCCCAGAAGGCAAAGCACGATCTCCGCCTTCGCCCAACGGACTCCCAACCGCACGGCTAGGGTGCGTTTTCCGGTGCCGCGATCTTCCTCCACATCACGGAGATTGTTGATGGCGATGAGTGCGGTGGATAAGAGGCCAATCTGCGTCCCTAACAAGAGCGCTTCAACATCGGCCTGCCCCGTTTGTAAGAAGCAGCTGCCCACCACTGCTACCCATCCGAAGAAGATGAGCACAAAGAGATCGCCCAGGCCCAGGTAGGCGAGAGGGAACGGCCCACCTGTGTAGGCGTAGCAGAGCAGGAGGGAGGGAATGCCGATGACGAGGATGGGCCAGCCATGAGCCAGCCATAGGGGTAATGCGGCGAGGCCCGCTACCAGGAGAAAGAGGAACGCACCCACCAAGACCTGACCAGCTCGCAAGTCGCCCGAGGCCGTGACCCGTCGGGGCCCGAGACGCTTCTCCGTGTCCGCGCCTTTGGCGTGATCAATGGCGTCGTTGAAGAGATTCGTCGCGATCTGGAGGGCCAAGCACGAGGCGAGCGCCCACCACGCGAAGTCCCAACGCCACGCCCCTTGCAATTTCCCTCCAAGCACCGTGCCCGCAGCTACCGGGGCGACCGCGGCCGGCAGGGTCTTGGGACGTGTGGCGAGAAGCCAAGAACGCATGTCGTGATGCTAGAGGCGGTAGTATTCCTCCCAGCCCTTGCGCGGCGGGGGACCGGCGAGGAGTGCATCCGCCACGGAGCGATTGGTGATGCGCTTCGTTTCACGATCAAATTCTAACACACCCCCTAATCGCTGGGCGAGAACGCCCAAGCAGAAGACCTGACTCAAGGGACCCGAGACATGAAAGGGCGAACGCGTCTTCTCCTCTCCTTTCGCTGCGAGGATGAAATTCTTGTGGTGACTGGACCCCGAGGCGATCTTGGGCAGGTCCTTGGCGATGTCGCGCATCGTTGATTCGGGAATGATGCGCAAGGGGCTGCCGTGCGAGCCTCCCATGAAGGTGAGATCCTTGCCATGAATCTCTTTTCCGGGGCTCAGCTTCGGTTTGCCCCACTTAGCCTTACGCGCGTCATCGAGTTCCGCCGGAGGTTCGGGGAAATTGGCCACGCCGTCATACCAAGTCACTTCACACGGCGGTTCCCCCTCACGAGCCGGGAAGTCGAACCGCACCGTGGTAGCCTGAGGAAAGATGTATTCGTTAGGACCGTCCCGTTTCACCCCCGTGATGCGGTGAGGGAGACCGAGATTGAGGAAGCGATGGCAGGTATCGAGAATGTGCGGGCCCCAGTCGCCAAAGGCCCCGTTGCCATAGTCATACCAACTGCGCCAATTCCCTGGATGCAATTTCTTGGAATAGGGATGGGCCGGGGCCGTCCCTAACCAAACGTCCCAATCCAAACCCTCTGGCATGGGATCTTCCTCATACCCATCGATCTTCCACCCATGCCAGCGTCGTCCGCTATTCATGTGAGCCGTGATCTTCGTCACGCCTTGAATCACGCCCGCTTCTTTCCACGCTTTGAACTGATGATAGTTGGGGCCCGAATGCCCCTGGTTCCCCATCTGACAAGACACCTTGTACTTCTTCTCTGCCGCGATCATGAGCTCGATCTCCTCAAAGGTGTGCGCGAGCGGCTTCTCCACGTAGCAATGGATGCCTTCCGCCATCGCCCGCATTGCGATGGGGAAATGCGCGTGATCGGGAACCGCCACCGTGCACGCATCGATCTCCTTACCGTGCTTATCGAAGAGCTGTCGGAAATCGCGGTATTTGGGGATGCCAGGGAAACGCTCTTCAATGTCCGCCGTGTGTCGAGACCCCAAGGCGACATCGCACAGCGCCACCACATTGACCAAGCCTGTCTTGGCAATGCTCTTCGCATCGCCTGCGCCCATGCCTCCGCAGCCGATGAAGGCGACATTCACCTTCTCATTGGCCCCCACCACCCGCCCGGGAAGAAGGCTAAAGACGGCACTTGCAGCGGCGGCACGCGTGAACTGACGACGAGAGAGATGAGCGCTCATGGACGGACCCTGCCAGGACGGCTCGCCCGCTGCAAGGAGGCATTCGTACTTCGAAACAAATCACCGGAAAAGGGTTCACAGCGGCCCACTTGCCTGAATAGGCTATCCCGGCGTAACTTACCGATACCCCACACGATACCCCAACCCATGATTCGTCGACACTACCCACCTATCCTTCTCGCGCTGATCGTCTCACTTCTGCTCCTTCGCAGCGGCGAGGCTCAGCAAGTGATCTTCTCAGAGATCATGTATAATCCCCCAGCGGAATTGCCCGAATACATCGAGGTACAGAACAACACGGCCACGCCCTATGATATTGCCCTTTGGGAACTTTCCGGCGGGGTGAATTACACTTTCCCCAACTTCGACAGCAGTGATCCGGAGCGTAGTTTCCTCAAAGCCTTTGAGCGCATCCTCCTCTCCTCCGTGCCTGAAGACGCCTTGCGTGAAGCCTATCCCGATATCCCGGCGGCCACGCGCATCTACGGCCCTTGGGACGGCATCGATGCTGACGGGACCCGTGTTTCCGGCAATCTCAACAATGCCGGTGAGCGGCTCACGCTGAAGAATAAGAATGATTCCTTGATCTGCTCGATGGCCTACGACGATGACCCCGCCTTCTGGCCCGTCGCGGCGGATGGCAATGGGCATTCCTTGCAAGTCGCGAACCCCAATTTGAAGATCGACGACTGGCGCAATTGGCGCGCCAGTGCCGCCCATGGAGGGAGCCCAGGAAGCGCCGATGCCGAGGCCCCATTAGCGACTATACGCCTGAGCGAAGCCTTCTTCGATGCAGATGGCAATCTGGCTTGGGTGGAATTGCACAATGGTAGCAACGCTTCTGTCAGTCTTGCCGATCACCACATCCAGGTGCCTGGATTTGCCGAACCCCTCACCTCGGCTCTCAGTGGGACCATCGCTCCAGACGCCTACCTTGCCGTGGACGTCGCCTTTGACCTCGCGGGTGAGAACGACCTCCAATTAATCCTGGTCGATGGATCTCAGAATGTCTTGTCCGCCTATGCCATCGAGAACGCCGATACTGAAACCGCCTACCAACGTTATCCAGCGCATTCGGTGGAATGGTATCGCACCGCCACGGCCTCGAAAGGAGCCGCCAATGATCCTGAGCGGAACGATCACATTGTGATCAACGAAATCATGTTCTCACCCATGGTCGGGCAAATTGGTGAATACCTCGAATTACACAATAACAGTGACACCGCCGTCGACCTCTCTGGCTGGGAATTCACGGAAGGCGTTTCCTTTGACTTTCCTCAAGGCACCATGATTGCCCCTCGCGGCTATGTCGTGGTCGCCGCTGATGCACAATACATTGAAGAGAACTACGAAGGCATCACGGCCGTTGGGAGTTTTGAGAATGGCTTGAGCAATCATGGAGAAACGCTGCGTTTGGTCGATGCTGATGGAAATCTTGCTGATCAAGTTTCCTACAGCGCTGGCGGTGAATGGCCCGAATTGGCAGACGAACTTGGTTCGAGTCTAGAGCTGGCGCATCCCGATCTCGATAACAACCGTGGTTCCGCCTGGCGCGATAGCGATGAGTCCGAGAAAGGAGCCATGCGCGAATATACGATTTCCATGCCCTACAATAGCCAAGGCGTATGGCATCCCTCCAATGACGACGAGCTTCATTTCCACCTCGTGGGCGAAGGCTATCTCGTGTTGAAGGACGTCCACTTCGGGCGGGAGACGAGCCTCTTCAATCCTAACGGCGAAAGCGTGCTGGAGAATGCTGATCAACAGTCCGTCAATTCCCGAAGCAATACCGGCTGGGTTTTCCAAGGCACGCACGCGTTTGGATTCTATCAAGACGGGGAAGTGCATATCAAAGCGACCGGACGTGGCGACAATCGCGCCAACCGTGTGGAGATTGACACGCAGAACCTCGGCACCTCGGGCACTTATGAACTTACCTTTCAAGGGCGGTGGGTTTATGGCAAGCCCCGCTTGATTGCCCAAACATCAGACCACGCGTGGTCCCATGAATTCCTCCTGGATGTACCGACCAACCTTGGCACGCCAGGATCCGCCAATTCCATGAGCATGGCGACGGCACCTCCTCAGATCGATGGCTTACGGCACTCGCCTGCTGTACCCACCGATAATCAAGACGTGACGATCACCGCACACGTCAGCGCGCCAGGAGGCTTGGCGAATGTGCAAGTGGCCTATATCGACGACGCCGAAGGCGGCAATCAGGAATCCCTCTTCCGCCGATGGAAACGCAATCCCATGGTGGATGATGGCACCAATGGCGACGCCGTTGCCGGTGATGGCATCTACACGGGAGTGATCACAGACATGAAAGTGAATGGGCGAATCGTGGTCTTCTACGTAGAGGCAGAGACCAACGATGGCTTGGGCTTTCAATATCCCACGGGTGGCTGGGAGAATCCCGCCATGTATGTGGTGGATACTCCCGAACCCACCGACCAATTGCGCACCGTACGAGCTGTCGTGGCACAACAAGATTTGGACCGCATCCGCAATGGCCTGGGTTCCGGGCACGACGGTAAGTTTCCAAGGTCCTCCAATCATTATTGGAATGGCACCATCATCTACAACGAGTCGGAGATCTTCTACAATGCCGTCATCCGCTCCGCCGGCAGCCCATGGCACACCGGGGATCGCGCCAACCTCGGACTCAAAGGCAAATGGAAGATGCCCAAATCTCGCGCCTGGCGGGGACGGATCAAGACCACCTATGATCAAGATCCCACTTCGGGCCGCGCTCATAACGACCGCGTGATTCGCTACTGGTTGTACCTATTGGGTCACAAGATCAATGATAACGAATTCATCGAGTTCGCGGTGAATGCGGGCAGCTTCAATGTCCGCGAGGAAGTCGAAGCCCCTAATACGAATGATTTCATGCGTCGCGTGTGGGGAGAGAATGGCCACAAAGGCCAGATGTTCCGGATCGATGATGAATGGGATTTCGGTGACAGCTTAGACAATCAACGTAACAACCGAGACGCCGATTGGAATTACAAATCACCCAACGGTCATCGCCCAGGCCGCTATCACAGCGAATACATGCTGCGCTCGCAAGAAACGGCCTACGACTACACCAGTTTGATTGATGGCTTTCGCCTGCTGACTGATGGCGACTACACTCAGGAAGAAGCCGGGCGTTATTTCGACATCCAAATGATTGCTCTCAATGCCGCTGCCCGTGGATACATCCATGATTGGGATTTCCAAACGCTCAATCGAGGCAAGAACACCTTCTTCTATCGTCGACTCGATGGTCTATTCCAATACGTCCATTGGGATAGCGACCTGGCTTTCCGCACGGGCGATCTGAACGCCGCCTTCGCCACCGGACGAGGCACCACGCTCAATCGCTTTCTCAATCAGCCCTGGTTCGAACGCTGGTTTAAGTTCTACTTGAACGACCTCTCCGAGAACTACGCCGACAAATCCGCACGCTTCCAAACCTGGTTAGACTTGGAGGACAATTCGACAACCGGCCAAGGTGTCGATGAGAACCGTTATCTCACGTGGGGCGAACGTCGTCGCTCTGCTGTGCGACGCGAATTGGGCAGCGATGCCAGCGCGTCCTTTGCCGTCACCACCAATGGTGGCAATGATTTCTCCTCCCAGGAGAATCGCATCACTCTCGAAGGCACCGCCGCGGTCGACGTCTATGAAGTCTTTATCGAAGGCCACCCCGAAGCTGAGATCCATTGGACGGATACTGTCGCCTATGAAATGCGCGGCATTATCCTCAAGGAAGGCGAGAATGTGTTGAACGTGCGCGCTCGTGATCGTGACGGCAATGAGCTCGGAAGCCTGTTCAATCCGCTCAAAGACACCATCACGGTCACCAAGACGACTCCCAGCCAGCCTATCGCCGATATTGATTTCCAACCAGCATCGCTCAATGTCAGTCTAGGACAGCAACTTGAGATTGATGCTTCTGCAAGTTGGGATCCCGAAGGGGACGCCTTGTCCTTTGCCTTTGGCGGCCCATCCGGGTCCTCTCTGGCCGTGGACGGCTCCGCCGCGGTGGCGGTCTTTGATCAGCCTGGCATTTATCCCATCACCGTCACCATCACAGATGCCAATGGGCATGCCACAGAAGTGATGCGCGAAGTGAGTGTTTATGGTGGCGGCCCCGGATTCGATAACTTCTCTGGACGACGTGTTGAATCCTATTGGCAAACCGAGCGTGCTCCACTGCAAACCACCACGTTTCAGTCATCTTTCCACTCGGTTGGTGATCCAGAAGGCATGCTCGCGATTGAAGTCATGCCGGACAGTGCCAAATCCCTCGCGGGCGACACCTTTCCAGTCGTATGGCGCCCATTGCCAGAAACTGCCGATTTCTCGTTTCAAACAAAGGTCGTGCTGACCAATCTTCAGTTTGGGCCTTTCCAGACTGGCCTCCTAGCAGAGATCGACGGTGGAAAGCGTTATGCCTTTGGCCTCAAAGATGGCCGTCAATTGGTTGTGAGTGAGATCGATGGATCTACCGTGACTGAATTGGCTGCAGTCGAGCATCCTGACGGACGTGCCACTTTACGGGTGCGTCGTGGCAGTGGCCAATGGCACTTCGAGGCGCGCGCAGACAACGCCTGGTTTGCGGTCCACGCCATGCCGCTCAGCGCTGATGTTTCCGCCACTCGAGGTGGTCTCTTCGTCGCTTCCGAAGAAAGCCTCCGCGCCCGCGTGCTCTTTGATTACGCCATGCTCGTGGATACCGGTCTGATCTCGGATTTGCAGCGTGACCTTCGCCTCACGGAGATCATGTATAACCCCGCCGATGGCGAGGATTTGGAGTATTTGGAAATGCAGAACATCGGGAGCAGCACCCTCGACCTGACCGGAGCGCGATTCACCGATGGCATCGATTTCACCTTCCCAGCCATTTCCCTCAATGCCGGCGAGTTTATCGTCGTGGCCAAAGACCCCACCGCACTCGGTGCCACCTACAACGTCACCGACAGCCAAGTCGTCGGCGGCTACGGCGGGCAATTGGCCAATGGAGGCGAAACCATCGAATTGGTAGATGCCAGTGATCGCCTCATCTTCACCTTCACTTATGGCGATACCGATCCCTGGCCTGCGGAAGCTGACGGCCAAGGGTATTCGCTCGAACTGATTGATACCGCGGCAAGCGCCAACGACGCTGGCAATTGGCAGGCTAGCGGAAGTGCCAATGGCACGCCCGGCACTGGTAGCGGCGACCCCATTGATCCGCAGCCCGGTGATGCCGATGGCGATGGCCTCCCAGACGCCTGGGAGACAGCCAATGGCCTCAATGCCAATGACGCCAGCGATGCCGAAAGGGACCTCGACGGTGATGGCCAAGGAAACCTCGAAGAGTATTGGGCCAATACCGACCCTAACAATCCTGCCAGTCTCTTCACCCTGCGCGTCATGCGCGAAGGCGGTGTCGCCACGATCCACTTCACCCAACAAGTGGAGCGTCAATACACCGTCGAATACACGGACGACCTAGCAAGTGACCAATGGCAAGCACTCGAGACCATCGCCGCAGGTGCCAGCAGCGACGTCACGAGCGAGGACACCACCGCGGCCACCGTCGGCGTGCGCTTCTACCGCGTCCGTGCCGCACTCCCCTGATCGGGATCCTATTTGAGAATCCGGCGTCGCCAGCTATCGTCTCGTTATGCGATTGCTGGCGACGCTCCTACCCCTCGTCCTCCTCAGCATCGCGCTGATCATGGGCCGATCCGAGCAGGACGCCACTGGTCTCATTGATAAGAGGGCATCCAAACAGCGGGTGTCTCCGAAGGCATTCGTCCCAAGTTTCGCGACCTCCCCCTTCCCCACCACGCCCAGCCTCACTCAAGGCCTCGTTTGCCGCCAAAGAGACTGCGCCGGCTGCGACTTCGATCTCAAAGACCTCGCCTCCGACTCGCCACCCATCTCGGGTGGAATGGAATTCTTCCAAGACAAGCCCCTGCTGGACTTGAAATAAGATTCACTGGCTGAAATTCGTCCGGCACCAGTCGCAAGAAAGCACCGCATTCCCAAGGCTGAAGCCTTGGGCTTTGCTCTCCGGGGCCTTCAGCCCCATCACTTTCACTCATCAATCCTATCAGAGCGACAAGACGCACAAAGATAAAGCACGCCCAAATGCCTACAGGCTCAATCCGTCCGACCCAGTCGCAAGAAAGCGGCCTGAAGTGAAAGGTCGCAAGAGCGCACCCCAACCGTAGTTCGGCGACCTGAAAGGTCGCAAGAGCACAGCCCAAGGCTTCAGCCTTGGAATTCACAACCCAACCGTAGTTCGGCGGCCTGAAAGGTCGCAAGAGCACAGCCCAAGGCTTCAGCCTTGGGATTCACAACCCAACCGTAGTTCGGCGGCCTGAAAGGTCGCAAGAGCACAGCCCAAGGCTTCAGCCTTGGGATTCACAATCCAACCGTAGTTCGGCGACCTGAAAGGTCGCAAGAGCACAGCCCAAGGCTTCAGCCTTGGGGTTCACAACCCAACCGTAGTTCGGCGGCCTGAAAGGTCGCAAGAGCACAGCCCAAGGCTTCAGCCTTGGGATTCACAACCCAACCATAGTTCGGCGGCCTGAAAGGTCGCAAGAGCACAGCCCAAGGCTTCAGCCTTGGGGTTCAGGCCAACGTAGTACGGCGGCCTGAAAGGTCGCGAGAATCTTTGTTCCTGAGGCTCACGAATTCACTCTGGCAACGTCGTCCTCAATCACTCATTCAGAAACCAGAGCGCCTGATCTCTCTAAGCAAGGCAGCCACATCCTCGCGATCACCGGCCAAACGCTGGACGGCTTCATAGTTTTCCGGTGACGCGCGCTTCTTCTGCGCTTTCCTCGCCAAAGCAACCGCTCGGCTCACAAGATCCAGCGAGGACGGAGCATCATTCGCATTGAGGGCGAGAACGACCGGCGTGAGATGATCACCATCGAAGGTTGCATCGTGAAAGACACTGCCAATGATCTCTTCCCGAAACACTTCAGGCACTTCGGTTAGGGCCCATTTCAGGGTCGCTTCATGTCCATCTGCTCGCAAGCGGCCGTGCGTCTCCACGCTCAAGTGACGACGCATTTCGGATCGGCTGACCAATTCAGGGTTGTCCGCCGTGGTGGGATAAGCCCCTCGTCCCGCCATCCGCTGTCGGGCGGCGAGCACGCTTTGGGTGTAGGGCGTCACGGCCAAGGGTTCGAGCGAGCGTATGGCTTGGCGACGGGCGTCCGGGTCCACTTCGTCCAAGTCCAAGTAGCTGGCATTGACAAAGTCCCCTGCAAGACTGAGAAGCCCCGACGCCCCGTAGCGTTCGACTAAGATCGCGGCCGCAGCAACCGTGGACGCCAAATCCGCCTCCTCACCGCTGGCCGCTCTCGCAATGAACAAGGCAAGATCCTTCGGCGAAACACGAGCAGTACGTACATAGCTCTCGACAAGCATTGCTTTGTTAGTCAAGGCGCTGATTCGCAACGCACTCCCGAGGGCGGCACTTCCAATGGCGCCCGTCGCCACCGCGGCGCGGAAGGCTTCGTCTCCACCGGCTTTCAAGATCTGAGCCAAGAGATCAGGATCAACAGTCGCGTTTCGATAGGTTGTGAGGATACGGAGCGCTTCCTCCCATTCATCCGGTAGAAGCTCCTCGATCCGTTGTTGGACCATGGCCTCCCTCGCTTCCCATGAACGCAGGGCCAGGTAGGCATTCTTCATCGATTTCACCGTGGGTTTCTCACTCGCTTGCTTCCGTGTGGGTAGAACAGAATGCCGCTGCGCCATTTGTTCGCGAAGCGATGTGGCTGGCTCAAACCGCACTCCGCCCCTTAGAAGAGGCAATTGATGCGCACACCACCATCCAAAACCTAGGCCTAACATAAGCGATAGACCGACTTTCCAATAGAGACGTTTCCTGTTCATGGGAGCTTTGCGAGGGTTTCAGCGCGGAGCGCTGCATCGTGAATCTGCGAGGCCCAGGCGCGGGCCCCCTCGGGATCTTGAACGATCTCGTCGACCAGGGCCGCGATGGCGCTATCTGGCACCGAAGTGGCCTGCGCCAGGGCAGCGGAGGCGGCCACCACATCATGACGAGCCCACGTGGACACGAGAAGGTGCGCCAAGTCATCACGCCATGCGGGATCGATCTCGTGGAGCTGCGAGAACACCCTGGCAGGATCCGAATTCTCCTCAAGAATCGCAGAGGCCAAGTGGTAATCGAATCGCGTTGTCCTGTTAGGCTCATTAAGAGGGCGATCCCGCAAGAGATCATTGACAGCAGAGGGCAGATCCTCGGCCTGCGCCACCTGTCGAAACACGCTGTAGGGCGGCGTCGCTTCCTTGGTAAGTGTGTGATGAAGCGCCTCACCTCTTGACGCGCCCCTGTCTAACACCTCCACGATAGCATCGCTTTGAGGCGTATAAGATTTGAGAAATCCCAGGAAAAAACGCAAAGGCTTCCTCAGTCATCACGGGCAAGGTTGGAAGCACTGCCCGCATCATGCGCTCCGCTGTGTCATCGTCTAAATAATGGATTGAAGCGATGACGGAGTTCAGATCGCCAATGGTAACGGGCTCTTCGCGCTCGCGTTTCGACACATAAGCGCGCTCCATGATCTGGAAATAGCGCTCCTGTTTCGCAGCTGGAAGCCTCTCGAGCAAAGATGGCAAGAACGATGGAAGAATGTAAGGGCTGGCATGGTCTGATACTTCTGCCAATTTCTCAAACCAACGCATGAAGCCCTCGGGATCCTCACGCGATGCCATCTCGATCAACGAGAAGCCTGACGTTTGCGCTTCAAGATCCTCAATCAAATACCCGCGTGGCAACGCCTCCATGGCAACGACCGCGCCATGATGGCCGAAGTTTCTCAATCCATAGAGTTTCTGCCGGTCTGTGAGGGGCGCACGAGCATATATCCTCCACAGCCCCTCCGGCTCGGCCTCGTAGAGTGCTAGACCAGCCTCCATGACGCGCTTGGTCGCCTCAGGTCCCTTCGCGGAGAGCGCTTGGGCAAAGAGCTTCGCGTAGGCCGCATCGACCGCTGCCTGGTGGTCCCGATCCGAACGGGTCTCTCTGGATTCAGCGAGCTCCACCACGATCGATTCTGGCCCGCGATGCACGGCAGGCCCTGACAGGTATAACCCGCCCAAACTCAAACCCACGCCAAGCGTCCATGGAAGGACAAACGGCACCAGGGCGGAGGCAGTGGCAATGGTGAGTGCTTTCAGTTTCATGAGGGAAAGATGGGTGAAGGTTTGCGATGCGGAAAGTGTGAGTGTTGAGCCGGCTTTCACCCCTGCCAATGACACCAAATTTGAAGAAAGCCCCGCCGGAGCCGCTTTGCCTAACTCTGCCGTGAACACGCCATGAAGTGCCGCAGCGGAGGCCACCACCCCACGCTTGCGGAGCAGACAGCTGAGTTTCTCGATAGCTCGCGAAGCCCGTTTACGACAAGCAGCAGGTGATCGGTGGAGCCGCTTGGCGATCTCTTCATACGGATACTCGTCGACGTAATGCCAGAGAAGGATGTCCCGATCGATCGGCTTGAGTGTATCCAAGGCCTCATCCAAATCGGGCTTCAAGGGATCGAGCGCACGTTGGGTATCGTCTAGGGCATTCATGGCCTCAAGATGCTTCAGTCTAGCTTGCTTCCGGCGCTCCGAGCGAAGAGCTTCCTGGCATTTCCGCCGCGTCGTCGTGTAGAGCCACCCAGCGAGCGACGGGTGATGCATAAGTTGCGTCGCTTTCTGAGCAAGGAGGGCAAACACATCCTGACAAACCTCTTCAGCCATCTGTGGATCTCCCGTGCGCCGCCACGCACTCGCGTAGACCATGCCTCCATAGGCAGTGACAAGCTTCGCGAAGGCGCGTTCACACCTCTTGGAGGCGTATGCGCGCAGCCACGCCTCCATGGTGGCGCTGTCTGGATCTGATTGAGGAGCGTTCACAAGAGCATTTCCCCTTGTAATGGCCGCTGGTTCCGCTCGTGTGACACCTTAATGGGACTTTCGACAGCGAATCAACGAGGCATCATCTCCTAATGCTACCAAACTCGGAAACTCGGAGTTCGTTAATCCTCAATCCCTAACGGCTATTCAGCCGATGGAATAAGAACCCACCCAGTAGGATAAAGAGGACACTCGGGGTCCACATGAGCAGGTGGGGCAAGTAGGACTCTTCTTCTCCAAAGGTTTCACCTAGAAAGATGAAGAGGAAATAGGCAATGGCCACTCCAAGACTAAGCGCAAAGCCAATGGATGTTTCGCGGCGCTGGGCGGTGACCCCTAACGGTATCCCTACAAAGCAGAAGGCGAGACAGGCGAGCGAGACGGAATACCGTTTGGTCAATTCCGTGCGATACTCGGCGGCATCTTCGCGCTCCAAGGTGTCATCCTTGAGTGCGCTCTTGATCTCGCGCATGGTCATTTCGTTAGGCTTCGGTTGGCTCGCCCGAACTTCCATGTCGAGGGGATAGTTGCGCATTTGGGGGCGCATGGGCTGATTGGGACGATCCGCACGAGCGGCATCGAAGGGGTAGGTTTCCAAGGGATCTTGGCCCGCCTCCACGTCGGGCATCTCCAAATCCCGCCACTCGGCCTCCACGTCGAGGAACTCCGCGGTAAGACGATCCTCCTGGGTCTGGAGATCAACCCGCTTGGCAAACGCCCAGAGCTCCGGTCGATTGAACTCATCCACCTTCACAATGCGTACATTCGTCGCACTTTGGTTGTCAGGCCCCGCCTCAACCTCGAAGAGCATGCCATCAATCACGCCTTTCTGCCGAAAGATGATAGAGGGATCGTCACTTAAGACGTCCTTGACGATGCTCTTCATCTTCCACTTGGCACTTGGAGAGACACTCAAATTGAGCCAGAAACAGAGCCCACTGAGGAGGGCCGCGATGAGAAAGACCGGGAGGCAGATGCGCCACATACTCCGGCCAGACATGCGCATGGCGATGAGTTCGTTATCCGCAGAGAGCCGACCGAATGTTAGGAGAACCGCGCTGAGGAATCCCCATGGAACCGTATAGGCGATGGCGAATGGAAGAATGTAGAGGATGAACTGCCCGAAGCGTTCGATGGACAAGGTATCATCCACCAGTTGGGGAAGCGCCCGTTTAAAGATATTCCCTAAGCCGAAGACAAGTGTCAGGACAACCACTGCGATCACCGTCGCTGTCAGGATCTGACGCGCGAGATAACGATCCAGCAAGCGGTTCATGAGCTTCCGTTAGGGTTTAAGCCTCCCCGCGCTGCCTGCGATAGGCATCGATGATTTGTTGGACCACACTGTGCCGGATCACATCGCGATTCTCAAAGAAATGGAACGCGATGGTAGGCACCTTCTTCAAGGTCTCAATCGCCTCGCCAAGACCCGAGCGGACGTTCGGCTTGAGATCCACCTGCGAGTGATCTCCCGTGACGATGCACTTGGAGCCGAGACCGATCCGAGTGAGAAACATAAACATTTGCTCACACGTGGTATTCTGAGCCTCATCAAGGATCACGCAAGCCTTGCTCAATGTGCGCCCTCGCATATACGCCAAAGGCGCGATTTCAATCGCCCCTTTCTCGATCAGGCGCTCGACCTCCTCGGGCTTAAGCATATCGTAGAGCGCATCGTAGAGCGGGCGCAGGTAGGGAAAGATCTTCTCCTTCAGATCCCCCGGAAGGAAGCCCAGCGCCTCGCCTGCTTCCACCGCTGGGCGCGTGAGGATGACGCGTTCTACCTGACCTTCCTTCAACAACCAAAGGGCCTTGGCCATGGCCAAATACGTCTTGCCCGTGCCCGCCGGTCCGACGCCGAAGACCACATCGTGCGTGTCCATGGCGCGTAGATACTCCAATTGGCCCTGCGTCTTGGGCACGACCGGTGCTTTTCCGGAGGAAATCACCAGGCGCGCCTGGTGGACCGCTTGCACGCCAGCTTCTGATTGCTTTCCATCGTTGATGCTATCCAGAGCGAAGCCAATGAGCTCTTTCGTCACCGCCGTACCTCCACGCTGGCTTTCTTCCAATTGCCGCATGACGGCACACGCATCCTCCACGGCTTGCGGTGACCCCTCAAACTTCAGCCATCCATCCCGCGTCGTCGCGGCGACCCCCAGACGGCGTTCCAGGGTCTTCAGATTAGCCAGGTCGTCACCAAACAAACCGTGCAAGAAATGGGCCGTCTCAAATTCCAACGTTTGGCTCGCACTCATGCCCGTGTTTCAAAGGGAGCGGGGAGATACCACAAGACGACCAATGTGCAAACCCTTTGCGTCGGACACGAGATCAAACAGCTCCCTCAATCCGGCGCCTCCGGTGCATGCGGCGGACGAAGAAGAAGCCTGCAGCAAGAATGAGGATCCCTACAAGAGCTTCGATGGGACTGTGATTCACCAAGGAGTCTCCCATGATTACGAAACCGAGGGCGTAAAGGAAAGTCACGACCCATGAGACCCCTAGATAGAGACCCAGCGAGATCTCGCTCATCGCGGCCACGTAGTTCTTGAAGAAGGTAGGAATACCAGGGGTCAATCTCAGCACGAGAAGAAACTGCAGCGCTTGGGTGGCATCGTGCTCGGGCCACTGGATGCTCCACCGACGCATCTGGCGACGGATGGGACGCCGCAACCAACGATTGGCCAACCAGTAGCTGATGGCGAGATTGACAAGAATGCTAATAGCACATCCCGCAATGGCGGCAACGGGGGTGAAGGTAGCTCCAGCAATGACAAAGAGAGGCGTAGTAGGCACTCCAACCAAGGGAAGCAGTGCTAGGCCAACAAAAAACGGCACATAGCCTACTTGGCGTTTCCATTCGAAGAAGACCTGCCAACTCCAGAGTTCGACGGCATCCCATACAAGGGCTCCAGCAAGGACGGCAAGCACAAACACACCGCCACCTCGCACCAGGCGACGGGCGTCCAGCTTCCTCGGAAAGGAGAGGGTAGACAAGGATGAGTATCTTGGCATGAACACAAAATGATGAACGTGGCCAAACGCTATCCCTCCTGGAGCAATCTCCTCAGGTCAATCAGCGCAGCATTGGCGCGGGAGATGTAGGAGGCCATGACGAGTGAGTGGTTTGTAAGCATGCCGAAACCACTACTATTGAGGATCACCGGGCTCATGATGGATCGCTGAGTGTTCTCAAGCTTCTCGATGATGCGCTCTAACATTTCGGTTGCATTCTTGTTCTCCAAGACAGTATCAAAGTCGACCTGAATCCCACGAAGCGTGTGAATAAGCGCCCACACATAACCACGCGCTTCAAAGAACACGTTGTCGATCTCTGTCCACGGAGTGGGTTCTGCCACTTCCACCAAGGCGTCTTCATTGTCATGAATGAGTTCTCTCAAGTAGGACTCCCGCACGCTATTACTCAAGCGCTGCGATAGGCTCCCCAAACGCTTCTCTACCGTGGCTAGATAAAAGTTTAGATTATCCGCACGATTGTAAAAGTGAGCATCACCCTTCTGCAGGCGATCAAGATAACGCTGCAGTGCCTCCAGACCTTTACTGAACTCCTCCTCAGTCGACGGGAGCATTAGACGGGTATGATCGAAGTGAAATTGTGAGTCCGCAGTCATCAAATCCCGGTCTTCGATCGACTGCGTCTGCGCCCTACTAAAATCATTCCTCAATGAACGCACCGCGTCTCTTAATTCTACCACCACTCCGAATTCCCAACTTGACATGTTATCAAGGAGAGCCGTCGGAGGCAATACATCATTCGTCTGATAGCCACCCGGCTTATTCAAAAGTGTTTCGCCAACATGATAGATCGCTGAAGTGGTCAAATAGCCCCGTTTCAAGGCCCCAGAATCCCCCCCCACCTTGGCTCTCGCCTTTTCCATAACATCGAAAAGCGCGGGACCCCTGCTCACATAAATGCTCAAAGCGACAAGGAAGAGTACGACGACACAACCTAAGAGTGATGATGGCAATAGGAAGCGCCTCCACCGTGGGAGAGGCTTGGAGGAAGGCACAAGGGTCGTCTCCATGTTCTCTGAAGAATCTGACAATGCATTCATAAAGATGGTATTCGTAAAGGATGAAAACTGGTTCGTTCACGCAAGGGCTGGTTCTCTATCGGTCTCCACATTCCCTGCCCTCCTCTCGTGACCAAGACACTTCTTCGCGGAATGCGTGCGACGCGCTTGTTCTGCAGCCACTATGAGGTAAAACCCAAGCACCAAGACCACCGGAGTGATTCCGAACCAAAGGATAATCCCTAAAGCGGTCAATTGTGCTATTCGACAGCTAACTAGGTGGCTCAGTTCGGCTTTGAAGAAATGTTCAAGGATGGACTCTATTACATGAACACCCGCCAAGGGATACACGGGGAGTAGATACGCGGCGGCCAATATAAGGCTCATGAGGGAGAACCTTGCTGCCACCATGGAGAAACTCCACCAATCCCACGCGGCCAAGACGCCCTCCAACCCACCAGCTCGTAGAAGAAATGGCAGTGTCAGCAGACCAGCCGCAAGATATACAAGAGGAACTACCATCGCGAGCGCTATTCTCCTCGCTGGAGCCAGGCGTTCCAAGGCACGCGGCAGAAAGAGCCCAACCGGACCCATCTCACAGACCTCATAATCCACACCGGAACGCCTGAGCGCCATTCGAAACGCTAGGACACCAGCAGCAGTCAAGAGAGCGAACAACAAAACCATGCCGACTGCCGCCCCAAGGGGAATCCATGCGCCTCCCAAGAGCGGCCAGGCTCCAAGGATCACACCTAAAGCGAAAGCTGCTGTCCAGTGTAGCTTCACGGAGCGCACGAAGGAAAGAGTCGAGGAAAGGAAGGATCTGTTCATAAGGATAAGCTGATTACGTCAATTTTTACATGATATCTGTTACATGTTATTTAAATCCTGTCAAATACTTGATTCGAATTTGCCCCACAAAGGCACGCGCGCGCCTTCTCTTCTGTTTTCTTAAGAGCTTGTTGACATGCACTTATTTTCATGTATCAATTAGCACCTGCATGCATCAATCATGCTCTCATCCTCCAAACCAGCGCCGATCGGCACTACAAGACGGCTGAATCTAGGCCTCGGCTGAGGCGAAGGGGTCGTCGCCCCATTCCCACCCAAAAGATTATCCCTATGCGGAAACCCCATCTCTCTCGTTACTTGATCGCGGGCGTCACTGCTCTCATCCCTCTCTGGGTCACCTGGCTTGTCTTCCGCTTCCTCTTCGGGCTCATGCGCGAGATCGGCGGCCCACCAATCGATTGGTTTGCCCGGCTGATCGAACCGCTAATGCCAACTCTCTCCACGGTACTGGAGAACAAGACCCTACAAGCCTTTCTCGAAGTTATCCTCGTTGGCGCCGTCATCTACGGCGTGGGTTTAGCTACCTCTCTGATGATCGGACGCAGAGCGATTCGTCTCCTTGAGCAACTACTTGAGCAGATTCCATTGGTGAAATCCGTTTATGGATCGGTGAAGAAGTTGGTGGCAGTACTCAGCGAGCCTCCTGGACATGAGGTCCAACGAGTCGTGCTCATCGACTTCCCTCAGCGCGAGATGAAAACAGTCGGCCTAGTCACGCGCAGCTTCAATGACACCAATACCGGTCGTAAACTGGTCGCCGTATACGTGCCCACTACGCCTAATCCGACATCCGGCTATCTAGAGATTGTCCCCGCAGAAAAGGTCATCTCTACGAACTGGACGATGGATGAAGCCATGACATTCGTCATCTCAGGTGGCACCATTGCACCCGACCAGATCGCTTTCGATCCCATCGATAAACCGAGTTATCAAGCATCCTAACGCCCTACCTCTATCAGAGCACTGGAGAGAACAACCGTGCAACATTCACTCCAACACGAAACGGCAAGTTGCGATGTCGGAAATCTGCCGCTGTGATCAGGCGACTTTTCTCGAAATCCAATTCTAACATCTCAGCAACCTGACTCACGAATGCTTGCCCCGTGGCAAAGACACCAATCTCGAAATTCAGATGGAAAGAACGTTGATCAAGATTGATCGTCGTGACGCCAGCGATCATATCATCAATGAGAATGACTTTCTGATGAAGAAATCCGGCTTCGTATCGGTAGACCTGGACTTTCCACTCCTCCAAGGCTTCCAAGTAGCTGTAGCCAGCCAAGTGGACAATCAAGTGATCAGGCTTGGCAGGCAATAGCAATCGCACGTCGACACCCCTCAAAGCAGCATAACGGAGTGCATTCAGTGTGGACTCGTTTGGCACAAAGTAAGGACTTGTGATCCAACACCGCCTCTTCGCATGGTTCATCAACGTCTTGTATGCGAGTGTGCACACATCTTCTCCACGAATCGGGCCCGTGGGAAGGATCAAGGTCATGCCATCGGTATGATTCTGCGGTAGCGGCTTGATGAGAGGGATGTTGGGGCGCCGCCTCGTCGCCCAGTACCAGCTCTCCAGAAAAACGCGCTGGCAATCCAAGGCAGCCGGCCCTCGCAGACGCACATGAGTGTCACGCCAGTGGCCGAAGCGTCGCGATTTCCCCAAATACTCCTCACCCACGTTGTGGCCCCCGACAAACGCGGTATGTCCATCGATCACCACGATCTTGCGATGGTTCCGAAAGTTCAAGTGAAAGAAATCACAGCGGCGCAAAGGCGGTCCGAAAGATGCCGTTTCGACATTGGCTGTCTCAAGAATGCGCAGGTAATCTTTTGATAGATCCTTACTCCCTATCTCATCATAAAGAAGATAAACCTTCACCCCATCAGCCGCCCGCTCCACAAGCAAGTCACGCAACTGATTTCCCAACGCGTCTGAACGAATGATATAGAATTCAATGAAGATATAAGACTCCGCCTTTCGGATCGCTTCGAAGATCGCTTCAAATGTTATTTCTCCATCAATCAAAAGAATCATCTCATTGTCTTGGGTAAATGAGAATGGAGAAAGCCTGCTTAGAACGCTTTCGATTCGGTTCGGTGCTTCATCCGACTGAAACACAAACGGACGTATAGCATCGGCAAGCGCATGATCATTCAAACGGTTCTGATCAAAAGCTTTAGAAATGGTTTCACGGTAACGGGCAAACTTCGCCCGCCCAAAGACCACATACAAAGGCAGAGCAATCAAAGGCATGGCGATCAAGCCCAGACACCAAGCGATCGTACCTTGATCGCTGCGCACATGCATCACCGCATGCGCGGCAGCAGCAATGCCAAGAAGCTCCACGCCAACAACGAGGAGGCCCCAAAACTGGAGGGAATCAAGCATCAAGATAGGTGACTAGATTTCGTCTATGCGCTATCGCATCGACAGAAGTAAGGCAAGCAAGAGCACCGCCAGGAGAACCCAAATCCCTTCCCGCACTCTCTGCTCAGCCAAGGAAGCCATCCGCAGCCAATCCACCCGCACGCGAGGAGCAAGGCTCGCAGGGTCTTTATTGGGGACGAAAGCAATCGCCTTCCTGATTCGCTTCGGGACCAACCTTTCTAACAATACAACCACATCACCTGCTGGGAGGCCTACCGGTGTCTTCCAATGAAAGCTCTTCTTAAGGCGATGCCAACTAAGCGCTAGACCGATTCCTGCTAGCACCGGCCAGGCACTGGCCCAGACTTTGGCAGGCGTGGTCACCTTATCAAGGTCCACAATCCCTCCGGGAACAAACCAAACGCCAAGGAGCGTGCTTAGCACAGCAAGCCCCCACGGAATCCAGAGACTGTCGTCGCTCGTGCGTACATTGCTAGGGGCTTGCTTAGGCCAGGCAAGGCTCAGATAGCGAATCATCAACAAGGTTGTTCCCGTAGCCGCCAATGGCAATAACACGCCTACCAAGACTGCCGAAAAACCCGGCAAATAGCGAATGGGTTCCTTCAGAGCAAGCTTAGCCACCGCACCACTCGAGAAGGGAGCACCAGCCAAAGCTAGTGCAGGGAGAAGCAGTCCAAGGCACCCCAAGCAAACATGCCATCGCGTCCGACAATTCTTGACAGGAAGAACGGCGAGAAAGAGGGCCCCCTTGGCGAGTCCATGGTGAGCCGCGTAAATGATGAGAGCACTCAGAAGAGCCGGCCAACTCGCAGGATCTAGAAACGCCACACCAAATGCAACCATCATGATTCCAATCTGGCTCAAACTCGAATAAGCCAGCACCGTCTTGGGATTCCCTTGGGTTACCCCAGCAGCCACTCCTAACAAAGCACCTAGCAACCCAAGAACAATCAGCGTGATTCCGAGATCCGGCCATTCGACTAGGCCCAATGGTAAGAAGCGAATCCATCCAAAGATACCTGCTTTGATCATGGCACCACTGAGCACCGCACTCGCTGGAACGGGTGCCGTTGGGTGCGCAAGGGGCAACCAGAAATGCAGACTGAGCGCACCAGCTTTACATCCAAACCCGATCAACAGCATCATGATAGCTGCCTTTGAAGTGGACGACGACACCACCTCATCGATGCGCAGCGATGCGCTTCCGGCCGCCAAATGCCCGAATCCAACAAAGAGCATAACCTCCCCAAACACAGCGAGCGCAATGTAGAGCCTCCCCGCACGCAAGGCTTCTGAATCGCCACGATGCAACACTAAGCCAGCGGAAGCAAAGCCCATGAGGGCAAAGCCCGCGTAGAATGTGGGAATATCGCGGGCCAGGATAAGTAGGAAATTACCTGCCATTGAGAGAAGGAAGAAGACATCGAACCGCACACGATGCCTCTCTCGTCGCATACAGTTCACTGTGAACCATCCTGACAGAAACCACAACGCTGCGGTAAACCCAAGAAAGATGCGCCCTGTCTCATCCACGACGAGGCCGAAGGCCTCTGTACCCGGCTGCGCAATCAATGCCAAGACAAGCGCCGGAAGCGCCGCGAGGGCAGAGCCATTCCAAGCCGCGAGGCGCACGCCGGGAATGGCAAAAGCCAGCGCGTTGAACAGCGGTAAGGCAACCGCCGCAAACAGAAGTATCCTAATCAGCGAATCGTTCATGGCTCATACTCGCGTTGGGCAATCATCTTCGCCCATTCCAACGGACTGTAAGGTGTTTCCGCAAAGGCACCTGCGTAAACCACAAAGAGAGCGGTGAGTACAGGCGGTAGCACGAGCATCCACCAGTCTGTGCGCTTGGCTGGCGAGGCCGCCTCTTGCTCTGGGCTTCCCGATAGAAACCAGGCGCGATAGAGGATAGGGAGGAAATAGGCTGCATTGAGCAAGCTGCTCATACTCAACACCGCGCTGATCCAAGGCTCGCCGCCTTCTACCCCCCCCTTCTGAAGGTACCATTTGCTCACGTACCCAGCCAAAGGGGGCACACCGATCATTCCTAATGCACCAACCGAGAAAGCCACGGTCGTCCATGGCATCTTACGACCAACGCCATTCATCTGGCTGATGCGATGAATACCTAACGCTTGCGCGTAGTTTCCCGCCGCGAAGAAGAGCGTGATCTTCATGATCCCCTGATGGAACAAATGAACGATACCCCCAATGGTTGCGACAGGGCCAAAGATCGCTGCGCCTAGCACTATGTAGGAAACCTGGCTCACGGTGGAGTAAGCCAAACGCTTCTTCAACTCATCCTGAGCCAGCGCGCAGAAAGAACCATAGAGAATCGTTATGCTAGCCACGATGGCAAGCGGATGGAGTAAACCAAGATCACGACTAAGCTCGATTCCATACACTTCGTAAACCATCCGCACGATACCAAAGGCACCCGCCTTGACCACGGCCACCGCGTGGAGAAGAGAACTCACGGGGGCCGGTGCTACCATTGCATTGGGCAACCATCCATGCAGAGGCACGATGGCAGCCTTCACTCCAAGGCCGAGAATGAGCAGGGCAAAGATGACCTTCAATTCCCAGGCGTGTTCATCAGCAAACGGGGCCAAAGCGCCACCCGGCACGAAAGCCACGGGCCCGGCGAGACTCTGCAGCCAAGCAATGGCGAAGAGCAGGATCGCTCCTCCAATAAGCGTGTAGGCGAGGTAGCGTTGCCCTGCTCTCAATGCCTTATCGCCCCCTTTGTGGATCACCAGCGGATAAGTCGAAAGCGTAAGCAACTCATAGAATAACAAGAACGTGATCAAATTCCCTGATAGCGCGACCCCCGTCGTCGCACTCACGCAAATGCTAAAAAACCCAAAGAATCGGCTGCGGTTGGGCGATCTTTCCAAATAGCCAATGGCATAAATCGTCGTCAGCAACCAAAGGGCTGCTGACAATGTCACAAAGAACACCGAAAGCGCATCCGCCGTCAGGACGATCTCAACTCCCGGAGCCAACTTCAGCACCGAGTGATAAGGCTCCTCTGCGTGCACACCTGCCAAGAGTTGCACGACCAATACAACCTTGAGCACTGCACCTAGCAGATTCAGAAACGTCCGTGCCTTGTGCATGGACTCGCCCAAGAAGAAGATGATCAAGCCCGTGAAGAACGAACTGAACAAGATCATCGGCAGCAGCAGAGCACTATTCATGGCCGCCCTCCTCTCTCGATCAGGGCCAAGGGCAATTCAGAAGCAAGGCCCAAGGCAATGGCCGCAAGAGCCATGCCCAGTGCAGCCCATTCCATGATTGGCGGCGGTGCTTGAAACGAAACGGCATCAGAAGGTGCTTTGCCGCTAAACACCAACATCAACACACGAAAAATGTAGACGGAGGCAAGCAAACCTCCCATGACCAGAAGAATGGCCGCCCACCAACGCTCGCTCTCCATGGCCACGCCAAGCAAGAGCCACTTCCCCAGGAATCCTCCGCTCGGAGGCAAGCCGATCAGACTCACGCCTGCCAGAGCGATGGCGAAAGCCGTCACTGGAAGCCTAGGCATTACAATGTCCAAGTCACGGAGCCGATCATGTCCAGCCGCCCAAATGACATTTCCCGCAGCGAGGAAGAAGGCTGTCTTAGCCAATGCATGAGCCGCCAACATCAGTAGAACCCCTGGCCACGCATTGGCATGCGTCGGGATCAACGGAAACAACAAGAAGAGATACCCTAACTGGGCCACGGTAGAGTAAGCGATCAGCATCTTGAGACGTTGCTGAATGATCGCCTGGCTCGCCCCCCACAGGAGAGCGGCAGCTCCCAGATAGCCCAACCACTCCTGCGCCCCGGACGTCTGAGCATTCCGATAGACATCACACCACAAACGCACAAGAATGAGAAAAGCACCTTTCACCACCAATGCAGAGAGAAGCGCACTCACCGGCGCCTTCGCGTTGGCATGCGCGGGAGGCAGCCAGACATGCGCAGGGAAGATCGCAGCCTTGAGGCACAGTCCCACCGTCATCAGGGCAATGGCCACGTTTCCCGTTGGCGTGGCTGTCATCACCTTGGCCACCGTGGGCATGTCGACGGCTCCGTAAGCAGCATACGTTAGAGCGACTCCCAACAAATAGAGAAGCGATCCCGTTAGTCCCAGAATGAGATAGCGAACGGCCGCCTTCAGTGCCGCTGCTTCTCCTGTCAGTGCCGTTAGGGCCACGGCCGCGAGGCCGATGAGCTCCAGCGTGACATAGAGATTGAACAGATCATCAGCAATCACCAAGCCATTCAATCCAGCCCACAGACACATCCACAAAGGCCAGAAGGCTTTGTAGCCCTCGCCCATGTAGCGCAAGGAATACAACCCCACGCCAACACAGACCAGCCAGATCAATGCGAGGAGAAATGCCTTATCGCCCTGCACAGAGACGGCAATCCCCAATGGTGCCGCCCATCCTCCCAGGGCATGAATGACAGAACCATCTACCACCCAGAGATACTGGATCAACTGCATCAGCGGGAGGAGCGCAATCGCTAGGGCCACGGTTACGAGGCAACGCCCCGCTGAAGGAAGCAGAAAGGTGATTACGGCGGTCACTAATGGAATCAAGACCAACCACAATGCTGCGGTCGCAGGATCAGTCGGCATCGGCACCCTCCTTCACGGTGAGACATCCCGAGACGGCCCGATAGCGCTCGATCAATGTCAGGGCAAATCCCGTGGCGCACACAGCGACCACTATCCCAGTCAACACCATCGCCTGTGGCACAGGGTCGAGCCCCTCTTCCGGCGCGTCAGCGGGAGCCTGAGCGATGGCAATCAACAAGAGAAAGATGCCATTGCCTAACAAATTAATGCCTAGCAGTTGGCGCACCACATGGTTAGTGCGCAGAATAGCAAACAACCCGATCGCAACCAACGCAGCTGCTGCTAACATATAGACCTTCGACAGTTCCATCAGTCCGCAATTTCCTTGCAATGAGGGCGCCCACCAACAAGGAGAGCCACGAGGGTGAAGGCGATCGAGAGCATCGCCGCCGTCTCAATGATGAGAATCCAATGCTTGGCCTGCGATCTCGGATAGTCCAAGAGGCTGCTTCCCATCGCCATAGGCGCGGCAGCGAGAGATAGAAAAACTAACATTCCAATAGATAGAAAGAAGCGATGCCATCCATCCCTGTGAAACCAAGTGGCCCGTCCCGTGATCAGGAGGAGCACCAGCGCTCCAGCAAGGATGGCACCAGCCTGAAAGGCACCTCCCGGCTCCTTGGCTCCAACCCAAAGGAAGTACGCTGCACCGAGAATGATCGGTGGCACAAACAGGCGCAGAACAATGAGCATCGCGGTGTCATCGGAGTGACCAGGAAGAGTCTGCCGCGGCCCGACGGCCCACGCACCGATCAACGCCAAGAGAAGCACCCCCATTTCCAACAACGTATCATAACTGCGGAAATTGAGCAGCACTGCCGTCACTGGATTGCTCACGCCGCTCTCATCGAGATTGGCCGTGACCAGCGACGTCAGTCGCGACGTATTTGTTGGCAACTCAATCAACGCATGCGCGAGAGTGCCAAACAGAGCCAATGAAATGATAGAAGCGATTATGTTAGTTTTCACGATAGTGATGCAACCGTCTGAGTGAAGCCAAGAAAAGCCCACCGGTGACTCCAGATCCCACCGCAGCCTCAGCAATGGCCAGATCGATCGAGCCCAAGCGTGCCCAAATGAGAGCCATGAGGAATCCAAAGACCATGAACGATACGGTCGCACGGAAGAGATCTGTGAACACCGCCGTGAGTACAGCCGCCCATAACATGAGCCCTATCAAGAGAGCATCGATCATGCGTCCTCCTTTCTCACCATGGCGATGCCCGCTTGCAAGGCGGCCCTTGCAGTCAACATCGCCACGGAGGCGCTCGTGAAGAGAACAAGCACCCAAACCATCGCCAATTTTATCACATTCCCCCAGGAATCCTGCTGCACCATTGCTGCAGCTGTGATCAAGCCAAGACCAAGATGATCAGCCTTGGTCAGCGCATGGAGCCGAGTATAGACATCTCGCAGACGCAAGAGACCAATAGCCCCAGCGGCAAAGTAGAAACATCCTAACGAGGCAAGAACGAAGGAAATCCAATCTGTCACTTCACTCATGATCCGCCCCCTGATCCCCGAGATTTGCAAGCCACCCAAGCCGAACGTAGGTGGCTCCGACCACCGCCGAGAGCAATGCTAGAACGAGCCCCACATCGATCATGCGCGTGTCCCCACTGGCAAGCGAGAGCAACAGGAGGATGCCAATCCCTGTTGTTCCAAAGAAGAACACAGCGAGGATGCAATCAGTCGCAGTGGGGCCTTGTAGAATGCGGAGGAACCCGACAATCATCGTGGCTAACAAGATAACACTGAGCAGTTGATAACCGGAAACAATCATAGAGTAGAAGATGGATCTTTCAATACGCGGGCGATATCTGTTTCGAGACTGTGGAGTTCACGAATAGCGCGCTCCTCATCGGCTAACACATGAATCACAGCCTCATCTCCTTCAACCGACGCGCTAAGCGTGCCTGGCAAGAGACTCACACAATGCAAGAAGAACCAACGAGCTACACTCCTCTCAAGCGTGATCGGATAGATCATGAGAGTCGGCGAAACGTTCAGATGGGGGGAGAGCACGCGTGATGCGACATCGCTCCCACCTAACAACGCTCTGAGAGCAAGCTTGGGAAAGAGGATGATGAGGTGAATCATAGATAGACGCTCGCGCAAAGGAGGCAATTGCTCCAGGCTAACAAAGGCCCCAACGAAAACCGCGGGACCGCCAAGGATCCACGACAAATGTTCCCCTCCGAGCCAAGCCCACCACAGCGCCGCTAAAACAGCGGCGCGTGTGATGAAGGCTGCCAGCTTCGCGACATTCATGAATGATGCTCGAAAAGACTAGGCGTGCGATAGCGCAGCAAGCAACCTGCTCCGCCATAGTGGTCGAGCATTTCACTCTCGCCCACGGTTTCAATGTTGACCTTAGCCTGAACCGCTGCGCGGACAAGTTCCTCACGTTGTTCTAGCGGATAGCTATCGAGGATCACCAGGGTGTCGGCTTGCCTCGTCAGGAGTGCCCGGAGCACCTGGTCGTGACCGGCCACCGCGAGACCGTTGGTCATGATCCCTTCATGGAGCTGATCCACAGTCGAATGCGATTCCGCTTCCTCGGCGTCAATAAAAAGCTTAACGGCCTCGGCTACGACGTCACTGACATCATGCCCAATCGCTCCTCCGTTAGGTTCGATCACCTTCTCCTGAATGCCTTTGGGAAGGGCATTGGTTAGTCGCGTCACATTGGGAGCCGATCCCATGATGATCAGGTGATTGTATCCTTTCTTCGCCATGAGCGATTCGATGGTCGCCACCTTCTCCTTGATGAATTGGGTGTGTCGATTCCGCTTGTGACTTTGAAAGTGCTGCTTGGTCCATTCACGCCCCACGCGCTTGCGAAGCTCAGGGCGTTTCGCCAGAATGGACTCGGTCACCTGCCCAATCACCACTTCAAGAATGCGTGCTTCAGCTTCCGAGGTGAGCACCACCACGAAGCGATGGAGCTTATCCTTGAGCGCCACCAGCGGATAGATCATTGGTAGGCTATCCACACTCACTTGGTCTTCCATGGGCATCTCAAATTCCATGGGTGCCAAGAAAGGCTCGTCTCCCCAACGGCTAAAGATCGCTAACGATTTCCGCGATCCCATGGGGCGCTGCCGAAGATAGTCGATGATCTCTTGGAAGGCATCGTCGAAGTCATAGCGGGCCTGACCACGCAGACCTGATCGGGCGATCGCGCCTCGGTGCTGGATCTCGGCGATCTGCACCTCGCGCGGCTTGGTCAGATCGACGTAGCAACTGATGAGGGGAGACGCGCTGGTTTCAAGATTCACGAGCTTGGCAACGAAGCTCTCAAGACTCTTCACGTTCAAAGCGGGTATCGATTTCTCTAAGATTGCGGTGTTCATAATTAAGGCACATTAAAACATGTTCTTAATTTCATGCAAACAGAATCGAACATTTCCGATCGGTCGTGAGGAAAGTGGAATCGACCGCCTGTCGGAGAAATCTTCGCGCCATCTGACCGATCAGATGGTTCTGTCTTCCTAGAGCGATGCTTTTACGAGTCTTCCTCATTCTCCTCCTCATCCCGATGCATTCCTGGGCCAATCCAGTGGCCCAGCGCGGGAAAGCTCTCTACATGAAACAGTGCGCCGAGTGCCACGGAGACAAGGGAGAAGGCGTGGAGGATGAATACGATGAGCCGCTCTATGGGGACCGCACGGTGGTGGATCTGGCCAAGGTGATTCACGATACGATGCCCGATTACGCGCCGGAAGAGTGCGCTGATGAGGATGCACAAGCGGTGGCAGCCTACATTCATGAGGCCTTCTATTCGGCTGAGGCACGGGCTCGGAATCGGCCTGTTCGCATTGACCTCGTGCGGCTGACGGCGGCTCAGCACGCGCAATCGGTGGCCGATCTGGTGGCGAGTTTCCGCTGGCAACCGAAAGCTGAGGCGGCACGCGGCCTGCAGGCTCGCTACTACGACGACCGACGCACTCGCCGAGACAAGATGAAGTTGGAACGGGTGGATCCCACGATCGATTTCGACTTCGGGGAAGCGAGCCCCCTACCGGGCGAGATCGGCGAGGAAGCGTTCGCGATCGAATGGACAGGCTCGTTGATGGTGGAAGAGACAGGCGACTATCAGTTTAGCGTCCGCACAGAGAATGGATTCAAGCTCTATCTCAACAGCGATACGGACACCCCGCTAATCGATGGCTGGGTGAGTTCAGGGGAAATGGTCGAACCCAAAGCCACCGTGAAATTGTTAGGCGGATGGGCGTATCCCGTGCGCTTGGAGTATTTCAAATTCAAAGACAAGTCCGCCTCCGTCGAACTTCGCTGGAAGCCACCTCATGGAGTGAACGAGATCATTCCGACAACCACTCTCCGTCCTACGGCGGCACCACCCGTAATGGTCTTGCAAACGCCCTTTCCACCGGATGACCGCAGTTTGGGATATGTGCGCGGGTCTGCCGTTTCAAAAGCATGGGGCAGGGCAGTGACCTCGGCCGCGTTGGAAACCGCCGATCATGTCGCGCGTCATCTCCGTGATCTCGCGGATCTGCCGAGGCGGCGATCAGAAGCTCCTGAGAACGAGACCGAGAAGATTCAGGCATTCTGTGAGACGCTGGTGAGCCGCGCCTTTCGCCGCCCCCTCACAGAGGAAGACCGCGAACATTTCGTGAGGCAGCATTTCTGTGAGGACACCCCCCATGATGTCGCTGTGAAGCGAGTCGTCCTGCTCGCGTTGCAATCGCCCCAATTCCTTTTCCCGGAACTGAGCCCCGCAGCAGATTCTTGGAAACTCGTTTCCCGTCTGAGCACTTACCTCTACGACGGCTTGCCCGATGCCCAGTTGCGCGACGCTGGAAAGAAGGGCTGGCTTGGAAGTGCGGACGCCGTCCGGAAAGAGGCTGCACGTCTGCTAGACCACCCCACCGCTCGTGCGAAGGTGCGCACCTTCTTCCTTCACTGGTTGCATCTGGACGACGAGCACGACCTCACAAAGGATCATCAATTGTTCCCAGGTTTTGACGCATCCACCATCGCCGATTTCCGCCAATCGCTCACTCTCTTCATTGACGATGTCGTTTGGAGTGAGCGTTCGGATTACCAAGAACTTCTGTTAGGGAACGACCTCTTTCTCAATGCGGACCTGGCCAATTTCCTCGGTCACGGGACCATGACAGGTGACACCTTTCGGAAAGTGTCCTTCGACCCGAAAGCCCGTTCTGGCGTCCTCACCCATCCTTATCTCCTTGCACGATTCGCCTATCATCAATCGACGTCTCCGATTCACCGAGGCGTCTTCATGGCGCGGCAGGTGCTCGGGCGCTCCCTCAAGCCGCCACCGGAAGCGATCGAATTTGACGACGCCCACTTCGATCCCTCTCTAACCATGCGGCAGAAAGTCACTGATCTCACGAAGTCCCGCGCCTGCATGAACTGTCATTCAATTATTAATCCGTTAGGGTTTAGTCTAGAGCACTTTGACGCGACAGGACGCTACCGCTTTCGTGATCGCCACGCCCCCATCGATCCAGTGAGTGAATTTGGGACGCAGGATGGGCGTTCGCTGACCATCCGGGGACCGCGCGACGTCGCCGTGCATGCCGCACACAGCCCCACGGCGCACCGCGGGTTCATCCAGCACCTCTTTGAACACCTCGTAAAACAGCCCGTGAATGCCTACGGGATGAATACCCTGGACACGCTCCACCAGGACTTTGTCGCATCCCAATTCAATATCCGTGCGCTCATAGTCGAGATTGCGACCCTCGCTGCCATGCACGATAGTCCCTCCAACCAAGCCACCTCAACCGATCATGAACCTAAGAACCTCTAACCGCCGTCAATTCCTGCGCGACATCGGTCTGTCGACCGCCGCCCTCCCCTTCTTCTCGGGACTTCCCAGTCTCCGAGCAGCTCAGGCTTCCGGCAAGAAGCAGCGCCTTGTCATCATGATCAGTCCCAATGGCACGGTGCCGAAAGCCTTCTGGCCAGACGCAACCGGCACAGACTTCGATTTCAAGGAAATCCTCAAGCCCCTCGAAAGCTATCGGGACAGAATGCTCGTGCTCCACGGCCTCTCTAACAAAGTGCGCGGTGATGGTGATAGTCACATGAGAGGGATGAGCTGTCTCCTCACCGGGAAAGAACTCTTCCCAGGCAACATTCAAGGCGGATCCCACACCCCGGCGGGCTGGTGCAGCGGCATCTCCATCGACCAGGAGATCAAGAATCACTATCAAAGCCGCGAAGAATCGCGCACTCGTTTCGGTTCGCTCGAGTTTGGCGTCGGCGTGCCTGATCGCGCGGATCCGTGGACGCGGATGGTTTATTCGGGGCCTAACAAACCCGTGGGCGCCATCGATGATCCCTATCAAATGTTCAACAAGCTCTATGGCCAGGTGCAGGATCGCGAACACCTCGGCAGCATCCTTGATGATCTGCAGACGGATTTGAAACGCCTCAAGGGCATGGTGAGTGCGGAGGATCGCCAATTGTTAGAAGACCACGCTGATTTCGTCCGTGCCATGGAAACGGATCTCCAAGCGGCCGAAGAGCAGAAGCTGCACCACGCCGCTCCCGAACTAGAGCCCGGCGTGTCGGATACCAATGACAACATCCCTGAGATCTCCCGCATGCAGATCGATCTCATGGTCAATGCCTTCGCCAATGACATGGCACGCGTGTCTACCCTGCAATACACAAACTCCGTGGGCCAGGCGCGGATGCGTTGGCTAGGCATCAATGAAGGCCATCACGGCCTTTCCCATGAACCGGATGACAACGAAGATGCTCAGAAGAAGCTGGTGAAGATCAACACCTGGTTCGCTGAACAACTCGCCTACCTCGTGACCAAGCTTTCCAACACCCCGGAGCCCGGAGCGGATGGCTCCATGCTCGATCACACCACCATCGTGTGGACGAACGAACTCGGGAAAGGCAACTCTCACACCTTGCGCAATATCCCCTTCGTCCTCGTCGGAGACGGCTTCGGGTTTGAGATGGGACGCAGCCTCAAGTTTGACGACGAGGCACACAACCGCCTCTGGATGGCCTTTGCCCACGGAGCCCAACACCATGTGGAAAGCTTCGGCAATCCGAAGCTTTGTCAGGGGGGCGCACTCGACCTGGCGTAGACTCGTCCGATAGGATTCTTCAGCGCGCCACAGCCGAAGAACCACCAGATCCCTCTCCCTCTCCCACTCACACCAGCGCCCAGAGAACGGGCAGCGGCTGTTTCGAGGCGACACGTTTCTTTCCTTCCCCAAGGAGGGCATGCCGGAGGAAAGCGCTCGTCCATCGCCTGCTTCACGGTCTCCGCAAAAGACTGCGAACGCGCCCTCCGCTGGCACGGGCACCATGATCTCAGCGCCATCCTCCTTCAAGCGACGCGGGACAAAAGCAGACCCGCCGAGCCCTGAGCCCGCCCATCGCACGCAAGTCAAGGCCATTGCGTTTATGGCCCTGTCCCTTTCTTTTGGGCTTAATGAAGAGCACTTGGGCGAGGGCTTGTTACGATCACCTAAAGGAGAAAGGGATGCGCCAATACCCGGCTTTGCGGACCTTGGCGTTTAAGTGGATCCGGATCCTCTTTCGGTGCTGGAAAGATCGTGTGCCCTACGATGAAACGACCTACATTGCCGCCTTGCGGAAGGCCGGTAGCCCCATCGATGATCTCCTGAATTCTGCAAATAACTCTGCCAACAATTCCACCGAAATCACTTGCTAGAACCCCTCAGGTGTTTGTTCGATATCTAACCCGCGAATCCAAGAATACCCCAGTTTCTAGATAGGGCTGCTTTAACCACAGCGTCGGTTTGATTGAAAAAATCAGATATCCAATCGGCCTCAAAGCCCTCCATCGACTCTGTGACCTTCCTAACGATGACTTGTCGGTCTAGCTGGCTGATGCTTTCGTGTATTGAGGCAACTCTTTCAGGCGAGAGTGCAAAGATATAGCAAGAGTCGGGAATGCAGGGAATATCCTCTATCGTGAATTCGTCTCCGGCGGCAAAAAGTATGAGGTAGCTGTTTTCGAGTAGTTCGCGCTGCGCTTCAGGAAGCTCACCTGCCATTTCGTTAAGGGCCTCCGCAATCCCAAAGAAAGTGCTGCCAGAATCATTCATCCAGCCAACCTTCTCTCCGCTCAGAATCCAATTTGGCTCTTCCTCCTGTTCCATTCTCCATTCAGCGAAGCCCTCAGTGTCTCCGAACTTAGTTAACTCGTTCCAATCAATAGCGTCTAGGTCTGCTTCCATATCTCTATATCGAGTGAGGTAGAGACACCCGTTTCCGGGTGCTCCCCTCGCAGATCCCTGCGTGCGGTTTTCCCGCACAAGGCTCCTCAGAGAGACGCGCACTCGGCTCGGTTGCCGCCAATAGCTTCGCAGCTCCTTGCCCTAATGCAAGCAGGGTGCTTGACACTGGTATCGTGAGCATTCGTCTCCCGCAGTGCGTGCTTTGCTTGCGTTGCCTCTCTGCCCTCCCCCTTCGCCTTGTGATCGGTCCTACCGTCTCTGACTACTATGGGTGGGTCTGACTCCTTCTCGCTCCCGCCTGCCTCACTACCGGCCACACGCTCAGTATGAGGTTCATCTGATTCGCTTCTTTGTGCACATGCCACGATCTTGCTCGAACCCGGTGGAACCCTCACGTCCTTGCCATTGCGGTCGTCAGGATGCTGCCTTCCCCTTGACGTTACAAAGTCGGCTTCACACATTTCGCATTCACGGGGCTGTCTCAATCTTAAGGAGAGTGCGAACCTCCCTGCGGCCTGCTCACTTCCCTGTCTAGCTTCACCGATGCTATTCCGCCATCCATCTCGTCAATGGTGTTCAAGGTCTTGGTCACGCGGCGACTACGACTGAGGCCATGCCCCTTATCTTATGGAAGCCCGTTGGGCGCGCGAGGTCGTCAAGGCCATTACGACTAACGCCCTGTCCCTTTATTATCTTTTCCTGTCCCTTTATTACCTTTTCCGACTAACTCCCGATTTGGAAGCCCGTTGGGCGCGCGAAGTCGTCAAAGCTATTGCGACTAACGCCCTGTCCCTTTATTTTATTATTCGCTGTCTTGTTTGATTTAATGGTGCAGCTCGCCTAATCAGACGGGGAAGTCTATGATGCGCGATTCGTTGTCATTTCCCCTGAGAGCGAGTACGCGATACCACGTCTGAAACTGGAACCCACAAGTCACATTCGGACAAATGGCTCGCTCAAAGAAATACTCTCTCGCAACAAACGGCTCTGAGCGGGAAAGGGCTTTCATGTAATTCTCGACTAGACGCTCCTCTGGAAGTGGATACCGGGTTTCAGCAAACGCCAAATCGAGGAACCTCGATACTTCGACGATCTCCCCGGATCCCCAGAAGTCGTTACATTCGTGAATCTGAATTCGGTAAGCAGGGATGTCCAGATTCGTTCGAATGTCCTCGAGACTGTGGCATTCCCAAAGTGCATCTTCTGCCTCTTCAAGAACCCACCGAGATGTGCCTACAAGGCCAGCACTCAATGATTGATCAAAGAATCCGTCACAGCCATCGAGTTCCACACTTGTCCCTACTTTAGGCGACGCCGCTAGCGGTAGCTCATAGAGATAGAAATTCATGACAGAACAGCGTTAAAGGCTTGCCGACGCTCTGGCGATAGAGGCTGACTTCTGGATTTGTGTTCTGGCCAAAGTGGTCGTTTTAGCACCGGCCGGGAGAGCGGTCGGCCAGCGCCGATCTGTTCTCCACTTCGTTATGCGTGGAGCGCCCGAAGAACAGCTTCAGGATCTCTATCCACAACCCTCAGCAGAGCTTTCGCTGGCCCATCAGGCTCACGGCGGCCTTGCTCCCAGCCTTGTAATGTCCGCACGCTTACTCCAATAATCGCAGCAAACCGGGATTGTGAAAGCTCAAGGCGCTCCCGTATGGCTTTCACGTCTGGATTTGAATACTTGAATTCTCGTGATGGCTTCCGCTTGCCTTGCTTGATCTCTCCAGCCTGCCGGATGCTCTCACACAGTTGGTTGAAGTCTTGTTCGTTCATGAGTTCAAATGGTGTTCTACAAGGTCTCTCAGCTTCGCCGCCTGACTTTGGGAAATGTTCTCCCGTTCATTCTTCGGGTAGGCATAGAGCATGAAGATCTCTTCGCGATGGACCAAATAATAGATGACCCGGATCCCGCCACGCTTTCCCTTACCTCCTGAACGCCATCGAATCTTTCGAAGCCCTCGTGACCTAGGCAGGAGGTCACCAGCTTCTGGATCTGTGATGAGAACCGACTGCAACTCAGCGTAGGAGTCATCCGAGATAAGGTCGACAATGCGTGCCGTGAAGATGTCGGTCTCATAGAAGGTCATCTAGCGATTCCACTATACGTCAATGACGCACTGATTGCAAGCTAGATCTTCGCGCCTGCTTTCATTGGAGAACGATCAAGGCCACTGAACCCCGGCTGACGGCAATCGCCGAGGTTATGCCGGAGTCAACGAAAGGCATTCTAAGAACAAACCGGAGCCGGAGTTCCGCGCGTCGTTTAGTTCGCTGGCTGATTTGCTGCTAAAGCCAATGTCATGGCTTCTAGCTTCCGGAGTAGTCAGGAGCTAACTGGTAAGCGATGACCTTCGCATAGGTCGATGTAGCAACCAAGTGTCTCTCTTGGTCCACTTAGATAGTATGAGTGCGAGATCGCCTCCACGAGAGTGTGTAAAGTGGGGCGGGTTGATCGCGGAGTTGGTGTTTGAATTCCAGCGAGGTCATCCTAACATCAGGCCGTAGCCGGGCTCTGGTGGTCGCCTTGTTCCGGCCGCACACTTTCTATGCCAACATCTTACAAGGCACCTGCCTCGCAGGCAAGGCTTTCGTGATGTCCATGCGTTGTGAATCGGCGCCAGCAATGGTGCGATCCGACAATAAGCGCCATGCTGTTAAAGCTAGAACTCTCACAGAGGCACGGAGCGCGCGGAGGATGGATGGCTTGCAGAAAGGTGAATCACAGTCGATGTGATCCACCGTCTGCATATTTGAGTCGGTGAGAACGAGGTCTGCCAAGTCGTCAGCGATTTGTGTTCTCATTGGCGGCAATCTCAAGGACTACAGCGAGAATGTCAATGCGCCCTTATCGCAGATTGTCTTCCTGGAATCGGCAGAAACTCCAGCTCTACCTTGCCTAACTAACACTGTGCGCATGGCGTCGTAGCCAGAACATCCAAGCGAAGCAAATCCCAGCTGGAGAACTTCGCCTGCTTGGGGTACGTTAGCGTTAAAATGTAGCTTTTTAACAACGGACCGAAGCCAGGATTCGGAGCCTCGCCTTGTTGAACTATAGCCGGTCCAGGATGAAGCTGTCTACTTCAACGCGGAACCAGCTCTTCTCTGGATAAGGCACGTGCACATCAAGGCATATCCTATCAGAATCTTCTGCATTCCTCCTAGATCGAAGACAGGAGCAATTATGACTAATCCAATTAAGCTTACCACGATGAAGAGCGCACCGGCAACGAAGTTTTCTAACACATCAGCAGTAAAGAACACAAACCACAGTAGGGAACCTATATATAAAAATTGAAATACGACCCCATGAATCCGAGAGAACGGACTTGTAAGTGCTAAGACCAGGAGTGCGGGGAACGCCAGAATCAATAATGCCGGGCGGATCGAATGCCCTCGTTTCCAAAGGTGAACACTTAGAAGCACGATGACGATGGCTAATGAAGTTAGCAGAATCCATGCAAAGGGATTCCGATCATGTAGATCGAGACTGATCGGCGCTCCAAATCCTCGCCCATTGAACAACGTCAGAAATATAAGACAAACAACCGCAACAGCACTGGATATTCGTGTCGCGTTTCCCAGCATTATTCTCTAAGCGAGTGAGGTAGGGACACCGGCCACCGGGCGCCCACCTCGCAGATCCCTGCGTGCGGTTTTCCCGCACAAGGCTCCTCAGAGAAACGCGCACTCGGCTCGGTTGCCGCCAAGAGCTTCGCAGCTCCTTGCCCTAATGCAAGCCGATCGCGTCAATCTGTGACCATCTGAGTCTTCTGTGGTCCAAACGCCTATCTCTTTCTGACCTCTCCGGCAAAGCCGACCCTATCACTCCAACCGTTCCCGCAGGTCGCGCAGCGACCGCAGCTCCCCCCAATCCCCGCCACGCATCTTCCGTCCTCCATCCTTCCGCTTCGGCCCAAAGTACTCCCGTTTCGCCTCAAAGAACCCATCCACAAACCCCTTCGATCCTATCACCACCCCGTCCGTAAAATAACGCACCCGACACCGCAACAGCGCCGCCAACGACAACGCCCCTCCAGCCTCACGCACCGCCGCCACCGCTTCCGCAGACGCCCCCTTCCGCACCACCTCTCCACTAGCCGTCACCTGCGCCTCCCCCATCCCAAACAACACCCGCCGATACTCCCGACCCACCACGCGCCAATTCGGAATCGCCCGCCCCTCACGTAACGCTTCCTCCTGCATCAAATACCCCAACCCACGACGCGCCGCCTGTTTCCCCGCCACTGCCTCCGCATAGCCGCACCACCGATAATCCTTCGGATCCTCCACCATCCCCGCCCGCACCGCGTTCAGATCCACATACCCCGCCACCGTCATCAAGGCGTCCCAACCGCCCTCAATCACCACGCTCTTAAACCGCTGTTCCCAAAGCCGCCCCACCCGCTCATGACGCTTGTTGAACCACACCGTGAACCGCTGCAACAGAGTCTTCATAAACTCCGAAAGATCATGCATCCGGTTCACGAAATCCTGCCGATACGCCTTCTCCTGCACCACCGCCGTCGCGCCCCCATTCAGCTTATAAAACGACGCGATCCGCGCCCGAATCGCATCCATCTCCTCCCGCGAATACAACGCACTCAACCGCGCCCAGAACTCCTCCTCCGGCAGCTCATCCACCCCAATCGTCTCCGGCACCTGCAGCACCAAATGCAGGTGGTTGTCCAGCATCGTCCACGTCACCACAGTCACGTTCGCAAAGCGCTCCACCTTCCGCAGCAGCTTCGCAAACCGCTCCTTCGCCTCCTCACCCAACAGGGAATGCCGCCCATTGACACGTAATACGACGTGAAAACACTGCGACCCTTCGACTAACAGCATGCGACGAGGCTTTCTCATGTTGAGCACCTATACGCTCACCTCTCGATCTTGACAACTGCTTTCTCATTATTTCTCCTGTCCCTTTAAACTCCTCACTTCCCTGTGTACGCTTCGTCCATGCTGTTCCGCTGTCCGGCTCTGACTCCTGTAGGGAGCGGCTTCCGGTGTTCAAGGTCTTGGTCACGCGGCGACTACGACTGAGGCCCTGTCCTTTATCTTATGGAAGCCCGTTGGGCGCGCGAGGTCGTCAAGGCCATTACGATTAAGGCCCTGTCCCTTCATTACGATTATATCGTTTCCTATGCGCGTCTCCATCTGCTGAACGCACTCTTCCACCGTACCCTCACCCACGCTCAGCCAGTGACAACCTCTTTGCGACTACAGACGTGGCCCTCTACTGCGCGCTCTTGTCGTTGT